>JBFMAA010000047.1:0-35310 GCA_040755955.1 Thermodesulfobacteriota bacterium
CCAAGGTCGCCATAACGGCCTGTATGCGAAAACTGCTCGTGATGCTCAACGCCATCATGAGAACCAAGACACCGTACAGGAAAGATTTTGCTTGACGTACAACACAGTCGCTTCCGAAAACTTTTGAAACATCGGTGGTTCTAGCCATCCAACGAGTTCTCGGGATGTCGGGAGATGACTTTCATATTTCGTTGTGGCATCACGCCTTCCCTTCGGCCACGACCTTGTCCTCGATCATCTTCTTGAGCACTTTCTTGTCGACTTTGCCCGAGTCGCCCACAGTGGGCATCGAGGAAATAATCTCAAGCCTTTCCGGGAGCTTATACATGGCGACCTGTTTGGACTTCAGGAACGAGACCATCTCGTCGAAGGTGAAGGTCACCCCTTCCTTGGGGACCACGTACGCACATGCACGCTCGACGTATTCGGTATCCGGCATGGCCACGATCGCGATGGACGAGATCTTCGGGTGCTCATTGAGCAGGCCCTCGATTTCCGCAGGGTAGATGTTCTGGCCGCCGCGAATGATCATGTCCTTTTGCCGGCCCATGATCCAGATGCGACCTTCTTCGAGCTTCACGATGTCGCCGGTCGTGGTCCAGTTGTCGTCATCGAAGACATCCCGGGTAGTGTCGGGGTCTCGCCAGTATCCCGCGGGGGAATGGGGGCCTCTCAGGTAGAGAATACCCGGCTCACCTTCCGAGACGTCCCCACCGTTCTCGTCCACCAGCCTGATCCTGTTGCCGGTGAGTGGTTTCCCGACGGTGCGGCGTCGCACATCCCCCGGATCGTCGATGTAGCACCCGGAGACCGACCCCACGTCCTGGGTTCCCAGGTCTGAGGTGATTCGACCTCCAAGGCGCTCTTCGGCCTCCATGGCCACTTTCGGCGGAAGGTAACCCCCGGCGGACCGGATGAACCGCAGCGAAGAAAGGTCATACTTGGACAGGTCCTGTTCGAGCATGCGAATGATGTGAGTGGGAACCACCCCGATACTCGTGACCTTCTCCTTCTGGATCATTTCGAGCGCTCCCTCGGGAGTGAACTCCTCCAGAAGGACGATCTTCGCGCCCACCAGCGGAGCAGCGAAGTAGGTGAGGGTTCCTGCTGCGCCGCCTGCAAACGGCGCGACCGCCATGGCCGTGTCATCCCCCGTGAGCTTCCAGATATCCACTCGACACTTCGAGGTCATTACCCGTGGAGCCAACGGCCACTCGACGATCTTCGGGACGCCTGTAGTGCCGCTGGTGCTGGTAAGCGCGCCCACATCGCCCGTCGAGTGGAATCGCCGCGTCTCGAGTACCGAGCGGTCGACCTTGTCTTCCCATGGCTCCTTGGAGATCAGCAGCAGCGAATGTACCCCTTCCGGATAAGGTCCAGGGACGGTCTCATCGAGGAGGAACGTGAACTTCAGATCCGGATAGTCTTTCTTCAGGTCCTGGGCCATTTCCAAGTGGTTGAACTTGCGGTACATACTGGGGACGATGATCGCTCTTGGCTGAATCTTCTCGATGATGTGCGCGAGTTCCTTATGCCGAAGGTACGGCATCACCGTGATGTTAATGAGGCCTGCCCGCTCGCACGCGATGCGGGCGAGGAATCCGAACGCGGAGTTGGGTGATTGCAGGATGGTTCGATCATCGCGTTCGAGCCCCAGACTTACCCAGGCAAGTGCGAACCGGTCCATGAGCGTGGCGGCCTCAGCCCACGTGATCCGCATGGTGGAATCCACCAGCGCTTCCTTGTCCGGACGTTCCTTGGCGTTCCGGAACCAGAAATCCGTGAAGGTTTCGTCCGTCCAGTGTCCGGCTTCTCTGAATTCGTTGATTATCTTGTCCGTATATCGAATTGGCTTCATGAACGATGGTACCTCCAGTGCTACTGTTTCGCTCCGTGCTTGAGGAGAAGCTCCCTGACCTTGTGGTGCCCTTCCTTGGTTGCCGCGGAGAGCGCGGTCTGCCCGCCGGTGCTTCTCGAATCCACGTTCGCCCCCTTGGAGAGCAGCAGCTCCACCACCTGGATGTGGCCTGCTTCCGCGGCCCACATCAGAGGGGTCCAGCCTTTCTTCGTTGCCGCGTTCACTTCCGCGCCGTGCTCCAAGAAGAGTCGAGCGAGTCTCAGGTTTCCCCGCTTCGCTGCTCCCATGAGCGCGGTCACGTGGTATACGCCCTTGGAATTGACGTCCGCGCCCTTCTTCACGAGAAGCTCAGCCGTTTCCGTGAACCCGCCCCATACTGCCCAATCCAGAGCCGTGCTGCCGTTGACGGCGTCCTTCATGTTGACGTTTGCCCCATTGGCGATCAGTGCGGCCGCGGCGTCGGAATACCCGTTGCGGGCCGCGATCATCAAGGCGGTCTGGCCCTCCTTGTTCGTGACGTCGAGGCCTGCGCCTCTTTCGATGAGCAGCTTGATCATGGGGAGATTGTTGACGGACACGGCTTCCATCAGGGGAGTTCTCCGGTCCGCCTCTCCCCGGACATTGATGTCCGCGCCTTCACGGAGCAGGCTCGCCACCGCCTCCGGCCTGTTCTGGATCACCGCTGACTTGAGCGGATCGGGTTCAGCCGTGTCGGGCTTTGCTCTCGGAACGGGTTCGGGCTGGGGCTCGGGTCTCCGACGATGGGGCTTTTCTTTCCTGGGTTCCCCTTTCCCTTCGGCTCCGCGCGACCGCAGGAACTCGGCAACTGCTTTATGGCGGTGCTCCTCCGCAAGGGACAGCGCGGTATGTCCTTGGTGGTTCCGGACGTTGAGGTCTGCCCCCTTGTCCACGAGCATGTGGACTATGTCGATATGCCCTCGTTGGGCCGCCTTCATCAGAGCGGTATAGCCGAGCGCATCGGTTGCGTTGAGGTCGGGCCCTCGCGCAAGCAAGATTTCCGCCACGCCCTTGAGGTTGTACGCGGATGCGTGCATAAGGGCGGTTCCTTCGTATCCCTTCGCGTTCGGATTCGCTCCCCGTTCCAAGAGAAGCTTGAACATCTTCTCGTTTCTGGCGGCAGCTATGAGCGGGACCTGTCCGTGAGCGTCGGCGTTGGGATTCGCCCCCTTGTCCAGCAGAAACATCACTATTTCCGGTTGGTTGCCGTATATCGCCGCGATCAGCGGTGTCTGATTGTGAAGTCCCCGACCGTTCACGTCTGCGCCCCTTGCGAGCAAGAGGGTGATCATCGACATATTCCTTGTGCTCACCGCGTGCATCAGAGGCGTGTAACCGCGGGAATCCGACCGGTTCGGGTCAATGCCCATGTCGAGCAGCAACCGGGTGAACCCCTCGTACTTGTGCTTCACCGCGAAGGCCAAAGGCGGCCAGAACCCCAACCTCAACACGAAAACGAAAACGAACACCGCCAGCGTTCCCCCTGCCACGAACGCGATGTTCCGTATCTTCTTGAGCCGTCGGTCGAATGCTGCCGCATCCAAGTCATAGGCAGGCAGTGACTCGGCGCCCGATGCAGGCGGTCGGGTCTGCATGCGATTTCGGTACACCACCACGGCCGCCACCGGAGTGACCACAAGGATAAGAAAGGCCCCGAACAGCACGAAGACGACCTGCGACATAGGCTGGTACCGGCCCACACCCACGAATACGACGGCCAGGAACACCACGCATCCATATGCCAAGAGCAGGGGTATCACCAGGATCGCCCAGTCCAGAGGGCGTACTTGTTCCTCGCGTCTGATCCGCCCGACCATCCCGGCGACGACCAGCGCAGAGAAGAAGATCATGACCAGTAGGATACTTAGTAGGTTAAGCATTGCTCTCAGCCTGGGTTCGTGAACCGGCTCCTTCCTACCTCACGGTTTGTCGAGGCGATTGCCACGGACGAGCAAGCCGGCGGCAAAAGAGTGACTTGCCGCCACATGGTAGAGAACCATATTGTGGTGGCGTTCTTCCCGCAAGTAGAAATCTTCGGCTGCTCAAAAAGTGTTCTCTCGCAAAGCACGCAAAGGAAGAGAGAGTCCACCTGCCGAATCGTCCGTCCCGCAAATCCGGTGGGGTATTTCGGGAACCATCCGCCGGCTGCGGTGATTAACGTCAACCGCGTCCCCTGCCGATTCGGCATGACGACAGGGGTCGCGACTCTTGGTTGTGATCTCGAAGGGCTTCGGGCGGGACGGGCATCCTGCACGTCATCTCTTGGTAGACAGGCGAGACGCCTGTCCCACCCAGGGACTCGAAGAGACGCAACCTCTGTAGCGTCGATGCGTCCTCAGACCGCCTGCTCCGTGGACCCGCGCGAAAGGCCGGCAGCCTTCACGCGGGCCGAGGAAGGCCAGCGCCGTTGCCCATTGCGGCGCCTAGCCGCCAAGAGATCACGACTCCTTAATCGGCGAAGCCGTACTCTTTCCACCTGGCGACCACCTTGTTCTTCACGGCTTCGTCCAGGAAGATTTCCAGGGGCTTGCGCTTCCATTCGTGAGGAGTGCACGCGTCGAGAATCACCCTGGAGACTATCTCCCGGGCCTCGATGGGGAGTGCCGGGTCCAGCGGAGTCGAGCGGCCCCGGTTGATGATCTGCGTGTCGCGTTTCGGATCGTACCTGACCGAAAGCGCCCACATGACGCGGTCCCAATCGTCCGCAGGGATGTCCTTGTCCACCACGATCACTCCCTTGAGTCCGTAGTGACCCGTAGTGGTCGCGATCACCGCGTTGCCCACGTGGTTCGAGTGGCCCGGATACTTCTGGTCCACACTCACTATGGCCCAGAAGCGACCCGTGGACTCGGCCGGTATGTACACGGACTGAATCCCCGGCACCTTCATGTTCTCGAGGTCGGTCCACAGGGTCGCGGTCCGGTTGAGGGACTGAATCATGTGGGTATCGGTGATGGGTTTGCCCACGGTGGTCGCCCAGAAGATCGGGTTTTTCCGTCTCAGAATTCTCTGGATGTGGAGCACCTGCTTGGGCCATTCCTCACCCTTGGCACCTGAGTAATACCCGGTGTACTCACCGAATGGACCTTCTTCCCTCATGTCGTTGGGGTCCACATATCCTTCGAGGATGATCTCCGCATTGGCCGGGAGCGGCAGCCCGGTCAGGTCGCTCTTGAACACTTCGCAGGGTTCGCCGCGCAGGGTGCTTATGATGTCGTACTCGTCCACTTGTGCGGAAACGAGCGTGGATGAGACGAGGAAGTGCACCGCATCAGCGCCTATGACCGCAGCCGCGGGCATCTTGGTGCCGTCTTTCTTGTGCTGATTGAAGTGGAAGTCCGCGTGCTTGCCCTTGATGATCTGAATGCCGCAGTGGTTGCGATCGTGGATCTGCATGCGGTACGTGCCCAGGTTGATCCATCCGGATTCCTTGTCCTCGGTGACGAGGTACACTGCGGTTCCCACGAATCTGCCGCCGTCCAGAGGGTAGAAGAACGGCACAGGGAGAGCCTCTATGTCCACATCATTCCCTTCGAGGACCACTTCACACACGGGACCCGAATCGACCACCCTGGGTTTCACCAACTGCTTGGTGGTCAGCTTCATCCATTCCCGGGCCATGTCGCACATACTGTAGTGCAAGGGCATTCCCAAGCCGATCGCCAACCTTTTCGCCGTGGTAAACGCGCTGGTCAAAACCGGGATGTCGTACCCCTTGACGTTCTCGAAAAGCAGCGCGGGGCCCTTGCGCTCCTCGTTGAGCTTGGCTATGTGCGACAGCTCCAGATTCCAGTCCACCTCAGCTTTTATTCTGTGGAGCTCACCTTCCTGTTCGCACCTGTTGATGAAATCCCGCAATTCCTTCATGCTACGCATCTCCTTTTCATGGACGTGCAGTTCCCGGGGAAGAGCAAAAGGGGTTTCCCTCGGAAGACTCTCCTGGGGCCGCCGGCCGACTATTCACGTCAGTTTCCGTCCCTTGAGCAGGCCGGCCACTATGTGTTCCAATGCGCTCTTCTGGGGGGCCACGACCGGTGCTTTGGTCTTCTGGCTCCAGACCGTCTCGGGACGGCTCTGCACGATGTAGATCTCCCCCTTGTACGGGAGGGACTTCTCGGTGGCCCATTCGATATCCATGGGCTTTCCATAGTGTTTTTCTATGATCTTTCCCCACTTCGCGAGCTCGATAACCTCCGCGTCGAGCACGCACTGGGCGTCCCGTCGTTCGGGATCGACATCGAGTTTCTTGACTTCATCGGTTTCGGGGTCTGTGGTGTAGTAGATCGCCTTTGGAGAGATGGTCTTCCTGGTCACCTCCATGGTGACCTTGTTCACGTGGAACTGGTCCGGAGTCACTTCACCCGATACGACGCTCTCTCCGTAGCCCCAGTTTGCGTCGATCACGATGGTGGAAGGGTCCCCTGTGGCCGGGTTCAGGGTGAACATGACCCCCGCGGTGAACGATCTCACCATCTTCTGTACCGCCACGCTTATAAGGACCTTGGAGTGTTCAAATCCCATTGTCAGGCGGTAAGAAATCGCGCGAGGCGTGAAAAGGCTCGACCAGCATTTGCGAGTTGACACAAGGAGGTCGTCGACCCCCCGGACCCAGAGATAGGTCTCTTGCTGGCCGGCAAAGCTCGCGTCCGGCAGGTCCTCCGCGGTTGCCGATGAACGAACCGCCACCGGGCACGCGGGGATCCTCGTCCTTTTGGAGAGCAGCCGATAACTCTCTGCGATCATATCTTCCAGGGGTTCGGAAATAGAGCCCGCCTCGATCCAGGATCTGACATCCTCTGAGGCCTCGTGCACTCTTTCCACCATGGTCTCGTCTATTCCTTCGAGCCTGGCTATTATTTTCTGCGTGAGTCCGTTCTCCTCCAGGAAACGCTCGTACGTGTCCGTAGTAATCGCGTACCCTGGAGGGACCGGTATCTGGGCCTTCAGCAGTTCTCCCAGGCTGGCGCATTTGCCGCCAACCCGGTTGACCATGCTGAGGTCGCACTCCTCGAATGGAATCATGTACTTCGAGGTGTCGTCCATAAGAGATTCCCCGTTGTCTGGGAGCTTAGGAGATGATGTCGATCTCTCCCTTGGAGCCGTCCAGTCTTATCTTCTGGCCTGTCTTGAGCCGCGACGTTGCGGAGCCTGTCCCGACTATCGCGGGCAAGCCGTACTCACGACAGACTATGGCAGCATGACACATAACGCCGCCCACGTCGGTGATGCAAGCCTTGATCTTCTGAAAAGCCGGCGCCCAGCTCGGCGAGGTCGTGGGTGCCACGAGGATCTCGCCTTCCTTGAGCTCTCCGATCTCCTTCACCGTGCGGCAGACGCGGACAGGTCCTTCCACCACCCCCGGCGAGCCGGGGAATCCGACGATCTTGGTCAGGTCGCCCTCGGCAACCGTCTTAAGTTTGGCCCAGGCAGACATGGACTCGGAAGTGATCCCCCAGAGCACAATGGTGAACGGCTCGGTGATCGTTTCCGGGACCTTTCCCATGGCGTCGGGCGGGGTCCATTTGCGGAATTTTGCCATGACGTCCTTGCGCCAGGCGATCTCCTTCGGCCAGACCAACGGACCTCGCGCATTGCTGCCCGTCGCCCACGCAGTGACCAGATCCCACAGTGCGTCCTTGATCTCGGCTCGCTTGAGGTACCAGACGTCCTCGACCTCATTGATGAACTTGTGGTCCACCATGATCTTGGCCACTTCCCGCATCTTGTTCCAGAATATACTGTGGAACCAATGCTCTACATAGAAGAGGTGGTTTTCTACATAAGGAAACACCGTCCTCGATGTGCCGAGCATCTGGTCGAAGGTGGCGCGGTCCTCTTCGGTCTTAATGAGCGCGCGGTATTCGTTGCTGAGTTTGTCCCGTCTCTCGATCACCTCACGGGTAGGTCGGTCGATGTTCACTCCCTTGCGAAGCTGTTCAATGTAGATCCTCATGGCATCGATCGGGATATCGAGGTCATCGTTCCATGATCTGTCGTGGTGGTACCAACCGGTGCCTGTGGAGACGTAGAACCACGGTTCTCTTGCTTCCTGGAAGGCCTTGAGCCACTTGTTGCCGTTTTCGGTGCCGGCCATGTCCTTGAGCACGTGTTCCGCGTTGCCGTTCATGGCCACGTTGTCGACCCCCAGCTCGATTGCGAGCTTGGCGAGTTTCTTGAGCTCTTCGTCAGGCCGGTAGATGATTACGTCGATGCCGCCGACCATTTGGGTGATGTTCTGCAGCGGGATGTCTGGGAAAACTTTCTGGCAGAAGTCCACGAAGACCACGTACGCCGCGTACCCGAGGTTGAGGAACTCGAAGTGGTACTGCCAGCAGAGTATACCGAGGTTAATCAGATCGTCGTAGGCCTTCAGGAGATGGTACCCGGTGGAAGTCCCTATTCCTTCCGTGACGACCTTTTCTTCTTCCATTTCCGGCGGAACCGGGATCTTGACGTCCACGAGCTGTTTGATGAGGGTCTTCATCTTCTCTTCCCATTGGTCGTGGAGCTTGTCCCAATTCTGATAGTAATATCCGGCCCTTTGCATGAACAGCTCAACCCGTTTGGGGATTTCCTCGGGGTTTGGCACGGGGAGCGGCGTTATGTATATGTACCCGTTATGTATTCTGTGGTCTATGCCCAGCGCGGGAGGGACGATGAAAATACGCGTGTTGAACTGGGACAGGGCCAGGAACCACGCTTCATCCCAGATGATGTCGAAGGGGTACATGGGTTCCGGATAGTGCAGCCCGTCGTAGAACCAGAACATACCCTCTTCGTACTTTTTGCGGTCGGCATTGTCCGTGGAAAACTGATAGTGGTAGGGATACATGCGCTCCCATCCCTCGGTGCCGGGGATCTTTTCCGCCTCATGGGGACTGGGGAACTTCAAATCAGCCATCACTCCACCTCCTGTTTGGTTCCGTTGCACACATCTTCCGGAGCGGACCATGGTCCTCCGCACGGAAAACCGCGGGCGCCATGCCTCTGCCCGTGCCTGTCCACCCGGGGAGAGGCATGGCACTCAGTCTCCTCTGCCGAGAAAAGGGCGACCGCGTCTACGTGTCCACTCCCGCGAGCTTCGACGGGGCGGACCATGCAAAGTCGTGCTCCTTACCTAAGACAGGCCGCAAAGCCTGTTCAACACGCGCGTGAGAGAAAGATCGAACTGCGGAACGTCGAAATCGCATCGATATCTCAAGAGTTGTGTTTGACTCAGTAACCGTAACCCCGAAGCGTTTCGCGACTTTCAACTCGAAGGGCTGTCCCCTTTCACGAGCACCGGATCTCCCGAGGGCCGGCCGTGGGACACATCCAATCGCCACCTCGTCCCGAAGCCCTCCGCGTTGTTCAGGTAGAGAATCGTCTCGGGCCGAAACTGGTACAGTGCGACTCGCGCCATCTTTGAGGCCAACTGCGCGGACAGCGCGCCTGGGTCCTGAAAGAATTCCTTCACAAACGGATACTTCTTCAGATACACGGCAAAGGCCCGGACAGACCCGGCCGCGGTTTCGACCGGCAGCACGGCTCCCTCCATTTGCAGGCCCTTGATCTCCTTCCAGCCGGTGTAGTGCCCGTGGATGGCCGCTGCGGCCCGAGGGTTCCCCGCGAATACCTTCGAATGCCTTGACCCCGGAGACGAAAAGAAGATCAGATCAAGGTTGTCACGGGCGTAGTAGACCGCTGCGGCCCACGGGGAGTCGCGGTTCGCGCACGCGAGGGTCATGGTGGTCAGTGAGTCCATGAATTCCACGACGGTGGTCTCCAGCTCTTGTCGTGTCATCCCCCTCCCCAGCGGTCGAAGAGATCGTGGGCGATCGCAAACTGATCCAGTGTTTTTCCGACGGTCTGGTCTACGATGTCCTCTATTGTGCGAGGCTTGTGGTAAAAAGAGGGAACCGGGGGAAGAATTACCCCGCCCATCTCGGTGACCTCGACCATGGCCCTGAGGTGTCCCAGGTGAAGCGGGGTCTCCCTGACGACAAGGACAAGCTTTCTGCGTTCCTTGAGGGTGACGTCCGCTGCTCGCACAAGCAGATTGTCGTTGAGTGACCGCGCGATCATCGAAAGGCTCTTCATGGAACAGGGAGCGACCGCCATTCCTTCGGTGCGGAACGACCCGCTCGACAGTGAAGCCGCCAAGTTCTCGGGGGCATGGACGTGATCTGCGAGCTTCTCCACTTCGTCTGGATCGAGCGAGGTCTCGAGCTGCATGGCAATTCGGGCTCCCCGGCTCATCACCAGGTGGGTTTCGACTCCTTCGGTCTGCCGAAGCACTTCCAGCAGGCGGACGCCGTAGATGGTGCCGCTCGCCCCACTGATACCTATGACGATCCGTTTCACAGGATGACCTTTCTCCGAGACAGAACCCCAACAGGGCCGGCGACCTGCGTTTTTCCCATGACCTTCGATTTCTTCTCTTTTCGAGAACAAATCTTCAGGTCAGCAGCCCTGGGAGAAAGCAACGTGCGTATATTCGGTTGCGTAGAACCAACTCGCCCCGCCCTGGGTCTTCATGCGGACCGAGAAAGGTCGACGCGATTATTGGCCGCGGTGCCCAGCCGCTTGGTTGCGGCTCGCAGCCGCCTCTTGCGACACGTCATCCGGTCGGTGCGATGATACCGTGCAAAGTTCACGTGTGTGGCCCGGGGCCGCAATCAAAAAATGTGGAACTCGGAAAGGCCTTTTCCGAAAAATGGTGTTATTTCATGGCGCCGGGCCTCTCACCCAGGCTTGTGGAGTGAGTCGATTCTGGTTGGTACTGGCCTGGAAGTCAAGTCATAAAAAGTTATAGAGCTATTAGTTTGACTTATAATACTGCGTGTGGGAGACTCCCAGAATGAACCTCAGACACCTGGAAACCTACTTTCATTTCTGCAGATTCCTGAGTGTCTCGAAGACCGCGGAATTCCTGCACATAACCCAACCCGCGGTCTCCCAGCAGCTTCGCGGGTTCGAGGATGAATGCGGAGTGAAGCTCTTCTACCGCTACGGCGGCGCATACAGGCTGACCGAAACGGGGGAGGAGCTCTTTCTTCTTGCCAAGAGCGCCTTTGCTCGGGTTGAGCAGATCGAGGCCGCACTGGAAAAGGCAAGAAAGGCGACTACTCAGATTCTCCGCATCGGGACCACCAAGGCATACGCCCGCACCGATATGCCCGATCTGATCGCCCAGTTCCAGAACGAGTTCCCTCGCGTGCAAGTGAAGCTCAGCGAAGGGAATTCAGCGGAACTGCTCGTTCGGCTCCGCAATCGTAAAGAGGACCTCGTGGTGGTTGCCAGGACCGAGTACGATGCGGAGTTCAAGGCGATCCCGTTCGCTCGGGCCGAGTTCGTCTTGGTCACCAGGCCCGACCATCCGTTGGCTGAGCGAGCTCCGATTTCGGTGGTGTCTCTCAGCGGCGAGCCGCTAATCATACGCGAGCAGGGCTCAGGCTCTCGCAACGCGATCCTGAAGAAGCTTCGTGAGTTCGGGGTCACGCCGTCGGTGGTGGTCGAATCCGAAAGCCTCCCGTTTATCCTCGCGTACATCGCCCGACGGATGGGGGTGTCTTTCATACTCTCTCACGAGATCGAGGGGGAACTCGCAGCGGGAAAACTCAAGCAGATCGACCTCAAGGAAGGGAACATCGACTTCTACGCGGACATTGTCGTGCGTCGCAGCGAACCCATGTCCGTCCCTATGCGCCACTTCCTGGAGATCGCGAAGAAGGGGAGAGGGCAAGAAGACCAGTAACCGTTCAGAGGGCATCCTTTAAGGGGCCAGAAGACAAACCACAAAGGCGCCAAGATACAAATACATCAAAGCACACGCATCGGGCTGCCAGAGTCCACTTGTTCGACGGCCCTGTCTGGGGGCGTCGGGGGGAGTATATCCGCGGGTGACTCACAATGGCCAGGAACTCGTGCACGCACTGCCACGGTATGGCCCAAGGGGCAGCGGCTTCGGCCAACTCCAGGATTCGGCGATAGGCTGTCTCGTGCCAAAGCGAATCTTCACGGTGAGCGTACACCAGAATATTGGTGTCAACCGCAATCGTTCGCCCCTGCCTTCATAAGCGAGTGCCCGGACCTGCTCCCACGACGCCCCGGAGAGGCCTGCGTGCAGGCCGTTCCCGCGGAAAGTGGCTTTCCGAAGCACAAACCTTCCCCGCTGCTGCCGGTCCGTGATGACGCGGCGCAAGCCCTCCTCGACGAGTGCCTTGAACGTGGTACGTTCCTTGGCGGCAATGGCACGCGCCTCCTCGAACAGACTGTCCGGAATATGAATGGTCGTTTTCATACGGTTTGCCACACTATGGAATATGGCGATATGTCAAGCCGCGATCGAGGAACCTCTTGTGGCAGGAGGCCGTGTGCTCACCTCCTGGGGTCGAGGGTGGTAGGTCGGTAGCGATTCAGGGGGTACGTGGTTCCGCGCCATTGGAGGGCTTCGTTGAGCAGGATCTTCTTAATGATCACCCCGAGCTCCCATACCAGGATCATGTTCCCCAATGACGCGAGTACGGAATACCTCGCGGGCACTCCGAGTATCCGGTAGTAGATCGTGGTCGCGGCCACTACCTCGATGGCCAGGACACAAGGGATCACCCACCACACATCCGGCCAGACCTGTAGCGCGGTGGGCACGTACACGAAAAGGGCTGCGGTCACCACCGGCGTGCTGATGAGCGAATGGGCCGCCAGGTGCGTTGCTGCCTTTCCTATCTCATAGTTCATGGATGCCGAGTGTATTCTGGTCCATCCTCTCACTATCTCCGTGAATCCCGTGTACATGCGGGTTCTCAGGACCTCGCGACCGTTGGCGAAGAGCAATCCCAGCCCTAGCGCCTTCACTCTCTTGCCGATTCCGATGTCTTCCACCGCGAGACCCCTCACTCCGAGGTGACCGCCGATCCTCTCGTACGCGTTCCTGCCGATCAGGTAGAACATTCCGTTGGCCGACGCTACAGAGCTGGTCGGATCATTCACGTCCGGCAACGGATAGATAATGCACGACAAGCCCATGAATACCGGTTGCAGGGCCTTCTCCCAGAAGGTCTCGATCACCGGTTTCGGACTGAGCGTGATCATGCCGATGCTGCGGGTGCTGACTTCCTTGTAGCACCGGCTCAGTGCAGACCGGTGAAGCAGGCTGTCCGCATCGAGAAACGCGAACCATTCCCCCTTCGCATGCCCGACCGCCACATGCAGCGCATGGCACTTGCCCGTCCAACCGGCCGGAAGATCCGTCACAGTGATGACCTGGCAGTTCTGCCGGTCCGCCAGGCACGAGCGAGCCAACTCGGCGGTCCGGTCGCCGGAGCGGTCGTCCACCACGATCAGCTCGAAGTGCGGATAATCCTGGTCGATCACGGACATGAGGCAGGCCACAATCCCGGCCTCCTCATTGTGGGCCGGCACGATGACGGAGATAAGCGGTGCGCGCTCAATACCGGCCAGCGGCTCGGAGCTGATGACCGGAACCTCCCGCCATGCTCGGAAGATTTCACGATTTCTCAATGCCCAGAAGACCATGCAGTAGGCAAGCGTCACGCAGGCAAGCATAAAGGGGAGGTGGTTCACACAATCCTCGTGATGTGGACCGATGGCCTGACTCGCACGGAGCCTACTCGCCGGAGCCCATCCGAATACGTTCCTTGGTTTCGAGTCGTTTTTTCAGGGATTCCAGGTTTGCGCCCATGACTTCGGCATCCCTGGCCAGGGCCTCAGCTTTCCTGCCGAGGTTGGTCAGTTTTCTCTGGATCTGCCCCAGAGTTCTGGCACACGTGATCAGGTCCGTGCTCGAGATTCGGTTTATGCGTCCTCTCTCGTCTCTCATGCTGAATTCGGCTTTCTGGATGCACCGCTGCACGTCCCGAAGCTGGCTCTGGAGTTCCGTGCGCGCGGCAACGAGCAGGTCTTTCTTGATCGAAAACGTGCTCGGTCGCCCCGCCGGCACGGACGCCGCGGTCGCCTGGGTAGACGTTTCGCTCCAAGCCGAACTCGCCGCACCGGCCCACCAGATTGCCGCAACTGCCACTAGGCCGAGAAATCGCACCGGAGTCTCCTTTCTTGCCGCATCCTGGGGGAAGGGGCGCTTCACTAATAACATGTGATTTCTTCTCTTGCCGAGAAGAAATCTTCAGTTCAGCAGCTCTGGGAGAACGCAACGCGGCTTTCCTCGCGTGTTTGTGGTTCAATTCTTGCGTTCTCGCCGAACCGTTGCTCTGTCTCACTGGTTCAGGATGCCCATCTTTCGCTCGAGAATCGCCCGATTGAGCCTAGCCCCGATGAGGGATGTGAAGTAGTCGCCCTGCGCGTTTGCCAGTTCCCTTTGCGCATCGAGCACTTCGGTATACGTCGCCACCTGTTCCTTGTATCGTTCCTGGTTGATGCGGAAGTTCTCCTTGCGAAATTCGACTGCTTTGCGGTTGTCCACCACGTCGCTTTCCGAACGCTTCATGGCCACATAGGCCTGTTTCACCTCAGACATGATGTTTTCCACAAGCTGTTCCCGAGCGACAAAGGTGCGGGCCTGGGAGACTCGTCGTTCCTTTGAGGTATCTCGGTTGCGGAACATGTTGAAGCTCCAGGTAAGCACCCCCGTGACGGTCCAGTCGTTGATCGCTTCGGGGTCGAAGGGGTTCCAGTCGTCGTTTGTCCGTGTGCCCTGCGCCTGGACCTGAATCGACGGCATGAGATCCGCGTCTGCCAGTTTGACCAACGCAAGCGCTTGAGCCACGGAGATGTTCGCCTGGCGAATCTCCAGTCTGTTCCGAGCCGCGATCTCGTAAATTGCGGGAATCGTGTACGAAGCCGGCCGGAAATCCAGGTCGTAGCTAATCTTCGTGGGGGCTTCCGGGGGGTACCTGAGCAGATTGTTCAGCACCGTACGCTGCTTCTCGATCTCGGACGTAGCCTGGGTCCGCTGAATCCTGGCCGTTGCGAGCTGGCCCTCTGTAGAGAGCACGTCGACCTTGGGTACTACGCCGGTCTTGAAGAATTCGAGGGTTTGGTTCCGCAGGGCAGTGAGCGCGACCACGGACTGATTGGCCACATCAAGGAGTTTTTCGCCTTGCATCATGCCGTCAAAGGCCTCGTACACCTCGAGGATGAGATCCTGCCGGTCCACCTCCGCCTGGATCGCGGAGTAGTCCACCCCTAGTCTATAATATTTGTAGTCGTTCAGCAGTCTGCCGCCAGTGAATATCGGCTGAGTCAACGTGACGGACATGGTGAACGTCCGGTACGGGTCGATGCGATACGGATAATTGGGCATAAGGAAATCCGGGCTCGCGGACGAATTCCTCGTCATCCACCGGCTGTCGTGGGACGCGGCAAAAGCCGCGACGGTGCCCATTTGCTTGTACCTGTATCCGCGCGCGGTGTACTGAAGATCGATCGACGGGAAAAAGTCAGAGAAGGCTTCTCTGCGCTGGTACTCCTTTTCCTCGACCGCGAGCCTGGCATCAGCCATACGCAGGTTTCTGGTTACGGAGATCTCCACGGCCTGAGGCAAAGACAGCACCGTCTCTCCGGCAGTGGACCGCGAAACCGGCTCTGCCGCCCAGATTCGCTCCGACGTGGGAGGCGCCAGACAGAGGAGCACTCCGAGCCAGACACCACACCACACACCACTAATGGGTCTCAAGTAATCCATACCCCCTAAGCCTCCTTAACAGCCGCCGTACGGCTGGACTTAGGCAATGACATATGCAATAAATACGGGTTTTCTACCCCTGAAGGGATACGGGACCATCACCCGCAAGATCGTCCCCCTTCTGTGCCTTCCTCAGCGTCCTCTGCACCCCGGACCCCATGTGTCTTGTCGGGCCGCTCGGATGGGTTGCGGGAACCCGCTCCATCACAGGACCTTCTTATTGATCACATTCAATTTCTTCTCCAGCCGAGAAGAAATCTTCAGCTCAGCAGCTCCGGGAGATCGCAAAGTGCCTTTCTTCCATTGCGGAGAACCAACTCGTCCCGCCCTGGGTCTTCATGAGGACCGAGGAAGGTGGACGCGATTATTGGCTACGGCTTCCAGCCGCTCTGCGTGTCCGCGGTGAACTCTCACCTTCTACATCATCATCCTCGCGAACACCTTGGTGTCACCCACAAGATTGTCGATAGATATCCTTTCGTTGGGCTCATGCGCGGTATTCAGGATCTTTTCCCACACAGCGGCGCGCAGGCCTTTCTTCCGGAAGAACGCGGCCACGGTCTGGCCTCCGATCCCATGAGGTCTGGCTTGTACGCCGTACACCTCCAGGATCGCCTGAGCCAGGGCCATCACCACCGGAGAATCTGCGGGTGTCGGTTCAGGAGCTGCGAACTTGATCACTACCTCGACCCGGCTTTCGACCCCGAACCTTCGGTCGATCTGCGCGGCCACGGATTCCATCACCTTCGTGACGTCCTCCAATGGGATTTCGGGGAGGACGCGGCAGTCGAAGTAGAACACGTCTTCCCCCGGGACCGTGTTGATGTTCGGGACATTTGCCTCTTTCTTGGTAGGCTCGAACGTGCTTGTGGCCGGTCGGTAGAACGGGTCCTCAATGGAGAAGCGATCAGACAGGGTCTTGTCCAGTTCCACGATCAAGTTGGCAGCAGCGCGCAGGGAATTCGCGCCCATATCCGGACGGCTCGCATGCACCTGCTTTCCCCTTACCGTGAACTTCACCTGGAGCATGTGTTTTTCGGCGATTTCGATGTGATCGCCCTGCTCATTCCCCGCGTCAGGGACCACGATCAGGTCGTCGGCTCCGAACAGGTCGGGACGTTGATCGAGCACGTATTCGAGCCCGAAGTGGCTTCCATTCTCTTCGTCCGAGACGATGGCGAGCCCCACGTCGATCCCCAGTCCACAGGTCTCTTTGACCGCCTTCACCGCGAAGATCGCCGCGACAAGCGCCTGACCGTTGTCTTCAACCCCGCGTCCGTACAAACGGCCATCAGAGACGTGTGGCAGAAAGGGGTCGGAATCCCACAGCCCCGCCTCTCCCGGCGGAACCACATCGACGTGAGACAGAATCCACAGCGTGCGGGAGTGGTCCCTGCCTCGAAACTTGACGAGGAGGTTGGGTCTGACGCCTTCAGGGACTCTGTTATCCGGTGCCGGCACTTCGACTTCCAGGTCCGGAGAGAGGGATCTGACCATCTCTCTCACCATCAGATATTTTCGCATCTCGCCCGTGCCCTGGTTTTCAGGACCCAGAGCGGGAATGGCACAGATCCTGCTCAGGAAGTTCACGGACTCGTCCCGAAGTGCGTCTATTTTCTGGGAAACCGAAAGGAAAGCCACATCGACTCCAACCAACTACACTGCGCCGGCCGGACGGCCCGCGTCAACACGTCAACGACGTGCACTCTTGCCACGGAACGCAACTCTTCCCCCGTCGCGAAGCTCTCAGGTGACACGCCAAGGCTTAGCATGTTATTTGAATGATTCGGGACTTGTCAAGCGAGAAAACCGGAGCGCTACCCGTGATACATGAGGTAATTGCTGCGGACCTGCGTGTACCCTTCGAGAGCCGAGCCCCACTGTGCTTCCAGATTTACGCGGAGGCATCCCTCCTCGATGTCCTGCCGGATGCGGCCGTCGCCGAGGATGACCTCGATGGGCAGTTTGTCGTGCACATACTCGTACGGCGGGTCTGACCAGCGAAACCCATTGGGATACAAACTGCTTACCGCAGACAGCAGCGACAGGGTGAATCGGTATGGGCGAAATCGGCTTCGGTCGGTTACGTGTATCTGGAACCCTCGGCAGACGCGGTCTGCCCATTTGTTGAACGTCGGGCGAAAATGGATCTCCCGCAGGACGGCTCCAGCGCAAGCCTCCGCATCCATTGCCCGCACGACCTCGGCCGGTTGCAGGAAGGGCGCGCCGAATATCTCGAAGGGGCGGGTAGTCCCCCGGCCCTCGGACAGGTTGGTCCCTTCGAGGAGCACCTGACCCGGATAGACTACAGCGGTCTCGACCAGCGGCATGTTCGGCGACGGCATCACCCATTCCAGACCTGTCTGCTCGTAGTACCAGTGTCGGTTCCAGCCTTGCATGGGCACCACTCGCAGCATGCACCCCACTCCGCGCTCGCCGTTGTACAGGGACATGAGCTCGCCCAGAGTGAGGCCGTGCCTCATCGGGATGGGATGCGGACCCACAAAGGAACGAAATTCCGGATCGAGCACGTTCCCTTCCACGTCGACGCCATTGATCGGATTGGGACGGTCGAGTATGACCACCGCCTTCCCGAGCCCGGCACAGACCTCCATGAGCAGCAGCACGGTCGTGGCAAAGGTGTACACCCTGGTGCCCGTGTCCTGGAGGTCCACCAGTACCGTGTCAACCCCGTCCAACATAGCGGGGTCCGGCGTCCGTGCGGCACCGTAGAGGCTGTACACAGGTATTCCAAGGTTTGGGTGTGTCCCGTGGCTTGTTTCGATCATGTTGTCCTGCTCGGTGAGGCCTATCCCGTGCTGTGGACCGAACAGACAGACAAGCCGCCCCGGGAACCCACGATGCACCAGCTCCGGAGCCGGGCGAAATCGCGAATCCACCGACGCTTCGTTACACAAGAGACCCAGGCGCCCCGCGTCGGAGAGCATGCCGGGCTCAGCCAAAAGCCTTTCCACGCCCGTGATGACCATACCTTACCCTTTGTGAGAAAGTCTCCCGGGGGAAACCCTTTTGCAGAAGGGTTGTCCCCCGGAAATCGCATTTTCAGGAAAAATAGAGAATCGGGTCGTCGAAGTGCAGCTCTTGCAGTTCCGGTGGGGGCGCCACCGGCGGAGGCCCTTCGATCAGCACCGGGATGATCGCGTCTTTTCCCTTGGTGTCGATTGCGTGCCGGCATTCGTCCATGACCCATTCCGAGTCTCTCGCGTGCGATGACCAGAACAACAGCACAGCATCCGATTCGTCAATGAACTGGTGGATCTTCTCCTTCCAGCGGACGCCGGGCGTGAGGTGGAACAGATCCTGACGGAATCCGATTCCCAACAGAGGGAGCATCTGCACGCGCTTGAGCACTTCCCGGAGGTCATGCCGAGCGTAGGATATGAAGTACACGGAGAACCGTCTCGCCATCCCGGTGGGCTGTGGCTCCGAGTCCACCTCCCGGGCCGCGGAAACCACCTCGACACTGAATTCGACTTTTCCGATGGGGACCCCGTCTCTACTCAGCGTGAGCAAAGCCGCAACGCGTCTGGGGGCGAACTCCTCGGGCACGGTCACCCGAAACTGTGCGGAGAGCGGCTCACCCTGCCATGTGATCTCCTTGACCGGCTGATCCACGTCGAGCCCCCCCACGCGAAGGTGGAGGCCAAGAGTGGAACCGCGCTCGATGCTCGTGCTCAGGGACCGCGAACCCCGTGCTTCCGCGGTTTCGTCGACCACCTGGGCCTCGGATTGTGCCTGTTGCGCCTGGGACGGCAGGTGAAGAAACGCCTGCACCAGGAAGCCGCTTCCGGATCGCGTTTCCCGTGGCGCAAAGACCGTACAATGTACCCGATCCCTTTGGGTCAGGGGCGCCCTGTAGGTCCGTTTCCAGCTTGATTCGGGGCTCCACAGGGTCACTTCGAGGTCTGAGCCCAGGTGCGTGGCCTTCACGCTGATCGCGCTGACGGCCTCGCCCAATTCCTCAGCAATGGGCAGAGGAACCGCGCCGATCCTGCGGCGACCTTCGAAGAACTCCAGGTATCGCCGAGGACCCGTCCCCTTGATGGTGACGGAACCTTCTTCTGTGGCGGGAAAGGATCTCCCCTGAGCGAAGACCGTCATGGTGCGTCCGCCGTAGCGCGCACAAAGGGGGACGTCCGTGTGGGTCGAAGCATCGGTCAACGGGTCGGAGAGGCCTGCCTGCCGAGTCTTGCCGGCGAGCTCGGCCACCGACAGCGCCTGAAAAACAGGGCTCGACACTCCGGGCTTAGCTCCTGTGACGGCCCTAGCAGCGCCGGCCGCCGCGATCTCTTCCAGCGACACGTCTTCGGTCAGCTCCAGCATGTCCTCGTCTTCACCCACAGCTTCCATCAGCAGTTCGTCAGCGTCCATTGTCTCCAAGTGGACCGTATCCTGCTTAGGACCCGCAGCGGCATCCCTCCCCATGGAGCGACCGTCGACGGACATCTGTTCATCCGCCCAGTGCAGTTCTGACGTGTCCTCTGAGGGGACCGCCTCAGTAGGGAATTCTTCGGTGGGCAGTTCTTCGCCGAAGAGCTCCTGTGTGGTGACGTCGGGCTCCATGTCTTGCTGAGCGTCGGCACCTTCAAAGGGCCGCCTTGATTCCGCACTCTCGCCGAGGAGCTTGTCGAAACGCATATCCACGTCCCGGTCCACCTCCTCGCTGAGGGTAGGGGAAGACTCAGCCGACACCGATTTAGCGGCATCCGATACCGCACGCTTGGCGGCCGGCGTCTCCATCGACACCCGTGCCCTTGCTTCGGGACCGGACACCTCTGACGCGCGATCAGTCCTCTGCTCGCTTGCGGGGACCATACTCCGTGCTGCCGGTGCGCCCTCGGAGGTGGTGATGGGAACCGTCTTGATCGACGACGGACTCTGACCGAGGATCACGTCGAATCGGAGATCCACGTCCCGGTCCACCTGGCTGCCAAGAGTCCAGAAGATCTGAGTCGGGGACGGCGCAGGAGGTTCTTCGGAGCGCGCTTCGGGAACGGTGTCGGCTTCGGGGGGTTCCATGTCGAAGTCTTCCTCCACACCAAGGTCTACCGTCGGTTCAGCCTTCTGTTCAACGGCTTGGGGTTCTGTGGGCTCCCGCACCGGCTCGTCGGCAGTCGGGCGCTTCCAGACCACTCGCACCTCCGACGGCTCGAAGTGCTCTCCACCCGAATCGCCAACCAGCTCGACCATGGGCTCCGCGTCCTGTGGCCGTTCTTCCTCGTCGTCCAAGGCCATGAGGTCCTCATCGTCCAGCCCCATGTCCTCCACATTGAGCCTGACCACCTCGACATCGCTCTCCTCTGAGCCCAGGTCTTGTGTGGCATCGCGTTCCAGCCCCAGTCGGCCGGCGTCGATTTCGACCGATCTGTCGGAAGGCCGGCGATGAGGCGCATCCGGGGTGAGGTCGTCCTCTGTGTCGTCGACCACCTCTTCCTCGGTGATATCGTCGTCTGCGTCCTCAACCACCTCTTCCTCTATGGTCTCATCGAGCAGGAGGGTGTCGTTGAGTTCTTTCCTGCGGGCAGCCTTGGCCGCGCGGGCAGACCCGGTATCTCCAAGGTTATCCCCTTCCTCGTCCGTGATGGTCTCTTCGATCTCCAGGTCATCGAGCACCGGAACGATGAGATCCTCATCCAGGGCAGGATCGTACGGAGGTCCTGCCGCGGCAGACTGGGTACGCGGTGGCGTGGGTCTCGCGGCCCCCCCCCTCTCAAACAAACCTTCGATGTTCCTGTGGAGGTCTCGTGCGGTAGGCTCGTCCGGTTCCTCGAGCACCGGAAAAGCCTCGTCAATAGCGGCCCACAGGTCTTTCAGGACGACTCTCCCGAAGGTGGTCGGGTCCGGATAGTTGTCCCTGAGAAAATGCGCGCTGCGGCGAATTCGCTGCTTCAGCGCCCGAAGCTTGCCTTGCGCGTCGGGATCCTCCTCCTGCAACTCCCGGCGCGTGGGTTCAGATACCTGTTCCAGGAACGTGGGGTCCCGCAGGTAGAAGAAGCAGGTGCCTTTGGGGAGCGGTTCGTTGAGGGCTGCATGGAGGATCTCCAATTCCGTGATGCTGACGCCGATCTTCTCCGCGAGCCACGGCCTCTCTTCGAGAAGCTCCCAATCGACCTCCGGGGGTATCCAGCCGTAACGTTCCCCCAGCAAGCTCAAGAACCAAGGCCGGCAATGGTCTATTTCCGTGAGGCTCGTGCGCAGGGACTGCACACTGTGGGCCTTCACGATGTGAGCGCTGAGGTTCAAGTCTACCGGCACAAAATCGACCTCACGGCCGGTGCAACGAACGCGCAATTCCGGAAACACAAGCTTTGCCAGAATTTCCCGTTCTTCCCACATGTCCCGGAAGTCCGACGACACGAAAAGCCTGACGAGTCTGTCCTTGCGCCACTGTGGGTATTGGGGAGCCATGGTTTCCTCTGGATCGCGGGCAATTGTACTCTCCCGGGTGCCGCGAGTTCCGTAGAACCGGCACACGGGCATAGGCGCTAACTTCAGAGCACGCGTTGCCTCAGCATCCTCCCCCTCACCCTTCCCTCTCCCTCCAGGGGCATAGGCGTTAACATACGGTGAAATCATTGGGAAAAGAGGAGAATACGGTATTAATGATTTCAGCACGTTAGCTGCTTAAGTTGACGCCTGTGCCCTCCAGGGGAGAGGGGTTCCGGATTCCCCTCCCCTCGTGGGTGGGGGTAGGGGGAGGGGGATGACTGCCTGAATTTTCGCACTGGGCTGTCGCCAAGTTAGCGCCTATGCGGTAGACGGGCATGCCCGTTGGATTTTGGTGTCCCGCCTCGAAAATGGCGGCTGCTTTCACCCTCGCCATTCCCCTTCCCTCGGGAGAGAGGCATGGCCAACCCTCCCCCGGGCGGGAGAGGGAGAGGAGGGATTGTCCTGTGCGACAGTCTCGCGAATTTCAAGGCGCGCGACCATACCGATATCATGTTACCAGATCCCGCAGCAAAGCCAAAGAGCCCACAGGTCTTCGCCGGCTTTATTTCTCCGCGATTATGAACTAGGATATGTTGCAAGTCCGGTCCTTCAGTCACCCGCATTGGGAGCAAGGAAAGGGTGAAACGTGCCGCAGTTGCCAACGCCGGACACAATGGCCGGGTCATTAGATAAGGGATTTGCATACACCATGGATCAGCGCTGTATCAGACATCATGAACGTAAGGCCCCATACTTCTGCCAGAAGACCGGCGAGCACTTCTGCCAAGAATGTGCGTGCTGTCATTCTCCGAGGGTCTATTGCCAATTTCGGACCGCGTGTGTCATACACATGCTCACCAAGGAAGGAGACCTCAGCCCCTGTGCCGATTTCCTCCCCAGCGCGAATAAAATCAGCTCACCAGGATGACAACCGCCACGAGAATGGTTATATAGATGGATTGGCCGAGGTGAAGCCATACCGGCTCCGCCGACAATTCCGCCCATCGGACTCAACATATGACAAAACGTGACTACTACGAAGTACTGGGAGTCGACCGATCTTCCGGACCCGACGAAATCAAGAAGGCGTACCGCCAGCTCGCCTTGAAATATCATCCCGACCGCAACAAAGGCGACAAAGATGCAGAAGAGAAATTCAAGGAAGCCGCTGAAGCCTACGAGATCCTGAAAGATCCGGAGAAACGGGAGTTTTATAACCGGTTCGGTCACGCGGGCTTGGAACAGCGTGGGTTTGAGGGCTTCGCCTCATTCCAGGATATCTTTGACTCGTTCGGGGACATTTTCTCCGAGGTGTTCGGTTTCGGCGGAGGCCAGGGTCGTTCAAGGGTTCGCCGAGGTGCGGACCTCCGTTACGACCTGACCATCGACTTCATGGAGGCGGCCTTTGGCAAGGAGAAAGGGATCGAGGTGAGCCGACACGACATCTGCGAAGAGTGCACGGGCCGCGGCACCAAAGGAGGAGCCCCTCCGGACGTGTGTACCACCTGCCGCGGTCGAGGCCAGGTGACTCGTTCTCAAGGCTTCTTCTCCATTGCCACCACGTGCCCGACATGTCAGGGGAGCGGCAGAGTCATCAGCGACCCGTGCAAGAAATGCCGAGGCGTCGGCCGCGTCCTGCGCTCCAAGAACCTGTCCGTGAGGATTCCCGCAGGGGTGGAGACCGGATCGGTGCTCAGGCTCACCGGGGAAGGAGAACCGGGCGACCCGGGAGCTCCTCCGGGGGATTTGTACATCCAGATCCATGTGAGGGCCCATGAAATATTCCAGCGGGAAGGCGACGACGTAATCATCGGAGTTCCGATCACTTACACCAAGGCAGTCCTGGGAGGTCGGATCGAGATCCAGACCCTCGAAGGGCCGGACGTGCTCAGTGTCCCTGGGGGAACCCAGTCAGGGCAGGAGTTCCGGCTGTCCGGCAAGGGTATTGCCCGGCTGCGTGGCAGAGGACGGGGTGAACTGATAGTGGTGGTCTACATCCGGACCCCCACCAAGATCGGCAAGGAAGAAGAGGAACTGCTTCGCCAATTGGCCGAAATTGAGGGCGTGGATGTGAACCCCCAGAAGAAGGGGTTCTTCTCGCGCAAGAAGCACTGATGCCTGTGCGTGTCCGAAGCGACGAGAGCGGTGTCGGCTTGAACAAAGTGCATACCAGGAGAGGGTTTTGACGATTCGCACGGAAGTTGAGAGAATTGTAGTGCTGGGAGTGGGCAACACGCTCCTCAAGGACGAAGGAGTGGGCGTACGTGCAGTGGAAGCGCTCCAGCAACGCTATTTGTTCCCGGAACACGTGTCGCTCGTGGACGGGGGGACCCAGGGATTGTGGCTGATGTCCACGATTCAGCAAGCGGATCACCTGATAGTCGTCGATGCGGTGCTCGGCAAGGGGGCTCCGGGGACCCTGTACCGATTGGAAAGGGATGATCTTCCCAAGGCGCTGCGCCTGAAGGTGTCTGCGCACGACAGCGACCTCGTGGAAGCCCTGAACCTCTGCGGCTTGCTGGACCGGGCTCCGAAGACGGTGGTGGTGGTAGGAATTGAACCCGCGGATATCACGCCCTATGGGATCGAGCTCACCCCCCTGGTGGCCGAACGGATGGATTCTCTCGTGGAAGCGGTGCTGGGAGAGCTGAAAGTACTCGGCGTTGTGCCGGAAAAAAATAATTGAATCACCAGTGTTCCTGTGCTAGATTGAGCCTCCTACCAACGGCGTATTGTGCCGAACGGCCGGTATTTCTTTTGAGACCACCGTCCTGATCAAAATGAGGAGGCTTATATGGAAAAACGAGGGAGAAGTGTACTTGCACTTGTGCTTGGTTTGGCGGTAGCAGTGGCAGCCGCTTCTATGGTATTCGCAGCCAACAAGATGCCCGACAAGGATCTCACCATAGATACCCAGAACGTGTACGAGAAGAAGACCAAGAGCCCCGTGGTCTTCCCGCACGCGAAGCACAAGGCCCTCAAGTGCATGGATTGTCACCACGTGTACAAAGACGCCAAGAACGTGTTCAAGGAAGGGGACGAAGTCCAGAAGTGCGGTTCCTGCCACAAGGCAGCGGCACAGGATAAGGCCCCCGGACTCAAGGACGCCTTCCACAAACAGTGCGAAGGGTGTCACAAGAAGATGAAGAAAGACAAGCAGAAGACTGGGCCGACCGCCTGCACGAAGTGCCACCCCAAGAAGGAAGGCGAGAAGGACAACGACAAGTAGCCCTTGGAAAAGGGCCGCAGTCTCTTCGCATGTCCGTTTCAACTTGCGAGCCCCCTTCCCCCGAGGGGGCTTTGCGCTTTTTCCAGTTTGCTCTTGACCTCGCGGTCGGAGAGGATGTAAGAGAGAGACTGGTCTTTCCGTCCCAAACGCAGCCAAGACACATCGCAGTTGTCAGTCATTCGCCGAAAGCCGCGGTACCGCGCCCTTCACGGACCGGTGTACGCCACTGTCCCCGAGGAATGTGCACCGGCACCCGACCGGGCGAAGCGGGACTGCTCCCAATGCCGTTGGCAAGCCCGTAACCGCGTTGGGAATGCACGTGTCCCGGAAATCAGGTACCTTTCCAGTTCCGCAAGTAGTCTTTCCGAGGGTGCGAGATCGCGGGTTTAGGCGCGTTAGATACTCATTGTGAGGGTAGGAGGTTATCATGAAGGAGCGCATGTCCATCTTCCGCGGTCGGAGATGGATTTGGTGTGTATGCGTCTGCCTCGCGGCCGGCATCATTGCGGTCGGCGAGAGCAACGCAGAGGAGATGACCAACGAAAGCTGCATTGAATGCCACAATGCGGACATTCTCAAGCTGTCCAAGGACGAACTCGCGGAACAGGTGGACGTCGGAGACAAACCCGCACCTCCCAAGGTTGCCAAACCCTATGTCTTCGGTGACCTCAATCTGGCGATAGACCCCAAGAAGTACTCCGGCGGAGTGCACGCGGACACCAAATGCGTGGAATGTCATACGGACGTCAAAGAGATCCCCCATGCTCAACGTCTGAAACCGGTGGACTGCAAAGCATGTCACGAAGAGCACATTGACAACGTCATGGCAAGCGCCCACGGGAAGGGGCCCAAGGCAGTGGGGTGCGTCGGATGCCACGATGTGCACTACGGCAAGGGAAAAGACTCTTACGTGGAGACCTGGAAGCGGAAGGCCTGTGAAGACTGTCACGTAAGGTCCGGCTTGCCCACGGTAGCCAAAGCACACGACAAGCTGTACGAGCCGGCCCTACACCTGAAGATGGATTGCCTCACTTGTCACAAGGGTGACGAGCCCGGCGTGCATTACATCCCTCCGGTGAAGACCAAGGTCGCCAAGTGCGAAGCGTGCCACGGCAAGAAGTCGATCCTGGCCAAACTCGAGGACAAGACTGACTACCGCCGCATCGACTTCATCAACAAGGACGGGATGAAGAAACACGGGTATGTGATCGGCATGAATCGTGTCCCCGCATTGGATGCCGTGCTTATCCTGCTGATCATCGGACCGCTTGCATTGCCGATCTTTCATGGCGGCCTCAGGATCTTGACCCGGCGCAAAGAGCCGTTCGTTCCCCCCGAAGAGAAGATCCTGCTGCATCCCGCGACAGAGAGACTGTGGCACTGGGTGCATGCGCTCTGCATTGTGGTGCTCATCGTCACGGGAGCCATGATCCACTGGCCGGAGGTGTTCCCAGGCTACTTCCAGACAGCGGTGACGGTGCACAACTGGTTCGGAGTGATCACCGTGATCGACTTTCTGCTCTGGCTGGTCTACAATCTCACCACTAGGCGCATCCGCCATTACATCCCCAGGAAGGGGGACATCCCCAAGGGTATGGTAACCCAGGCGAAGTTCTACGCGCACGGGATCTTCAAACACGAGCCTCATCCGTACGCGCCGTCGGAGGACAACAAGTTCAATCCTCTCCAGAAGATTGCCTATCTCCAGTTCCAGGTCCTGTTGATGCCGATTCTGCTCGTGAGCGGAGTGCTCTACCTGTATCCGGAGTATTTCGGCGGGATTATCGCGGCAATCGGTGGAATGACGATTCTGGGGATCATTCACCTGCTCTTGGCAGCGTTGTTCACCGCGTTCCTGGTGGCTCACCTGTATCTGGCCACTACCGGGGAGACGGTCGGAGAGAACTTCAAGGCGATCATCTTCGGGTACGGCCTCAAGATGGATCACCATCACTAGGAAGCCGAGAAGGTCTGGATGCATGTGATCGATCTTTGATACAATGCGCGCACAGTGAGGCGGGATTGCGGGGAGGGACTGATTACGGAAATCCCTCCCGCCGCATTCTGCCGCGAGAACGCGCACTGGCACGAGAGGCGGTTCCCATTGGGGCCGCCTTTTGTCAGAAGATGCGATTCCGGGGGAAGGAACTTCTTGCAAGAAGTTCCTTCCCCCGGACCCCCATCCTCAAGAACAGTCATGGCATGACGCCACAACGAAATATGAAAGTCACCTCCCGACATCCCGAGAACTCGTTGGATGGCCAGAACCACCGATGTTTCAGAAGTTTTCGGAAAGGGGTCCGGGGGACAACCCTTTTTCAAAAGGGTTTCCCCCGGGAGACTTTCATGGGAACTCTTGGAGCATGGCGGCTCCCGCTGGTCGCCGCGGAGAAGACCCGCTCCTCAAAACGCTGATGGGGTAGCATTTTCATGGTTGATTGTGACCGGTCGCTGTCATGGTGGTTTTGCGGCAACGGCTGGGGGAGGTGCAATGGATACGAGAGCGGGAATGATTCTCTTGGCTGTGGTCCTTGCCCTGGGGGCGGCTGAAGCCTGCGGGCAAGAGCCCGTGAAAATCGGGTTCATGTACGTCCTTTCGGGTAGGGTGGCGAGCTTCGGCATGGTCTCCAAACAGGGAGCGGAACTTGCGTTACGGGAGGTGAACACGGCCGGCGGTATCTTGGGCAAGCCCGTGGAAGGCATATTCATGGACACTCAAGGTGACCCCCGCATTGCTCTCGAAGCCGCGCGCAAGTTGGTGCTCGACGACCGGGTGGTGGCCGTCATGGGGGTCACTACGGACCGAGTGGCTGCGGAACTGGCTCCGGTTATGGCGGAATTGAGAACGCCACTCATCGTCACGACCGCGATGACTCCGTCGGTGACAGGATCTAAGTGCAACCGATACGTGTTTCGACTCACCTGGAACAGCAGGATGTGCCTCAAGACGGCCGCCCTGGTTGCCGCCCGGCTCAAAGCGAAACGGTGGACGACGGTCGGACCGGATGATGGCCTCGGTCAGGAGTCTTGGGACTGGTTCCGTGAGTATCTTCGGACGTCAGATCCCGATGCGCAATTCGTGTCTGACAGGGGGACTCTCTTTGGATCGACCAAGACCGAGGATTGGGCAGAGCACTTGCGCGGCATGGTCGATTCAGGGGCAGACGGAGTGCTGG
The DNA here is from genome assembly GCA_040755955.1 of Thermodesulfobacteriota bacterium. Taxonomy (GTDB): domain Bacteria; phylum Desulfobacterota; class Desulfomonilia; order Desulfomonilales; family Desulfomonilaceae; genus JBFMAA01. The sequence continues at coordinate 28,374 of JBFMAA010000047.1, forward strand.
TGTCTCTCTGGGGCGGAAACCTGATCGACTTTGTGAAGCAGGCCAAGGCCGGGGGCTTCTGTGACGGCAAGAGGCAGTTCGTGTTGACGTTGGTGTCGACTGCGGAGTTGATCGGATTGGGTCCGGACATGCCTGCGGGGGTGTGGATCGTTGCTCCGTATCTGTCCGAGGCGGTGGTGAGTCCCGTAAACAGGCACTTCGTAGACTCCTATGCTGCGCAATACCAGAGTCCTCCTTCGTACAACGCCCAATTTGCGTATGCCGGAGTGAAGCTCTATGCGCAGGCGGTCGAGAGGGCCGGGGTTACTGACAAAGAGGCGGTGGTCAACGCTCTGGAGGGTATGTCCGCAGACCTCCCCATGGGCAAGGTGGTAATCAGGAAAGAAGACCATCAGGCCTTGTTCGACTGCTTCGGCGCAAAGACCGCCGATGCCTTCGACTTCATAGGCAAACGCAAGAGGCCCGTGCGGGAACTGAGCCACATCATGACGTTCCCCGGCAAGGAGATCGTACCCCCAGTGAACGAGACAGGTTGCAGCATGAAGTAAGGGTCTGTCCCGAAATGACTGTGCCAATACGACGGACTCGTCACCCCGGCGAAAGCCGGGGTCCAGTCCTGTGAAGAAGGCTGGATTCCGGCTTCCGCCGGATTGACGGAAGGAACCCGCGGCTGTCCCGGAATGAGCTACTTATTTTGAGACTGGCCCTAAGTGCTTCAGAAGGGCTTGACCAGTATCTTGGATGCCTGTTCCTCAGTGAGAGTCATGTTGTAGCCCTTAATTCTCACTTCGAGGTTCCCTGAGTCAGGGTCTCTGCTTTCGACTTCCACGATCGAGCCGGAACCGAGGCCTTCCCGTGCGAGAGATTTCTTGAAGGTAGGGGTGCCTTTCACGTTTTCGACGATGACTTGGCTTGCGGTAAGCGCGGCGGCCAGCGTCATGCCGTCAGCGAGCGCTGCTTTCTGGGCGGCTGATCGGTTATGGACCTTTTCCAGCGCCTTCTGGATGCAGTCAACGCATTCACCGCAGGCATCCGCGGAGTTGTCGAGCCAACGTGTCTGGTCTACGGGGCACATCTGCAGGAATTCCACGAAGTCAACGAGTCGTTCGATCACGGTGCGGTCGAGGTGATGTTCGATGCGACAGGCGTTTTCTTCGGAGATCGACTCTTCCACGTGCAGGACTTGCGTGAGAAATCGTTTGAGCACCTTGTGGCTTCTCACGATTTCTCTGGCCGCTGCGATTCCTTTCCGGGTGAGTGTGATGTACTGGTGGGGGTCGTACTTGATCAAGTCCCGGGATGCCAGGCTTTTCAGCGCGGACGTGACCGACGACATCTTCACGTCCAGTCTTTGGGCAATGTCACGGACCCGTGCGATGCGACGTTCCTGCTCGAGGTGGTAGATTGCCTCGAGGTAGTCCTCCATGGCTGAAGAGAGCGAGGATGCGGAATCATTGGTGGTCATGGTGAATTCCTGAGATTCTTCCAATCCGAGTATGGAATAGGACGGCTCCGATGTCAAGTTTTGCCGGCGACCTTCAAGGAAGGAGGTCAGCCAAGGAGCCGCTCAGGGACGGTATCAGTCTGTCCACGACTATGGACTTTGACACCCCATTCTTGCCCTGTCGCTGCAATTTGCCTTCCATGGTGAGGATCTGGCTGGTAAGCACCGCCCGGGCCCAGTTCGTCTGGGCTCTGGGGAACAAAACCACATCCAACAGACCTGTCTCGTCTTCCATGGTGATGAACATCACCCTCTTGCCGGACCGAACCGGAGGCGTATGCACTATGACGAGCAGTCCGGTGACTCGCACCCTTCTGCCTGAGGGGATGTTGCGCAGATCCTTTGCCGTGACGCATCCGTGTTCGCTGAGGAGCGGTCTCAGAGGCGTCAGAGGGTGTTCTCTGCAGGATACGGTCATGGACAGGGCTTCATTCCTGACTGTCCGGGCTGACGGATAGATGACGTTTCCATGAGATTCAAACATTGCGGACCTCCTGCATCAGATCGAAGTCGTGTTCGTCGAGTCCATCGAGGGCTCCGGCCAGAGACAGGAACTCTTCGATTCGTTTGGGAAGTGAGAGCCTGGTTATGAAATCGAGTCGGTTGCGGAAGAGGCCTCGTATCATCCGTTCGGTGACGATACGGCGGGCCGCTGCGAGTCCCAGGTGGTGTATGACCGTCAGAGACACGCGAATACCTGATCCGTCCGGCTGGTATGCCGTACCGCTCGCGTTGACATGAGGAGGATACACGGGGATTCCCCGTCTACGGGCCTCGTTGAGGATGACCGACGGCGGATATGAACCCACCTGGCCTGCGTTGAGCAGCCCCAGGTAAAATGCCTGGGGATGATGGGCCTTCAGATAGGCGCTCTGGAAGGTGATGTGGGCAAAAGAGGCGGCATGGGCCTTGCAAAAGCCATACGAGGCGAACGCCGCAACCATGGTGAACACCTCTTTCGCCAATTCCTCGCTGTGTCCCTTGGCGAGTGCTCCCTTGATGAATTGTTGCGTGAGCAGGTCCATCTTTCGTGATTTCCGATCCTTGGTCATGGCTCGACGGAATGCGTCAGCCTCGCCGTAGGAGAGGCCCGCGAACGTGTGCACAATCTTGAGGACTTGTTCCTGAAAAAGTATCACTCCGTAGGTTTCCGCCAGAATCGGGAGCAGATCCCCATGGGGCACGGTGACGGGTTCTTCTCCGTGTCGTCTTTTCACGTATGGATCGACGATGTTTCCTTCCACCGGTCCCGGTCTGAACAGGGAGATCTCAGCGACCAGATCGCTGAAGCATCGGGGTTGAAGCCGCCCCAGGAGATTGCGTTGCCCCGGTGATTCGAGCTGAAAAACTCCGAGGCTTTCCGTGCTCCGGAGCAGGGCATAGGTCTTGCGGTCATCGAGCGGCATCCGGTCAAGGTTCGGATCGATTCCCTTATCTTTGAGGATCTCCAGGCTCTTGCGGATCGCGGTATGCATCCTCAGACCCAGGAGGTCGAGTTTGAGCAGTCCCAGGGCATCCACGTCGTCTTTGTCCAGGTGTCCGACCGGCAGGCCGTTCGGAGATCTTCCCACGGGGGTCCATTCCATGATGTCTCCCGGAGCGACTATCACTCCACCAAGGTGGACCGAGCTCTGGAACGGAAGGCCGATAATCTTCGACGCAATCTCCACGAGACGTGGCTCCTTGTGGAGCGGGGAGTCCTTCAGCTCAGGGAGATTGGCAAGGGATTCCTTGAGGTTGCGTCCCCGCAAGGACCAGGGAAGACATTCGGCCAGGTGTGTGATCTCGGCTGGAGCATATCCGAGCGCTCGGGCAGCCAGACGCACCGCGCTGCGTACCTTGAAGGTATGGATAGTTGCCACCATCGTGGTTTGTCGCGGAAAGAGGCTCATGAGGTGGGTGATGACCTCTTCCCTTCGTTCCGAATCGAAATCGAGGTCCACATCGGGCATATCTCCTCTCCCTTCGTTTATGAACCGCTCGAAGAGGAGGTTGTTGGTGACCGGGTCAACGCCTCCTAGCAAAAGGTAGACCACCAGACTGCCCGCGGCCGATCCTCTGACGCTGTGTCGAATTCCCCTTTCCCGGGCGAATTCCACCACCGTCCTGACAAGGAGGAAGAAGTCCGACAGCCCGAACCCTCTGATAACCTCGAGTTCCCGGTCGAGTTGCCGGATGTGAGCCAATGACACGGGGCAGAGCACCTTCGCGGTTTCTCTTAGGCACAGGCGGGTGAGTTTTCTGGCGGCCTGGGCGGCATCTTGCACATGCGGAGGGTGGAGTTTCCCCACAGGAAGAGAGAACCCCCGACAGAGCGCGGCAATATACGAGGTGTTCTCAATGGCTTGGGCAAAGGGGACGCGAGCGCACATCTCCGTTGCCGACACAAGAGAGAAGCGGTCGCTGGGCAGAGGCGTCACGCTTCTGTGGTGATGACTGACCTGTATATCGACGAGGGTGCGATGAATCACGTAGTCCTCGGGCCTCAGGAGCACCACGTGATTCGTGGCTACGACCGGAATCCCCAGGTTCGTTGCCAGGGCGAGTGTCCGTTCCATGAGCGCGCACATGGGGGAGCTCGGGTGCTCGCTGTCGGATGAATCCGTACTACCGCGGCTCGAATTCTTCTCCAGCAGCGAAGAACTGCCGCCGGAACCCGCTTCATCGATGGATCTTGTGGCGGTGCTTTCGCAGCGGTCACCAGCATCCTGGACCTGCGTGGAACCATCTCCGTCCGCGCGCTGACCACAGGCGGACCGATCAGGGCGGCCGAGGTCGTTCGCTTCGGCTCCCAGCAGTTTATCAGAAAGTCTTCCGGGGGGAACCCTTTCACTAATAAGGTTCGATTTCTTCTTCTTTTGAGAAGAAATCTTCAGTTCAGCAGCTCTGGGAGAAAGCAACGTGCCTTTCTTATGCGTGCGTAGAACCAACCGGCCCCGCCCTCGGTCTGCATGCGGGCCGAGGAAGGTGGACGCGAATTTGGTTGCGGCTCCCAGCCGCCTTTTGAAAAAGGGCTGCCCCCCGGACCCCCTTCCGAAAACTTTTGGAACATTGGGTGGTTCTGCCCATGTGCCGTTTTCGAGAGATGCGGGGCGCTGACTTTCATGCTTGGTTGCGGCCGTCCTCGGCCATGGTGGCTTTGCAGCAGCAGAGTTGGAATCCTTCGCCGGCAGTGAAAATCCGTCGTTGCAATCGGCTTCATCAGCCGGGTTTATAGCGGTTCCTTCCCTACAGTCTACGGTTTGAGCGTGCGTGGAACCAACCCTCTCCGCCATCGGAACCCGTGCGAGCCGAGGAAGGTTGACCCGATCACCGGCCGCGGCTCCAAGCCGCTCGGCGGGCGGTTCGTGGTTCTGGAGGACCACAAAGAGGCGACCTTCACCGGGGAATATCTCCTTCAGGGTCAGGAGCCATTTCTCAGCCCGATCTGCGTGCTGCTCTTCCAGGAGCGCCCTCAGTCTGGAGCCTCGTCCGCCTGCGAGACAGATCAGGCCGTCAGACCAGCGGTTAAGATCGTTCCAGCTCACCGGGTGTCTGGGTTGAGTCCCGTCTCCCAAGGCGACGGAGATAAGACGGCACAGATTCCCGTACCCACGAAGATTCGTTGCCAGAAGGGTGATCGGAGATCCGTCCCAAATGGTGATTCGGCCTCCCAGTATGGCTTGTATCCCTGCCTGCGCGGCTGCTCGGTAGAATCGGACCGCACCGTACAGGGTGTCGTCAGTGAGGGCCACGGCCTTTTGCCCCAGGGAACAGACTTCCTGGACCAGATCTTCAGGGGTGAAGGTTCCCCAAAGAAAAGAAAAAGCACTTTGCACCTCAAGATGGACGAAGCTATCCATTTGGTCTTTCTCCAGGCGCACTCCCAGCGGCGGTGACCAACGGGGACCGCATCGTCCGCGCTCGTTTCTCGACCGATGCGGTTCGTACGGCTCACCAGCACCCTATAAATGCATTTCCGAATGCGTGAAAGCTTGTAACTAGGTAGCCGTTCACCCGGGGTCGCCCAGTACCAAAAGGCGGCTGGGAGCCGCAACCAAAATTCGCGTCCACCTTTCTCGGTCCGCATGAAGAGCCAGGGCGGGGCCGGTTGGTTCTACGCAAGCGAAGAGAAGGCACCTTGCTTGCTCCCAGAGCTGCCGGCCCGAAGATTTCTTCTCGAAAAAAGGAGAAATCGAACCTTATTAGTAAAAGGGGCTGGGGGTCCGGGGCATAGGCGCTAACTTGGGGTCCCTTGCTCTCTCGCCCGGCCTTGAAAGGCACGGCTATTATCAAACGTCCCTCCGGGACGTCAGCCTTCCCAAGGCCCGCAGGGGCGACTGAAAATAGCCGGACGCTTCAGCGCCGGGCAAGAATACGGGGCCCCTATCGTGTGTAGAGTGCCGAAATGAGCGCCTATGGGGGTTCGGGAACCTCATTCCCATAGGACGTTTCGTACTCAGGGGCTGGACCGTATGACGCCTACCAGTCGCCCCAATACTCTGACTCTGGCGCGTTCTTTTCCTTTGAATACGATCGGTTCGTATCGGGAATTTGCCGGGTGCAATTCCACTGTGTCGCGTCCCGTGCGGAGCACCTTCAGGGTTGCCTCCGCTTCCATGCCGTCCACTTGCACGGCCACGATCTGCCCATCGTGCGCCTCCGGTTGGGGACGGATTATGGCAAGGTCTCCGTCTTGAATGTGGGCCTCTATCATGGAGTCTCCCCGAATCCTGAGAGCGAACGCCTCGTTGTCCCCAAAGAACGCGGGGTCCACTGGAAGCTCATCTTCCCGGTTTTCCTCAGCGAGGATCGGAGTCCCCGCGGCAATATGGCCCACCAGAGGAATCGATGGGGAAACGGCTCGTCCCACGAATTTCCACGCCCTTTCGGTGAGGTTCCAGTCCCGTTTCTTCCCCGACGCTCTCTTGAGGTACCCGCTCTCCTCCAGGGCCCTCACGTGCTTGAGCAGGCTTCCACGGGACGTAACCCCCAGTGCATTGCACATCTCCTCCAAAGACGGGGAGGACAGACGTCTCCTCTTGAATTCCGCGATGAACCTGAGAAGCTCTTCTTGTCGTGTCGTGATGCTCATACACCTAATATAGGAAACATCCGTTCTCTTTGCAAGAAAAAAAATGTTCTCCCCACAAAAAAACGGCTGGGAACCGCAACCCGAATTCGCGGCAACCTTTCTTGGTCCACAGGAAGACAACTGGAGAAGCGAGTCGGTTCCGCGCAACTCAAACAAGAAAGTCGTCGCCCCACATCACAGCAAGCCGGTGGATGATCAAACGAACCAATATTTGAAAACGTTTGAAACGTCGGGTGGTTCTGACCATGCGCGGGTTCTCGGGATGTCGGGCGGTGACTTTCATGCCTCGTTGTGGGGGCAAGCCATGCCCGTTCTTGAAGATGGGGGTCCGGGGGAAGGAACTTCTTGCAAGAAGTTCC
>JBFMAA010000048.1:0-35257 GCA_040755955.1 Thermodesulfobacteriota bacterium
CCGGGGGAAGGAACTTCTTGCAAGAAGTTCCTTCCCCCGGACCCCCATCTTCAAGAACTCTTGGGATAGTGCGGCTCCCGCTGGTCGCCGCAGAGAAAGCCGGCTCGTCGAGACGCCGGTGGGGGAGTATTTTCATGCTTGGTTGTGACCGCTCGCTGTCATGGTGGTTCTGAAGAAGCCGTTTTCCGATTGGGTTCTCCCACAGACCGGGGGTGATTTCTCCGTGTCTTTGTCTCTTCGTGGTGGACTCTTACCGGCTACTTCTCGGGTTCGGGTTCTTTCGGGACTCTACCTTCGGTCTTGGCAACGATAGCTTTGGCTTGGTCGTCGAGCCCGAGGTCTTTGTATTCATCCAGCACGCGCTGAGCAGCCAGCCTCGCGGCCCGGTACTGGCTCTGGTTCAAATAGTTCTGAGCCTTGTACAGCTCTTTCTCACCCAGCCTTTTTCTGCATTCTCGATACTTTTCTTCCGCTTTCTTTTTCCACTCGCTCTCGCCGCCGCGATCGACCACGGTCTTGAATTCTTCTGCCGCGTGGACGAGCGCGGTGCTATCAAGGTCTATCCGCTTGATCTGGTTGAAATAGCACATGCCGACCATATACTTGGCTCGCACAGTGTCCTCATGATTCGGGTAGAGTTCCAGGAACTGCTTGAACCGGGATGCCGCGTCATCGTATGCGCCCTTCTCGAACGAGGCATCGGCAAGTTTCATGTATACTTCCGGCATATTCTCAAAATCCGGATGAGCGGATTTCAGGCTTTCCAGCACCTGTATCGCCTCTTGGTATTTCTTGTCGTCAAAAAGGTTTTTGCCCTTCTTGAAGAGCAGTTCTGGGGTTGGCTCTTCCCCCGGAGCGCGAACCGTGTTCCAGAGCGAAGGACAGCCCCCGACGATCAAGGCAATCGCGATGACGGTGATGAAATGGCAAATGCGTCTACTCATGCCTCGAACCCTAATATCCAAGTCCGCAGCGTGGGAATCTGTCGAACACACGCTTCTGCAAAGGCCCAAGCTTCGGTGCGGGGCGTCTGCCCCATCGCGTCAAAATAGCGGGAGTGCTTCCACAGAGTCGGCTCCGAAACCACCCGACCGGGAATGTGAGGGAGGAGTTTACCACTCCCCCGTGTGCCAGGGCCGGCAAATCGGGCGGGGATTAACCCCTCCCCTGCATCAGAACCGCCCTGTCGAGGGATGGTCACGGCAGTGGGGGTGCAGACACCGTTCCTTCCTGCTTCGACGTCTGTATGCATCTGCCCCTTGTCCCGTGTTCCTGTTGACCGGTCAGTAAGTCCTCGCTTGAATGCGGTCGGCCAGCCTGACAAGGGCTCTTCTCTCCTCGGAGTCCGGGAACGCGTCCAGTTGCGCTTTGGCTCGCTCAAGATACTCCCGGCTCTTTTCCAGGGTCTTGGGTATGCCTCCCCTTCTGTGAAGGAAATCTCTGATCCATTGGAGATCCTCCCTATTGAGGATTCTTTTGGTGAGGAGCTCCTCCACTCGCGATCTCTCCTCGGGTTCTGCCGATTTGAGCGCGATAATCAGAGGGATGGTGAGCTTTCCTTCTTCCAGGTCTTTTCCGGGGTTCTTGCCCATGACCTCCTTTTCGGAGCAGTAGTCGATCACGTCATCGGTCATTTGGAACGCGATGCCCAGGTTCAGACCGAACTGCGCAAGCGCTTCCTCTTGTTGCGCGCTCAGGCCCCCGAGGATTGCTCCGCCTCTGCACGCGGTTTCCATGAGGGTCGCGGTTTTGTCTATGATAATTTGCAGGTATTCGTCTTCGCTCAGATCGATATTCCCTATGTTTGCCATCTGGAGGAGTTCTCCCTCACTGAGCCGTGCCGTAGTCTGGGAAACGATCTTGACGATGCGAAGGTTGTCCAGATCGGTCAACGTGGAGAAGGCTTTGGCAAGTATGAAGTCGCCTCCGAGGACGCACATCTCGTTGGTCCAGAGGGTATTGGCTGCCGGACGGCCTCGTCGGGTGTCCGCCTCGTCGACCACATCATCATGGAGCAGCGTCGCGGTGTGGATGCATTCGATGACACTGGAGAGTCGAATGGCGTCCTCTCCTGTGTACCCGCCCATTCGGGCCGCGATGATCGTGAGCTGGGGGCGGATCCGCTTCCCACCGCTGTTCATCAGGTGCGCTCCTATCTTCGAGGCAACCGGAACGCGGCTCTTCAAACGCTGGATCAGTTCTTCTTGCAGCTTGTCGTAGGTGATTTGTATGGAATCGAGTAAATCCAAGATACCTCCGGACTCTTTTCACCGGGCATTGTAGGGAGATTCTCAGCGCGTCCTTTCCGGAAAAACAGCCCGGAACATCACTCTCGGTCGCACGGGACCGAGCCTCTTCTCATCTAACCCATTGACTTGCCTGTCTTAACCTGAACCGACACGTACGGGCGGCCAACCGACATCGACTATCCGCGGCCCCGCTCACGGACGGCATTGCCCCTCCCCGTTCTGAGTACACTCCGTTGAGACCTTTCCGAACCACCCGGGGCAGAGCGCTCACACATGAGACCCGAAGCCCTTCACCGACCGGCGCTCGACGAATCGTGGAGTTGCCGGTCAGGGCCTCGTTGCCGGAGGGGTATTCCTCCTGTCATATGTAAGGCTTGACTCTAACACGCACGCAGTTTCTTCGCAAGATGTTGAACGATCTGTTTTGTATGGAAATGCGCCGGGGAGAAGGCCCTCCGTGGAGTCACCGGCCATGCCGTCCGTGCCTTGGCCTGGACGCAGCAACATCCCGGTCATGAATCCTATGCCCACTATGACCGCAAACCACAAGGTGCTCAGCCGAATCAGGATCACCGCGGGAATTGCGTGCGCATAGGCGATGCCCATGAAACCCATGAGGCCGACCATGCCCAACTCGGTGCCGCCTATCCCTCCGGGGAGCATGGACAAGGCTCCGATGAGCGTCGAAAAGCTATAGACGAAGTTCGCTTGAAGCAACGTCGCGGGCAGCTTCAGCCCCTGCAGGATGACGTACATGGAGATGGCTTCCAGCCCCCATGCCACGATCGATACGACCAGGCCGATCACAAGGATACGCGCATGCATAAGATCTCGACCTGTCAGAAGAACCTCCAATACCCATCGGCTCACCTTCGACAGAAACGAGATCCGTCCCAATCCCTCCAAGAGCGGCCTGTAGACGCTCTCCAAACACAGCGTGACTCCTCCGGCAGCAACGATCCCTGCGCACACCGCGAAAGTCCCCCGCCAGTCGCTGAACATCAACAAGGAGAAGGACGCCAACACCAGCACCGCGAGGAGATCCATGAGCCGTTCCACTACCACGATTCCCACTACTCTCGTTGCGGGGATGCCGTAATCGCGCTTGGTGAATACGCCTTTGACGGCCTCGCCGACCTTGCCCGGCGTTCCCGTCAGCGCGAAACCGGCGAGGAAGACGGAAATGGAATAGCCGAGACGCACCTCGGGGTGAGACTGTATCAGATAGTAGTGGAACCTCCACCCCCGGAGGAGCCATCCTGTGATCACGAAGGCGAGCACCAGACTCAGATCGGATATCGGGAAATTCACCAGTGCGGTCGCAATCTGCCTGTAGTCTGATGCAAGCGTTGCCACCGCATAAAGGAGCAGCCCCGCCACAGTGAACAGGAGCAGGGATCTGACCGTTCGAGACGTATTCGGTTGCATTCGGTTTTCTTCCGTCGAGGGGGAAATTGGTTCTGTCGGTGAAGAGATCGCCATGAGTGGGCCTTTATACTCCGTTCTTATCAGGAAATGCCCTTCCCCGGACCCCCATCCGAAGCCTGTTCATACATTGATCGGTTACCTAAAAACATAACGCGAGTCCGACAACAGGCAACTCACCCATATTTCCAGAAATTCTTGGTGGAGGGGTCTCCCCGAAATCCTGCTTGACGGTACGCGGGTTCGTATGACACAGCCCGGGACGGTTCAGTCCATGGCAGGCCGGCCGAAGCCGCGAGCGAAATTGGGTCAACGTTTGGGCTCACGGAACTGAACGCACTGAGAACTGAACTGATGCCATGCAGCGTCCAGTTGCTGCTTGAGGTTGGCCAAATAATGGGTCACCTGAGCCCACCTGGGATCACCGGGGTACATCTGCGTGGCGTTCTGGTATGCCTCGTAGTACTGCTGCCATAAACCCTTCCATTGTTTTTCCAACCCTAGGCATTGCCCGAATTGGGGATTGGTGAGATCGGGTCTGAAGGTGTACGCGAACCCTGCTCCCTGCTGTGGCGGCGGAGCCTGTGGGGGCAACGGAGGCTGAGCCTGGGGCTGAACACCCTGCGGAACTTGGCCGGGCGGAAGCTGGAATTCCGGAGCCCGAGGGGGCAGCGGAACCTGTGCTTGGGCCACTCCGGTCAACACCATGAAGACTCCTGTGATCACGGCTGCGAATGCGTTCGGGATTATGCGATGATCCATGGTCACTGCCCTTTTCCGGAAATGCGATGTACGGTAACCGTTCAGGGGGCATCCGACGTCGGCCGCGAAAAGAAACCACAAAGTCGCCAACACAAAGAGCGGGTGGGAGCCGCAACCAAGCGGCTAGGAGCCGCTGCCAATAATCTGTACCGCTGGCGGGGCGAGTTGGTTCTACGCAACCTGAGAAAGGCTCGTTGCCGACTCCCGGACCCGCTGAGCCGAAGATTTCTTCTCGGGAAGACAAGAAATTCAACCTCATTAGTGTCCGTCTCGAAATACTTATCTCAGTCCGGGACAGCCGCGGGTTCCTTCCGTCATTCCTGCGCAAGCAGGAATCCAGTGTTCTTCACAGGACTGGACCCCGGCATTCGCCGGGTTGACGAGTCCGCCGGATCGGCACGGTTATTTCGGGACAGCCCCTTAGTAAAAAGGCCGTTTCTCCGTGTCTTTGTGTCTTCGTGGTTCATTCCCCTGCGCCCTGGCTGGACGCTTTCATGCTGCCCCTTGCCGGCAAGGGGTTTTCTCTCGTCTCATACCTGGATACCACATTCGATCTGCGCTCTGCAAGCCGGTGCCGGCATCCGAAATGACCCTCGGACGCAAAGGCGCCTTGATCTCCGAGATTAAGCCTGCCTCCCACATACAAACAGCATCGCCAAGGGACCTTGTCCGGAAAACCGTCGCAGCACCAAAGGGATGAAGTATCCGTTTCCCGCACCCAACTCGAGAATCGACATGCCGGATATCCCGGGCAGCGCGCCCAGAACCAGTTCGTTGAGCACGTACCTCTTGAGCGCTCCTCCTTGTGAACCGGTAATCGCGTGCCATTTCCTGGCAATGGCGTCGTAAAACGCGGTTGGCATGGACGCGGTAACTCCCTGAGTCAGATGGGTTTCGTTCAACGGGCCGCCTTCGCGACAGTATTTGCGAAGGGGAGCACTTATAGCGGTTCTCGTTAGTTTCCACCGAATGGCGGGCTGGAAAGCCCGCCCCACAAGCCCTGATCTGACACGAATCGGAAGTCACTTTCGAGAACCGGTATATACCAATGTGACTTCGAACAGGTGAGGCTACCGACAGGACGACAGGCAAGATGCCTTTCCCACCAAGAGCCTGAAGTCACTTCTTAGCACGCGCATTGGTATTAGTCCCAAGGGAATTTCCAGTCAACGAGAAACGGGAGCATCAGCAGGAAGACGATCAGCATGAAGATGAGCGCGGGCCAAAGTACCTTCCGGAAGCCTTGCTGGATTTCAGGGATCGGCCAATCCTTTTCCATGAACGCGAAAATCGTGCCCCGACCGGGGACCCACTTGAGATTCCAGAACAGTCCTCCCAACAGATACAGTCCTGACGATGCAAAGATGTTCTCCCACCACAGCGGCGAAAACACTCCGTCCCGGACCGTGATGTATGCGTCGTACGCCCAGCTTGCGCTGAACATCCACACACACCAGCCCACGTACGCCTCAGCCCACGGCAGTTCCTTGCGAGTGACTCTCCACATTACTCCGACTACCCAAGGAGCGGTCAGGAAACACATGATCGACATTGCCGGAGCGTCAAGATAATCCCAGGTGGGGTCACCGGTGTACGGCGCCATGATCGTGAATACCGTGACCGCAATGAGAAACGTTCCCACTTTCCAGGGACGCAAGAGAAAATTCCAGTATGCCCCGCCGAACAGCGCGATGCTTCTCTTATCTCTGACCGCAATCCACACGGCGACCAGACACGCGGAAATCCAGGCTGCCATGTAGTACGGATAGTACGAGCTCATGGACTGGCTCCGAACACCCTTCAATCGCCTGAGCCAATATGCTTGGCGACAGGGCCGAGGATTTCGTTCACCGTGTGCAGCCACCGTCGCAATGAGCCGTTCAAGAGACGGGCAGCCCTCTCCACATCCAGCCGGTACTTCTCCGGAATGAACGAAAGATCCGCCACGTAGATCCCCTCGCGCTTGGCGAGGAACGGACATGCATCCAAATGCTCAGGCCCCAACTGAGCCAGGTACGCATACACTTGATTCAACACGGGCTTCGATCGCTTTATCTTCACTCCTTGCACCGCGTAGTTGTTGGCAAAGCGAGTCAAACTCCGGAAACTGGGGCCTGGCCCGAAACCCTCAGCCCACTCCTTGTGCTGGAGGAAAAAGAAAAACGGTGCCCGAATCGAGAGATGCACGGAATCACCCATCTCCATGGACACATGCTCTGCGATCTTCCCCACCACCGACCGGAAATCATCCCGGTGGGGATCGAACTCCCACAGCCGGGCATACGGGCAGTACTGTTCAAGTTGAGGGTACTTGCTCAGCACGCCGGCCTGGGCCTCCGGCCTGACCAGAAAGATGCACGGACTGTTCGCCCAGAACGCGTCGCGTATGGTTTCAAGTTCCAGTTCCGCGGCGTCCTTGAGGTACAGCACTCGCAACGAAGGACGCATGGTATCCAACGCCTCAACCAGCGCGGGCGTCACTGATCTGGCGTGCGCGACGAAGCACGTGTCGAGGTTCTCGAGTTCCTCCTCGTCGATCAGGGCGACGTCCGCGGCCTGTGCAATGTGGTCCACGGCCACAATCTGGAGAATGTGTCGCGCATAGTCGTACGGTTCGTGGCTCCCTTTCCACTGCTCGTAGGTCAGGATCTGAAGCTCCAGCTTGAGGGCCTCGGAGAGTCGTTCGATGCTGTCCTCACCTTTGAGGTTGTCGGTGGGGATGAGTACCGTCTTGCAGCCCGCATCGTAGGCTGTTTCGAGCTTGAGATGGATACCGCCGATCAAGGTGATACGCCCTTGAGTGTCGATTTCTCCGGTCATGGCCACATCTCTCCTGATCTTGCGATCCGCCAGAACCGACGCCAAGGCCAAGGCAATAGCTCCCCCCGCGGACGGACCGTCCTTCTGGGTGGACGCGCCCATGAAATGTAGATGAATGGGCTCCAGTTCGGGAGCAAGGAATATCCCCATCGACTCCGCACAGTGGAGTATGGCTGTGGTGGCTACCTTTCGGCTTTCGTCCATGATCCGCTGAATGTTGCCGGTCGCGTGGACCATGCTGAGGAACCCGCGTCGGTCCTCACCCTCGCCGCCTACGTGGATGCGAGTGGCCTGAATGGGGATGATCATGCCCACACCTAGCTCCACGTTTACCCCGAGGGCAGCCATTTCACCGATTCGGTCGTCTTCGTTGATTTGCCGCGGCGGTCGTGGGGTTTCCAGGTATTCCTTGATCATTTCCCGGACGATCCGGACGGACGGCTTCTTGCCGGTGAGCACCTCCTTGCGGAAAATCCTCAGGAACAACCTGCGGATGATCCGCTCGAGCTCACGGACACCCGCCTCATGGGTGTAGGTCTTGATCAGGTGCCTGAGCAGATCCGGCGTGTCCGCGGAGGCGAAGAGAATCTGCTCCTCCGGTATCTGGTGGCGATCTCGAATCCGCTGAATAAGATGCTGTCGCGCAATGGCGACTTTTTCGTCGATGCTGTAGCGGTCCAAGAGCACCACTTCGCAACGGTTTATCACGGGCGGGGGGACGGTCTCGAGGGTGTTGGCGGTGAGCACGAAATGGAAATTCGAGAGGTCTATGTCGACGGTCGTTTGGGTATACTTGTCATGGAAGAGGTGGTTCTGTTCCGGGTCGAGAATCTCCAACAGGGTGGCGGTGGCGAACTTCTCCGTCTTGTCCGCCTCGTCCATGATGAACATGCCGTTCATGACCCCCATCTTGATGATACCCTGCACGACCGCGCCCGGTTTGGAGCCTTCGTACGTGAAACCGTGGCCCAACAGATCCGCCTCATCGCGCATGCCGCCAAGGGAGACCTTGTGATAGGGGATCTCCAGGTTCTGCGCGATGGAGATCGCCAGGGAGGTCTTTCCTACACCCGGCGGGCCCACGAAGAGAAACGCACTCCCGTTGCGACGCCAGGAATCGATCTCCTTTTCGTCGAATTTCCGGTACCTCCAGATGAGGTTCGTGAAGAAATCGCAAATGATTTCTTTGGGTTTGTGGAGGCCGTAATGGGTGGTGTTCAGGCCGGCCTCGAACTCCTCGGAAGTGACGTGGATCTTGTGGATCTTCCCCCAGGGGATTGCCAGCAGGGTCTCGATGAGCTCGCTGTACTTCGAACCGCTGTGGCCGACCGCATTGAGCTTGTTCTTGTCCATAACCTCAAGCACCTGCGGAGGGAACGCAGGATTGGCGTGAGCTTCTTCGATACGGTCTCTGAGGCTCTTGACCGGAGTCGGGCTCGGCTGAGAAGTGATCGGCACGACAACGGGCTTGGGAGGGGGGCCGTACACAAGCCCGTCCGGCTGCGTGGCGAATGACGAGAGACTTTTCCTGAAGATCTCGAAGATTTCTTTTGCGTCTCTGCTTTCGATGCCGGCCGGCGTCACTCCAAGTTCTTCAAAAAGAAACATCACGCCCCAAAGTTCCTTGAAGCATTCGAAGACGTCACGGGCTTTCTTCTCATCCTGGTCGATGAGAAGGTGGAATTGACGGAGCAGTTGCCTGAGATAGGAAGTCCGTCTCAGGAGTGGGTACGCGGTTTCACGGCTGCGGCGATAATACACTCCCAGGACCTTGGATTTGAGTTCGGTGTCCAGCAGGGGGAAGACCTGTTCCATCAGGGGCTCGGGAAGATCTGCAAGGACGTCGACATAGGTGTTGATAATGTCGGTGAAGTCGGCCTCGTACGGTTCATCTCGCTCCGCGTGATTGAAGACCACCAAGTAACCGTTTCCCCTGAGGCCGTTGAGTTCGTCGTAGAACACCTCCCGCAGAGCCCTGTAAAAAGTGGGGTCCGCGGTTCGCCTGTCCATGGCAAAGATCGCATCCGATTGAAGTATTTCCCTTTTCGTGCGCTGCGGGTACAGCATCTCGTCGATTTCGTGGCGCAGCAAGAACTCGGCAAATGCAAGGACCTTATGTTCTTCCGGAGTACCGTCCGCCAGGCGGGACTCGGGCTGGCTGGGAATCACGAAGGCGAAGTAGTCGAAGACCCGCTCATGCACGAAAAGAGTCCATTGCTTGTCCTTCCTGGTGGTGAGGCTCACGCAGCGGATTCGGTTCGTGTCGTCCTCGAGTCTCCGGATGCTGAGATGTTCGCTGAGCTGAGCCGCGGCGATGGGGTCGGTCCCTCTGTGTCTTTTGAAGTATGGGAGTACCCTGCGGGTTACTATCGCGTGGAGGAGGTGGGTCACCCTGCTGATCCCCTCATTACCAGGCAGCGGTAGTGAATCCAGAACCTTATGATCGAACTCGATAGGGAACATGGCGCCTCGTCTGTGGGTAGCCCTTGATCAGTCAAAGGGGATTGTATTGCAGAGCCCGGGAAAAGAAAAGGGGTAACCGCCCAGGGGCATCCGTCTTCTGCGGCGAAAACACGCCGCACAGGCACCACGAAACAAAGGGGCTCGGAGCCGCAACCAACCATCGCGGCGACCTTCCTGGGCTCGCAGGGGGCCTATGGCGGGGTGGGTAAGTTCAGGGCAGGTCCCAAGCATCTGTTATCCTTTCCATTCCCCCTCAGCCTGGCCCTTTAGACCACACCCCTCTGTAAGCCTCAAGTCCGAGGACAATGGAACGAAGCACCGCGAAAGTGATGATGTGGGGGAGATACTGCCGGGACAGTGGCCCGGCTGGGGTGCGAAGGGTTGACGGAGCGAAACCGCTCACTCATCGACAAGTCCTGTGCGAAAGAGCACATCTCGTCGCGACCAGCGTACCCGCAATACGATTGGGGTGGCACGAATGACACGGAGTCGTACGAGCCAAAACGCTCGCGTGTGGGCCAACTATGTGAGGTTTGCTTCCAATACCCCGCGGTTATGACGGTGTCATGCCCTGTATGTGTGGGGCTCCTCCCCGGGAGGGCGCAGGAACCCAACTCCGGCATGATAAGTGCAAACCGGAGAAGGTTGCACAGGACGTCCAAAGGGAGGCGGATCGGCGACTTGCTGTCAATACTCGTTTATGTGGGAAAGACCGTCGGCTGACGGCACGATCCGTGTGTGGGCGAATACGGGATCCAGGGGAGGTTGACGATGGCTCAGACGATGTGTTGGGATTATCTGCAGTGCAAGAACAAAGAGAGGTGTCCTGCTTTTCCGGACAATGGCCGGTCCTGCTGGGACGTTTCGGGGACTCTTTGCCGGGGACAAGTCCAGGGTAACCCTGAAAGCAAAAGGGATGACTGCATTTCCCTGTGCGGATTCCTTGAGAAGGTCGTGGGAGGCAAGATCTAGGACCGAGGGCATACCTCAAGGTAAGATTCGGGGAAGCATCCTTCCGAAAAGAAGGAGTTTCCCCGAACCCTGCAATCGACTCCCGGGATATCGGTGGGTTGCAGAACCCGTGAAACAGCGCTTCCGGTCAGACGACCCACCAGTTTGTATGAGTGTGCGGAATTCTCGATTCCTGCAGCGAAGCGCATTTTCTGATAAAGGGTTCCCCCGGAAGCCTTTCATGTGATTACTTTGAGCGGTATTTCTTGACCAGTGTGCGCAGATCGCTCTCGGTGAACTCGACGCCGTGCTCCTCCATGAGTTCTCTCTCCACCTTGAGGAGATCCTCCAGGCGAATGTCCGCGCAGAAGACGCCGATCATCTTGTCATCGGGGTTTCGCAACGGAGACGAGACCGCGATACACATCGCGCGGGTGAACCTCGAGGTAAACGGGCCCACCACATGAGTCTTCCCGTCTTTGAGGGGCTCTATGAACCACTCTCTGTCCGAGAAGTCCTCGGTTCGTTGCACTTCCAGGAACTTCGCCTTTTCCGTGATGTCCACCACGCTGGAGGTCAGGGGTTTGCCGTCCAGATCGACCGTTTGGCAGTGCTGGATGAAGCGGTACTTCTTGATGAACTCCTGCATGGCCTTTTCCACGACTTCCAGCTTCCCCGACGTCATCTCTCTTCGCTGCACGAACTTGTCCACGATCTGGTATGCCATCTCCCGGGCGATCAACTTCATCCTGTCCCAGTCAGAGATAAACAGTTCGGGCATTTGCCTTTTAACGATCGCCATCATTTCCCGATCGGACATCGCGGTGACCCGGCCGTTGTTGTACTCATTGATCACGATGTCGTAGATACGACCGACCGCGGGATGGCTCTTTTCCACCCGTTCCTCTTCCGGGATGTCGATCTTGGTGTTGATCCAGTGCACGATACCCGCCAACCCCGATTTGTCCGTGATATTGACCACCGGGGGTCTCCCGAGCAGTTTGGCGGTGTCGAACGCGTTGTAGATCTCCTCGTTTTTGAGCACTCCGTCCGCGTGCACTCCTGCGCTGGTGGCGTTGAACGCCTTTCCCACAATAGGGTAGTTATCCGGGATGGGCAACCCTATTTCGCGCTGGAAGTATTCGGCCATCTCCGTGATCGCCAGCGTGTCCATGTCCCCCGATTGACCCCGAAGCGACATGTATTCGATCATCAGGGCTTCGATGGGCGTATTTCCGGTCCGTTCCCCGATCCCCAGGAGAGTCCCGTTTATGGTGGAGCACCCGTACAACCACGCGGTGACCGCATTCACGAGGCCTTTGTGGAAATCGTTATGCCCGTGCCATTCCAGAAGGTCTTCCGGCACGTTGGCGTCGTCGATCATCGCGCGCACCAGTTTGGGAACGCTTCTCGGCAATGCCGCGCCCGGGTAGGTGACGCCCAGGCCCATGGTGTCGCAGAGGCGTATCTTTATGTCCACCCCGGATTGTTCCCGAATCTCCATGAGTTTCTGTGCCAGAGGCACACAGAAGCCGAAAATGTCCGCCCGCGTGACGTCTTCCAGATGACAGCGAGGCGTGATCCCCTTTTCAAGGGTGGCCCGGATCATGTCCACGTATTTGTCCATCGCCTTTTGACGATCCAGCCCCATCTTGAGGAAGATATGGTAGTCGGACACCGAGCAGAGTATGCCGGTTTCGTTGAGACCCATGGCCCTGACAAGTTGGAGATCTTTCTTATCCGCGCGTATCCATCCCGTAATCGTCGGGTATTGGTACCCCTTCTTCCGGCATGCGTCTACGGCTTGCTTGTCCTTCTCGGTATAGAGGAAGAACTCCGACTGCCGTATAATCCCCCGTTTCCCGGACATCCTGTGCAGGAAGTCGAACAAATGCCCGATCTGTTCTACGGTGAAGGGAGGTCGAGCCTGCTGACCGTCCCTGAATGTGGTGTCGGTCATGCGGAAGTTCCGGGCAGGGTTGATCGGGATAATCGCAAAGTCGAAATCGACCCGTGGGACCTCAACATAGGGGAAGATGTTCCGAAGCAGGTTCGGCTCGCCGACGTTGCGAAGCGCGCGTTCTTTGTTGAACTTGTTGAATTCGTGATACAATACGCCTCTTTTGGGGTCCCACTTGGCCATTGCTGACGTCCTTTCCGTACTATTTCTTTACCACCTTGAGCCCCAATTCCTTCAATTGAAGCGGACTGACTCCGGAAGGGGCACCGGTAAGCAGACACGTCGCCTTCTGGGTTTTCGGGAACGCGATCACGTCTCGGATCGTCTCCGCACCGGTCATGATCGCCAGGATTCGGTCGATTCCCATGGCAATCCCGCCGTGAGGAGGAGCTCCAAAACGCAACGCCTCCAACAGAAAACCGAACTTCGCCTGGGCCTCGTCCGGACCTATACCCAGGGCAGAAAAGACCTTCTGCTGCACGTCGTTGCGGTGTATGCGTATGCTCCCGCCGCCTATCTCCGACCCGTTGAGCACCAGATCGTATGCCCTGGCCCTCACCGAAGCCGGATCCGACTCCAGTTTGTCCAGATCTTCCTCGTTCGGACAGGTGAACGGATGATGCATCGCTTTGAAACGTCGTTCCAGGTCATCATACTCGAACATGGGGAAGTCCGTAATCCAGACGAACGCGAATTCGTTGGTCGGGATCTCTCCAAGCTTCGCGGCGAGATGGTTGCGCAGGTTTCCCATCACATCGTTGGCCACCCGGAGGGAATCCGCGGCGAAAAGGATCACGTCTCCTTTCACCGCATCGACTGCGCGGTTTATGCCGGCCTTTGCCTCGTCGGAGAGAAACTTGGCGATCGGGGACTGCCACTGGCCGTCCTTCTTAATTCTCGTGTACGCGACTCCCTTTCCTCCGTATATTGCAGCGAACTCCCGCAAGTCGTCCAGCTCTTTCCTGGAGAGCCTTTCTCCGTCGCTCACCTTCATCGCTTTGACGATCCCGCCGGCATCGAGCGCTCCGCGAAATACCCCGAACTCCGTACCGGCCACGATCCCGGAGATGTCGGTCAGCTCCATCCCAAATCGGATATCCGGCTTGTCGATGCCGAATCTCTCCATGGCCTGGGCGTAGGTGAGTTGCGGAAAAGGGGTCCGGAGCTCGATGCCGAGGATTTCCGAGAAGACGCGCACCATCATCCGTTCCATGATATCGAAGAGCCTGTCCTCATCCAGGAAAGAGGTCTCCATATCGAGCTGGGTGAACTCGGGCTGACGATCAGCGCGGAGGTCTTCGTCCCTGAAGCAGCGGACCACCTGGTAGTAGCGCTCGAATCCGGCCACCATAAGGAGTTGCTTGAAGATCTGCGGCGACTGGGGCAGCGCGTAGAAACTTCCCGGCGAAACACGGCTCGGCACCAGGTAGTCTCGGGCGCCCTCCGGGGTGCTCGTCGTGAGGAACGGAGTTTCGATTTCCACGAAGCGCTCGCGATTCAGGAAGTCTCGCACGATGCTGTTGAATTGATGCCGTACCAGCAATCCTTTCCTGGCTCCTTCCTGCCTGCGGAGGTCCAGGTATCGGTACCGATAGCGGACCGCATCAGTCGGCGGGTCGTCCTCGTCGAGGGGGAACGGCGGAGCCTCTGACACGTTGAGTATGCGCAGTTCGTCGACGAAGACCTCGATCGTCCCTGTGGGCAGGTTGGGATTGAGCGAGTCCTCCGGCCGAGGGCGCACTACTCCCTTGGCTGCGATCACCCACTCCGCGCGCAGGTCGTGGGCCTTCGCGTGGGACTCCTGGGAATGCTGCGGATTGAAGACGAGTTGCACGAGCCCGTTTCTGTCCCGTAAATCCACGAATATCACTCCGCCGTGGTCTCTGCGTCTGAGGACCCATCCCATCACGAGCACCACGCTGTCCACGTCCTTTTCGCCTATTTCGGTGGAGAGATGGGACCGTTCCCATCCGTCCAGGGAGTCGAGTTTCAAGGCTTTTCTCCTTGCAGGTAGTTGACGATGCGATCCAAATGCACGGATGTCTGGTCTTTGGTTGCCATGTCACGTACGGTCACTTCGCCGCGTGCGAGCTCATCTTCGCCGACCATCACGACTTTCCGGGCCCGGAGCTTGTCCGCGACTTTCATTTGCGCCTTGAGACTCTTGGCAGCGTATCTGATCTCTGTGGGAATCCCCGCGGCTCGAATCCGGTGCGCCACCTGGAACGCGACCTCCCGGGCGCTCTCGCCCAAGGGTGCGACATATACGTCGATCGAGGGCTCGAAGCGGTCGGAGCTATCTTTGAGTCCCATGGCGAGTCGTTCCATGCCTATGGCAAAGCCGATTCCCGACGCGTCGGGCCCGCCGAGCTCTTTCACGAGGTTGTCGTATCTCCCACCACCTCCGACTGCCTTGGAACGACCCAGGTCCTCATGCACGATCTCGAACGCGGTACGGGTGTAGTAGTCCAGGCCCCGGACCATCCTCGGTTCATGGCGAAAGGGGATGCCGAGCTGAACCAATCCGTTCTGCACGGCCCCGAAGTGCTCCCTGCAGGGTTTGTCGAGGCTATTTGTGATAAGCGGCGCCCCCTGAGCCAGTTCCGTGCAGCGGTCCACTTTGCAGTCGAGGATCCGCAGGGGGTTGGTGTGGAATCTCCGGACGCAGTCCCGACACATCTCGCCCAGACACTTCTCAAAGTAGTTTCGAAGGCGGTCTCGGTAGTCAGCTCTGCATGTGGAGCAACCCACGGAGTTGATCTCCATCACGAGACCGGATGCGCCGATGTTGGTCATGAGCGCATGAGCCGCGGCAATGGTTTCCGCATCGGTGTACGGCGAGTCATCGCCGAGGACTTCCGCATCGATCTGGAAGAACTGGCGGAATCTGCCTTTCGAGGGTCTTTCCCGTCGGAACATGGGTCCGATGGTGTAGAGCTTGAGCATGGGTTCTTTGCGCAACAGGGAGTGTTCGACCACTGCGCGCAGTATCCCCGCGGTGGCTTCCGGCCTGAGGGTGAGCGATTCGCCGCCGCGATCTTCGAAGGTGTACATTTCTTTTTCTACAATATCGGTGACTTCGCCGATCCCTCGCACGAAGAGCTCGGTCTTCTCCATGACCGGCACCACGATCTGCCGAAAGCCGAAGCTCTCGAGGGTTGCGGCCGAGGTGCGGATGAGGAATTCCCACTTGGGCGCATCTTCAGGGAGAATATCGTGAAAACCTTTTACGAGCGTAATCATGCCGGCTCCTCGGGTGCGGCGCCCCTCGAAGGGGCCTGTCCGCAAACTTTGTAGCATAACCACATTTACGGTCGCGGGTCAAGTGCCGCGGTTCGGCGCTTGCGAAATACCGGAACCCACTAATTGCACGCATTTTTTTGTCTGTTCGCGGGAAGTCCGATTTGCCGGTGACTCCGGATCCGTGTCTCCACCGATCCAGGGATGAGGGCCCGCGCGAGAGTTGCGTCTTCGTCCTGTGAGAAAAGCAACGGTCAATGCGCTCTCATGGACCATGCGGCACTTCCTGGAAAACCGCAAAAGGCCGTCGGTTGACTCGAAGTTTCCCCCGCAGTTATAATTGAAACGCGCAAATGAGTGAGCGACGGGTCGCAGGAGATTCTTGCGATGCGTCTGATTCTGAGGCCGGATCAGTATCTCGCCCGGGCACCCGAATCGGTAGCCGGGAAAGATGTCGTTGACCATGACTGGGTGGCGGTGATTTGTCCATCGAGAGAAGGGAGTCTGCAGGCATGATCGATGTGAAGGAGGCGGTTGCCGCGGCCGCGCGGTACTCTGAGTACCTAGGTCTGGGCGAGAAAGAACTGGTGTCCTTGGAAGAGGTGGAAATCTCCGACGACGAGAACCTCTGCTACATCACTCTCGGATATCAGGAAGGCCCCCTCGGCACATTGGGTCTTCCTGGAGCAAGGAAGTACAAGGTGTTCACCGTTGACGCGAAGGACGGGAAGATTCGAGCCATGAAGATGCGGAAGCCATGACAGATCCGCTCTCAGAAACCTTCAGTCGTTATCGTCACAAAGGACTGATGGTGGACAGTAACCTTCTCCTTCTGCTCGTAGTGGGGGCGTGTGACCCTAAGCGAATTCCGACCTTCGAGCGGACAAAGATGTTCACCACGGAAGACTACGAGCTCATGGCGCACACAGCGGGTTATTTCGATCACGTGATCACCACTCCCTGTGTTTTGACGGAGGTCAGCAATCTTCTTGGGCAACTCGGAGGGAATCTGCACGGACGGTTCTTCAGCCGGTTTGCTGAGACGATCCACCTACTCCGCGAAGAGTATGCACCGAGCACACAACTTGCCGGCAGGGACGATTTCTCGAGATTCGGCTTGACTGACTCATCCATCATCCACTGTGTGAAAGGCAGATACCTCGTCATCACCGTGGATTTCCCGTTATCGGGCCATTTGTGGGAGATGGGGGTTGATGTGGTAAATTTCAACCAGATCCTACTGCTGCATTGGCGGCTTTGAGAGCGGGCATCTTGTCCCGAGTTTTTCATCCGGCGCAAACCGGAAAGCCGTTCGGAGATGCGTATGCGGAGTTTCTCTCGGGGGGGCGGGTCAGGTGAGGGAGGCGTCGCAAAGGAAAAAAGGCTCGACCGGGTTTTGAGCTGGGAGGGAAACGGCAGGAGACCGGTCGAGCCTGAAGAGGAATTCTCATGCCGTATGCGAAATCGTTCCGTGATCGGGTCCCTCCCGGATGCCCGACTCGGGTGTATGTTCGAGTGTCAGAAGATGAAGCCCATCGACAGATAGCCACCTTCGGCTGCCGTATCGATTTCCTTGATATCGCTCAGCTTCTTCTTGTAGGTCATGAATCGGTACCCACCGGCCAAGTACCCCCAGCGGCCCTTGTTCATGGGGATGGAGTACCTCAGGCCCGTGCTCAGGTCCGAACCGAAGGAATCGTCTCCGAAACTCACGCCGGCCTTACAGACTAACGAGAGGGCCTGGCGGAAGACGCCGCTCTTGAGGCACTTTTCCACTTCGATTCCTGCGAATCCCATGTTCATATCCATGTTCAGCGTATCGCCACAGCAGCCGGTCTGATAGAGGCTCAAGCGGTCGTCGACCCGCACATACCCGCCTGCGATACCCACACGCACTCTGTCGTTCGATATGGGGTCGTACACCAGACTGATCATGTGGGTCTGCTGCTCAAACTTGACTCGATTACTGTACCCGGTCCCGTTGTAGGTGGTGTCTCCGAACACGAAGGTCCTCGTGCCCAAGGTCCCTGACCCGTTGGCCTCCATGGGCATGAACGAATACTTGAGCGACCAGCGAGGACGAAATCTGTAGCTCACGGAGTACGTGCCCAGGACGCCGTGCTCAGGAAGCGCCAGATCCGAGTTGAAGTCTATCGAGTCAGTCCAACCGGTTTGGTACGCATAGGTGCCCCTTGCATAGCGAGTCTTGCCCTTGGTGCGAGCGAAGAATGCCTCGGCCTCCATGCCCCAACCCCTCTCCGCCACCTTTGGGAGCATGCAATAGCCCGGCTGTCCGAATCTCGCCCAATGCGGGTGATAGATCTCCTGATAGCGTCCCATTCCATAGCTGTACGGCCTCACCTTGTGTATGGGTTTGACCTTTGCGATGGGATACTGAGCCGCGGCCCTCTGGGACGTACCGGGAGTGGGCCTGACCAGCGTGGGCTGATCGGTTCTCGCCAGTGGTTCGGCAAGCGTCTTGGGGGCACTGCCGGCAGTCGGTTCCTCGGGAATGAGGGATTCGCTTTGTGCGGTTGCCGGAGCGAAGAGCCCGGAGAAGCTTGAGGTTACGTAAATGTTGTCAACCGTGTAGGCCATAGCCCACTCTGCTGTTCCTGCTGAGCATACAAGTAGGCATACCAGTACTGTATAGGTAATTCTTCTCAACATACCCTCCCTCCCAGGAGAAGTGTTTTGTTGAGTTGAGCTTACCCGCCACGTTTTAATTGTCAAGACAAAAATGGATGAGATCTCGCAACTTATAGCAAAAAACGAGAAATCAGATGAATAAAAAGCAGGCAAGACGCTCCTGGAACATGAAGTTAAGGATATAACTGCGTAAGATCAGCCTAGTTTCGCGCATCATGCGCGCTGCGCGCATCTTCCCTCTCCCCGCCCTGTGCAACCGCGTCACCTCGTTCCACGGACTCACCGCAAGAAAAGCAAGTCCCCCACTAGCGCGGCCGCGTCTATCGATGAACCGCCGGCACGGAGGTCCACCGTGACGACTTGCTGCGCCGGGACCCAGGGGGACCAGCACGCGGGATCGGTCGCACGATAGAAGATCAGCGAAGGAATTCCTAAAGCCGCGGCAAGATGCGAGACTCCCGAATCGTGTCCCACATACGCGCGCGACCAGCCCAGCTCCATGACGAGATCGACCAAAGATCGCGATTCGAGCACGAGGTCTGCAGCCCGCTCCAGAAGGTGCCATGCGGGGTCTTTCTTGAGGAAGGAATCCGCTTCTCCGAGGGTCACCGCCAGCTCCCCACCAGTGGCCTTCTTGAGCGCAAGGCCCAGCCGGACCATCTCCGCCAGGGGGAGGCATTTTCGGGCCCCACCGCTTCCCGGGTGCATCCAGATCAGGTCACGCGCACGTCTTCCGGGGCAGGCTTCTTCGTGTAAGGAAGCTCCCCTCGGCGGCACTTCGGCGAGTCCAGGTATATTGCTTGATTCCCGACACTTGGGCGATTCCCCTGATGCCGTGATGGCACCCTCGCGCATCGTTGCCACCGCGGGCAACGGCTGTTTCCTCGGCCGGTCGAGGGGCTCATGCGCGAGCGCGGGGATCCGGGAAGGGACCGGCAGGCCGAGTCCCTCGTGCAGGGTTTCCACCAGGTGCCTTCCCGGATAAGGAACCGAGGTGGTGTGCCGGATTCTGTCCAGTCCCGCCCTGCGAAGGTTGAAGATTACCGTGTCGGGTCTGGCGAGCACCACGTACGCTTCTTCCCAGCGGTTCAGGTCCGAGTACCCGGCGCTTCCTTCAGACCCGAACAGCCACAGCCACTCGACTCCGTCGACGGGGTGGAACTCGACCTCTCGCGACACCAGGCTTCCGTACGCTCCGGTCCCGAGGAAAGTCACCTTCGCGTGCGGATGCTGGGACTGAATGGTGCGCACCAGCGGGAGAGTCAGGATCGTGTCTCCCAGAGCTCCCGGTCTGATCAGTACCACGTCACCCACTTTCAGATGCTCCCGTGAAAGTCTTCCGGGGGAAACCCTTTTGAAAAAGGGTTGTCCCCCGGGCCCCCTTCCGAAAACTTTTGAAACATCGGGTGGTTCTGACCATGTGCAGTCTTCCGAGGATGCGGGGCGGTGACTTTCATGCTTGGTTGTGGCCGCGTGCGGTCATGGTGGTTCTTACTAATAACCTTTCGATCTCTTCTCTTTTCGAGAAGAAATCATCATTCGAGCAGGTCTGGGAGTAAGCAACGTGTCTTTTCTTCGCCTGCGTAGAACCAACTCGCCCCGCCCTGGGCCTTCATGCGGACCGAGAAAGATGGACGCGAATTTTGGTTGCGGCTCCCAGCCGCCTCATGGTTCGGCCTTGGCGGGCTCGGCAGCCTTGAGAGCCGTTTCCAGGTTGGTCTTGGCATCGTCGAGATCGGGCCTGAGCTTCAAGACTTCCCGGAACTGCTGAACCGCCTCCGGGAATCGGGAAAGCTCCATGTAAGCCACTCCGAGGTTGTTCCGTGCCTCGAAATCCGTCGGGTTTCTTTCGACCACTATCTTGAAATGCTGGGCCGCCTGTGCGAACCGACCGTCTCGAAACAGCGTGTCCGCGAGGTTGTATCGCGCGTCGAGCATGTCCGGCGCGATGAGCAGGGCCTTGACGAACTGTCGACCCGCTTCCGCCAAATTGCCCGACATCTGGTACAGGACCCCGAGTTGATTGTACGCCAGCGCCATGTTCGGGTCCAGCTCGATGGCTTTCTTGAGGTGTGTTTCCCCGTCCGCAAGCCGGCCCAGGTTGATCAAGGCAATTCCCAGGTTGGCCCTGGCTATGGGATGCTGCGGATAGAGTTTCACCGCAGTTTCGAATTGTTCTTTGGCTTCCTCGAACTTGCCTAGCGTCATGAGGGCCGCTCCCAGGTTGACATACGGTTGCCGAGCCTGGGGCTTGAGTTCAATCGCTCTTCGGAAATAGGGGATGGCCTCCTCGGTCCTTCCCTGTTCCTGTATCACGTTCCCCACGTTGTTATGGGTTTCCGCGGACTCAGGCCTGATCTGCAGCGCTCTGTGGTAGGCTTTCAAGGCTTCCTCGACCCTGCCGCGGTTCTGGAGCGCGGTGCCGAGGTTGTTGAGGCTTATGCTGCTCGGGAACTTCTCGACATGGGGCGTGCCTTCCGGCGGGAAGCCGTCCACCACGTCTGCCCAAAGACGAACCGGCTCGAGCCAAAGCTCGGCCTTTGTCAGCGTCGTGACCGCGGTCAGGGCCATCCATGCGATCCAGACCGCGACAAGGCAGACGCGAACACTGACCAGTCGTTGGGTTTTCCGGCCCCATTCAATGGCCATGACAGCCAGATCAACCACCACCAGCAGGAACGGCACGATCGGTAACACCGCACGGTACTGCAAACAGAGCAATTTTGGGTCCACGACCGATTCGGGCACCAGAATCAGCACGCAGGAGAGTATCCCGAATCCTGCCAAAGGCCTTCGCCGCAGGACCATGATCCCCAGCACGAGCACTCCGATTACACCCGCGACCGCCACCACGGTCACAGAGGGATCGACGATCGACGTCGAGACCTGCACAGGCTTTGCCAACGCAATATGGGCGGCAAACGGAGCCGCGATAATCGACAGGTGCTTGAAGAGCATCCGGCACTGGGTCATGATGACTTCGTGGAGCGCATAGCCGGTCCATGCATAATCGCCCGTAATCTGATGAATCACCCCGGTTGATCCCTCGAAACGGAAGAACATCTGGACCGAAACCAGCACCACCGCCAGGAAGACCACCGGAATGAGGAAGATCAGAAGAAGCTCCTTCGAGAGCCGGGCATGTCTCGTGAAGAAGGTCAACTCAGCGAGCAAAATGAGCGCAGGCGCAGTGATCGCGTTTTCTTTGCTGAGCAACGCGAGCAGAAACAGCACCGCACAGATCGAGTATCCTGCGATCTGTGACCTGAATCGTCCCATGCGTGTGGAAAAATACGCGATCAGGCAACATACGTAGAAGAAACAAGACATGAGAGCCATTCTCTGTATCACGTACAGCACCACCAGAACCTGTACAGTGTGCACCACAAACATGAACGCGGCTGCCATCGCGATCAGGGTCTTCTCACTGGGGGTGGCCTGCACGTTCAGGACAGGGATCTCCATAAGCAACGAAATGAGCCAGAATATGGCCGCACCGGTGCCGGCCAGTAACAAGGCGTTCTCCACACGGAAAGAGTACGGATCCATTCCGTGAATCCGGTACCCCAGGTAGAACGTGGTCATGGAGACCGCTCTGGTGGGAAACGTCTTCACCACGTGCAACAGCGAATCAGTGGCGTACACGTGTTTTCGCTCAACCAGATGGTGGTTGGAGTCAAAGAAGAAAGGACCCGAAAACCCCTTGTAGTGCAGGCCGATCGCGACGACCGCGCTTATGGCCAGCACCGCCAAAATATATCTTTTTCTCACGGGAGCCTCCCCGAACAATTCTGCCGTGAACGTCCCAGCGAAATGCAACTTCCCCCGGAACCCTGTAGGCGCTAACTTGGGCCTTGTACATGCGATGGGGGCTCCATCTTCTTGCCCGGCGCTGAAGCGTCCGGCTATCTTCAGTCGCCCCTGCGGGGCTTGGGAACGCCGACGTCCCGGAGGGACGTTTGACAATAGCCGGGCCTTTCAAGACCGGTGGAACAAGCAGGGCACTCCAAGTTAGCGCCTATGCCCCGGACCCCCATCCCCAAAAACTTTTGGAGCATGGCGGCTCCTGCTGGTCGCCGCAGCTCACGATGTCTCGGGAGACCGTGGGCGAAGCCCCATTCTCACGCTTGGTGGTGGCTGCGTCGCGGCCATGTGCACGTGGGAGATAGCTGAAATCAATCTAACTCTGAGCACCGACCAGCGCAAGGGGATTGTCGCCCAGTCCTTCCCGCCAAGACCTCAACGAATTCTCGTCTTCTGTTGGCGTGCATGGCGCTCTTGGCGGGACCACTCCTGTTCTGCCGAAGGAGCTGTTCCGGTGAACGGTCACTGCTGGGTCACCGTCTTTGGGACGGGATCAGCGGGGCTTCCATTTCAGGCGCGGGATTGCTATGATTTGAGGGTGCCGCGGATTCTTTTGGAGAGTGCCGATGCCGATCTCAAGAGATGAGTTCCGGTCCTGGAACGACGCCATGGCCATCAAGTACAACCCCGACGACTATCATAGGCGGTCGCCGGCATTGGTCCGCTGGATGGAGCGCAGGCGCGTACGGAAAATTGTAGGGATGCTTGCGCTCAAACCGACAGAGCGCGTGCTCGAGATCGGCTGCGGGGCAGGAAACGTGCTGGAGTCCCTGGGCATGGGGACCCTCTTCGGGATCGATCTGTCTGAGGCCCTTCTCCGGATCGCGAAGACCAAACGCTACGCCGCGGACTGTCACCTGCTTCAGAGCTACGGCGAGTGCCTGCCGTTCCCCGACAAGAGCTTCGACAAAGTGATCTGCTCGGAGGTCCTCGAACATGTCCCGGACCCGGAAGCCATCTGCGCGGAAATCAGCCGAGTCCTGACCGACAACGGGCGTTTCGTGGTCTCCGTGCCCAATGAGAAACTCATCAACTCCGTGAAGCGAGGACTGCTGGTCACGGGGGTATGGCCCCTCTTGAGTGCGATCAGCGGGTATCGCTTCTCCAAGAACATGACGGATGAGTGGCATTTGCACGAATTCGACAAGAGCCGCCTGCAAGGACTGCTTGGCAGATTCTTCAAGGTAGGTGCCGTGGCTGGGTCTCCCTTCGGCCCGGTCCCCTTGCGGTTCGTAGCCTGGTGCGAGAAGGCGGCGTGAGATGAAGATTCTCCTCATCAACCCACCGGACGACCTGGAGGCCTTGCTGGGCGAGGGCGCGTCGTTCATATCCACGTTCGAGCCCTTGGGGCTCCTCTATATGGCATCGTTCCTTGCCCGAGAAGGCTACCCTGTGGAGGTCATCGACGCCTACGCGGAGCGCCTCTCCCTTGAGGCTCTCAAGGAACGGATCATCCAAGCGTCGCCGGATCTGGTGGGCCTTACGTCCTTCACCTCCAATGGAGCCATCGTGTACGAACTGGGGAAGTGGACCAAGCGCAGCCTTCCCGATGCGTTGGTGGTGTTGGGGAATGTCCATGCAGACGTGTACGCGGCACAGTACCTGCAAAACGGCTGCTGCGACGTGGTCATCCACGGAGAAGGGGAACACTCCCTTCTTGAGGTGGTCCGCACGCTCGAAAGGGGCACCAGGGATTTCTCGGCCATTGCTCACGCGTCAAGCATGAGAAACGGGGACCTGGTGCCGAATCGTGACTGGGGAATCACGCCGGATCTTTCTTCGCTGCCGTTGCCGGCCAGAGACCTGGTCAGGCAGGATCTCTACAATATCCCCGCCATAAGCAACCTGCCTTACTCCGGCAAGGGGGGCAAGGGCAAACACATGTTCACCTCGAGGGGGTGCCCCAACCGTTGCACGTTCTGCGTGGTCCATCACGGGAGAAGGCAACGCTTCAACGCGGTCGATCGCGTGGTGGACGAAATGGCGCTCCTGGTGGAAAAGTACGGCGCGGGTTACATCTTCATCATGGATTCGCTGTTCATCAGCGACAAGCGTCGAGTGACGGAGATCTGCCGGGAGATCCGCAATCGCGGGCTGTCCTTCAAGTGGGGGTGCGAGGCCCACGTCAGGTTCATCGATCGGGAGCTGGTCGAGGCAATGCAGTCCGCGGGTTGCTACGACATGGCCTTTGGGATCGAATCAGGCGTGCAGCGGCTTCTCGACGGAGTGAAGAAGAAGATACGACTCGATCAAGTAGAATCGGCAGTCCGGACGGTGAAACGGTTCTCGGACATCAAGGTCTCAGGGTTATTCATCCTGGGCCTGCCTGGGGAGACGTATCAGGATTCGCTCCAGACCATCGCGTTTGCCAAGTCACTGCCGCTGGACATGGCACAGTTCAGCATACTCACGCCGTACCCGGGGTCTGAGATATTCTTCGATCTGCGAGACAAAGGCCTTATTGACACAGGAGTGAGACCCGACGGCACCCTGGATACGTCGGTATGGCTGAGATATTCAGCCTATATCTCGTACACGGATAATGAGCCCATTTGGGTGACGCCCGAGTTGACCGCGGATCAGTTGAAGAGGCTCCAGAAGAAGGCGGTGCGGCAGTTCTACTGGCGCCCCAAGCAGTTCTGGGATCAGTTCAAGAGGGTCCGTGTTTCGGAGCTTCCCTCGATCATCAAGGCATTTGTGAAGACGTTTTTCTAGGAACCACCATGCCCGCGGGGCTGCCACAACGGACCATGAGAAAGGGATTCCCTCTTCGCGCTCTAAAGGCATTGCGGCTTGCGGCGACCAGCGGGAGCCGCCTAGTACCAAAAGTTTAAGGGGATGGGGGCCTGGGGGGAGGGGCGTTTTTCAAAACGCCTCTTCCCCCAGAATTCGCATTTACATAGGAATCGACATGAAAGTCATGTTCTTGATAAATTTCCTCTCCATCGAGGGAGAGCCCATGGGGGTGATGCAACTCTCCTCGATAGCCAAGTCCCGCGGCTGGGAGACGTCGTTGTGCCTGGCGAGCGACGATTACCTGCGCAGGATCGACCAAACCCAGCCCGACCTTCTTGCCGTATCCATGATGACCACGGACTACCGAACCCTGATGCCCGCGATCAGGCAGATACGGAAGCGTTTCCGCGATCTTCCGATCATCGTGGGAGGTGCGCATCCGACTTTTTCCCGGGATCTCATCGAGAACGAGGAGATCACCGCGATCTGTGTGGGTGAGGGCGACACCGCCTTGATCGGCACGATGGAACGGATAGCGGCCGGGAAGCCCTTGGACGGCATACCGAATCTCTGCACGAAACAGACCCAAGCCGTCCTCTCACCGTTAATCGAAGATCTGGACCAGCTTCCGTTCCTGGACAGGGAAATCCTGTACGACAATTCTTCCGCAGCCCGGCATTTTCGGCTGAGATCGTTTTATGCGTCCAGGGGGTGTCCGTACGGGTGCACGTATTGCTTCAACCACGCGTACAATCGCATGTACCGGGGTCTTGGGAAGATCGTGCGCAGACGCTCCGTGGGGAATGTGTTGGCAGAAATAGACGAGACCGCCCGACGCTATCCAACTGACTACGTCCGTTTTTCCGACGACGCGTTCGTGCACCGGGTGGACGAGTGGCTGGAAGAACTGGCCCGCGACTACCCGAAACAGTTGGGAATTCCCTTCTACTGCCTGGTCCGTGCCAACTGCGTCACCCCGGACATGGTGAGGCTGCTGAAGGAAGCAGGATGCCGTTCGGTCTGTATGTCGATCGAGTCGGCAAGCGCGCGTATCCGCGAGGAAGTCCTGAACCGGAAAATGACCACGGAACAGATTGTGCGAGCTTTCGACCTGTTCAATCATGCGGGGATCAAGATCTATACCAACAGCATGTTCGGACTGCCTTCGTCGAACCTCCAGGACGAGATCGACACCCTGGACCTCAACATCAGGTGCCGACCCGCATACTCGAACTTCACCATATGTGTCCCGTTTCCGGGAACCGAGATGTTCGACTACTGCAAGACCCATGGCTTCCTCCCCACCGAACTGAGCGCGGAAGAGATGGTCATGTCCGTGGGTGAGGAATCGATGCTATCGGGGTTTTCGTCTGGGGAAAAGCGGGTCCAGAAGAACTTGGCCATGCTCGGACCGCTGGTGGTGAAGTTCCCTTGGCTGAAGAAACTGGTGACCGGATACCTGGTGCGTTTTCCACCCAACAAGTTGTACGGCGCGGTACATTTTATTCTGAAGAACTACCTGTTCAAGAAGCATATCGTGCCGATCCGATTCACGCTCAAAGACTACTTCGTCCTCGGGTATGCCCAGCTCAGGGCTGAGATACGACTCCTTTTCGGAGGCGGAAACAAGGACGGGTTGAACCGATGAATCAGGCTGACGTGCAACTCTTGCAATGCATTCAGTGTCACGGAGACCTCCGCATCGTAGCTGGAGATTTGGACAACGGCTTGCTGGACAATGGGCTTCTGGGATGTGCAGACTGTGGCGCCGAGTACCCGGTGATTGACGGAGTGGGGGTCTTTTTCAGGCAGTCGGTGCTTTCTCACTATCTGAGCGAGTACGAGCTCGGACGGCTCAGCGAGATGGGAGCGGCGCACCTGGCCGGCAACAGAGAACAGACCCTCGACCCGAGCGAGCGGAGACAGCTTGCAGTGAGTGAGAACTGGGAGTA
This sequence comes from Thermodesulfobacteriota bacterium, assembly GCA_040755955.1. Lineage (GTDB taxonomy): Bacteria > Desulfobacterota > Desulfomonilia > Desulfomonilales > Desulfomonilaceae > JBFMAA01. The sequence continues at coordinate 27,072 of JBFMAA010000048.1, forward strand.
CCAATGGTCGGAAGTGATCCCTTTCTCCGTTGCGGATCTGACCTCAGATGCGGAAAACATGTTTGGCGAGAACGTCTTCTGGAGGTTCATCCCTTTGTCACCCGCAGATATCGAGGGGAAAACGGTCTTTGTGGCGTGCGCGGGACGCGGACGTGAGGTCTTCCACATAAGCCGCCGCAATCCCGCCAGGATCATCTGCAACGAAATCGGGACCGAGATCTACGCGATCCGCGGGCTGCTGCCCCAGTGGCGGGACCGATTGCTCCTCGTGCGAAGCGACCTCTGCCACAACCCCCTCAAACCAGGAGTCGCAGACGTCTCCATCTGCGACCACGCTTTGCAGCACGTCCCTGATCACAAGCTCGGTTTTGCGAATCTCGTGCGCGCGACCGGGGACCGTGGCCTTGTCTGCATCTGCGTATACAGCTACGAAAACAACTTTGCCATGACTCATGTGGTGGAACCCCTCAAGAGTGTCATGCACAGATTGCCGCTTCGAGGCCAGCGGATGCTGGCGTATCTGCCGGGGTTGATGGTCTGGCTGGTGATCAATCTCGTGTACATGCCTGTGCGCAGGGTGTCTGAAAGATTGTTCACCCGATTGCCTTTGCATCAACACATGTTATTCTGGTCACACAATTCGCTGGGAACGCTCTGCTGGCAATGTTTTGACCTGATCCATGCGCCGGTGTCGTACCACTTCAGGAAAGAGGAGATTCTCAGCCTTGTCCGGGAACACCGGCTGAGTCCGCGCCTGCTGGAGAACACACACGGTGCGCTCTGGTCGTTGGTGGCATTGCGGGAATAAGGTCTTGAGCGGGCCCTCCCACAGACAAACGTTGTGAGTAAAACGCCCCTTCCCCCAGAATTCACATTCGCCCAGGAAGGAGACCAGAGTGAACGGGCAATGGGATTTGAGTAGATCCCGCAAGAAGGTCGAAGACTTGGAACGGCTCCTCAAGGGTGCGCGACGCGACGGCCTGCTCATATTGGCACACAATAACCCCGATCCGGACACGCTGGCGAGTTGTGCAGCCTTTCAGCTTCTCGTGAAGAAATGGCTTGGAATCCCCTCGACACTCGGATATGGCGGCATTATCACCCGAGCCGAGAACAAGGCCATGATTCAGAGACTTCGGCTCCCTTTCACTCGGCTGACGAGGCTACCGCGATCCGATTACTTCGGCATAGCAATACTTGATGCCCAGCCCGGCACCGGGAACAACCTTATGATGAGGCGCGAGGAGCCGCCACTGGTAGTCATTGACCACCATCCCTTTCGTGGTGCCAGTCGCAAGGCCGTGTTCCGGGATATCCGACCTGACTACGGGGCCACCTCGACGATTCTGACCGAATACCTTGTGACCGTGGGAATCGCACCGAACCGATCGGTCGCGAACGCGTTGTTCTACGGGATCAAGACGGATACCAACTACTTGCTCAGGGGAGCCTCTCAGGCCGACTTCAGGGCATACCGATACCTTGCTCCCTTGACCAACCCCAGGGTGCTGGGATACATCGAGAAACCCAGGCTCACGAGCGCGTACTTCGAAGCGTACCACAAGGGGCTCTCCAGGGCGACTCTGTACAGAGACGTGGTACTGTGCGACTTGGGGCCCGTGGAAGAAGAATCGATCATACCTGTCCTCGCGGACGATCTGCTTCGCATCGAAGGGGTGTGTTGGTCTTTGGTAACGGGCACTCACCAGAAGATGATCCTCATGTCCATGCGCTCCACTTCGCGCAAACACCAGGCAGGTACGATCCTGCGGCGTCTTGTGGGGGCTACGGGCCACGCGGGAGGACATGGCGAGGCCGCAGGTGGGCAGATCCCCCTGACCGGCAAGAACAGGGAGAACAACTCGGAACTCGTACACGGCCTGTTTGAGGATTTCCTCGGACTCATCGGAAGAGAAGGATGTCACCCACGGCCGTTGGTGTTCCAGAACGAGAGCGTGGTCGCACCGAGCTGAAAGGAGCAAGTGTTGACCCGTAGCAAACATGATCGAACCACCAAGGGCCCGCGAAAAAACAAGCCTTGCAACCACGGTGAATTAGAGGACAGTGTTCACTCGTTTCACCACCGTAGGTTGAAACCTACGGCTATTCACGGACTGCCCTTTCAGGGCAGAAGAGGCCCGCGCCCTGCTGGGCGCACTGTGAATAGCCATGGGTCTTAATCCATGGAAGGGGAGCACGAGAGATGATAGGGTTATTTCGCGGCAAGCCCCAAGCAAAGATACCAATGAAGCCGATCGGAAACCACACCATCACCGGAATCTCCACATGATTTCTTGGTGTCTCTGTGACGTTGTGGTGTGTTTTCGTGGGGGCAGACCGCTACCCCCAGAAGCGTACTGAATCGAGTATGTCGCGATGCCTTACGAACGAAAACTCATTTTACAGTTCTCGCTTATTGGGTTGGGAGTCACGCTGGTCGTGGCCACACTGCTCAGCTACATACTCCAGCGCATTCTTGTGGAAGACGCGCTGGACGTGACGACAACCATCGCAGGGGAGCGTGCGGCCACACCGCTTCGGAAAGCCTTTGCCCCTGAGGACCTCCGCGGCCCCTTCTCGCAGGACACGTACCGGCGAGTTGACGAAATCGTCAGGCGGGATGTGCTCCGCAACGATATCGTCCGCGTCAAGATCTGGAGCCTGGACAAGAAGCTGCTTTACAGCGACACCCATCTCAATATCGGGATGCCGTCAGGCCCGAACAGGGAGCTTGACGAGGCCCTCGCGGGACAGATGGGCCGCGAGCTCTCTCGCCTTCAGAAGGTGGAGAACGAGCCGGAGCGTCAGTGGGAGAGCCTCCTGGAAGTGTACGTTCCCCTGAAGGTGGCGGACGCAAACAGGATTTTGGGCGCTTTTGAGATCTATCAGACCACCGACGCTCTTGACGGCCGGATCACCCGAATCAAATACACAGTCCGAAGCGGCGTATTTGGCGGATTTGCCGTCCTTTATCTGGGACTTTTCGGCGTGGTCAGGGGTGCCGCGCGGCGATTGGTTGCTCGGTCGATCGAGAACGAACGCCTGGCCAGCGAGGTGGTCAGCGCGTACGACCAAACGATCGAAGGGTGGGCCACCGCGCTCGAGCTCAAAGACCAGGAGACCGAGGGGCACAGCCGGCGGGTCACTGGGCTCACCGTCGCGATCGCCCGGGAAATGGGCTTCACGGACGGACGCCTCGGCGACCTTCGGCGGGGCGCGGTACTCCATGATATCGGAAAGATGGGAGTTCCCGACGCGATACTGAAGAAACCCGGCCCCCTCGACGACGAAGAGTTCGCCATCATCAAACAACACCCGGAATACTCGAGACGCATGCTCGAGCCGATCGGTTACTTGGCCGCGGCCCTCGACATACCTCTCTTCCACCACGAAAGATGGGATGGCACAGGGTATCCACAGGGACTCGCGGGCGCGAAGATCCCGCTGCCCGCGCGCATTTTTGCCGTCGTAGACGTCTGGGATGCCCTCACACACGACCGATGCTACCGCCAGGCATGGCCGGTCGAGAAGGCGCTCGAATACCTGCGCGAACAGGTCGGAAAACATTTCGACCCGGCTGTGGTAAGCGCATTTCTCACGGTGCTGGACGGTACCGGTCGAAAGGGCGCGGCTGTTGCCGGGGACCGCATGCCTAAGGAGCGCGCCAACCCTTCTCTTTGAACAACGCAACATATTCCGTGGGAATGAAAAGCCTGTCTTCGATGTTACCCACGGTGTGATAGTCTAAGGCCGGAATCAAGACATCGTCGTTCTTGCCCAAGTCAATGACCCGGCGTTCCGGAGGTCTGCGTCCGGCCAGGAAGCGCACCTCAAAGGGGTGTAATCGCAGAGGGTCGTGCTCCTCGAATATGCCCCTCGTCCTGGTCCGCCTCGCATTTTGTGTCCATGCCCGGGCCTCCCGCAGGGTCCTCTCCGAGTTCGCAAGTTCATTGGCGGTTCCGGGCGCGGGAACCGCCTCCAAAAGGGAAGCCTGTTTGCGGAACGGGTTCACGTTCGGCCAGATGAAATAGGGGCTCACCATCCCGTTTTTGAGCAGCCGCTGGTTGTAGTCCAGGGGACGTGGCTCTGCACGGGCCTCACGGTTGATGAAGGCAAGCAGCCGTCCGTAGCGGTCCATGATTTCCGAGGCAAAGACGAGAAAGAATCGGAATTCTTCCGGTGCCGACAGCACTTCCTGGAGGTCCTTTTCCACCTGGCTCCTCAATTCCTGCTTGGCCGCCTCCGCGTGCCGGAACTGGTTTCCGGCCGCGCCAGGCCCCGCTCCGCGTTGAAGGTGCTCCAGCAAACCGGGGGGGAGCTTCTTCTTCAGTTCTGTCCCTCCAGACCCCGCAAAGGGATCTGTCAGGAAATCCTCCCAGCGTTGATCCGACAAGGGCACAAAGGCCGGCCCGCCGCCCGGGAGCGCAAGACTGATTTCGGGAGCGTCAATGCCGAGGAAACGCACTCCAAAGTTCCCCAGGGCTCGCACATTGATCGTGTCTCCATCGTGGACCTGCTGCCCGACGCTGCCCACTCCGTCTCCCCGTGCTCCGAGGCCGAAGTGACCCACCGTCAAGGACCACCCGCCGGACTTCCGAATCTGTTCAATCGCCTTTGCCATGAATCGTGCTCCTTGTGTAGTGTATCCACCAGCACAGGTCGGCAGAAGATCCTGCACGATTTCCGCCGATGTGCCCGCAACGACCGAGACGCGGGCAAGATGCCGGTCCCACCGGGAAGTACTGCAACCATGTTTCCGCTTGGTTGTACGAGTGCCTGTGCCTCTGACCTCCTTTCAAAAAACTCCGGAATGTTAGTTGCTGCCGCCATTTGGGTCAGAGGTTTCATAGGGGATACGCCAATCCGTAAGCCTGAAGCGGTTCTTCAGGAACCAGATCACCCACGGAGCCACCACAACTGCGGCTACCGGCCCCACCCACCACTGTGATTGCCATTCAGCAACGGTAAGCGTCGCCTCTGGATCGCCAAACACGAAGTCGACTCCTGCCAGAATCCAGCAGATGCCGTTGTAGGTCACGTGAACGAGGATAGGGACGACCAGCGACTTCGTTTCGATGTACACCAGGCACATGACGCAGCCGAAGAAGAAAGCGCCGACGACATCGATGTGCAACAGGCCAAACGCAGCGGATGATCCAAGAATGCCGACTGACAAGTTCCATTTGAGTGACCACCGCGTCAACAGGACACCACGGAAGACCAGCTCTTCAACGACAGGACCCGTCAGGACAGCGGCAAAAAAGGTCATGAGATTCAAGACACCAGCATCGGCCACGGGTGTGCAGAGCATCAACGGCGGGCCATCGAGGACGAGCGCTTCGACAAACCCGGGGGCAACATACGACAAGGGCACATGGAGAAGGTAGAGCGAGGCAACCGCGAAGACGATGAGGGGAAACGGCAGCAGGGTGAACCGTCGCAAGGTTGCCCATGACGGGTCGGGTCCGACTAAGGCCTCGGGGGTCACGTTCGCGCGAGACAAGAGGCGAGCAACGAGTAACATCAGGATTGCATTGAACAGAACCCCTTCGATCGCATAGAATGTGTGTTCCCATGGAGGATCGCTCAACCACGAAGCCCGAACATAAGCCCCTATAATAAGGGCGGCAATCAATGCCAGCAGGCCACGCCAGACCAATGATCGGCCGCGAATGACCTCGAATGGCGTCTTACCGGGTTCCATGCAGAGCGTCCCCCATCTGGTCATTTGAATCGATTCAGCTCGCCCAGCCTATCTCTTCGTCGAGGATAACATACCCTGCGGAAATGTACCGCCTGTTTTCGACATTGGACAGGGTAGAGTGCTCCTGCCGGACCGGCTTATCGCAGTTCCTGCCCGTGCACATGCCGTCGTGGCAAGGGCATGATGGTGTTACCCACTGAGGGATTTCACGTGTCCCAAGTCCGCCAGTGTCACGGGCAGCCCGAATCGGGCTTGCACGAGCCGTGCTTCGTCCAGGTTCGATACCAGGACGATCATTTTGTCCACAGGGATTTGGTAGAGTGCGAGGTCCCCGACAACACGCCATTCCTTCTCCGAGGCCCAATCGTACCCGCCGGACGAGCTCAACTGGAAAAGGTGCCGCCTTCGGTCCGGCAGTGATGCGAAGACCGCTTCATCGCCGTACACCACCCGGTCGGCTCCCAGAGTCGTCAGAAACTCTCTGTCGAAGCCGATTCCGTACAGCTCGAGAGACCACCTGGCCAAGCCTCGCCTCCACTGGATAAGATTCGCCAGATCCCAAGGGAGACACTCTGTGAGCGAGACGACGGGCTGAGTCCCCCTGACTAGCCGGGAACTTCCGCGGATGAGCCGGTCTTCGAGTATCCTCAAAAGCGTGTGGAAGCCGGTGTGAGCAGCGTCAGGATCGCGTCGAATGAGTCCCCGGCAATACTCTCCGAGGGTCTGACCCGGCCATGGACCCGGACACGCCCGGGTGTAGTGAAAGAGGTACCCCGGCTCTGGCACAATGAGCATCAACAGCCCGGGGTGAGGGTTTGGCCCAGGCTCATCCACCTCCGGTCGCGAAGAATCGTCCTGAGAACCCGCGGTATCACCGATTCGGGTGGCGTTGCTTCGGCAGAGGCCCCCGGCGAGTGGGGTCTGCGTGACGCAGTCTCTGTCCGCCGGCGGATCGCACTCGGGCCCGCGAACGCCGACGCGATCATTGCCTGCGGCTTCCCCCGGGTCCGGTTGAAAGCGCCCGGCCGTAGCGCTGGGCTCGATCAATTCTACGAGTTCCGGCTTCAGGCCCAACTCCGCGTCGACTTCCGCTTCAGGTGCGCGCAAAGCGAACGGGGCATAGGCCGCTATGGTGGCGCCTCTCTTCCGGGCTGCATCGAGGACTGCGTCCATGTTCCCGCGGGGTCTGATCTGCGCGACGAGCACCAATGCCGCCAAAGCCCCCACAAGGTGGTCCCTGGCCTGGCCTCGGACACGCTCGCTCGGCACGCTGCCCGGCGGGAACTGCGATACGACCAGCCCCTGAGCAGGTAAGTTCAAGTCCGAAGGGAGATCCGTCCGGTCAGGAGCCTCAGCCATCATCGGCAGCGGACCGTCCCACACAAGGAGGACCGGGTGGTTCATCGCGCATGCCAGATGAGTCGTCAGCGCGTACGGAATCGTTCCGTAACTCGATACGATCCCGTAACCCCGGTCGACCGCGTGCAAAACGAGTGTTGCCGTGGCCGTAATCCATTCCTCATGCGGGCCGATCTTTCGAGGTTTCCTTGAGTTGAGCACGGCCGCCCACAGGAGTCCCTTCGGTGGCGCATCACCCCACGCAAAGAGCACCTCTGCCACGTGGTTCGACCAGTGCGGGACAAGCTCCGCGGTCTTGACGACGAAGACTCCCCGGCTGATCCACGTTTCGGTCTTTCGCAGAGCGTGAGAGTACGCCCGTGTGGTGATGCGGAACGACGTTCGGGAACCGATGCCCGTCTTTCCCAATGAAGCACGCAGTGCGTCTTCGGCGTCCTCGAGAGAGTCGACATCAAAAAGGGGAGCACAGGCGATAAGGCGAGCGCGCAGCCGATAGTCCAGGTCCTTTCGACCTGCCAGGAGGGCCGCGACCAACAGGGAGCTCGACGAGTTTTCCACCGGTCTTCAGCGAAGCCTTTTCCGAAGTCTGAGTCTGAACGCCCCAGGCTTCTTCTTTTTCCGGAATAGGTACAATGCCGCAGGGAGCCCGGCCATGAAGTCCACGTCGTTCTTCCTCTTATGGATCGCGGTGAGTGTTCTCCGCAGCCTGAACCTTGGAGATGAATGTCTCATGATCTGATCGCTCCGTGGTATGGTCAGGGAAGGGTGATCGCCAGCGTCTGGTTGTCTTCTCCCATCTTCTGCAGGTCCTTACCGTCAAAGCGGATCCGGACCCCCCCCGCGTTGCCGGTCTGGACCTGGAAGCCCTGCTTGGCAGTGAAGAATCGAGATTGGCCCGGCAACATGACCATCTCCTCTGCGGGACCGGCGTCGGACTGAACCCTGACCCATGCTTTGGCCGTCGCCTTTATCTCTAACATCAGCTTGCCGGCCCGGGGCGGCCGAGACTCCCGGACCGGGCGTACGTCCTCCTGGGTGTCCGGAGTTTCCGGCGGCAAGGCACGGGGGCCGGGTCGAACCGTGGTCACCTCGGGCTGGCTGTTCTTGGCGAGCTCGCCGGAGG
>JBFMAA010000049.1:0-839 GCA_040755955.1 Thermodesulfobacteriota bacterium
ACGTTCACATTTCTTGACATTACATGGCTACCCCTGAGCCCGTTTTCGGCAGTCTTGTGTTGGTATAATCACGGAAATATGGTGGGTTGTAAAGGTTGCCGCAACCAGTTTCGAGAAGAACTTCCGCTTAGAACGCACATTGGTATCGGTGGGTTTGCCCATCCAACCCGGGAACACACCACAAATGCAGGAGGAACAGGAGCAAGCGCCGTCGAAGGACAATTGCCCCTGTACCCGGTGATCGCGTACGCATCTTTCCTGCAAAGGGTATTGGTTCGGACTCGCGCCACGTCGATTACGCGCTACACCGGCGCCCAAAAGTCGCGCAATACGCCTCGCCTATGCCCTTGTGTTCGGGAGTAAAGACAATGGGTCGAGCCCTGGTCTCCGAGAGCGCCATGTGCAGTCGATGTTCATCGCTGCATTCGCACCCTGAGAGGTTGGCCGGAGCCTCCACATAGTTCTTTTCCATGGAGCGTCCAAAGTCTGACATCATTCCGCATAGTTCGCTCATCGTAACCTCCAGCCGTCACGAATCGGTATGCTCATACTCGGTGAGTACGGAAAGTCCACCGTGCGAAAACCATAACCATCGTGACGGGCTCTGGCAAGAGCACCTATGGGTATCATACCAACCTGCGCACCCTCAAGTAAGGCGTCGGGGACAACCCTTTTGCACTACCACCATGGCCGCACGCGGCCACAACCAAGCATGAAAGTCAGCCCCCCACATCTCAAGTAGTCGTTGGATGGTGAGAACCAACCAATATTCCAAAAGTTTTTGGAAGGGGGTCCGGGGGACAACCCTTTTTCAAAAGGGTTTCCCCCGGAAGACTTTC
>JBFMAA010000049.1:849-35124 GCA_040755955.1 Thermodesulfobacteriota bacterium
TCACCCCCCCCCCCCCCCCCCCCCCCCCCCCAAGACTTTCTGATCAAAGCTATTTGGTATCAGCCCTTGCGGGACTGGGGATTGAATATGTGGATCGCTCGGTGCTCGATCTGCTCGGCAGCCTCCTCTATGCTTTCCGGCAAGGTCGGATGCGGATGCATGGTCAGGGTCAGATCGTCCATGTGAGAGGCTGAAGCCACGGCAAGGCACCCCTCGGCGATGAGATCCGATGCGTGAGGCCCGATGATGTGCACACCAAGGACGATGCCAGACTCCGCATCAGCGACCACCTTGGAGAAGCCGTCGGCCTGGCCTCCCAACGTCGCTGCCCGTCCCAGAGCCCTGAAGGGGAAGACACCCACTTTCACGGGGATTCCTTTTGCATGAGCCTGATCCTCCGTGAGACCCACCGTGGCTATTTCCGGATCGCTGAAGATGACTCCGGGGACTTCCACTCCGTCGAACGCTGCCGGCTGGCCCGCGATCACTTCAGCAGCCACCTTGCCCTGGTACGAGGCCCTGTGGGCCAGCATAGGGCCCTGCACGAGGTCCCCTATGGCAAATATCCCTTGCACGGAGGTCATCATCCGCTGGTCGACCTCGACGAATCCCCTCTGATCGATCTTCACCCCAGCCTCTTCCAATCCAATGCCGCTCGTGTTGGGGCGTCTGCCGATCGCCACCAGCACTTTGTCTGCGGAAATGGATTGTTCGGTTCCCGCGGCCGAGTAGCGCAGCTCCGCGTGGCCATCGCGGCGGGATATATCTTGCACTCGGGCACCCAGCACCAGTTTTATGCCCTGCCTCTTGAGTGACTGTTCCATGACGGGCACCATCTGGGAGTCGATCATCGGGAGGAGCTTCTCCATTCCTTCCAGAATGATCACTTCAGACCCGAGCTTTGCGTAGACCATGCCGAGCTCGAGCCCGACCGCACCGGCACCGATCACCACCATGCGGCCGGGAATGCTCTTGAGCTCCAGCGCGTCCGTGGAGTCGATCACCACTTCTCCGTCCCGCGGTATGCCCGGGAACTGGGCCGCGCTCGATCCGGTAGCCAGGATGCACGACTCGAACTCGAAGCGATGGACTGCATCAGGCGCTTCCACACTGAACGAATGATCGGAGGTCAAATGCGCGCTGCCGCGCACCACTTCGACTTTGTTCTGGGACAGCAGCACCTCGATCCCTTTTCTGAGCTTGCCGACGGTCTGGTCCTTCCACTGAGCCGTCCGAACGAGGTCCACCGACACAGGGCCGGTCATGATCCCGATCTGGTCGGCATGTGCGATCTGCGACATGAGTTCGCCGACGTGAATCAGAGCCTTGGACGGAATGCATCCCCAATTCAGGCACACACCGCCCAGCAACTCCTTCTCGACCAGGGTGACCTCCAGACCCAATTGCGCAGCCCGGATCGCAGCCACGTACCCGCCGGGCCCAGCACCGATCACCGCAACCTGCGTGCCTCTCGCAAAATCACCTACTACCATCGCAACCTCCCGGCTGACCACGGCCCTTCCGTGGGAATGGTGCATGAATCAATACATGTAAGAGTGCACAGCGGAGACGAAGAGCGCAAGAAGAGAAGACGAAGACAAATCGCAAAGCCACCGACTCGCTGAGGGCGTGCCGCGAAATAGCTCTGTCATCTCGTCTGCTCTTCCACGCCGCGCCCTCTGAGATCTCGGGGGTGAACCCTTGGGGCATTAGGTTCACTTCGCTGGGATCACGCCAAATACGCCTCGGAATCCAAGCTTCGATCCGGCAAGTTTGCCTTGAGGAGTTGCTGCACGGCTTCGCAGTCTTCATGAGGCACCGCGAGGAACGCGGAGCTGCAGTCCGACGATCTTGCCTCAATGCTCAATTCGACACCACATTCTTCGTTTCGTCTCCACACAAAGTATGCGAAGTCGTCCCAGGGATGGAACCTTCCGTCTCGCCATACGCCGTTTCCGCATATCTCCGGTGGTAAAACAAGGGGGATAATAGCGTATGTAATTACCCCGACTGCAATGAATCCCAAATAGAAGATCCCTTTAGAAAAACTCAACCACCCGGTGATCAGCCATAAGATAACGAGTGTCACGACTAAGAATAATGCGATAATACCAGCCATCCCGCCTCGCTGACGCTTCTTAACACGGACACAAGGCGGTGTAACCCGCCTTCTAAATACGGGGACTGCGATCAGATCAGACATGGGGAGTGATATAAGTAGACCCCAATGCATGACATCGGATGCGGATTCATTTCTCCGTGTCAGGAACACCGCAACCATCCACACTGCCAGACCCGCGAAGAAAAGGACCCACCTCATCCTCCGTGTCCTGGTGATCCTACTGAACAGCAGCAAAGTGCAGACGGTAAGGAGCAACACCCCAACCAGCCACATTTCGGCCCCCTTTGGCTATCTCGGTCATCAGCGCCTGATGATGTATGCGGCACCGGTCACAGCCGGTCCCCCAGCCAAGAGCGTAGCCCTCTCCAAGCCGGTCCGTCAAGGGAAAGCTTCGGCGTTTCCGCATGCCTGAGGCTCACTGAGTGTCTAACCTGCAAGAAGCGCTGGCCAACGGGAACCACATCGGGCGTCCCAGGCTGCACTGAATGGGGCACACGTCGGGCAGGTGCTGCTTCTCGCGGCGACCAGCGGGAGCCGCAACCAAAATTCGCGTCCACCTTTCTCGGTCCGCATGGAGATCCAGGGCGGGGCGAGTTGGTTCCATGCAGACGAAGACGGGTACGTTGCCTTCTCCCAGAGACGCTAAGCTGAAGATTTCTTCTCGAAAAGAGAAGAAACCGAGGGTTATTAGTAAGAAGTCCCTTCCCCCGGAAAACCTATTTCCAAGGGCAGCGTGGTCACGGGACGTCCACCAGCATCCGCATCGGGTCTTCGAGCAGCTCCTTTACGTAGTTGACGAAGCGCCCGGAATCGGCTCCGTCGAGCACTCGATGGTCGAACGAGAGGTTCAACGGCATCATGGTGCGGATCACCACCTGATCGTCTCGCACGACCGGGCGCTTTGTCGCACGCATCGATCCGAGGATCGCAACCTGGGGATGAAGAATGATCGGCGTGGCCCACATGCCCCCAACCGCACCCGCGTTGGTTATCGTGAAGGTGCCGCCGCGGAGCTCTTCCAGATCCACGGTGCGATCTCTGGCCTTTCGTGACAGTTCCTGCAGGCTCTCCGCGATGTCGAGAATCGACTTCTTGTCCGCGTCACGTATGACGGGGACCATGAGCCCCGCGTCGGTGTCCGTAGCGATGCCTATGTTGATGTAGTCCTTGATAACCAGTTCTCCGGTTCCTTCGTCGAGGGAGGAGTTGACCATCGGGTGCTTCTTCAAGGCAGCAGCCGAGGTCTTGACCAGAAACGCCAATACCGTCAGCTTGACGCTGCGACTTTCCGCAATTGGGCGCGCCTGATCGAGCACCTTAAGCAATTCGGTCACGTCCGCCTCGTCGAAGTGGGTCACATGGGGAATGGTGGAGACCGATCGCACCATTACCTCTGCGATGCGTTTCCGCACGCCCTTGAAAGGCACTCGCCTTGTGGCCCCGTACTTCTCGAAATCGAAGCCCGCGGTTGCCGGAACCTGGACGACGGCAGCAGTCGGGACTTTCGGCAGTTCCGGGGGCACGCGCTCGCCAGCCTTCCGCACGTCCTCATCGGTGATCCGACCGTGAGGTCCGCTCCCTTTCACCGTATTGATGTCCACGCCCAGCTCGCGTGCAAGACGGCGAGTATGAGGGGTTGCCTGGACCGTCGCTGCGGACGCCGGCGTGACAACTCCGGTTGCGGCCTTTGCTGCCGGCGGCTGTGCGAGACGGATCTCGAGCGCAGGAGCAGGCTTTGCGGGAGCCTTCGGAGCCGGGGTTTCTTCCGATGCCTTTGCCTCGGTTTCGACGATCAAGAGAGGGTCTCCCACATTCACGGTATCGCCCGGCTTGTGCGGTACCTCGATCACCACTCCGGCAAAAGGGGAAGGAAGCTCCACTACTGCCTTGTCGGTCTCGATGCGTACGACGTTCTGGTCGGCCTTGACCTGGTCTCCCACCTGCACCAGATACTCGACGATCTCGGCCTGCGCAATTCCTTCTCCTACGTCCGGGAGTCTGAATACTTCTCTCATCGGCCTGTTCCTCCCTAGAACTGCATGGCGTCGTGGATGGCCCGTACCACCCTCTCTGAGTCAGGGTAATTGTATTCCTCGAGCTTGGCGAGCGGGGGAACCACGTCGTAGCCGGTCACGCGCTTGATCGGCGCGAGCAGCGACAGGAGAGATCGTTCCGCCACCAGGGCGGCTATTTCCGCACCGACCCCGAATGAGCGAGGCGCCTCATGGACGATGACCAGCCGGCCGGTCTTGTTCACAGAGGTAGTGATCGCGTCGATGTCGAAGGGCCATACCGTGCGAAGATCGAGTATTTCCGCGTCCACGCCCTCGCTCCCGACGTGCTGCGCCGCGCGTTCGCACACCGAGACCATGCCCCCGTACGTGACGACGCTGATGTCCTTGCCCTCCTTGACCACTCGCGCTTTTCTGAGCGGGATTCGGTAGTCTCCTTCCGGCACTTCTTCCTTGAATAGCCGGTAGAGTCTCTTGGGCTCGAGAAAGACTACCGGGTCAGGATGCTCGATGGACGCGGTGAGCAGCCCTTTCGCTTCGGAAGGGGTAGAAGGGACCACTACCGTCATGCCGGGCAGGTGGCAGAACAATGCTTCCGGCGCGTCGGAGTGGTGTTCGAGCGCGCGCACTCCGGCCCCGTATGGCGCCCTGATCACGAGCGGCACTCCGTACACTCCCTGCGAACGCCGCCGCAAGCGTGAAGCGTGGCTGTACACTTGATCGAACGCCTTGAACATGAAGCCCTCGAACTGAATCTCAGCCACAGGACGCATCCCGTACACCGCCATGCCAATGGCTGTCCCGACGATGGCACTCTCTGCCAAAGGAGTGTCGATGACTCGATCAGGCCCGTATTTCTCGATCAGGCCGACCGTGGCCCGGAACACCCCACCGTCGACCCCCACATCTTCCCCCATCACCACGATCCGCTCGTCCTTGGCCATCAACTCGCTAAGGGTCGCATTGATCGCTTCCACCATCGATAATCGCGCCATAGTTCACCTCTTATGGACAAGGGATCTCCGGGGGAAGAGACTTCTTGAAAGAAGTCCCTTCCCCCGGACCCCCATCCCCAAGAACTTCTAGAGCATTGCGGCTCCCGCTGGTCGCCGCCAAGAGGGCCTCCCTCTTGGGGTTTCCGAGGGGCACAATTTCATGCTTCGTTGTGACCGTCAGGTCATGGTCGTTCATGGGAACTCTGGGTACCGGGCGGCTACCTATGCGCCTCGCCCAGGTACATGAGGAACTGGTCTCTCTGCTCCTGAAGATGCCACGGCATTTCCTCATAGGTGTGATCGAACACCTGCGCGGGCGGCGGATGAGCGGCTCCCTCGTAGTCCCGGACACACTGTTCCACTTCTGCAGTAAGCTCGGCAATCAGATCCGCTTCCTTTCCTTCATCCCACCCCTTGTTGGCCGTGAGGTATTTCCTCAGCCGGTCGACAGGGTCCTTCGCCAGCCAGGGAGCGAGCATCTCCGCGGTGCGGTACCTGCTCGCGTCGTCCGCGGTGGTGTGGTCGTCCATACGGTAGGTCACCAGCTCGATCAGTGCGGGTCGATAGTCCGACCTGGCCGCGTCGAGGAGCCTCTTCGCGGTGAGATAAATAGCGAAGACGTCGTTTCCGTCGATCCGCGCGTGGTCAATTCCGTACGCACAGGCCTTTTGCGCGATCGTTTCCGAGGCTGTCTGTTTCTCGACGGGCACGGAGATCGCCCAGTGGTTGTTCTGAATCACAAAGACCACCGGCAACTTGAACACGCCAGCGAAGTTGAGCGCTTCGTGGAAATCCCCCTGGGACGTGGAACCGTCGCCTGAGCTGGACATCACCGCGATTCTGTCCCCTCGGATCTTTGCCCCCCAAGCGATCCCCGCGGCGTGCAGGAGATGGGAACCAACCGTGATGCAGACCGGAAGGACGCGAGAACCGTCAGGAGGTTTGGCTCCCCGTTCGTCTCCACCCCAGTACTGATAAAGGTCTTGGGGGCGAATTCCTCTGGCGAACATCGCTCCGTACTCGCGAAACGACGGGCAGAACCAGTCACCGGGGGCCAAAGCCATTCCCATACCCACATTTGACGCTTCCTGGCCGCGCACCGATGCAAGGGTGCCCATGCGGCCTTGGCGTTGCAGGCTCAATGCCTTCGAATTCCACAGGCGGGTGAAGTTCATGAGCCGGTACATGCCGTGCATATCCGGCTCGCTGATCCCCTTCAGGAGTGACTCATCCGCCACGCGACCTTCCGGGTCCATCACCTGAATCAGATCCGCGTCCTCGTGTTCTTTCATTGTCGTGCCACCTCTCTCCGTCCTACTGCCGGCACATTCGGGTCGGGCCGAGCTCTTGGGAATAATGATGCGCATTGCTTCGAAACGGTGCAAGGAACACTGAGTATTCCCGTCCCCCGGAGATGCAATGGACGGGCGAAGAGGTTGGATTTCAGGGACGATGTTGTTTAGGAAGGCTCCCTTCCCCTCATAGGCGCTATGGTGCCACGCGTTGAGAATTGCGGGAACTTTCACCCTCCCCTCAGCCCTCCCATCAAGGGAGGGGAATAGCAAGCCCTCTCGCCTGGTGGCTGGGGGAAGGGAGAGAGGGTTTGTGTTCATTCACGGTCCCGCGAATTTCAAGGCGCGTGACTATAACTCATACCGATGCGCGGTCAAGATGGCGAGAAGACCGTAGGGGCGCACCTACGTGTGCGCCCACTTCAGGCCAGGCACACGGGTCTGCCCCCCACGACAACGAGTTTGAAACCGGCTTGGAAGTCACCCGCTTGAACGCGAATTGGTATTAGGCATTCTACACACGATAGAGGATCCGTATTCTTTCCCGGCGCTGAAGCGTCCGGCTATTTTCAGTCGCCCCTGCGGGGCTTGGGAAGGCTGACGTTCCGGAGGAACGTTTGATAATAGCCGTGCCTGTCAAGGCCAGGCGGGAAAGCCCAGCGCGCCCTCCCGGGCCCACTTTGAATAGCCATGGGTTTCAACCCATGGAACACGGAATCGTGAATACCGGGCTTATCTCGTTACAGACCCTAGAGCTTACTCCCTTAAAATCGCGTGTCCCTCACAAGGCTGGCTGCCCGGAAGGTGGTGGGACTCGCTCTTTCGGTTTCCTCGCTTCAGGTGTTGCATCGCCACGTAAAGGACCGGAGTGAAGAAGACGCCCAGCATGGTCACCACGAGCATACCGAAGCATACCGCGGTGCCTACTGCCTGTCTGCTCACCGCTCCTGCGCCCGTAGCGAAGACCAGCGGCAAAACTCCGATGATGAACGCGAAGGACGTCATGAGAATCGCCCTGAACCGGAGAGTCGCTCCCTCTACCGCAGCTTCTATGGCGGATTTTCCTAGGGCCTGTCTTTCCCTGGCAAATTCCACCACCAGGATGGCGTTCTTCGCGGACAAGCCCACTAGAAGCACCAGCCCCACTTGCGTGTAGAGGTTGTTATCCATGCCCCGTATGGCAAGTCCCACGATCGCACCCAACACCGCGAGCGGCACCACGGTGACGACCGCAATCGGGTCAATCCAGCTCTCATACTGTGCAGCGAGTATCATGACCACGATCAGCACCGCCATGGCGAAGACGAAGACGATCTGACCGCTCACCTTCTTCTGCTGATACGCGACACCGGTCCATTCGAAACCCGCACCAGGAGGGAGATTCTCCGCCGCGAGCTGCTCCATCGCGTCAAGCGCTTTCCCCGAGCTCACTCCCTGAGCGGGTTCGCCCAACACCCGGATCGACGGAAACATGTTGTATCGGTCAACCCGCAGAGGACCAGGGGCATAGTCGACCTTAGTCAGAGTCCCCAGCGGAACCATCTTCCCTTCTTGATTTCTGACCTGGAGCCTCCGTATGTCGTCCGGCACGCCCCGGTACGGTCCGTCCGCCTGCACCATAACCTGCCATGTCCGTCCGAACTCGTTGAAGTCGTTCACGTACGTGGACCCGAGGTATGCCTGCATCGTGTCGAATACCGATTGCAGAGGAACCTTGAGCGTCAGGGCCTTGACCCGATCCACGTCGGCAAAGAGTGTGGGCACTGCCGCCCGAAAGGTCGTGGCGACGGAACGCAAATCCCCTTCCGAGCGGGCCTCCGCGACCAGATTGTCTGCCACCTCGTTCAACTTGGGGAGTCCGAGTCCGCCGCGGTCTTCCAGCCACATCTCGAAGCCCGCGCTTTGCCCCAGACCGGTGATCGGCGGCAACGAGAACGGAAACACAATCCCATCCTGGATCGCGGCAAACTTCCGGGCCAACTCAGCCACGATCACCTCCTTGGTGCGTCCTTTCTTGAGCCGCTCTTCCCAGGGCTCAAGTGCCGCGAAGCCGCTTGCCAGCGTGGAACCGACGCCATCGAGTATCGATGATCCCGGCAACACTGCGAAATCCGCGATCCCGTCGGTCGACTTGAGCACACCCATCACCTGCTTCATGACCGCGTCGGTCCGCTGCAAGGATGCGCCGTCCGGGAGCTGCCCGTTGAGCAGGATCAGCCCGTCGTCTTCCGGCGGGAGGAACCCCGTAGGAATCTGGGTGAACGTGTAGTACGTCAGACCAAGGGCCGCGGCCCATATCAGGAGCATCGAAGCCACGTGCCGCACGAAAAAGGAGATGATCGAGGTGTACACAGCAGTGATCTTCCCGAACACCGAGTCGAACCCCCTGAAAAAGGCGTTCTTTTCGTGCGCTTCGGGACGGAGCCACAACGAGCACTGCACCGGCTTCAGGGTCAACGCGTTGACCGCGCTGAGCAATGTGGTCACCGCGATAGTCAGGGAAAACTGCCTGTAGAGCTGTCCCGAGATCCCTCCCAGAAATGCTGCAGGCACGAACACCGCCATCAGCACCAGAGTGATCCCGATGATCGCTCCCGTGATCTCGTCCATGGCCCTGATGGACGCGTCTTTCGGGCTCAATCGGTGCTGTTTCATGTTGCGGTCGACGTTCTCGACGACCACGATCGCATCGTCCACCACGATGCCGATGGCTAGGATCAGGCCGAACAGGGTGATCATGTTGATGGAGAAGCCCAACAGATACATCATCGCAAAGGTTCCGATGATCGACACGGGAATGGTGGTGGCAGGGACCAGGGTTGCACGCCAATCCTGCAAGAAGATGAACACTACGAGAAAAACAAGAATGAATGCTTCGATAAGGGTGATCACCACCTCCTTGATCGAGGCTCTCACGAAGTCCGAAGACTGATACACGATCTTGTAGTCAACTCCCTTGGGGAAGTCCTTCTTCAGTTGCTCCATCGTGCCGCGTGTCGCATCGGCCACGTCCAGGGCGTTAGAGCCGGGGGTCTGATATACGATCAAGGTAACCGAGGGGAGACCGTTGTAATAGGAGAGCGTATCGTAGCTCTTGGCTCCCAGCTCGACCCGGCCGACGTCCTTCACCCTCACGATACTGCCGTCCTGGCCGGTCTTGACGATGATGTCCTCGAACTGTGCCACATCGGTGAGGCGACCCAGGGTATTCACCGGCAAGTCGAACACCTGGCCCGTGGGAGCCGGCTCCTGACCTATGCGTCCCGCGGCCACCTGCACATTCTGGTTCTTCAGGGCATTGACCACATCGTTGGTGGTGAGGCTGTTGTACTCGAGCCGGTTTGGGTTGAGCCACAGCCGCATGCTGTAGTCTTTACTGGGGAAAACGGTCACATCACCGACGCCGTGCAAACGACTGAGCTGGTCCTTGACCGTGGTGGTCACGTAATTGGTGAGGAACAGGTCATCGTAGGATCGGTCCGGAGAATATAGACAGAGCACGGTCACAAAGGAGGTGGAGGCCTTCTTGGTATTAACCCCCTGGCGCTGGACCTCCTGGGGAAGTTTTGCCATGGCCGCGGCCACTCGATTCTGCACGAGCACGGTGGCCATGTCCACGTCCGTGCCCAGCTCGAACGTGATCCGGAGCGTGTACGATCCGTCCCGGGCGCTCGTGCTGTACATGTAGATCATGTTCTCCACACCGTTGACCTGCTGTTCGATGGGCGCGGCCACCGTGTCGGCCACAACCTTCGGATCAGCACCGGGATACGCGGTAGTCACCTGCACCACGGGCGGGGTGATCTGGGGAAACTGGGAAATCGGTAAAGAGAAGATCGCCACGCCACCGGCTATCATGATCAGGAGAGAGATCACTGAGGCCAATACGGGCCGATTGATGAAAAAGCGGCTGAACATGCGTGTTACCCCCGTTTACTTGTTCCGCGGTTCGGTCTCGGACTTGGAGCCGCTCTGTGGAGCGGGTGCAGGACTTGACACGGGGTTGACCTTGGAGCCGGGCCGTGCTCGCTGAATGCCGGCAACGATGACCTGGTCTTTCGGAGCAAGCCCTTTCTCGACCACTCTCATTTCGTCAACCAGCCTCCCTGGTGTGATCCTCCGCTGTTCCACCGTCTTTTCCTCATTGACCACCAGCAGATACCGTCCGCCCTGATCGAATTGCACCGCCACTTCAGGCACGAGCAAGGCCGCTTTTTTGTCGACAGGGATTCGAACGCGGGCGAACATCCCCGGCATAAGAAAACCGTCGGGATTGGGAAACACTGCACGAACCTGAATCGTGCCGGTGGTGGACGAGATTTGCGTATCGACGAAGTCTACGCGTCCTTCGTGTGGGTATCCGGTTTCGTCGGCCAGTCCCAGAAACGCCTTGATATTCCAAGATGTGACTTCCCCTGCCGCCCCTTGTCCGGGGTGAGCACGCTTCACTGACAGCAGGTCGAGCTCGTTCGCGTTGAAATAGCAGTAGATCGACTCGTCATTTACCACACTGGTGAGCAGGGTCTTTTCTGTGGCACCTACGAGGTTGCCCACATCGACCAGGTTTCTGCTGACGCGTCCGTTGATCGGAGACGTGACCTGGGTGTATTCGAGGTTCAGGCGGGCGTTGTCGAGATCTGCCCGGGCCTGATCGACACCGGCCTTTGACACGTCGCTGCGCGCGGTCTTTTCCTGGAGCTTGAGGGGGCTCACCGCTTCCTTCGATTCAAGCGTCTTCCAGATCTCTTCCTCGGTCTTTGCGAGCTTGAAGTCGGCTTGTTTTCCTTCCAGCAACGCTTCCGTCTGATTGACCGCAGCCTGGTACTGCCGAGGATCGATCACGAAGAGCAGGTCGCCTGCTTTGACCTTCGCGTGGGGTTGGAAGCACATCTTTTCCAGGAAGCCCGCCACTCTGGCTCGAATGTCCACGGATTCCAGCGCGGCAGTGGTCCCGGTGTATTCCAGGTATCTGGTTACCTCACGCTGCACGGGCTGCGCCACCGTAACGTTCGGGGGAACGACGACCCTCTTGGGCTTATCTTGACACCCGGAAAGAAAGCTCAGGCCCAAGAGGGCAACAACGAGAATCAACGACTTGGACATATCCTGCATAACAGCCTCCTGGCATGCGTACGTATCGTTCAATTATTTCGCCGGCCGCGAACACAAACCAGTTGCACGAACGACCGCCGTGATCCTCAACGTGAGGGCACTCTTTCCGCACCACAGGCCCACCCGCGAAGATGAGGGGGCCGGGCCGGCATGGTAAGCCATGAGAATGCCCGCTTTTCTCTCTTGATATCGTGTTCGGGGACTACGAGCCCCATTGTAGGGGCATCCTCGATTCCGTGCAACCACTATGTGGCAAGCGCGTACCACAGACCGCCATGAAATTCTCGGAGTCATGACTGCGAACAAATCCCCTATCTAATTGCCTTGTTATACTATTTTCGGTGAGCAGCCTTGCAGTCATCACAAGAATCCTTGCATCTTTGCTTCGTTCGGCCTTGATTTTTCATCTCATTTTGATATGATCAAGACCATCATAAGGCCCGAGAGGTTTCCCCATGATCTCCTTTCGCCGCATCGTCCTCCCTGTATCGTTGTTCGGAGCATTGCTCCTGTGCGGCTGCAACGCCGAGGTCTCGGAGCTCAAAGACAAGCTTGCGGCCATGGAAAAACGCCTCGCAAAACAGGATAAGTTGCTGGGGGACTTCGAGAAGAAATTCTCAGTCCCGAAAGACTTCAGCGTGGACATCCAGCGACTGGAAGACGAGCAGGAGAAGGTCAGGGAACTGATAAAAAACAAAGTGGAACCCGTGCATCGCAACCTGGGGGAGCTGCGCGACTGGGCAAGGGAAGTGGAGGAAGACAGACCGAAAACAGCGGAAAAGATCAAGCAAGTCGAGCAGTTCCAGCATCAGGCAATCACCGCGATCGAAGGGAGCAAGAAGGAGATCGAACGACTCGGCAAAGAACTCGCGGAAGGCACCGCCCGGACCCAGAAAGTGGTAAAGGTCCTGCAGGAGCAGGAAAAGAGTCTTGTCCAGTTCGGGAAATCGCTCAAACAACTCGAGAATGCGCTCCAACAGAATAACAATCAAATACTTGCCGCGGTTAAGAAGACACTCCCGAAGGTGAAGGAAGCGGCAGTGACCGAGATCAAGAAAGATATGGAACAACTGGAGAAGCGCATCCGGGACACACACACCGCATCGGAGCAGAAAGCCCCTCCCGAAGGACTCCACATGCCGGGGACACCTGCATCCAGCCGGCAAGAGCTCGGGGACCTGCGCAAGAAAGTCAAGGAATTGGAAGAAGTCGTCGCAAGCCAGCAGGCGGAACTCTTGAAGATGGGGGGCGATCTCCACAAGCTTCAGGTGAGGCTTCAGCGTCAGGCCGGCGCGATGGACGACGCCGTGGTGAGCCAGGCGCCCCACGCTCGCAACGAACGCGCCCGAAGAGAGCGCTAATCCGCTTCGCTGACCAGTATGAACGGCTCCCAGTAAGACGGATGCTCGTAGCCGTGCGCACGGATGTCTTTGCGGGCAGGGTGTAGTGCTTCGAGTCGTCCCGTCTTTTGCGTCGGGTATCTGAAGAAGCTCTCCGTTTCAGCCACATGCTCGAACCCTGTCGATTCGTCAAACGAGATTCACGAACCGGTCGCCGGCTCAGCGCGGATGCATCCCAGCCGATCACATGGCCTGGTTCAGGTAGTTGACCAGCCTGCACTTACTCCCTTTCAGCCCAAACTTTCTCCTGATGTTCTTGCGATGCACGACCACGGTCTGACGGGACACCCCCAGCACTCCGGCGATCTGCCTGGAGTCTTGGCCGGCACGCAGCATCTGACAGATCTGCATTTCTCGTGGCGTCAGTCGCCCCGGCTGTTGGTTGATGCTCAGTCCAAAATAGGAAGCGATGTTGATGATATTGAATTCTAGCACGTCCAGAAGCACGCGCTCTGGGCCGGATATGCTCAGGTTCTTGAGCTGTTCGAGTATGGGGCGTATGGTCAGGCTGAAGTTGCTTGCGAGCCTTCGTTCAAGGTCGGTCTTCTGATCGTGAATGCTGCTCAAGAGGAACTGGACGCGATCCCTGATCTTTTCGGTCCGGTGCGACTGGTGCTCCAAATCCTTTCTCGATGCCTCCAGTTGACGGTTCCTGACGCGAAGATCCTTTTCCAGGTCCGTGGAATATGCAGCGAGCCGCTGTACCATGAGCCGCAGTTGTTCCTCGGTTTCCTTGCTTGCGGTGATGTCGCGAAACGATGCAAAGAGGAGATGATTGCCTGATGACCTTTCCTGCAAAAGGCCGCCGTTTACGCTCACCACCTTGCGTTTCCCCTGCCCGTTTGTGAACTCAATCTCCCTGTTGCGGAATGTGTAGCGTTCCACGGGTGCGGTCCTGGGCGGCTCCTCGGATGGAGGGTGTCCGTTTCCCCCCAAAGGGACCACCGCCTGCAACCATGTGGGGTCCCTCAGTCCCTCTTCTGTGTGCCCCAGAATCTCAACCAAAGCCCTGTTGAACTGCACGAAGGTCCCCGAGACATCGAAGAGGACCAACCCCTCTGTTTGGGTTTCAAAGAGCCTCCGCAAGGCATCATGGATTCCCGGCTTCTGCCGCCCTGATCGCGCGCCTTCGCGAAGACCGCCCTTCCCGTCGGAACGGGTCTGGTCTGACGACTCGGCATCCATGGTCCCAACCCCCTATTTGTAAAGCGTTCGCGGTTTCCTTTCCACCGATGGGGCATTCAACAAGGCCTGACCTGAAAGGGCTTGGGCAGACCCCCTCGAAATCGGGAACTCCCCCAAAGAGTAGGAACGGGTATCCCTGTACACCCGATTATATGTGGTTGCAATATCGATGAAGTTTCTGATCAAGATGCCGCCGTCAGGTCTGCCGGTGTGGAAATTCTCCGGATGGCCCTGGATACCGTAGGCCGGCCTGGTGGGATGCCGCATGATCTGCACCAGAGAGAGCCGCTCCGAGGCAAGCAGGACAAAACCCGGCGGCATAGACTTGACTTCGTCGTAATGACTCTGGACTATGCGCAATTCCTGATCCAGACCACGAAAGATCGGGTCCGGAGATCTCAGCCCGATGCTCACCACGCCGCTCTGTCTCACCCTTTGATATGGTAGGCAGTCATCCGTCCCGCCCCTGATCGGTCCCACCTTGCCGCCGAACGCGAGGGCAAGCGCCTGATGGCCTCCGCAAATGCCAAGGACAGGGATGTTGAGCTCTTCCACTACGTACGGGAGTATCCAAAGGAAATTCTGAAGTTCCACTCCTTTGGAACCGGTGTACCGACACCAGGGCGTCCCCTGAGGCCCGAGTATGATAAACTCGGGGGCCATGGCCGCGATCTTCTCCGCGCTTGCTTCAGCGAACGGTAAGATCACTCCCTTTCTGCCCGTCATCGATACGACCACGTGAAACGCACGTCTGCACCCCGCCGAGCAGCCGCCGTTCGGCCCCATGCCGACCATGAGCCAAGGACGCTGCTCTGTCTCCGAGGATGCGCTCTTGCCATGGAGCGTCCCCCCGGACGCCGGCAGGCCCCAGGACACAAGAAGGGCGCCCAGCAAGAGGCACACCACAGCGAATTGTCGAATGCGGAGTCGTTGGGGCATCGAGTCACTCTCGGATGTTCCGACCGGGATGGCCGGATTATATATCGGACCGGCAACCCCTTCAACCATTTTCGCTCCGGGAGCCACAGATGCTCGGTCATTCGGGCCAGAGATCGGCTGGGAGGCCCCACCAATGATCGCACTCACGTTGGTCGGCCCGCATGTACACCGATGGTGGGGCAAGATGGTTCAACAGAGATAGGGGGCGCTGACGACCGTGGGGTAATTCGCGTTCCTTGGGGCTGTCAACAAGGCAGCAGCCGTCAACGAATCTTCGCGGCCCGAGGAGAAATCGAACCCCGGAAATACAGACGGAGTCGATATTCACTCATCCTACCTTTCCCGCGACCGCGGCTGATGGTATACTGCGGGAAATAGAGAAGAGAGGAGGTCATCGATTCCCGACATAACAAATCCCCACGATCGATTTTGCAAGGACGTCTTCTCCCGACGTGAAGCCGCTGCTGATCTCCTGCGGGTCGTTCTGCCCCACGGCGTGTGGAGCCTGATGCAGACCAACAGTATGCGCCTGTGCAAGGATTCGTTTGTGGACTCGAGTCTACGAGAGTACTTCTCCGACTTGCTTTACGAGGTTGATTTCAAGGAAGGGGGCCAGGGGTTCGCCTATATCCTCTTTGAACATAAAAGCAAACCCTCACCGGATGTCGCGTTCCAACTCTTGCGGTACATGACACGGATTTGGGAATACGCATCGAGAAGGTCGGGGATCTCATTGCCGCCCATTATCCCTGTGGTCCTGTATCATGGGACCGCGACCTGGACGATTCCTCTCAACTTTGCTTCTCTGTATCAGGGTCCCGGGTCCCTGAGAGAGGGCTTGTGGGATTTCACCTACTATCTCTGCGACCTCTCGACCTATACCGATGAGGAGCTGAAGATAGGTACCCTGGCCGCGGCCGGCTTGCTCTTGATGAAGCACGTTCACCGTGACGACCTGGTGGAAAAACTCGTTGAAGTGTTGGGGTTGCTCAGGCCATTGAGCCAACAGACCTCACTGGACTTCCTGGAAGCTGTCTTGCGGTATCTGGGTGCCGCAACCGACTGCGTCACGGTGGAGGATTGCCGAAAAGCCGTGCATGCGGCCTTCACTGACACGGGAGAGACATACATGGAGAGACTCATTGACGAACTGATTGCTGAGCGCCTCAATCAGCGCATTGCCGAGCACGTTGCGCAACACCAGCAGAAATGGATGGAGGACGGCCTCGAAAAGGGCCTCGAAAAGGGCCTCGAAAAGGGCCTCGAAAAGGGCCTCGAACAGGGCCTCGAACAGGGTCTCAAGGAGGGTCTCAAGGAGGGCACGGCATCGCTTACCGTCCGTCAGCTCACACGCAAGTTCGGGCGCCTGGATTTCGCCTTGGAGGGACGTATTCGGCAATTGCCGCTCGAAGAACTCGAACGACTCGGAGAAGACCTGCTTGATCTGCCGAGCCTGTCAGCCCTGACCGATTGGCTCGACGAAACGGAGACGAAGCATTAGCCCTCGTTTTCAGCCATCTCCGGCAATCCGAAGAATCGGACCGCGTTCTCGGTGGTCAGCGAGGCTATCTCCGCGAACGACATCCCTCTGGTCTCCGCGACTTTTCGTGCGGTGTGGACCATGTACGCGGGTTCGTTGTCTTTGCCTCTCAGGGGTTCAGGGGCGAGGAACGGGCAGTCGGTCTCCAGCAGAATGCGCTCATCAGGCAGCTCACTCACAATGTCCCGGAATTCCGCGTTCTTTTTGTAGGTTATCGGGCCTGGAATCGAAATGTGGAAGCCAAGCTCCATGGTGCGGCGGGCTTCCTCTCGGTTGCCGGAAAAGCAGTGGATGACTCCCCCGGCAGGAAAAGGAGCAGCCTCTTCGAGCATGTCCAAACCCATCTCGTATGCGGCTCTGAAATGGATCACCACCGGTTTGCGCAGGCTCTTGGCCAGGCCAAGCTGCTCGCGAAACACCGAAATCTGCACATCCCGAGGTGAATGGTTCCTGAAGAAGTCCAGGCCGATCTCCCCGTAGGCCTTGACCTTCGGGTGCCGGGCAAGCTGTTCCATCTGCCAGAGACTCTTGTCATTCACGTCTTTGGCGCTATGCGGATGGAAGCCAACGCTCCCAAACACGCAGGAGAATCTGTCGGCTATATCCAGTGCGACTTTCGCGTCCTGCAGGTCAATGCCTACCGTGATAATCGCCTTGATTCCTGCGGACTGGGCTCTTTCGACGACGCCCTCGGGGTCGCTGACCAGAGGTTCGAGCTCCAGATGAGCATGAGTGTCGATGAGCGCGTACGACTGGTCTTGATCCACCATCATTCATTCTCCGCAATGGTTTGGCGGGATAGTCCGTCCAACCGAGAAATATACCATAAGACGCCAAGACGCGAAGAAATCAACGAACTCTTCTGAGGACGCCATGGTTGGGAACCGGCTTTTTTGGTGTCCTTGCTTGGTGGTTCATTCTCTTAGCGGCCGGCGGAACGTCCACCGTTCTCGCTACCCGCCAATCCGACCAGGGTTTCAGCGCCTCGGGGCTGCCGCTCCGACACGGATTGGCCCGGCACAGGTCTTCGCTTCAGTGACAAGTCGCTGCACAAAGCCTCGAGCCGCGGACTGATCCCATCTGGCCACTCCCACGCTGTAGGCGACAGCGCTGCCCCGACAGTCGATAATGTACGTCGTGGGAAATCCAGGAACTTCCAGAATGGCCTCCTTCATCGGGTTCACGAGGAATGAGGTCTGCCGGGTGCCCAGACTGACCGTCTGCAAACTGAATCCCGACTGCTGAGCCACCAACACAGGAAATGGAAACCGGTTCCGCGCTGCGTGAGACACCGCGGCCTGAGGAGGGTCAACCAGGTTCACACCGAGGATCTCCAGTCCGTTGCCTCCGAAGGCCCTTTTCAGATCGTGCAGCAGGGGTTCTTCCATCCTGCAAGCCGGACAGTTGATCGACCAGAAGTGCAGAAGCACTACCCTCCCCGTGTATTCCTTCAGAGAAACGCTTCCTCCCTGCTGGTTGCCGAACACCAGCTCAGCCACCTTGAGGGGCTTGGGATACACGAAGATGTTGGCGTCCGAGATCGGGTCCGCGCCTGCGGAACCGGTCGGCATGAGTGCGAGGGTCACAATTGCGATGAGTGCGCGAGAGGGAAGAAGCGTATGACAGATCGGTTTCATTTGGCCTCCGGGGGATGCGTGTTTCCTTCTACATATGAATATCTATATTAGGTAATGTCCGCGACATTGTCAATAGTTTTTGTGCACGTCGCATCTTTCAGGGTATCATGACTCTTTCCCGAAGCATAGGCAATATGAAATCATGGCGGCATGAATAGACAACTAGTGATTATCACGGGCCTCTCGGGGTCGGGAAAGTCAACCGCAGTCAAGACATTGGAAGACGTCGGGTTCTTCTGTGTGGATAACCTCCCTGTCGATCTGCTCCCCAAACTCGTGGAACTCACCGAAACAGGCGGCGCCGCGGCACCCCCCCTGGGCATCGTCATCGATCTGCGGCAAAGAGAATTCTTTCCGCGTCACAGAGAAGTCCTCCGAGAGCTGGAAGCCCAGGGCACCTCCTTTGAGGTTCTCTTTCTTGAAGCAAGCGACGAGATGCTCGTACGGCGATACAGCGAAACGCGACGCCAACACCCCATGGATCGTCAGGGGAGCGTCATTGACGGCATCAGGAAAGAGCGCATGGAACTCGATGGGTTACGCAGAGAGGCCGACTGGGTGATCGACACCTCAGAGATGACGGTCCATCAGTTGCGGGACGCTATCAAGAAGCGCTATTCCGGGTCAGGTGTCGGAGGGCTGACCATAGTGATCAACTCCTTCGGATTCGGAAAAGGGTTGCCGATCGAGTCGGACCTGGTGCTCGACGTCCGGTTTCTTCCCAACCCCCATTTTGTGGACGAGCTCAGACCGAAAGACGGCCGTGACGTGGAGGTTGCTGCCTGGATACTGTCTCATGACACGACCACGCGGTTCATCCAGAAGATCGAGGATCTGATGATTTTCCTGTTGCCCCTTTACATACGCGAGGGGAAGCGTTACCTTACCATCTCGGTCGGATGTACCGGAGGCCGTCATCGATCAGTGATGGTGGCCGAACACCTCTATGGATTGCTCATTCGCAAGGGCTATACCAATGTTCGGCTACGGCACCGCGAGCTGTCCGACTGATCCCGGGCGCGGTTTTGGACCTTGCCGTGCGGCGCGGGAAACATGAGCCTAAGCGTTCAGCCGGGGAGAAAAGCGAATGAACCACCAAGACACAAGGACACCCAGAAGGCCTGTTCACACGCATAGCAGCCTGAGAAGTGTTCTTTGATTTCTTTGCGTCTTTGTGTTTTTTTTCCGGGTGCACAAAGGATATGCCCTGAACGGTTACGAATGAGCGTGATGTGCGCGAGCCGGCTCTTTCACCCGTGCCGAAGGCGGACGGAAAGCACATGCGGCGCCTTGGCCCGAGAGTGAGGGACCAATCCCCTCGCGTCGCGGGATACTACGACCCCCTGACCTGGATGACCCATAATGATCGGCGTACTTGTACTCACCCACGGAGATCTCGGTCGACAGTTTCTCGAGACCGCCAGACTTATAGGTTTGGATTCCGAGAACTGCGTCATGACCCTCTCAATTGACCCCTCAGTCTCCCCTGAGGTACTCAGGACGCGCGTGGCAAACGCCGTGAAGGAAGTAAATCGCGGCGCAGGTGTGCTCATCCTGACGGACCTCTTTGGGGGAACCCCCACTAACCTCTCGTTGTCTTTCCTAGAAGAGGGGAAAGTGGAAGTGGTGACAGGCGTGAACCTGCCCATGATCATAAAGGCGGTGAATCACCGGAATCAGTGCGAGTTGGGAAGGCTCGCGGAAATGGTGGCCGAATCGGGAAAAGAGAACATCTTCCGCGCGGGACAAATCCTGCGCAAGAGACTCGCAAAAGGGAACCACGGGGAGAAGAAGACCACGCGAGGCTGAAAGGCTCGGCCGAGGGAACAATGGATGCCGATAGTACTGGTGAGAGTTGACGAAAGACTGGTCCACGGACAGGTGTTGGAGGGATGGCTCCCTTCCACCCGGGCCGAACAACTTCTCGTGGCCAACGATGACTTGATTGAAGACGAGACTCGGAGGCTGCTTATCCAGTGGTCTGTACCGTACACGGTTGAACTGGTGCTCGACGGCGTGGTCCAGATCGCCAGGAGACTCCTACGCAACGGCAATCCTGATCTTCGCAAGATGGTCATCGTAGAAAGCCCCGTGGACGCCCTGCGGCTCCGAAGGGAAGGCGTTCGTTTCGACAGCCTCAATGTGGGCAATTTCGCGTCCAAAGTCCCCGCGGTGTCACTGAGCGAGTCGGTTTCCGTAGGAGGCGAACAACTCGAAGCTCTGATGCGCATCATCGAAGAAGGTGTGCGGGTGAGCGTTCAACGGGTGCCGTACGAAAGGGCGGTAGACATCCTCGACTTGAAAGAACCTCCCCACGCGTGCAAATGAGGTCCCGCCCGACCTCGACGTAACCCCCACGAGTCAACCATGATAGAGCAGGCACTGTTGGCTTCCGTCGTCGGAGCAATCCTCTGGTTGGACAGGTTTCAGATGCTGCAGATCATGGTGTCCAGACCCGTTGTGGCGGGACCCCTTGTGGGTTTGGTGCTCGGGAATGTGACGGTGGGGGTTGCCACCGCGATCCTGTATGAACTCCTATGGATCAGAAAACCCCCTTTAGGGGGATATATACCTCCGGACGCGACCCTTGCCTCGTGCGCAACGACCGCGGTGGCTGCCTGCGTGGCCGCCGACACGGGAGGATCTGCATCGGCCGTGGTCTTCTTGGCCTTCATGATCCTTTTCCCGGTCTGTTTTCTCGGGGCAGAAGCGGACCGCATTCACCGCAAGGTCCTTGGTTGGCTGGCCCGCACCACCGAGGATTCGCTGCGGCAAACCCATGACCGCTCATACGTGCTTGGTTTCGTGTGCGCATTGGCGTTGGGCTTCGCTTGGGCCGTGTCAATATTGTTTCCGGTCACATTAGTGGGATGCGTGTTGGTCAGGGGGGTCTGGTCGATGCTTCCGCCGTCCGGGGGAAGAGTCCTTGAATGCGCGTTCTATGTGATCCCGGTTCTGGGGGTCGCGGACCTGATGGCAGCGAGAAACTCAAAGCCCGATCGACTGCTTTTTGTGCTCGGGTTCTGTATTGCCATTGGAGCGGGACTCTGTCTGGGCCTACTCTTCAGGAAGTCATGACTGAAGACGCCGGACTGCGCGTGGAACCCCTGAGAGCCGGAGACCTGGACGAGGTGCTCGCGATCGAGAGAGCATCGTTTGCCACCCCCTGGACCCAAGAGATGTTCTTGGAGGAGATCCGCAATGCCCGTTCACGTCCCTTGGTGTTCCGGCAGGGCGCCAGAATGGTAGGGTATCTTTGTTTCTGGGAGGTCTTGGACGAGGCGCACCTCCTCAACATCTGCGTCCACCCGGAGTTTCGAGGCTTGGGCCACGGATTGCAGATCCTGGCTCACCTGGAACAGACCTGCCGAAAGGATGCCATAAAGCGCATCATCCTGGAAGTGGGTCGGCGCAATCGAGTTGCACGGAATCTCTACCACAGACATGGATTTCGTACTGTGGGCTTCAGGAAAGGCTACTACCAGGACATCAAGGACGATGCCCTCATCATGGAGAAGCTCCTGGACGAGACTGCCGAGACTTCCCCTCCTGAGAACGAACCTGGGGTGCGCAATGAAGAGCATTAGGCATTTGCTGCGAGGAGCGTCGTGGTCGATTCTTATGGTCGCTGCCGGCGCCGTGTCCGTCGTCTTTGCCGCGGACCCACGGGACCTGCAAGCCGCGTTCTCGGAAAAGCAGGCGGAACGGAACCTTCTGGTCGACTCCCAGTTGCGCGGTCTTGGCCGAACGACCATCACGGACTCCGCGGTTTTGGCCGCGATGCGACGGGTCCCCCGCCATCTGTTCATCCCACCGGCCCAGAGATCCGTTGCGTATGGGGATTTCCCCGTTCCGATAGGGCATAGTCAGACCATATCCCAGCCGTACATCGTGGCTCTCATGACACAAGCCCTGGACCTGAAACACGGCATGAAAGTGCTTGAAGTGGGCACCGGATCAGGATACCAGGCAGCCATCCTCGCAGAAATCACCCCTCGGGTATTCACCATCGAGATCATAGAACCCTTGTACGAATTCGCGAAGAACAACCTCAAGAAGTTGGCGTACCGTGACGTGACGGTCCGGCTCGGAGACGGGTATTTCGGACTCAAGGAGTTCGCTCCCTTCGACAGAATCGTGGTGACCTGCGCGGCATTGCACATTCCGCCTCCCCTGTTCGAGCAACTCAGTCCCGGAGGGCGAATGGTCATCCCCGTGGGGGGACGCTTCGAGACCCAGCGCCTGCTTCTTGTGGAAAAGGATACGGACGGTAAGCGTCGTTCACGAACCCTTGAACTGGTCCGGTTCGTACCGTTGATCGGAGGCGAACCCAGCGAGAAGTGACCCGCAGGGGCAGTAGCGGCTTGCAGCGAAACAACCCGGTCATCTCGCTCTTCTCTTCCGTGGGCTGAACCCCATGACTATTCACGATGCACCCAGCTAGGCGCTGGCCTCTTCTGCCCTGAAAGGGCAGCCCGTGAATAGCCGTAGGTTTTTACCTACGGGAGGCGCGGCAAGTGAATATGGTTCCGCCATTGACTGCAGTTGCAAGGCCTATCTTGCATCGAGCCCTTAGGGCTTGCCGCGAAATAACCCTGTCATCTCGCGTGCTCCCCTTCCATGGGTTGAAACCCATGGCTATTCACAGTGCGCCCAGCAGGGCGCGGGCCTCTTCCGCCCTGAAAGGGCAGCCCGTGAATAGCCGTAGGTTTCAACCTACGGTGGTGAAGCGAGTGAATACTGTTCTCTAATTCACCGTGGTTGCAAGGCTTGTTTTGCCGCGGGCCCTTAGTATTGCGCAACAATCACCTTCTTCCAGTTGCCGGCACGGGGGTCATTCCGCCGTCTCGAGGGAGCGCATATGCACGACAGATCTTCCCGACTCCTACCCGCAGTGTTCTTTGTGTCGTTTGCTGCGATAGCTTGGCAGTTCGTCCTTATGCGAAGCCTGCTAATCGGGAAGTACCATCATTTCTCGTTTCTCGTGATAAGCTGTGCGCTCCTGGGTTTTGGTGCCAGTGGAACGCTGCTCGCAGGGTACTGTGGTCCGGCGGGGCTCGAACGCGACCGCGGGCTGAAGTGGTTTACCGCGGCGTTGGGCCTGTCGCTGCCCCTCTGTTTCAGGCTTGGCGAAACCCTTCCGGTCGATGTGTACATTCCTCCAGGGACCTGGCTGCAGGGAGTCGGGTGGTGGCTGCTCTATTGGATCATTCACGCGGTGCCTTTCCTGTTGGCCGGGACCTGCATAGGGCTCGCACTCATGTCGGCACAAGAACGGGTCGCCCGAGTCTACGCGGCCAACTTGGTGGGAAGCGCTGCCGGAGCGCTCGGTGCAATGCTGCTCCTGGACCGGTGCGCCCCGAACGGACTTGTGGCTCCCTTGGCGTTAATCGTGATGGCAAGCGGGCTTGCACTTTGGCCGGGCCCTCGGGCCGGCTTTGTCTATCCAGCAGTATGCCTTGCGCTCGCGGTCCCCGCGGGCCTGGGTCTGTTCCTGGACCCTCATGCGCTCTTTCCTTTGAGAATCGACCAGTACAAGACCTTGGCTCACGTGGAGCAGCTCCTTGCTCAGGGGAGCGCCAGACGTGAGGAAGCCCTGAACGGTATCAGAGGCCGGATCGAACGCTTCTCCGGGCCGAGTTTCCACACGATGCTCTCCTTGTCGTCGGCAGATGCGCCGCCTCCCATGGACATCCTGGTGCGGGACGGCGCTGAAGAAGGGGTTCTCCCCGCGGTCAAAGGCATAGCAGACGTGGGATTC
The DNA here is from genome assembly GCA_040755955.1 of Thermodesulfobacteriota bacterium. Taxonomy (GTDB): domain Bacteria; phylum Desulfobacterota; class Desulfomonilia; order Desulfomonilales; family Desulfomonilaceae; genus JBFMAA01. Next base: position 24,845 of record JBFMAA010000049.1, read on the forward strand.
CTCGACGGGACCTTTTCCCGCCTGCCGTACAGGCTCATCCAACCCGAAAGCGTGCTGATTCTCGGCGAATCCGGTGACACGTACCTCTGGTCCGCGCGCATGAGTCCCGCTCGACGCATTGTGTTGGTACAACCCGATCCGAATGTCATCCGCGTTCTTCAGAACCACCCAAGCCGGGTGCTTCGAGATCCGCGTATCGAGGTCGTGAGATCGGAACCCCGCGCGTACCTGGACCGGACGGAGTCACGATTCGACCTCATTCACCTTGCCGCGATGGACGGATTCGCTCCCGGATCGAGCGGAATAGGAGGGCTCCGGGAGAACCACCTCGCCACTGTGGAGGGCTTTGCCCGAGTTCTGGACCGGCTCACGTCCAAGGGTGTCGCGTCAGTCGTGCGGGGTATCCAGGAGCCCGAACGGGACAACCTCAAGATTGTCGCCACCTGGATAGAGGCCCTCGAGCACAAAGGCGTGGCGGACCCGGGAGCCCACATGCTCGTGGCTCGCGATGAACTGAGCTGTCTGACCCTGACCCTTGCGTCGCCTGTGGACGGCACGACCGTATCGCGGTTTCAGGCCGTTGCGCGCGATCTCAATTGGGATACCGAATGGTTCCCCGGAATCGCCGAGCATCAGACCAACCGGGTTCACATGTTGCCGGGTCCGCCCGGATCGAGGGTTTCGTGGCTGCATCGGGGCATCAAGGAGATACTCTCGGACCGCAGAGCCCAATTGTCCCGTGACTGGATCTGCGACATCAGACCAGCCACCGATGATCGGCCGTTCTTCAGCGATTTCTTCCGATGGAAATCCGTTGCGACGCTTCGCGGGCTTTTTGGACCCCTTTGGCCCACCAGAGCCGAAATGGGCTTTCTGGTGCTTGTGGTCGCGGCAGTGATGACCGCCGGGGTTTCTCTCTTGCTGGTTCCGGTGCCGATCTATTTGTCCTGGCGTTCGGGGGCAGGAGCGTCAGTGCTCGGGGTAATCGCATTCTTCGGCGCATTGGGGACCGGCTTCATGCTGCTGGAGATGGGCTTGATCCAGCTTTTCACTCGATTCCTGGGCGATCCGGTCTCTGCTGCCGCGGTGGTGGTCGGAGGGCTGCTCTTTTTCGCAGGATTGGGAAGTTTTGTGCAACCACTGTTGCTCTCTGGGTTTCCGCGCGGCATGTGGATGGTCACGATGGGAATTGCCGGCCTTGTGGTGATGGATATGGTGGTGCTTCCGCGTCTGCTTGATTGGGCCGGTCTTTTCGGACTGATCTGGAAGGTTGTGCTGGGCCTGGCGGTGATTGCTCCGTTGGCGGTTCTCATGGGGATGCCCTTCCCATGGGGTCTGTCGGCCGTTCGTGAGAGTCAGCCGACCGCGATCCCGTTGGCTTGGGCGGTGAACGGTTGTGCTTCGGTGGTCTCCACCACTGTGGCGGTGCTTATTGCCATGACTGGTGGTTTCACGGCGGTCCTGGCACTCGGGGCTGTGCTCTATGCCTTGGCCGGGTTTTTTTCCCTAGCGATTCAGCGCTCGATCGTCCGCGAGGCTTGCAATAGGCCTCGGGCGTAAGTACATTTGAGGAAGACGGCCGGGAGCCTTGGCCAAGCGGCTGAGAGCCGCGGCCTGTAATCGCGTCGTCCTTTCTCGGCTCGCACGTGTTCCGCTGGCGGGGAAAGATGGTTCTACGCACGCCGGGACTGCTGATAACCACTCTGGCACCACCCGGTCGTTGGCGCTCAGCCGGGGAGAAGAGAGAGTTAGCCACCACGGCACCAAGAACACCGAAAGCCTCCTCGCAGGAATTGCCTACCGAGGCCTTCTCTTTGATTTCACTGTGTCTTGGTGCCCTTGTGGCGTGTCTTCCGGGCCCACAACAGATGCCCCCTGACCGGCTACCCTGGTCAAGGTTCGGTAAGGAATGGGTTTTGACGATGATACTTCGCGATAAGAGAACAATGCGCGACACAGTCGTACAAATAGTCCTGACAGGGGTGTTCCTCTGTCTTGCAGGTGGTTTGTCCGGAGGGGACCTTTGCTGGGGAGACGATGCCTCGATCAATGCAGCGAAGGGCCTTCAGGGGGCGTTTCGCCATGTGGCGAAAACAGTCACCCCTGCGGTGGTGAACGTCTCCACAGTACGCATCAGGGAGGCAGGCCCTCGGATACCTCCCTTCCTCGAGCAGCATCCTTTGCGACACTTTTTCGGTGACGACTTTCTCCGTGAGTTCCATCGCCAGTTCGAAGGTCCGCTGAGGGAAGAAGGGATGGGTTCAGGATTCATCTTCGACCCGCGGGGCTACGTGCTCACCAATCGGCACGTGATCAGGGAGGCAAACGAGATCCAGGTGATCCTTGGCCCGAAACAGAAATTCAAGGCTTCCGTGGTCGGTGCGGATGAGAAGACGGACGTCGCGGTGATAAAGATCACCGGGGGGCAGTTCCACTACGCAAAACTGGGGAACTCGGATACCCTCGAGGTCGGTGATTGGGTGCTGGCAATCGGGAGCCCCTTCGGCCTCATGAAAACCGTCACCGCAGGCATCGTGAGCGCAAAAGGGCGCACCGATATGGGGATTCTGGCAAGCGAAGACTTCATTCAGACCGACGCGGCAATCAATCGAGGGAATTCCGGCGGGCCGCTGGTCAACATAGACGGCCAGGTCGTCGGTATGAACACCGCCATAGTCTCCGGCGAGGGGAGCGGGTTTCTCGGAATAGGTCTTGCCATATCCTCGAACAAGATCAAGAGCGTCCTTTCAAGGCTCATGAACAGTCCCGAGAAACGTCCTGCCACCCGAAAAGGACAAACCTATCCGGGAGCCCAACCCCCACCCGGCATCGAGAGAGCTGTTCCCCAAAATCCGGGGGATCGACAATTGCCTCCCCCCTACCCCGGCGAAAGGGACATCTGATGCCGGCCCGCCGACTCACCATTTCGCGGGGGTGCAGCGCCTCTTTATCTCGGATGACCAATCGGAATGATTGATACCCATGCGCGTTCTGAGGAGTGACTTCAGGCTCCGGGTGGGACAGGCATCTTGCCTTTCGGAAAGCGCCTTGGGATAAGACGGCAAGTCTTGCTCCCGGTCAGAATACAGACCTCAAGGATACCATCGAGTCGAAAGGAAATCTGGCCGTCAGGCTGCCGGAGACCTGTTGCTTGGCGTCTGTGTGTTTTGGTGGCTCTTTCCGTTCCTCCCCGGTTGAGCCCTTGCGATACTATCTGAGGTTTCCGGCCGTCCGGTGGATTATCACGTGCATTTCGTCCACCCAGACCTTGAACGCGGCCTCCTCCACTTCGATCGAATAGAACTCCGCGTGCTCCTGATTGGCCGGGTCGAACGCGTCATCTGCCAAGAGGCGGTCGAGGATGGATCTCACCTCGAAAAAAGCGAGGTCGTCCTGGAAGGTGATCGTGAAGATCCGGTTCGCGTGAAGGAATGGGATTGTGTCCATGAGCGGCCTCTGTACTGCTATGGTGCAAATTGTTCTCCGGCCGCGAAGATCCGTAATCGGAATCAGATTCAGCAGCGGGGTTTGTAGCTGCTCTCCCCCAGCAGTCTACGGTCTGAACGCGCGTGGAACCAAGGCTCCCCGTCCTCGGTCTTCGAGCGAGCCGGGGAAGGCCGACGCGATCACTGGCAGCGCGCCCCAGCCGCTTGGCCGCGGCTCCCGACCGCTCTGTGTATACCATAACATCTCCCGCGGAAAGGGTCAACGGACGGTCCTCGCATAAGGAATAGCTCCAAAGTCAAGTCAGGGAGTGGATATTGCTTGACAGGCTCGTCAATACTAGCTATAAAGCCGTCTGATGTGGACTCGATGTTCCAATTGATGGGGTAGTGGTGAAAGGAGGTATCATATGACAAAAGCAGACCTAGTGTCTCATGTCGCGGAAGAGGCAGGGATTTCCAAGAAGGCCGCTGCAAGCGCTCTTGACTCGGTAGTGACCGCTATTCATGAGGTACTAAAAAAAGGGGATAAAATACGTATAGCGGACCTCGGAAGCTTCAGCGTCGTGGAACGCAAAGCTCGCCAAGGGGTCAATCCCAGAACCGGCAAACCCATCAAGATAGCCGCGACCAAGGCTCCCAAGTTCAGTGCGGCCAAGGCGCTGAAAGACTCGGTGAAGTAAGCGTCACCTTCATGATCCTCTTGACAGCCTCATGAACCGGTGCTACAAGCAGGATTACTCTGGGATAGAAAAGTACTCAGGGGCGGTCTCCATTTCGCCGGGATCGCCTCTGCAGTTTTAGGGCTACGCCTCGGTGGCAGGGGACCCCTTTCACTAATGAGGTTCGAGTTCTTGCTTGTTCGAGAAGAAATCTTCCGTTGAGCAGCTTTGGGAGCAAGCAACGTGCCTTCTTTCTCTTGCGTAGAACCAACTCGCCCCGCCCTGGGTCTCCATGCGGACCGAGGAAGGTGGACGCGATTATTGGCTACGGCTCCCAGCCGCCTCTCGAAATACGAACGGTGATGTTACCTCGATCCACCGGAAATACGTACGTTTCCCTCATCGCCGCAAAAACGGAAATCGGTGCTGCTCGGTGCCTTCGGCCCACAGCTTCGCCGGGGCCACGAGATCGGCCGACATGAGCCGTCTCTTGCGTGCAGGACCCGCAATGCTCACCGGGTGATCGAAGAGAGCAACCTTCCCATCAACGGCTCCACGATTCTTATGGCCCCGTGGGGGCAGAGTTCGTGGCAGCAGAAGCACGAGATACACTTCGACCGATCAATGACCATGGACCCGTTGAGTTCCGCTATTGCCGTGGGGGGGCAATGATCACGGCAGATCCCGCACCGTTGACACACGGTCCGGTCGATGTCGGGTCTGGTGACAAGCTGGTTCTTGGCCAGTCGGCGCAGGGGATTGCGGGTCGACATGTTCCAGGTAAGGCTGACGCTTCGAGGCGGCCTGAAATCCGTGAGCGGAAATCCTGTGAGCGCATCCCCGCGGACCTCTATCCGTTGCTCGTCTGCGACTCCCAGCCCCAGTTTCGCAGCGACCACGCATGTGGGCATGTCCCGCACGGGGAAACCCACCAGCCTGCATATGACCGCATCGAGCGCGACCCCATCGGCTGAAGCACCCACTATTCCCACCGGCCGAGGTCTTCCGGCATTTGGGCCGTCTTCGTCCATTGCCAGAATCCCGTCAATAAGCGATACCTTGGGGTTCACCTTTTCATAGATCTGCGCGAGCACCGTCGCAAAAGTGAGGTTGTCTCTTCCTGCTCGCAGGTGCCAGGCAGCCTTATCCGAACCTATCACGGCTCCGAAGAGATTCTTGACCGCCAGAGTCAGCAACATCTGAGCATGGGTCTTGAGCTTGGGAAGATTCACCACCACATCAAATTCGAAGATCTCTCTCGCCAGGTCCATCTTGTGAAAGAGTCGACCGTTGGTGAATTCCACGCAGACTTTGGTCTTGAACGGCACCGACTCGACCCCGAGCCGCTTCATAAAGGGTTCGTAACCGGATTTGGCAAGTACCCTCGGAAGATTACCGAACGGAGGGCTGTCACCGATGTGCGGTTTTGCACCAAGGTCGATCACCATCCGTGCCACGACTTCCACGAATGACGGGTGAGTCACCATCGCCTTTTCCGGCTCCGCGGACATGAGCAGGTTGGGTTTGAGCAGCACCCGATCGCCGGGTTTGACGAACGCTGCCAATCCGCCGATGTCATCAAGAGCGGACCTCACCGCACAGGCCAGGTTTTCCGGTCCGTAGTCGTCGCAGTGTCTTATGGAGACGAACTCACTCATGAGGCAAGCATATCACTCACGCGTCTTCTCGTAAAGCGGCTGCGTGATGGTTCGCGCACACAATTGGGCTTGCCTTCGGCCGCGAACTCTCGTACTAATGAGTCCGTTCCATTCGGAGGTTTGCGCATATGAAAGGACAACCCGACCTTAAAGGGAAAGTCGCTATCGTGACAGGAGGCGGTAAAGGCATCGGAAAGGCAATTGCCACGGGCTTGGCCCGCGCGGGAGCCAAAGTTGCCATCGCAGCCCGAACCGCAGCGGAAATCGAAGCCGCGGCCCAAGAGATCCGATTGGCAGGCGGCACCGCAATCGCTCACCCGACCGACATCGCCAAGAACGACCGGATTGAGGCTCTGGTAACGACTGTGACCGAGGCCTTCGGAGGTCGCATCGACATACTCGTCAACAATGCGGCCAGAAGCTTCTTCCGACCGTTGATGGACCTCAGGGAAGACGGGTTCGACAAGATATTCAACACCAACGTCAAGGGGACCTTCCTGTTGAGTCGTGCCGTGGCGAAGGTCATGATGGGACACGGCGGAGGAAGAATCATCAACATTACCACCGTCGCGGCAGAGCGTGGAGGCCCTATGATGGGGGTATACCATGCCAGCAAGGCCGCGGTGAAGATGCTCACCATGTGCATGGCCACCGAGTGGGCTCCGCTCAAGATTCTGGTGAACGCAGTGGGCCCGGGGTTGACTCGGACTCATTTTAGCGCTCCCCTGTGGTCAAGCCCCGAGATGGAACGTCAGCTCACCGCGCGCATCCCGCTGGCCAGGATCGGCGAACCGGAGGACGTGGTTGGCGCGGTCCTGTTCTTGTGTTCGGACGCGGCATCGTATATCACAGGGCAGACCATATACGTGGACGGGGGCAACCTCGCGGCGAACTGACACGGTGAGGGCCCGGAGACCAACATGCGGGGCGACACGAGACTCCTCATGGCGGTGCTTTGACACGCAATGGGGCCGTCAGGCCCGTGGATTCTCACCCGCGGATACCGTGCTGCGTGTTGACAGGTACGGGAAGTTTCACCCTCTCCTTGCCCCTTCCGTCAACCTATGCCTGTGAGCCGGATAGAAATGGGCCGCAACCGATCGGAGCAGCACGTATGCCCAGACAAGTCACGATCGAACTACCCGACGATGCCTTCTCGGCTCTGCGCAGCGACCCAGAGACCTTTGTCGCGGAAATGCGATTGGCCGCAGCAGTCAAATGGTTCGAGATAGGCTTGATTTCCCAGGCAAAGGCATCGGAGCTCGCGGGTGTGAGCCGCGCGGAGTTCCTCGCGGCTTTGGCTCGATTCGAGGTCTCCCCATTTCAGGAAACCCCCGAGGAGCTGGCAGAGGAATTGGCTCGTGACTAGAAAGTGGGTGCTCAACTCCTCTCCGGTCATCATTCTGGCCAAGGTGTCACTTATTTGGATATTGGAGGAGATGTGTGCGCGGATCGTCATACCGTCCGGTGTTGCCCACGAGGTGAAACGAGGGCCTGCAAACGATGTCGCGAGATCCTGGCTTGAGGGTGCCGGCGATAAGCACGTGGTACGCATCGAATCCGTGGACGCGCGAGTCGCGGCATGGGACCTGGGGCGAGGGGAAAGCGAAGTAATCTCCATAGCTTATATCAGTCCTGAGCATGAGGCGATCCTGGATGACCGTGCGGCAAGGAAATGCGCCCAGGCCTTGGGGATTCGCGTAAGAGGGACGGTTGGGGTCCTGCTGGCAGCCAAGCGGGCAGGCGTTCTTCCACAGATCGCACCAATACTCGCCCAACTGCCGGGTCACGGTCTGAGACTGGGAAAAGACTTGCTGCAAGCAGCCATAAGACTCTCAGGAGAAACGTGACTCCCATCCCCACAGCAACAACCAGCCAACCGGTCCGAACAACGGTGCACGAGGAATACATGACTATGCAGAATCCCTGGAAGCCCTTCCGGGAGGTGGTCAAGTCCCCATGGGACCATGCCAAACAGTGGAAACGCACTCATGACAGGCCTGTGATCGGGCATCTCCTGCCGGATGTGCCCGAGGAGATCATACACGCGACAGGAGCCCTCCCTATTGCCATCGAGGGGGCCGGTCGCACCGTGTCGCACGCTCAGGCCCACATACCGGGATACACGTGTTCACATGCGATGGGAGCGATCGAGCTAGGACTGACCGGATCACTGGACGTCCTTGACGGGATGGTGATCCCCTACGTGTGCGATACGACGAGAAACCTTTTTCATATCTGGGAGCGGCTCTTTCCGGAAGTGCCGAGTGAATTCCTGAGACTCCCCAAGAGGCTCGAACACCCCGCGGCCAGGGAGTACCTCAAGGCGGAGTTTTCCCGCTTTTTCGAGGTGACGGCCAAGCTTACCGGTCGGAACGCAGGAATAGCGGACTTGGCCGCGAGTATTCGGCTCTATAACCGAAGCCGCGCGCTGCTCCGAGATGCGTACCAGGCTCACCTGCAAAGGCCGACCGTGTGGACGTCGGACCGGGTATATCTGCTTCTCGCCTCCGCGATGAGAGCACCCCGTGAAGAGCACCTCGTCCTGATGGAGGCCCTTCCCTGGCACGAGACCGGCGGAGAATCCGGGCAGGAATTGGTTCCGATCTACGTGCGGGGCAAGGTGTGGGATCCGCCGGGAATCTTGGCACTCATGGACGAGATCGGCCTCAAGGTCGTGGAGGATGAAATCGTGACCGGGTACCGAAGCATCGCGGTAGACGCTGCCACGGACACCGATCCCATCGAGGCCCTGGTGGACCGACATCTGGCGATGGTGCCGTACGCGGGATACCACATTGGACCACAGGCGATGGTGAACGGTTTCGTCGAGAGGGTCACCGGAAGCGGAGCCAAGGGCGTGCTCTTTCTCAATCCCAAATTCTGCGAGGCCGCGGGCTTCGACACGCCGGACTTCCAAAAGGCCCTCGAAGCGGCCCAGATCCCGAACCTCGTGCTCGAGACCTCTGCGCGAGGCGGCTCTTTGGAACAGCTCCGGGTGCGGCTGGAGGCCTTCCGGGAAATGCTGGGATCGGAACTCTCGTAAGACTTACCTTCCGCGGCTTCTCGCGGACCCCTGGAGGCAATGATGGGGCAACCTATCCAAACTCTTAAGCAGATCAAGCAGATCAATTTCGACTACTACGCTGGCGCGCACATGGCCAAACAGAACGGCAGGTTTGTGGCGTACGTGAACGCGTTCACCCCGGTTGAGCTTCTGTACGCACTAGACGTATTTCCCATATACCCGGAGAACCACGCGGCCATTGTCGGCGCGAGAAAGATGACCACCGAGGTTTCCCCATCGGCCGAAGCCATGGGCTACTCGATGGACCTCTGTTCGTATGCCAGGTGCGATCTTGGCTCGGTCAAGTCCGGGATCAGTCCCACATGGGGGTTGCCGAAGCCGGATCTGCTCCTCATTTCCAACAGTCAATGCGGGACCCTGACCAAGTGGTTCGAGGCCCTGAGCCGGCTCTATCAAGTCCCCATGGTGCTCATAGACGTCCCCCATTCCGGCAACGGTGAAAAAGACCCCGCGGCCGAACGGTACCTCCGCAGCCAGCTCACGGACCTGATCCGAACCGTGGAAGGCATTACCGGCAAGTCGCTGGACTGGGACAAGCTGAGAGAGACCATCAGGCTTTCCTCGGAAGCTTCGACCCTCTGGACCCGCATTCTCGAAGCCGGCACTGCCAGGCCCGCGCCTATCACGGTATTCGATCAGTTCATCTCGATGCTCCCCATTGTGTCCCTGCGAGGAACGCAGACCGCGGTCGATTTCTACCGGGCGCTGGCCGACGAGCTTGAACAGCGGGCTGCTGCCGGCGTCGGTGCGGTCGAAGACGAACGCTTCCGTCTATTCTGGGACAACTTGCCGATTTGGCCGGAACTGAGGAGGCTTTCCCAGCACCTGGAGGCAAAGGGAGCGGCTCTGGTGACTTCGCTGTACACCTGGGCTTGGGCTCAGCTTGCGGTGGGGGAAGAGGACCCCATCGGCGACTGGGTGGAACAGTACCTGTACAAGGCCAATTTTCACCTGGAGAAGCGGGTCGCGGACTACGTGGCCATGGCCGAACACTATCAGCTCGACGGCTTCCTGTACCACTCGAACCGAAGCTGCAAGTTCGTGTCCCAGGACATTCCTGAAGTCAGGCACGCAGTTACCGAGCGCACCGCGATTCCGGGAGTCATTCTCGAAGCGGACCACAACGACCCGAGGCTTTACTCGATCGAGTCCCTGGAGAAGCAGATCGACACATTCATCGACCTGCTCGCAGCCAAGCCCGGTATGAACGAGCTTTCAAAGAGGTAAGCTTTCCGGGGCGGCATGTCCCAGCGTAACCGTTTACCGACGCGCGGCAGAAATCCCCCCTGCCCCCCTTTTAGAAAACTGAGCCTTACCCAGATGGTAGGCCGCTGGACACCGAGGGATCGGGGAGTTGTGGGACGATTAATGAAATCAAGACCTTATAAGTATTGGCTATGTCGGCCAGGCGTTGCAGGCCGGTCCAAAG
>JBFMAA010000050.1:0-34960 GCA_040755955.1 Thermodesulfobacteriota bacterium
CTTCTCTTTTCGAGAAGAAATCTTCAGTTCAGCAGCTCTGGGAGACGGCAACGTGCCTCTCTTCGCGTGCGTAGAACCAACTCGCCCCGCCTCGGGTCTCCATGCGGGCCGAGGAAGGTCGACGCGAATTTGGTTGCGGCTCCCAGCCGTCGTTTTGAAAAACGCCCCTTCCCCCAGACCCCCATCCCCCTAAACTTTTGAAATTGGGCGGCTCCCGCCTCTTGAAGCCTACGGAGACGTTCAGGAATCACCGTCTGCCATAACGTCGGAGCAAGTCAAGGCTTTTGTACGCGTTCTCATGTGAATGCGAATGCGGTGCACTCTTGCAGGCTTCTTCGGCCGGCACTGCGCCGCCCGGATGCGTTGCCGATTCTTGACTCGGCACGTCGTATGGTCTAAGCTCCGGGGATCTTGCCGAGGCGGAGACAACCTTGAGAATCGGGCACGGATTCGACGCACATCGATTCGCGGAAGGCCGAAAACTGATACTCTCCGGAGTGGAAATCGACCACCCCCGAGGACTCGACGGACATTCGGACGCGGACGTGCTGATACATGCAGTCATCGACGCGCTGCTCGGAGCCGCAGGGCTTGGAGACATCGGCATGCACTTTCCCGACTCGGACCCTGAGCTCAAGGGTGCTTCCAGTCTCAATATGCTCGAGATCATCGCAGCAGCGATTCAAGGACTGGGTATGCGGATCTCCAACGTGGACGTAACCCTCATGGCCCAAGAACCCCGCATCGGACCCCACAGACCTGCCATGGAATGGAACCTGGCCGAATGTATGGGCGTCGAACACTGGAGGGTCAACATAAAGGCCACCACCACCGAAGGACTCGGCTTCGTGGGCCGAGCCGAAGGGATCGCCGCGGCCGCGGTCGCACTTCTGGAAGAGAATCCCCCCGGCGATTGACTCCTACAGAAAAGCAGTTTCCGGAGGAAGGGACTTCTTGAAAGAAGTCCCTTCCTCCGGACCCCTATCCCCAAGAACTTTTGGATCATCGCGGCTCCCGCTGGTCGCCGCAGAGTCCGCAATTACCCCAGACCGTCCGTGGAGCTGCATTTTCATGGTTCATTGTGCCCGGTGCACGGGCATGGGAGTTCACCGGAAAGGAGATGATTCACCGCAAAGCCTCAGAGATTACGAAGAATTGAGAAGAGAAGCCGGCGCATCTCCCGTGTTTCATGATTGACTCATCCGGTGAGGCGCCGGCAGAAGAGCATAGCTCTTTCACATTTTTCTGTCTTTCTTCTCCGCGTTCTCTGCGTCTCCGCGGTGGACCCTTACCCCAAATGCCCCTGGAGGAATACACATATGGGATTGAGGATACACAACAGCCTCACCCGAAAAAAAGAGGACTTTGAACCCATCCGGCCAGGCAAGGTCGGCATGTATGTCTGCGGAGTCACCGTGTACGACATGTGCCACATCGGCCATGCCAGGTCCGTGGTGCTGTTCGACGTGATCTACCGGTACCTCAAAGCCCGAGGATACGAGGTCATCTACGTACGTAACTTCACGGATGTGGATGACAAAATCATCAATCGTGCCAATCAACTGGGCGAAGACTGGGACAAACTCGCAGAGCGTTTCATCGGAGAATTCTACACGGACATGGACGCGCTCGGCGTGGCCAGACCGGATATTGAACCCAAGGCAACGCAACACGTCACGCAGATCCTGGGACTGATCGAGAAACTCATCGAGAACGGACACGCATACCAGGCCGGCGGCGACGTGATGTACTCGGTGGACAGCTTTCGCGGGTACGGCAAGCTCTCCGGAAAGAAGACGGATGAACTCGTCGCAGGAGCCCGTGTGGACGTGGACGAAAAGAAACGCAACCCGCTCGACTTTGCACTGTGGAAGGCCGCCAAACCCGGAGAGCCGTTCTGGGAGAGCCCGTGGGGGGCGGGACGGCCGGGCTGGCACATTGAATGCTCGGCCATGAGCATGGAATACCTTGGCGAATCGTTCGACATCCACGGCGGCGGAGCGGATCTCGCGTTCCCCCACCACGAGAACGAGATAGCCCAGTCAGAAGGAGCCTCCGGCGGCCCATTCGTCAAGTATTGGATACATAACGGCTTCGTGAACATCAGGTCTGAGAAGATGTCCAAATCGCTGGGCAATGTGCTGAACATCCGGGACATCCTCACGCAGGTGCATCACGAGTCCTTGCGGCTGTTTCTCCTTTCGAGCCACTATCGAAGCCCGCTCGATTACAACGATGCGTCCATCAAAGAGGCCTCGGTCGGGTTGGAGAGGCTGTACGCCGGCATGAGCACGCTCGATGAGCTCATCGGTATCCAGGGAACCGCCAAGCAGGTGCCCGCAGAGCTCGTCGGAATTCACGAGCGCTTCGTGGAAGCCATGGACGATGACTTCAACACTCCGAAGGGACTTGCCATTCTGTTCGAGGCAGCCCGCGCGGTCAACCGCATCGCCACCGCGGGTGGGCTCAAGAAGAAAGCGGTTCCCAGGCCGGATCTGTTGTCCGCGGCCCGCAAGGAGATGGAAGACGTCGCGGCACACGTGCTGGGCATTCTGACGGAAGATCCGAAGGAATTCCTCGACGCGCGGCGTAAGGCGAGACTCAAAGACTTGGGGATGTCCGAGTCGGAGCTCGACGCGCTCATCGCTGCACGAACCACGGCACGAAACGACAAGGACTTTGCCCGAGCGGACGAGATCAGGGCCCAGCTCTCCGCAAAGGGGATAGAATTGAAGGATTCACGGGACGGAACCACCTGGAATGTCAGGATTGCCGACACGGAATAGGTGATGCCGAGTCGTTTCCTGAAAGGTAAGATTTCCGGGGGAAGGAACTTCTTGCAAGAAGTTCCTTCCCCCGGAAATCTTGATCCATCCGAAAGCTATTTGGTCTAGGCGGGCGGCCGGAGGTGGCTCATCAGTGGACATCAGGTTGGAAAACCTGGAACACGTGTATCATGAAGGGACTCCGCTGGAGGTGCGCGCGCTGCACCCGGTGAGTTTGGATCTGCCGGGGGGAAGTTTCCTGGGTATTGTCGGCGGCACGGGGTCCGGCAAGACCACCCTTGTGAAGCATTTGAACGGCCTGCTTGAGCCGACTCGCGGAAGGGTGCTCATCGACGGTAAAGACGCCTCTGCATGCAATTCCGAACTTCCGCGAAGGGTGGGACTCGTCTTTCAGAGGCCTGAGCGGCAGCTCTTCGAACCGACCGTGTACCGGGACATATCGTTTGTGTTGCGGAGATTTTCGAGGCTCTCGGACACGGAGATCGCGAAGAGAGTCGCAAGGGCCTGCGAACTCATAGGCATTGACATTGCCGGGATCGGCGACCGCGCGCCCATGAGCCTCCCGGACGGCTTGAGGCGCAAGGTTGCCATCGCAGGAGTGCTCGTGAACGAGCCGGAAGTCCTGGTCCTCGACGAACCGGCAGTGGGTCTGGACCCTCCCGGAGTCAGGGGGTTGCTGAAATTTCTGGAACGTGCTAAGAACGCAGGCGGAACCGGCGTGGTAGTGGTCTCGCACGACATGGACGCGTTTCTGCCCCTGCTGGACGTGCTTCTGGTACTCAAGAAGGGGCGCATGGCAGCGCTCGGACGGCCGTGCACGGCAATTGCGGAGATGGCGACTGACCCGGAGCTGCGCGGACTGCTCGCCGTGCCGCGGTCGGTTCTCGTGAGAGTGCAAGCGTCTGAGGAAGGGGTGTCGTGAAGAAAGCCACCTTCCCGGAATGTGGGCCTGAGCATTACTCGCCTATTCTTGCTGGCGCCATTCGGAAGCATGGTCGCCGATCCGGACCCGAAAGGACAGACTTTCGCAAAGCAGGCCAAGAACTCCAACGAAGTCTCTCTTCTCCTTTGCGGAGTTCGCGTGCTTTGCAAGAGAATACCCTGTCGGATCTTCAGTGTTCCGGGTCGAAGAGACAATCCGGGTAAGCCGTTACGAGGAGGCCGGGGTGATTGTGAATCGGACCAAACGAAGTGGCCTGTTCTTGCTCGCACTTTCGGTTGCTCTGTGCGTGTTGTCAGCGGCGACCGTGTGGTCTTCCGAGCCGGCAACTCCGGCCCCGGAGGAGATCGTCCGGAAAGTGCAGCATCTCTACTCTCAACATGTGTGCTTCCAGGCCCGTTTCAACCAGTTGACCGTGAACGTGGCCATGGACATGACAGACCGGTTCGAGGGGACCATGTACGTCAAGAGGCCGGCGTCCATCGCCCTTGAGGTGGAGACCCCCGAAAAACAACGCATAGTGGTGCGAGAGCGCGCGTTCCTCGTCTACTTTCCCGACGACGGGGGCTCAACAAGAGGCGAAATCCCCCCTGAGATCGATGTCTCCCATTTTATAGGTTTTTTCGCGAACATTCGTGATATCGAAAAGGGGTTTACCGTAGCCTTTCCTTCCAAGACGTTGGACACTGCTGATCGGCTCTACTTCATCGAATTGACCGACAAGAAGAACCCGCAGAGCACCTACCGAGTCGTGCTCGGCATCGACATGACCGAGTTCACCGTGCGCCGGGCGATCATCTATGATGCACTCGGGAATTACAACAGATTTGACCTTACCGGCATCCGGTTTCTGGATGACATCCCCGACTGGCGTTTCAACCTCAACGCGGAAGTCGGTAAACCCTCACAAGCCCTGAACGCGCCGGCGTCGCTCAGCCGGTGATCAGGGATGCAAGTTCCGAAGACGTTCCCACGAAAGTCCTCCGGGGGAAACCCTTTATCAGAAAATGCGGTTCCGGGGGAAGCAACTTCTTGCAAGAAGTTCCTTCCCCCGGAAATCGCATTTTCAGGTAAACGTCATCAGCCGTTTTGCCGGAAGCTCGAGTATTGCACCAGCGCGGCAAGTGCTCGCACGGCCCGTTCCGGACTCGGCAACACGGGGACTCCCATCTCCTGGAGAACCCGGATGAACGGTTCGTGCCGGTCGCAGAAGGACGCTCCCACCAGGGGCTTGCCGTGTGCGCGGGACAAGCCGGCCACGGGCCCGCACTGGCTCTTGATGTAGTCGAGCGCCATTTCCTCGGCCTTCTCGGGGTCTCCCCCCATGTCCCGAATCGACTGCACCACTCGATGCACGGGCATCAACAAATACATGAACAGACTGTGTACCCGGTCGTCGTCAAGAAGAATTCCGGGGAGCACCTGGGAGTAGTCCGACGGATTGCGAGAAAAGGTCACATCCACAGGGTTTGCGGTCGATGCGGTGTGCGGGAGGTAACCCGAGAGCCTTTCTACGGTCTTCGCGGAAAAGTCTGTGAGCGCCAAACCGTTGCGGTCTGCCGCATCCGCTGCGGCTGCTCCGGGACCGCCGGAGTGGGTCAGCACCGCGAGCCCGTTCCCCGAAGGCAACGGAGACGCACCCAGGACCCAGCAGAAGTCGAAAAGGTCCTCGATCGTGCGTGCTCTCACGATGCCGCACTGTCGGAAAATGCCTTCGTACAGCGGGTCCGGCCCGGCGAGCGCCCCGGTGTGCGACAGCGCCGCACGCTTTCCTGCGGAAGAACCTCCCACGTAGTAGGCTACGATGGGCTTGGTCCTGGAAACCTCCTTCGCGACCTCAAAGAACTCCCTGCCGCGGCGAATGGTCTCCACGTAGAGCGCGATCACCTTTGTGTCAGGGCATTGCCCCAGATACTCGACGCAGTCCGCGAGGTCGGTCATAGCTTCGTTGCCCACACTGAGCGCCTGGCTGAACCCCAATCCGAACTTCGCCAGATGGGTAAACATCTGGGTGATGAAGCTCCCGCTTTGGGACGCCATCCCGATGAACCCGGTCGACGCGTCGTACGGGAAAAAGGTCGTGTTGAGCTTCAGGTGCGAGTTCACCACCCCAATGCAGTTGGGTCCAATGAACCGCATGCCATATTTCTGCGCGGTCCGCACAAGCCCGTCCTGCACTTTCCGGCCGTCCGCGTCGATCTCTCCGAAGCCTGCGGTCACGATGATTGCGTTCTTGACTCCTGCCTGGCCGCATTCCTCAAGGATTTCAGGCACCACCTTGGTCGGCAATATGAAAATGGCCAGATCCGGCGTTTCGGGGAGATCCGCTGCCCGTGCGTACGCCTTGCGACCTTGTATCTCCTTTTCCGAGGGGTGCATGGGGTAGACCGTGCCTTCATACCCATACGCGAGCAACTGGGTCAACTGCACGGAGCCCATGTTCATAGCATTGTGTGACGCGCCCCAAAAGGCTATGCTGCGAGGATGCATAAGCCCGTACAGGGGATGTGATTGATAGTCGTGCATGTAGAAACGTCTCCTAGCCTGTTGTGGGCACGCGTTCACCGGGACGAACGAGGATTCACCAGGAAGGCACAGACAGCACGGAGGAAGAGTCAGATGAATTACGCGGCCGCACCCTGAATAGACTTCCGGCTCACCTGGCTGTTCGACAGGCAAGACAAGACTTTTCTTCGTGTTCTGAGCCTTGCATTGAGCCCCTGGTTTCTCTGCGTTCTCCGAGTACTCTGCGGACAGTCCCTATTCACCGGTGAAGTTCCATGCCGGGAAGCAGGTACAGCGAATGATAGAACCGCAACCCGTTCAGTCATGGAATGCCCCGCGGCGACCAACGGGAGCCGCAATGCTGCAAAAGTTCTTGGGGATGGGGGTCCGGGGGAAGGGACTTCTTTCAAGAAGTCCCTTCCCCCGGAAACCACATTTCCACATGAACGGTCAGCACCCACTCTACATCAAAGGCGGCGGGTTCCACAATCTGATTCTCGCGGCGGCTGCAGGCGCCTCCAATCGGACCATGAACCATTTCTCAGGCTTGTTCGGCCCGAAATGGACGAGCGCGTCGGACTCGTTGCGGGTGAGGTTTTGAGCCCACGTCTCGACCACCATCCGGTCCTTTTCGTCTCCGGAGGTCATCCATGCCACGCGTTGGGTCTGCTTGTCCACTGAACCGTGAATCGGCAGGGTCTTGTCCCCGGCGATGTCATACGAAGTCCCTGCGATTGCGCCCTCCTTGCTCATGGCAAGCTGGACCATTGCGTGCGGAGAAGCAGACTCGGGACGTTGGAGGGCAAAAACCCCCATGGGCAGCCATTCCGAGTTTTCCGACACGCCTGCGGGTTGGGTCTGTGCGAGATTGCGAACCAGTTGATAATACTGTCCCGGGGAATACTGCCGTGTTCCGTTCAGGTACACCCCGTCATCGCCGTAGTAGAGTTGCTTGCCGTAATCGTATACCACCGGCGCGGCCCACGCGACTCCCGGTAACCAACCGGTCAACGCGTTCCAGTTTGCGTGCCGCCACCAGTGGTACGGGTTGTGGTGTCGCCACCAGCGAGGATACCACCCGACATGGGCGGGGTTGGTCATGTGCCGATTCTGCCACCATCGCGGAGTGAAGGCATGCCTGTGGTTCGGCGCGAACTGGGATCTCGCGTCGCGTGCTACCCCGTGCAGTCGAGCCGGGTCCGTGGGCTGTAACGGGTGTCGAGACCCGTGGAGAGCCTGGACCGCGCCTGGTGCCAAAGCGCGTGTCGGCCCGCCGTGTGCTCCTGGGGCAGTCAGGCCGGAAGTCGGAACCCGCACACCAGGAGTTCCGAGCCTTTCGAGTGCCGGCGGCTTATGGGTTCCCGGACCGGTCAGGTCAGCCTTGCCCTTGTCCGGCCCTTTTGAGGGCTTCTTCTTCCTGTCGAAGGAGTGGGTCCTGGAGGCCTTCTTCTTCTCTGCAAACGAGTCCTTCTGTTTGGGCCCGGCCTTTTGTTTAGGCGTAGTCTTCTGTTTGGGAGCAGCCTTCGTCTTTGTCGACTTGTGCGTCCCTTCTCCGCCATGCCTGTCGGCCGGGCACGCATTGCCGGTCAAGAACGCCAAGACAGCCACAAATGTCAGTGCCAAGAGGATTGGTGTGCGCATGGTCGGTACTCCTTTCCGCTCATTTCTCCTGACACATGCGGATATACCAGTGCAGTTCGATCTCCCGGAGGGCACAACGTCTCGTCGCCAGATGCGTCGGGTATTTGTTCAGCGTATCGACTACTTCCGGAGCCGGCAATCGGCTGCGAAGCGGCCCGGGCAACATGAGGATTCTTTCGTCGATCGTTGGTTTAACAGGTATATAATAATAGATTTTCTTTACGAACTCGTCATGGTAATCGCGTTTACAATCCAGATCTCCGTATTGAAAATACAGACCCGAATATCTCCGCACCTCCGGGTCTCCCTGGCTCATCTTTTCCTGCAAATGGACATCCCTGCGGATTGC
This sequence comes from Thermodesulfobacteriota bacterium, assembly GCA_040755955.1. GTDB lineage: Bacteria > Desulfobacterota > Desulfomonilia > Desulfomonilales > Desulfomonilaceae > JBFMAA01. The sequence continues at coordinate 8,222 of JBFMAA010000050.1, forward strand.
ATCAGGTGCCATCCACAGTTCTTGATCCACCGACACGGCCGTGATCTTTATGCGCCACATGAGGGCCGCCATCTCCAGGCTGGGCTTTAGCTGGAGGTTCTCAATGGACAATGATTGCTTCTCCCTGCAAATCTGCGCGAGGTGCTCGAAATCTGCACGATGCTCGCGAAAATTCCGAATCATCTCTTCGTCGGAGGGGAGACCGTCGGCATTAGGGGTATCTTCCGCAAGGAACGGCAGTACCACGCGCACGCCGCCGCCAAGAAACTGAAAGAACTCGACAGCCGACCATGGGTCCTCGATAAATGGCTCGAGATTGTCTGTAACCGCGAGCCACCCACAAAAGACCAGAATGCCCAGGCCCAACACAGCGAGAAATCGTTTCACGGCGTGTCTTCCTTCTGACGCCCGGGATCATCGGTGCGGCTATGGACGTTCATCGACTGCGGGTTCGGGACTTGAATCCGTTTCCATGTCTCGGATGCCCGGCGCTCAGGCACCGGGCTACTATCTGCCGCCCCTCTGGGGCTCCGGGGCCGCACCTCCAGTCCCGCAGGGACAAAAGAAAGTACCCCGGGACGTCAGTCCCGGGTTGCCGAAATACACCGTGACACCTTTGATGTACCAAAGTGCGCGGCACCCCTTGGCCACAAGATCTTCCCTGGGGGCGCAGCACGGCATCGTCAGGGCCGATGTTCCTCCTCAGTCGGATTGAGGCCAAGGCGATCAAAGGCGTAGTATCGGAAACCACGATCATGACGGGGCTTCGACTTCCAGTTGGTCTACTGCCGCGAATTCCTCGGCCAATTCCTCCGGCGTATGGTCGACATACGCCGTGTCGCGTGTGCGGAGTAGGAGCAGGAACTCCCCGCGGGTCATGTCCAAGAAACGGGCCGTTTTGCCCGAAGACACACGACCTTCGGTGAACAGCGACAAGACCAGCCATTCGACTACTCGGCTCCGGATCTCTTCCGGGCCGAGGCCGAACTGAAGCAAGGGTTCCGGCACACGGACTTCGAGTATTGCTTCTTTCATCGAGGACCTCCTTTCACCCGGACCGCCCAAGTCTCGACCGTTGGCCCCTACCGCGGGTCCTCCCGGCCCGGATCGGGGAGGAAGAGGCTCAGCAGGACCATCACCGCCCACCAGACGCAATACCCCACCATCACGGACACCAGCACCACCGGAGCAAGCGCGATCGACACAATGATGAGGCGGTCACTGTCCTGGTACAGTCCGCCAAAGGCCAGCAGCCCCAATGCCGCGACCATTGTGGCCAGAGTCGCGGCGCCTCCGAAAACCAATGAGATGGTACGTCTCAGATTCATGAGCCTTATGTTATCATTGATCCTCAAGCAAGTGTATGTCCAAGGAGTGGAAACCGCGAAATCATGCAAAATCCCAAGTCAGTCCAGTCCGGTGGCCCCCAGTCCTCGCATTCGCACCCGCTGGGAGCCCTTCTGTCCAATATCGAGAAACCCGGTCGATACATCGGCGGCGAAACGAACCAGGTCCGAAAAGACCTCCCCAGGGTGAGGCTTCGGATGGCCCTGGCGTTCCCCGACGCGTACGAAGTGGGAATGTCCCATCTCGGCCTGAAAGTGCTCTACGCGGTGGTGAACAGCCGCGCGGATCTCATGGCCGAACGTGTCTTCGCGCCTTGGCCGGACATGGAACGTGCCATGCGCGATGCGGGCCTCCGCCTCACCACGCTTGAGACCGGCACCCCTCTTGCGCATATGGACATCGTCGGCTTTTCTTTGCAGTACGAGCTTTGTTTCACCACAGTGCTGCACATGCTGGACCTTGCCGGAATTCCACTTCGAGCAGGCGACCGGTCCGAGAAAGACCCGCTCGTCATCGCAGGAGGCCCCGGAACATGTAACCCTGCGCCGGTGGCACGGTTCTTCGACGCGTTCGCGATCGGAGAAGGAGAAGAGCTGATCCTCGAACTCGCGGACGCGGCGATCAGGTGGAAAGAGGCCCGGGCCTCCAGAAACGAGCTGCTCAAGTCCTGGGCGGAGATCCCCGGCGTGTACGTCCCATCGCTACACACACCCGGACACACGGTGACACGGCGGATTGTGCCGGATCTTGAAGCAGCCGCCGTGCCCGTACGGCCTGTGGTACCGTTTTGCGAGATCGTGCATGATCGGGTGGGTCTCGAGATCGCACGCGGGTGCACGCGGGGGTGTCGTTTCTGCCAGGCGGGCATGCTCTACCGCCCGGTGAGAGAGCGCACGCCGGAGACCATCGTGAACCGGGCCCGGGAAGTGCTCCAAGCCACTGGATGGGACGAGGTCTCCCTGCTTTCGCTGTCAGCCGGAGACTATTCCCGCATCGGAGAGCTCGTGCAGGCCATGATCGCACGCTTCGGGCCGGAAAAGGTGGCGGTGTCGCTCCCTTCCCTGAGAACCGAGACGGTTGACAACCGGATCGCACGGGCAATCGCCTCGGTCCGCAAGACCGGCTTCACGCTGGCTCCGGAGGCGGGAACCGACCGGCTCAGAAGCGTCATCAACAAGGGAAACTCCGAAGAGGACCTGGAACGCGCGGTCCGAGCGGCTCTGCAAGAAGGCTGGCAAAGCCTTAAGCTCTATTTCATGATCGGACTCCCCACGGAGACCGACGAAGACCTCGACGGGATCGTGGGACTTATCCGCAAGTCCTGCAAATGGTTCAAAGGAAAGAAGATTACCGCCTCGATCTCGACCTTTGTTCCCAAGGCCCACACGCCTTTCCAATGGGCCACGCAGATCCCCGAGGACGAGATCAAACGCAGGCAGAACTACATCAGACGATATTTCCAGTCCGGTCCGGTGAGAGTGAAATGCCACGATCCGCGCTCGACCTTGCTCGAAGGGCTCGTGGCTCGCGGCGACGGCAGAATGGGCCTCGTGATCGAGACCGCGTTCAAGATGGGCGCTCGCTTTGACGGCTGGGCCGAACACCTGCGATTCCAGGCGTGGATGGACGCACTGGATCAACACGGGATCGACCCTGTTCGAGAGTTGGCATCGAGAAATCCGGAAGACCCCCTCCCGTGGGATCTCGTGGACACCCGCATCGATCGGAAGTTTCTCCTGGACGAGTGGACGAAAGCCCTCGGCCAAGAAACCACCTCCGATTGCCGCTTCGGGTCATGCCAAAGCTGCGGAGTATGCGACTTCGACGAGGTCCGTCCACGAACCGCCGAGGACGCGGCGTTTGCGGTCGGATCGGAGGTGGAGCCGCGACCCGCGGCGTCCGATGCCGGTCCGGCGCGATTCCGGCTCAAATATGTTAAGACAGGGTCCATGAAGTTCTTGGGCCACCAGGATCTCATCCGGGCGTTTCACCGAGCGTGTCGACGGTGCGGGTTCAAGCTGCTGTACTCGCAGGGTTTTCATCCGCATCCCAAGCTGCGTTTTTCGCCTCCTGTCCCCGTGGGGGTGGAAAGTCTGGCAGAGTTCGTGGAATTAGACCTTCACGAATCCACGCCAGGTGCGGCTCACATCATCGAGGGCCTGACCCGGGAACTCCCCGAGGGGCTGAATCCCGTGGAAATCGCACAAATCCCTTTGAATGAGCCGCCTATTTCTGCTAAAATTCAGCAGCTTACATACGAGATCAGTATCCCTGAATCATTCTCGTCGGACTGCGTGGCAGCCCGGATCAGCGCCTTCCGAGACGCGGACACATGGGAAATCTCCAGGGAGCACAAAGGAAGAACCACCAGCCGTGACCTGAAACCCTGTGTTGAAGCGTTGGAGTGTTCCGGAAGGCTGGTGCGGCTCGTCCTGCGGGCCGGCCCCTCAGGGTCGGTCAATCCCTTGGATGCGGCTGCGGCAATCCTGGGCGTGAGTCGTCAGGAAGTCCGTGCGATGAACATACTTAAAATCGATGCGACCCATCAGTGAGGTATGGCATCCGGAAGGCCTCTTCCCATGGCGAATGAAATCATCGTCAATTGCACCCACCGGGAGACACGTCTGGCCGTCATCGAAAACGGGCAGGTCGCGGAACTCCATCTTGAACGAAAAGGCGAACGAGGGATCGTCGGCAACATCTACAAGGGCCGGGTGATCAAGGTACTGCCCGGGATGCAAGCCGCGTTTGTGGATATCGGCCTCACCCGGGCAGCGTTTCTGTACGTGGGAGATGTGAGGCATCACGACAATTCCCTCAATTTCATGGTTGGCCACGAGGAGGACGAGGAAGAGCGGGATCACGACGAGATGCTTCAGAAGGACATGACCGCCCAAGGCCCGTCATATGCACCTATCGAAGAGCTGCTCAACGAAGGCGAAGACATACTCGTGCAAATCTCCAAAGAGCCACTCGGGACAAAGGGAGCGAGGATCACGTCTCACATATCCATTCCGGGTCGGCACCTGGTGTTCATGCCGACGGTAGACCACGTGGGCATCTCGCGACGGATAGAGAACGAGATTGAACGACACCGGCTTAAAGAGATCATCAATTCGATCAAGCCTCCTGCGTGCGGCGTCATCGTGCGCACGGCCAGCGAAAACGAGGCACCGGAGAAACTCACTGCGGACCTCATCTTTTTGCAGGGGACCTGGGAACGGATACTGGAAAGGGAGAAGAACGTCGGCGCCCCGCTCTTGATATACGAAGACCTTGACCTTTGCCTTCGCGGCGTCAGGGACCTGTTCACGGAAAATGTCGACAGGCTCGTGATCGATTCACCCAAGGAATACTATCGCACGCTCGAGTTCATGGACACCTTCATGCCTTCCCTGAAGGCCTCGGTGGAGCTCTACGAGGGAGACGAACCGATCTTCGACTATTTCGGGGTCGAGATGGAGCTGAACAAGGCTCTTGGGCGAAAAGTGTGGCTGAAATCAGGTGGGTATATCAACATCGACTTCACCGAGGCGCTCGTGGCGATTGATGTGAACACCGGCCGTTTCGTCGGCAAGCGCAATCTCCACGAGACCATACTCAAGACCAATCTGGAAGCGGCCCGCGAGATCGCATACCAGCTTCGGTTACGGAACATCGGCGGGATCATCATCGTGGACTTCATCGACATGGACAGGCCCGCAGACAGGGACAAGGTCTTCAGTGCGCTCCAGGAGGCTCTGCGAAAAGACAAGCAAAAGACGAACATCCTGAAGATCTCGGAGCTGGGGCTGGTCCAGATGACCCGCAAGCGAACCAGGGAAAGCCTGACGCGAACCCTCTGTGAACAGTGTCCGTACTGTGAGGGGAAAGGTGTCCTCAAGTCCCTGACCACGGTCTGCTACGAGATCATCCGATGCATCTCGAGGGATTTGGCCAATGACAGTCCTGCGTGCGTGACGGTGAACGCGCATCCCGAGGTAGTCAAGTTACTAGTTGAGGGAGAAAGCGAGCAACTTGAATACTTACAAAAGCGATACGGATCCGAGATAACCCTGAATCCTGATCCTAATCTTTACCAGGAGCAATACGAAATCCTCAGTCGCTGACCGAGCTGACGGAAATGTCCAGCCGATCTTAATAGACTACAGCTAACTACCTGCCATTATTGGTGTTATTTTCTTGAGAAGGGGCTTGACATTTCGCGCGCGGCCCACTATTGTCCCCCCACGCTGGGGAAGGTTCGCCCGTGCCGAAAGAGGCTCACATGGCAGAAAACACCACTCAAGACATTACGATCGAGATCCTGACGCAGATCCGCGATGGACAGCGGACAATGCGGGACGAAATGCGGGACATGCGCGCTTCGTTTGAGGCGCGTTTTGACGGCATTGAGAAGCGCTTCGACGTGATCGAGGCCAGGCTCGACGGCCACGACAAGAGGTTCGACGCCATCGAGAGGCGCTTCGACGTGATCGAGGCCAGGCTCGACAGCCACGACAAGAGGTTCGACGCCATCGAGAGGCGCCTTGACGTGATCGAGGCGAGGCTCAACGCGCACGACAAGAGGTTTGCCGGCATTGAGAGTCGACTCGACAGCCTTGAGACCAGATTCGACGCCCTCGAGAGGAAGGTCGACGACCTCCGAGACCAGGTTTACCACCTCAGGGGCATGGTTGACGCTTTGGAAGCAAGAATCGAGGCGATGGAGACTCGGTACGAGGAGAGAACGGCAGAGCTCTTCCGGAGATTCTCCATTATCGAGGCTGACCTGAAGAAGTTCGCGAGCGTCACCAGCGAGGCGATTCAGCACTTCGCGGAGGAGTTCGATTCGGTGAGAGAACGGTTGGCCCGGCTCGAAGCTCACTGCGGAATCTCCGCTCCGCCGGACTGAGCATCATGTCACTCCCCGGACACAAGACCAAGATCGTCTGCACCATAGGACCCGCCTCCAGCTCCCAGGAGACGGTCGAAGCAATGATTCTGGCCGGCATGAACGTGGCTCGGATCAACTTCTCCCATGGGGATTTCTCGGGTCACAAGCGGATAATTGAAACCGTGAGGGCAGCATCTGGGGCAACAGGTCGGCGGGTAGCGATCATGGGCGATCTGCCGGGGCCGAAGATGCGCATCGGAGACCTTGCCGAGGAGCCCGTGTTGCTGACTCCCGGCAGCAGCCTCGCGTTGACCACTGAACGGATTCTCGGCACACGGGACCGAATGTCCGTGACTTTCCGGAAACTGCCCGAGGTCGTCACCCCCGGAGATACGTTGTTCCTGAACGACGGCTTCATCCAAGTGGAAGTCCTTCGCACCGAAGGAACCGAGACCCTCTGCCGGGTGCTGGTCGGCGGCGAGATCCGCTCACGCAAGGGGCTGAACCTGCCCGGCATAGACCTGGGGATGCGATCCTTCACCGAGCGGGATAGGGAATGCCTCAAGTTCGCACTGGAAGCCGGGGTAGACGCGGTGAGCCAGTCCTTCGTGCACTCAGCGGACGATATCCGGGCGGTTCGGGAAGCAGCCGCGGAATTCGGTCACAACCCTTTCGTGATCGCAAAGATCGAAAGGTCCCGCGCTCTGGAGCAGATCGACGGCATTCTCGCAGCGGCCGACGCGATTATGATTGCCCGGGGAGACCTGGGGGTGGAAGTCCCGATTGAACGGATCGCGGTGGTGCAGAAGATGCTCATGGGGAAAGCCAACCTGCTCGGCAAACCGGTCATCACCGCGACCCAAATGCTCGAATCCATGACCTCAAACAGCCGCCCGACCAGGGCCGAATCTACGGACGTGGCAAACGCAATTCTCGACGGCACGGACTGTGTGATGCTCTCCGCGGAATCGGCCATGGGCCCGTACCCTGTGGAAGCGGTCTCCATGCTGGCCCGGATAGCCGAGGCGGTGGAACCTTACGTGGAAGCAACCGTGGTGCGCCGGCAAGAACGTGACCTCTGCGCGGACACCAAACCCGTGCTGACCGACCTTATCGCGGCAAGCGTGGTGGCTACGGTGGATCGAGCAACGCCGGCAGCGGTGTTCGTGCCGACCAAGAGTGGTACCACGGCCCGGAGCATCGCGCGGTTCAGGCTGCCCGTGTGGGTGATCGCGGTGAGCCGGCACGAGAGTACCTGTCAGTGCTCACAGTTCTCGTATGGCGTCTTTCCCGTCCATGAAATCGCACATCCGGAAGACTGGCGCGCGTACACCCAGGAATGGCTCAGAAGCCACGGAATCGCCGGCGACCTGGTCGTCCTCACGGAAGGACCCTCAACCAATCACCCCGAGACCAACAACCGCATGGAGATCATCGACTTCAGATCCGGAACTCACCTGAGCAGTTGAGCTCGTCAGCGACCTGATCCTACGGTGCCACCGGCCGGATGTCGGGCGGCTGACCAAGCGTCGCGGCCAGGTGCACTCTGACCAGCCTGTCCAGGGCCGCTGACGCAACCAGCGGGTCCGGAGGGCCGGCAAGACCGACTATGTTCCGAACGATCTGCACGGGCGTCATGACGAGTCCCCAAGGGAACCCCCACCACCCGAGTACCAGCGAATACACTATCCCCTGAAGCTGCGACTTGATCCCACAGGACCGGCAACAGATTTCCGGAATGTTCCTCCAGGAGGTCACCAAAAGCGCCGACCACACTCTGTATGCGGTGTGCACGTCAATGGGGCCACTGCTCCGGCATTTCGGACACAACCCCCGGTGGATTTCCTGAACGTGCTGCCGCACGAGGTCGTCAGGCAATTGCCCGGCAATCGCGAGCAAGGTTCCGTTGTCGCGGCACGTCGCGTTACAGTATCTGAGACCGCCCAGACGTTCTCCCCCAAAAAGAATAAACGAACCACAATAACTGCACGTCGCCATATCATTCGCCCCCTTTCGATCTGCATGTCGGCCCGGTCACTCATCCCGGCCGATGTCCGTCCTCCCGCAGCCGTCATCTCCGGGTGTTTGCAGCCCTGGGTTGAAACTCAGGGCTACTCACCGCGGCACCCATACGGGGTTTGGATCTTCGAGTCCCGAAGTGCCGGCTCCATGAATAGCCGGGTTTCAACCCCCGGTCAACGTGGCGAATCAATTTGTTTCCCCGGTCTCTCATGGTTGCAGGGTCTATTTCGACGCGGGTCCTTAATTTTCTTTGTCCTTTCGCGGTTTCTCCTCTTGCCTTCGTGAAGAACGCTTGCTTCTTCCTCACCGACCCGAGCCTTGCTTGACAGTGCAGCACATATTGAGTACTCTCCCAAAAAAGCTACCACATATTGGTGTTGCCCGCTCTCCTTCCAGGACCGATTCCTGAGCCCGCCCAACCCGGCCGGGAAGCCGGTACCCCGAAAGGGGGGCTGTTCGAGGGTGCACCATCGGAGTGCACATGCCCAACCACGGCGACGCCGAGACCCAGACCACACCACCTCGGCGCGGGATAAAACCGGCCAAGCCGGCAATGACCGAACATGCCACAGCGGTCGATGAAAATTCCCCTGTCAAGTTTTCGGAAACGGCCCTGCGGTCGGGCAAACGGATAGCACTGTACCTGGGCGATTGCCTCAAGGGCATGGAACAGCTCCTCGGTCCGGACAGCGTGGATGTGATCGTGACCTCGCCACCGTACAATATTGGGGTTCAATATGGCCAATACAACGACCGCATCCCTCGCGAGGCGTACCTCAAGTGGATCGGACGCTGGGGAGAACTGGTGCGGTTGGTGCTCAAGCCCTGTGGTTCGCTCTTCCTGAACATAGGCTCAAAACCGTCGGACCCGTGGGTGCCCTTCGATGTGGCCGGCCGTTTTCGGGACACGCTGGTGCTCCAGAACGTCTTCCACTGGATCAAGTCGATCTACGTGGAGAACGAGAGCTACGGCGAAACCATCCGCTTGAATGTGGGCCATTTCAAGCCGATCAACAGCAAGCGCTTTGTGACGGACACCCACGAATACGTCTTCCACTTCACCCGGAGCGGCAACGTGGAGCTGGACAGGTTGGCCGTTGGAGTTCCGTACAAGGACACCTCGAACATCGCCAGGTGGAAATCCTCGGGCTCGGGTGTGCGATGCAGGGGCAATAGCTGGTACATCCCCTACGATACCATTCAGAGAAGGGCCTCGGAGCGCCCCCATCCCGCAAGCTTTCCACCGGAGCTGGCCCACATGTGCATCGAGCTGCAGGGGCGTGCCAAGGTGGATCGCGTGCTCGATCCGTTCCTCGGCATAGGCAACACCGCGGTCGCGTGCGCTCGCCTGGGAGTGGAAATGGTCGGATTTGACATAGACGAAGAATACCTTCGGGTAGCCGACGCGATGGTCAAGGACGCCGCGAGGAAAGCATCCAGTCCCGAGACCCCGGACCTCTGTCAGCTTACCCTGGAATAGACCGCGAGGACCTTTGCCTCCTCGTCTGTGGCAGCGGCAAGCGTCGGCCACGTACCAGCGGTCACATAGAGGCCCTCGCCCGCGGAGAGGTCGAAGTGCTCCCCATCGACTCGGACGGTAGTCACCCCGGTGATACAATAGAGAAAACGGTCCAACTGGTCGGATGGGAGCAGAAGCGGGTCTTGGCCGGGCATCAGGGTCAGGACCGCGGCATCGAGCTTCGCCAGAGGCACGTGTCCGGTGAGGCTGATCGCGAGCCCCCGAGCAGTGCCTGCGGCTGAACGGACGCCCTCCTTTACCGAGCATCGGTACGCCTTGGCATAGATGACCTCGTCGAGGAACGCCCCGACCTTGAGACCGAACGCCTCGGCAATCTTGATGAGCGTGGCGAGAGTCGGCGAGGACTTGCTGAGCTCGATCGCGCTGAGATTCGACGCGGCAATCCCTGTGCGTTCGGAAAGCTCCTTGAGCGACAGTCCGGACCTCTTGCGATAGACCCGCACGCAGGCCCCTACGTCTATGTCCGATGAACCCATGGATAATTCCAATTGCTGGGGGAAGGGGCGTTTTGAAAAACGCCCCTTCCCCCAGACCCCCAACCCCCAAAACTTTTGGTACTGGGAGGCTCCCGTTGGTCGCCGCCAGCGGGTCCAGCTAGTGCGGACGAACCCCAGGCGGGCGCATTATCCGGCTTGGCGACCTGGGCGGCCGGGACATGGTGGTTGATATCTGAACAAGTTGCTTTCATTTCCCGAAAAGCACTCCGCCCAGTTCCGAGATGTGGGCGATGCCCCTGCGCTCCACCTCGTCTGCGGAGCGGGGCTTCTCGAGACTGACCGCAGGACCGACAATGCGGGTGAAGCCGAGCCTGACCGCTTCCGCCAGGCGTGCCGAAGCCCTTGACACGCGCCTAACTTCGCCGGCCAAACCCACCTCGCCGAAGACCATCGTCTGCGCCGGAACGGGTTTGTCCACGTACGAAGAGAGGATCGCCGCGGCAACCGCGAGATCTGTAGCGGGTTCCGTTGCCCTGATGCCCCCCACCGCATTGAGGAAGATGTCCTGATCCCCCAGGGGGAGCCGAAGCTTCTTCTCCATGACCGCGATCATGAGCGCAAGCCTCTGGGAATCAGTGCCGAGGCAGGTGCGCCGCCCCTGTCCCGGGACCGGTCCCGTGACCAAAGCCTGGATCTCCGCCAGAATGGGACGGGAGCCCTCCACCAACGATGTCACGGTGGAACCGGAAACCCCTTGAGGTCGCTCGGAAAGGAACAGCTCCGACGGATTCACCACTTCGGACAGGCCCGCGTCTCCCATCTCGAACACCCCGATCTCGCTCGATGACCCGAAACGGTTCTTCACCGCTCTGAGTATCCTGTACGGATGGCCCCGCTCCCCTTCGAAGTAGAGCACCGTATCGACCATGTGTTCGAGCACCTTGGGGCCTGCGAGCATGCCGTCCTTCGTGACGTGGCCCACCAGAAAACACGCGGACGACCCCTTCTTGGTCAGGTCCTGAATCCGAGCCGCTACGTGGCGGACCTGTGACACACTCCCCGCGAGGGCGTTCAGACCCTTACCGCATATCGCTTGCACGGAATCGAGCACCACCACTCGATGGTCCGTGCGCTCCATCGCGTCGAGAATGGGCTCGAGCTCGTTTTCCACCAGCAGAAGGAAATTTCCGCTCTCGATGCCCAGCCGAGCTGCCCGGAGCCTTATCTGCTCAGCGGATTCCTCTCCGGAGATGTAGAGGGCTTTGTCTCCTCTGGACGCCATACCGCCCAGAGCCTGCATGAGAAGGGTGCTCTTCCCGATGCCCGGGTCCCCTCCGACCAGGATGAGGCTGCGGTTGACGATTCCGCCTCCCAGGACGCGGTCGAGTTCACCGATCCCCGAGTGCACGCGCGGCGCGACCTCCTCCGGGATCTCGGCAAGGGAGACCACCCCGGGGGGGCGGTCCTCCGTGGCCCTGAACCGTACCCGTGGTGTTTCTGCACGGCTCCTAGTCTCCTGGATGGTGTTCCACTCCCCGCATCCGGGGCACCTGCCCATCCATTTGAGCAGTTCCTTGCCGCACGAACTGCACACAAATATCACGTCCTGTTTCAATCCGGTCTCCGCAACTCTACGGGGTTGTATAGGTCCGCAAAGATGCTATCATCGAACCATGTCCGACACCAGACCAAGATACAGGTCCCTCTCTTCGTGGCTCAAAGACCGGTTCGGGGAGCCCGTCCGCAAGGTAACCGTAGACGCGGGTCTCGGATGCCCGAACCGTGCCGCGGGCAATACCGTTCCCAGCATTGGAGCCCACGGTAACTCTCACCCTCCCCTATCCCCTCCCATCAAGGGAGGGGGAACGCTTTTGTCTCCACCTGAGGGAGGGGGAATGCTTTGCCCGCCGCTCAACGGTGGGGGAAAGCCGTCCCCCGGCGTCCGTGGCGAGGGTGAAGGAGTCGGCGTCAACGGCCGCGATACCGCGGAACCCCAAAAGCGTGACCGTGGTCCTTTCCCGACGGAGACGGATGCGAAGCACGGGCGTACCGGGTGCATCTACTGCAATCCTCGCGGGTCCGGCACAGGAGCATTCGCTCGCGGCGTTGCCATTCGGGATCAGGTCGGGCAAGGCATGGGGTTTCTCGCAAAGAGATTTGGATGTCGGAAGTTCATATCGTATTTCCAGTCATTTACCAACACCTATGCGCCGGTCGAAACGCTTGAGCGAATCTACCGCGAAGCGCTCTCAAGACCGGACGTGGTGGGACTCGCAGTGGGAACCAGACCGGACTGCGTGCCTGATCCGGTGCTGGATCTGCTCGCGGAATTGGCCCGAGAGCGCGTCGTCTGGGTCGAATACGGTCTTCAATCCGTGCACGCCCGCACGCTGGCGCTGATCAATCGCGGGCACGGTCCCGAGACCTTCTTCGACGCGGTGGAGCGCACGCACGCGCGGGGGATCGAAGTGGTGGTCCATCTCATCCTGGGGCTGCCGGGCGAGTCCCTGCTCGACATGCAAGAAACCGCACGTGCGGTCACCAGGGCAGGTGTGCAGGGAGTAAAGCTCCACCCCTTGTACGTGGTACGGGGGACGGTTCTCGAACGCAAGCTTCTCAGCGGATCGTACGAATGCCTCTCAGAAGAGGCCGCTCAGGAAGCGATCATGGGTGTGCTCGAGGCGCTCGATCCGGAAACGGTGATTCACCGTCTCACTTCAGACCCCCATGCCGAGGAGCTGGTTGCGCCATTGTGGATGCTGGACCGCGCGGGAGTGAGGACCCGCCTGGCAAAGGCGATGCAGGCCCGGGACTTCAGGCAGGGCTTAGAATTCAGGATAATGAACGACCGTGCTCAGGGGCTGTGAGGACCACCCGAAGGAAATGATCATGAACGCAGCCTGGACCGACGGCTAGTCGTCCAAAACGAATATCACTTCAGCTCTGACCCGATACTCCTGAATCTGATCATTTTCGGTCATCACGCGGAACTCTGTGATCCGCATGCCGGTGATGCCTCGGAGAGTCTTCGTTGCTCGACTGAAAGCCAATTGAACCGCTTCATCGAAGCTGTTCGGTGATCCTGCTATGACTTCGGTTACCCGTGCCACTCTTCCTTGCGTCATCTGGAACTCCTAATCTCTAGGCGGCCCCACAGAGGCCCCAGCATAGAGGATCAGAGGGGTTCTTGTCAACGTTCTCTTGCGACAGCGGCCGACGAAGGCCGATGCGATTATTGGCTGCGGCTCCCCGCCGCTTCGTGTTACAATGGGGTCGAACTGAGACCTGTGCACAGGGACCCCCGTATCACGCACCGTCACCACGAACAGTGAAGAAGGGACGCACCGCCCGACCCCCGACCCGGCAGGAGACCCCCCGATGAGAGACACGGAAAAAAGTAAAGCCCAACTCATCGCGGAACTCAATGAGCTGCGCGAAAGCGAGTCCCGTTACAGGGATCTGCATGAAGAATCGAGGATGCGAGAGGAACTGTATCGTTCACTGCTCAACTCCTCTGCCGATGCCATTGTGGTTTACGACATGGAGGGAAATGCCCAATACGTGAACCCCTCGTTTGCCCGTATATTCGGGTGGACTCTCGAAGACGTGCAAGGCACCCGGATTCCGTATATGCCCGAAGAAGAGCGAGAGGCCAGCATGGCCATCATCACCGAACTTCTGGAACGCGGGACTCCGTGCACCGGTTTTCAGACCAGAAGACTCACCAAAGACGGAAGGTACGTGGATGTGAGCATCAGCGCATCCAGATATCACGATCACCACGGGAACCCTCTGGGTATGCTGGCCATTTTGCGCGATATCTCTGACGCCATGCATGCTCAGGAAGAACTCCGCAAGAGTCGGGAAGAGTACCGCGCGCTGTACGTGAAGTCCGAAAGACTGCAAAAGCACTACCTGACCATGCTCGAAGATTCACCGGAACCGATCGTGGTCTATGACGTGAAAGGAATCCCCCTGTACATAAGCCCGTCGTTCAGCCGCGTGTTCGGTTGGACCTTCGACGAGCTCAAGGGGCGACCGATAGATTTTGTCCCGCCGGAGAACTGGCCGGAAACTCAGGAGATGATCAACAAGGTGCTGAATGGGGAGGCGTTCTTCGGCAGTGAAACCCGTCGGTACACAAAGAGCGGCAATGTGATTGATGTCAGTGTCAGCGGTGCGGTCTTCTTTGACGAGATCGGAGCACGTACCGGCAGCGTGGTTCACCTTCGGGACATCAGCCCACAGAAACGAGCCGAGGCCAAACTTGCCGCGGAACTGAAGAGATTCCAGGCTTTGTACGACCTTGCACTCGCGATGATCGCGGAGCGAAGCCTCGAAGAGAACATCTCCCTGGTGGTCGATAAGGTGAGGGAAATCCTCGGCGTCGATAAGGCCTTCATTGCGCTCAGGGACGAACGGACCGATGAGCTTTACATGCACACCATGTCCGGTATCGTCACCCCCGAGTTCAAGAACGTGCGAATCCCGCTCGGTGTGGGTCTTGGCGGGGAAGTCGCCCGGACCGGGAAATACTGTATCGTGGAAGACTACTTCCAGGAAGTGGGACCTGCTTTCCACGACGTGGTGAGACCGGAAGGCTTTGTCTCGGGAATGGCGGTCCCGGTACAGATCGGGGACACGAACCTCGGGGTCTTGTACGCGTTCAACTGCTCCAGGACCAAGTTTTCCCGAGCCGATCTCGATTCGCTGTCACTGTTGGGCAATCTGGCCGCGGTCGAGATCACCCGAAAGCGCGTCCAAGAACGACTGCGAGATCGTGAGGAGACTCTCCGCGCACTCTACGAAGAGTCCAAACGCCGAGAAGAGCTTTACGTATCGCTCTTGAACTCCTCAGCAGACCCGATCGTGATCTACGACGTGGAAGGCAGGGCGCAATATGTGAACCCCGCGTTCACTCGGATCTTCGGGTGGACCGCAGACGAAGTGCTCGGCAAGACCATACCCTTCCTTCCCGATTCCGAACGGGAAGCAACGATGGCAGTCATTCGCGGCCT
This sequence comes from Thermodesulfobacteriota bacterium, assembly GCA_040755955.1. Lineage (GTDB taxonomy): Bacteria > Desulfobacterota > Desulfomonilia > Desulfomonilales > Desulfomonilaceae > JBFMAA01. Next base: position 23,462 of record JBFMAA010000050.1, read on the forward strand.
GCTCAGAGACGGCACGCCGTGCAGCGCATTCGAGACCAAACGATTCACCAAAGACGGCCGTATCCTCGACGTGAGCGTCAGCGCATCCCGGACCCTCGACCATGAAGGGGAGATCGCGGGCACACTGGCGATACTTCGCAATATCAGCGACCGAAAACAGGCCGAAGCAGCGATACGGGAGAGCGAAGAGCGGTTCAGAACACTCTCGGAGATGGCCCCCTTCGGGCTGGTCGTGGCAACCGGCGACGAACGCACCGAATACGTGAACCCCAAATTCACCGAGATCTTCGGGTACTCTCTCGAGGACATGCCGAACGCAAACGCATGGTTTGGCATGGCGTATCCGTCGGCATCGAGCAGCTCCAAAGCAGCGGCCGTGTGGCGAGCGGAAGCGGCCGAAATCAAGCGCAAATACGGAATAGGGAGAGAAGCGGAACCCAGGGTGTTCAGGGCGATCTGCAAGGACGGGTTCGAGAAAGTAGTGAGCTTCCGTGCCGTGTTGCTCGATGAAGGGAGGCTCATTGCCACGTTCGTGGACGTGACCGCGGAGGCAAAAGCGCAACAGGAGATCGTCCGGGCCAAGAACGAATGGGAACGTACGTTCAATTCGGTATCGGACCTCATTGTCATCCTGGACCAGGACCTGAAGGTCGTCCGCATGAACAAAGCCCTGGCCGATCGGCTAGGAACCGCCGCGGACGAACTCATCGGCCGCGATTGCAGACAGAGTCGCACTCACGAAACGACGCTGGCCGCCCTGTGTCCCGAGACCGGGACGCTGGCCTTGGGAAGGGAACACTCGGCAGAGGTCGTTGACGAGCGGCTGGGAGGCGTGTTTGACCTGCGCGTGTCTCCTCTGACTGACGAGCAGGGTCGCCTGATCGGGTCTGTGAACGTGGCGCGTGACATCACCGCGTTCAAGTCGCTCGAACGGGCTCGACGAAGGGCTGTTCATCACCTTTCTCACGAGCTCAAGACCCCGCTGGCAGTGATCAAATCGACAGTGAAACATCTTGGCCGGAAGGATCTCTCCGAGGGGGAGAAGGAGGAAAGGCTCGACAGGATTCGGCGAAACCTCAAGCGACTGACCGACATCCAGGAGACGGTCCAGGAGATCGCTGCCCCACGAGCATACAACCCCGTGCCGTTTGCGTTGGTTTCGGTGGTTGACGGGTTGCTTGAGCAAGTCAGCCGCAGGAGCGCGCACCGATCTGTGGTGGTCGTGCCGAGACTCGAGCCCATAGAGACGGAGATCATCGATCCTCAGATCTTTGTAGACATACTCCACACCCTGCTCAAGAATGCCATCGAGAACACCCCGGATGAAGGAGAAGTGTTGCTGCACCTTACGCGGGTGCCGACCGGGGTCCTCTTGCAAGTGGAAGACAAGGGGGTCGGCATAAGCGCCTCGGACAAGGAGTTCGTCTTCAAGGCCTTCTACCATACCCAGCCGACTTCGCGGTATTCGACCCGCAACCCGTTTGACTTCAATGCCGGTGGAAAGGGACTCGAGTTGATGAGGCTCAAAATCCTATCCGAGGAGTGCCCCCTCGAGATCACTTTCCAAAGCAGGCGTTGTCATTATGTGCGCACGCACAGGTATGAATGTCCCGGTCGGGTATCCTTGTGCGAGTATGCCCAAGGGATCGAGGACTGCCGGAATTCGGGCGGCACCACGTTTTCCGTGCTGTTCTCATGACGATGTAGTTTCCGGGGGAAGGAACTTCTTGCAAGAAATTCCTTCCCCCGGACCCCCATCCTCAAGAACTCCTGGAGCATGGCGGCTCCCGCTGATCGCCGAGAACGTCTGCTGCTGACAACTGCCATGGGGTTCAATGAGAGTCACCGCCCGACATCCCGAGAACCCGCGACATGGTTAGAACCGCCCGATGTTTCAAAAGTTTTCGGAAGGGGGTCCGGGGGACAACCCTTTTTCAAAAGGGTTTCCCCCGGAAGACCTTCATGGGAACCACTCAGCGGCAGATCCCGAGCAGCGGGAATGATCCCGAATCCATCGGCGTCCCGCACCGCTCTGATCACCGCCTGTTGGAGTGCTTCTGCGGCCAGGAGTCCGACCCGATTCGGGTCCGCGTCGACGTCTCCACAGCTCAGCAACACGGTCAAGTCGCCGTCAATGTGGCTGTGGAAAGGCCTGATTACGCGTCCGAGCCCCAGACTCGCCTGAGCGGCCGTTCTGGACGCCACCATCCTGTCCATTCGTGCATTGGTGGCGATGACCGCAAGTGTGGTGTGTTCGGTGCTCGTATGCGTTCCGTTGTTCTGAGCCGGCGCAGACTTGTCGGGGGACTCGGGTTTGTCTCCGGAGCCTGTGGTGGTTCTTGACCGTGCCTTCCCTTCCTTGAGCAGCCTGGCCGCGTCCGCGAGATCGAGGGAATCGGCCGCGGTCCTCGCTCCGGCAAGTAGGTTCCCCTCCGTATCGGTGACATCCCCATACGCGTTGACCGCAACCAGAACCCCTACCACGAGTTCTCCCGAGATCTCCGACGAGGAACCGACGCCGCCTTTCATCCCTTGCCCGATGCCGAACAGCTTGCCAACCGAAGCTCCTGTGCCGACTCCCACACTTCCCTCGGGGACAGGGCCTGCCGAGGCGTGCATGCAGGCGAGTCTTCCCATCGCCGCGTCAGGACGGGTCGAACCGTCCCCGAAGTTCAGGTCGAACAACGCGGCCGTCGGCACGATCGGGACTATCGCGCCCACGACGTGGTAACCGACGCGTTGTTCTTCGAGCCACGCCAAGACTCCTCCACCCGCGTCCAAGCCGAACGCGCTTCCACCGCAGAGGCATACGGCGTGGATTCTCTCCACGATGTGGAGGGGTCCGAGCGCGTCGAATTGACGGGTCGAACACGCGTTGCCGCCCATGTGCAGTCCCGCGGCAACTCCGGCCCGAGGGGCCAGGACCACCGTGACGCCGGTTTTGGTCTGGAAATTCTGCGCGTGTCCCACGAGTATTCCTGGAACGTCGGTGATGTCGCCGTGAGCCATTGGATCTCCTTGGAAAGAATTCACCGCCGAGACGCAACTATGCTACCATACGAATCCTCGTTCATCGGGGAAATCAGCAGGGTGGTGGCATGAGATTCATTCATACTGCGGACTGGCATTTGGGACGGATCTTCTTCCAGGTGCACCTCACCGAGGATCAGGCTCATGTTCTGGACCAGCTTGTGGATATCGCCAAAGAGGCCAAGTGCGACGCGGTCGTCATCGCGGGAGATGTGTACGATCGGGCAGTGCCTCCGCTCGATGCGATCCGGTTGCTGGATGAGGTGATCTCCCGCTTGGTGCTGGATCTCCGGGTTGCGGTGATCTTGATTGCGGGGAACCACGACAGTCCGGAAAGGCTCGGATTCGGTTCCAGAGTGATGGCCGGGAACGGGCTCCATGTCTTCGGAACGGTCGGGAACGGTCAGCCCATGGTCACGCTGCGCGACGAGGCAGGCCCGGTCCACTTCTACCCGGTGCCGTTCGCTGAGCCCGCCGCGGTCGGGTCGATGCTCGATCCGGCTGTAGCCAGAGACCACGGGGCGGTGATGTGCGCGCTCACGGACCGCATCAGAACGATGCATCCCCGGGGAGAGCGGGCGGTGGTCGTGGCTCACGCGTTCGTGGCGGGCGGCAGTGAGACCGATTCCGAACGCCCGCTGTCCGTCGGGGGGTCTGATCGGGTAGAGCGGGCCTGTTTTGAGGGATTTGATTACGTGGCGCTCGGGCACCTCCACAGCCCCCAGAGCGCAGGAAGCGGCTCGATTGCCTATTCAGGATCGTTGCTAAAGCTGTCGTTTTCGGAGACCGGCCAGACCAAGTCGATCAACGTCGTGGATATGGACGCGCGCGGCACCTGCCGAGTGGAACGAGTGAAACTCAATGCCCGCCGCGACGTCAGGAAGGTGCGGGGCTTTCTCCATGAGCTGCTCGAGACCCCCGTGGTTCCGGAAACCAAGGAAGACTACGTGATGGCAACCCTTCTGGATACGCACGCGATACTCGATCCCATGGGCAAACTCCGGCGGGTCTTTCCGAACCTTCTGCACGTGGAGATCGCCCGGTTGTCCGAAGCGGATTTTCGCGACCGTTCCCAGCCCGACCTTCGGAAACTCAACGATTTGGACCTGTTCACGTCCTTCTTCCACGAGGCCACGGGTACGCCGCTGTCAGCGGATCAAGCCGCGGCGTATGAGTCGGTCGTCGAGGCACTCCGCCGCCGGGAGAGAGAGGACCTGCAATGAGACCGCATCGACTCGTCATGAGGGCGTACGGCGCCTTTGCAGGAGAACAGATCGTCGATTTCGGTGAGTTGCAGGATCGGACGCTCTTTCTGATTCACGGTCCCACCGGATCGGGCAAGACCACCATACTCGATGCCATGTGCTTCGCGCTCTACGGAGCCACCTCAGGAGGAGAACGGGAGTGGAGGCACATTCGGAGCGACTACGCGGGACCCTCCGCGGTCACGGAGGTGGAGCTCGAGTTCGCGCTCGGCCACACGGCGTACCGGATACACAGAAGGCCCGAGCAGCACTGCGTGAAGCGAGCAGGCAGAGAGCCGGTCAAGGTCAGGCATGAAGCCAGGCTGTGGAAAAGGAATTCTGCAACAGGGCCGGCCCCGGACTGGGAGCTCGTTACCGCCAAGACGACCGAGGTGGCGGAGACCGTGGAACACCTTCTTGGATTCCGCAGCGATCAGTTCAGGCAAGTCGTGATGTTGCCGCAGGGTCAGTTTCGCCAACTCTTGACCGCGAGCTCCAAAGACAGGGAGAAGATCCTCGCGGTCCTGTTTCGGACCGAGCTGTACAAGCGGGTCGAAGACGAGCTGCGACAGGCCGCCCGCGCGATCGAGGACCGCGCCAAGACCGGGAGGATGAGGCTCGACGTGATTCTCGAAGGAGCCCGAGCAACTCAACGAGATGATCTGGTTCAACGATTGGACGCCGAGAAACTTGCCCTGGAGGAACTGCTCCAAGAGATGGGCCGTCTGCGCATTGTGGATCAGCAATCCCAGGACCGACTCAACGAAGCGGTGCGGGTAAACGAGAAACTCCGGGAGCTCGCGGACGCGCACACCGAGGTCCGTTCCCTGGAAGCCCAAGTGGCGGACGTTTCGGTCGCGAGATCCAACAGCGAGCTTGCCCGCCGCGCACTGACCCTGGTTGCGGATGAGAAAGCGCTCGATGCGAGGCTTCGAGAAGCCGAGGAGGCAGAGGTCAGCCTCACAAAGGCGAGGAAGACCCTGGAAAAATTCCGCAAGCAGAAGGAGTACGCGGAGGAGCGGCTCAACAAGGAAAAGGCTCGCCAGGAGGATCGAGACGGCGTGCGGACCGAACTCGCCCGGCTCGATGCGTTGGCGGACAAGGTCAAGGGTCTCGAACAGATACGGACAGAGCTGCGAAAGGCCGGCGCTGCCTGGCTTGACAGTCAGAGGGTGCTCAAGAACAGCAAGCGGAAGCTCGAAGAGTGTGAAGCCAAGATGAAGGAGAAACAACAGGCTCTCCGCGAAGCCGAGAAGGTCGCGGAAAGGGCTGAACTACTCCAAAACCGGGCGAAGCAGGCCAGTGACCATTGCGATCTGCGGGACAGACTCGAGAAGAGCCGTGCCGGGGAATCGGCCAGGAATCGCCACCTGGCCCGTGCTTCCAAGGAATTGGCGAAGGTCGACCAGACTCTCTCGAAGGCCGAGGCGGACTACGCGACGCTCGAATCCGCGTGGATCGAGGGGCAGGCCGCAGCGCTGGCGGAGAAGCTCGCGGACGGCGAACCCTGCCCGGTCTGTGGAGCCACCGAACACCCGGCTCCTGCGACCTCCGACAGGCAAGTGCCCAGCGACGCGGAGATCAAAGCCGGGAAGCAGAGACTGGAAAACCTGCGGACCTCACGGCTGGCGGCCATCGAGGAGAAAGGCGGGCTGGAAAGCGCACTGCGGGAGACCCAAGCAGTGGTCGAAGTGCTGGTACAGCAGCTCGGACCGTTGAAGGACCGCTCCCTTGCAGAGCTCCAGTCCGACCTCGACGCGGTGAAGCGTGAGCTGGCCCTTGCTGCTGCCGCATCGGAACGGATCAAGGAGCTCACGCGGGAAATGGACGTGCTCGGAAAGGCCATGGCAAAGGCCACCGCGGAGCAAGAAGAAGCGGAACGCCAGGGAAAAGAAGCGGAATCCGCGAGGAACAGGCTGCAAGGAGTGCTCTCGGAGCGAGAAGCTGCGGTTCCCGAAGGGTTGGGTACCACGCACGCTCTGGGGACGGCCCGGCAGGAGGCCCAGGAACGCCTCCAGTGGATGGAAAAGGCTTGGGAAGACGCACAGCAGGAATTCGCGGGAGCTGCCGAGAAGCTCGCGGCCAGGCAGAGTGCGCGGGAAGCCGCGGAGGAAACTCGCGCGCTGGCTGCCGAGCGGTCCCTGGCCCAGCAACAGGAATTCGCCAAACGCCTCGCAGATGCCGGGTTCCGGGACCGGGAGCAATACCGCTCCGTGAAGCGCACGAAGGCGGAAATTGACCAGATGGAGCTCCGGATCCGGGAGTTCGACAACCGACGCAGCGCGGCCACGGACAGGCTCAAGCGTGCCGAGGAACAGGCCGGAGGCCTCGAAAAGCCGGACATTCGTTCCCTGCAAGTCGCTGCCAAGAAGGCGAAGGAAGACCTGGAAAGGGCTCTGCAACAAGAGACTTCTTTGCGGGGTTCGCTGGAACGCAATGCCAAGGCCCTTTCCGACCTCGACAAGGCTGCCAAGGAGCTTGCCGCGTTAGAGTCTCAGTTCGAGGTGGTGGGCCGGATCGCGGAAGTGGCCAACGGCAAAAACCGTGAGGGGATCAGTTTCCAGCGGTATGTGTTGGCTGCGCTGCTCGACGATGTCCTGTATGCCGCGTCCGAAAGGCTTGGAATCATGAGCGACGGCCGGTTTCGGCTGCGCCGAGTCCGTGAACGCACGTCGGGTCACGGCGCGGGCGGCCTTGATCTCGAGGTCCACGATGCGTACACCGGAACCGAGAGACCCGTGGAAACTCTGTCCGGCGGTGAGGGCTTTCTTGCTTCGTTGGCTCTGGCCTTGGGATTGGCGGATGTGGTCCAGTCCTACTCGGGGGGAATTCGACTCGACACGGTCTTCGTGGACGAGGGATTCGGCAGCCTCGATCCGGAAGCGCTGGATCTCGCGTACCGGGCCCTGGTCGAACTTCAGAGCACCGGCCGTCTCGTGGGAATCATCTCGCACGTCCCGGAGCTCAAGGAGCAGATCAACGTCCGCCTCGAAGTGCGCCCGGGCCGCAATGGAAGCTCCGCACGGTTTGTGACAGGGTGAGGAAGGCGGCGGGGACAGTCAGACTGTGCCAGACTTGCAGTGAAGGCCAAGAATTGGTGAGGTGTCCCGGAACGTGCACGACCCAATGGTCAACCGGCGAAGCAAAGCTTGACGAAAAGATAGTCTTCGCTCGGATTGGCATCGGTGTCGCACCGCCCAACGAGGTAGATTCAACCGGTAGCCCGGCTGCGCCCTGCTGACGCGGTATTCCCGTCATACACTCACTGCGAGTCGTGTCCGGGTCCTCAATAAGACGCCGAGCCGGTCCTGACAGCTTCAAGTACCTTGGGTATTTCTTCGTGCTTTCCGATCCAAAGAGTTTGTACCCCAAATGAGAGCAATTCCTGTTCTGCCTGATTGTCAAAGATAGCCACCATCAGGCGAACCATCTCAGCCAGAAGCGTGCAACGTTCCATAGCCTCGGTCGAGGTGAGCTTTGCCCCTTTCCTTACCGGAAAGAGAAGAGTTGACAGATTCCAGGCGAGTTGGAACAACTCTTTCCTGTCTATCCGTCGTCTTATGAGATAATGCCTCGGATCTTTCGAATCGCTTTGTTGACGTGCCATGTCCATCAATCGCCGTAGGTTCGGGTCGGCAAAAGACATTCCGACAAATAGGCACGTCATGTCCATGAACCTGGACAGTTGCTGGAGATTCTCCCACGCATATGGTTTGGCGTACATTTTGTGATACAGGATTTCAGTGAGGGTTGGCATGTGGCTGGGGGATTGATCCTGACCCTTGGGATCTTTGCCGTCGCTGGGTACCACGATAGCGCCTTCTCGCTCAAGATAGCCGTGGGCGTGGAATACTCGAAAACCGCTTCTTTCGTTATCGTAATCCGGACCATAGACCGGATACACTCCTCCATTTGGTGGATTGTCCCGGAGTTCGGCTTCAAGCAAGTCATCGTAGTTATAGGTTATCACAGAATTAAGAGGGCAAGGCGAATTTTCACCGCGACATAGCTTAGCCAATTGTTCAAGACAGCGTTCTTCAGCATAGTTGGGGGGGAGCTCTTGATCCTCTGGTGGGAACAGTACGGCACGCAGAGTCGTGCGAAACTCATCGTCGTGATCGCTGTATTGCTCTCGAATCAGTCTGCCTGTGCTTAAAGGACCTCGGTCCTTCGTGATGCTGTGGAACAGCTTTGCCAACAACCGTGAAATGCCCGTCCGATTCTGCTGGGTTCCAATCCCCCCTGACTCCAATTGCCTCTCGTAACTCTTGATCATGAGCTTGCCCAAGAGGTCTTTCCACGTCGGTATGCCGTAGGGCACGCTTACGCCGGTCCCAAGCACGGCGACCAACTTGCCCTGAGTATACGCGTCGCGAAGAGCAGGGACATGAACGGTCCATGTTCGCTGTTCGGAACTCTCCGTGACCAACGACTCGGGGTGCGAAGCAAGGGCCGCGTTGGCTTCTCGGAGTTTGCGCTCCGACTCATCTTTTAATACTCTAAGAATACGCAAACCATCACTGATGTCGAGAGGGACACAGCCATCCAGTTCCTCACGAAGTTCCATCAGAGGTTTGAGCCCACGCATAGCGATTACGAGGGTAGCCAGATAATGGGAAGCGAATTGAACGGAAGGACCCCATTCCCGATCAGCGATGGACTGCTTGTCGTCGTAATAGAGAGATAGTCGCAAGAGAAGGAGATGCGTTCTAGGGTCATAAACGTAGATGACTACACCCCACCCCCCTTCTTCCGTGTCCTCAAACATCTTGTGGATCACCGGTCTGTGCGGCCAACGCTCAGCGTCTTGCCACAGACCGGCCTTGTCTTCTTCCACTTTTTGCCTAATGCTGTACCGGTAAGCGAAGAAAGATTCTCCTATCGATTGTATCAACTTACCTTGCCTGTCGAACTGGCGGAAAAGGTGGCCCTCCTCGGGAGGAGCGTCGTCCAGGCCAGGCGACACGAACGGGATCTCTTTGTCAAGGTCGTCAAGATTGAAGTGCGCTTTGCATTCGAACTCGTTGGAACCGAGAAATTGGGGCACAAAGAGCAGAGACGCCTTTGCCAAGAATATTTCCGCCGTTGTCTTGCAGATAGCCCTGTATTTCTTTCCATCATCGGCTTCGTTTGGGTCGGAAACCACTTTGCTCAGGTTGTAGAGCCTCCTAAGCATCTCCCTATGGTGCAGAAAGGGGCCAATGATGTTCGCCATTTGCTCTACATGGTATAACGTGTCAAAACGGAATTGATGTGGTGAAAAACCGTCCACCTCCAGCACGCCAAAGAGCCTCCCATGAACCATGAGAGGAGCAGCTATAGCAGATTTGCGGGTGAATTCCTCTGCGACATCTTGATCCTGAAACTCCTCCTGACCTTCAGGACTTTTCTTGACCGATTCCGCTTCCTCAGTGAATGCTTTTGGATTTTTGGCGAAATTCCTGGTCAGCCTCCGGCATTCCTCCACTATGCCCGGCGCATGACACGGGTTTAGGACGGTTCTCCCAGGCGGGTCGCACTTCTGAGTATCCTCATCCCACGCTCGACAGAAATAAGCAATCCTATCCCCGGTAGCTTTGTAGGCTATGCTCTTCTCTCGAAGTTGCTTTCCTTCGCAGGTCTCAGCGGCTGCGGCGCCCATGAGTTTCTGTTCAATGAGACGCCAAAAAAACTTTCTCCAGTACCGGTATCTGGGTTGGAAATGAGAGGCCCGGTACTTGAGTTCCTTCCTGACCGGATCGTAGTAGAATATGGTGACGATGTCCGCTGTGCACATGGCCAGCACCCTTGCTGCAAGAAGTCTGATGTCCCGGTGGTGTTCAAGCGCCTCTTTGGATTCAGGACTGCTATCACTACCTTCAGGCTCGGTCGTTATCAAAAGGAAGCTCTCGCTCATCCAGCGCCAAAGGGTCGCTTGTCGCCGTGTTGCCATTCCGTAGAAATGGTTAGCGAAAGCGAGGGTGGTTTCATCCACTAATTGCCTCAGTCTTCTCTCAATGCCTTCCTTGTCTGTGCCTTGTGCCAATTGTTCAACCCGTAGCGGCTGCTCCTTGTCTTTCCCCCTCCGAATGGTCATCGAGAACATTTCAGGGCCTTCCTGGCAGTGAAGTCTCAACCAGTGGTTCTTTCGATGATCCAGCTGGAACGAGACATCGGTCGTGTCTCGAGGCAGGCTCGGCCTCGGATCATCCGGATCGGCATCGCGGTAAAGCATCAGAACTGTTCGCGCGAGAGAGTTGTACGCGGTGTTCCTCACAATCGGGATGTCGTTCGGGTCATGGCCGACCCGAAAGATTGCATCAAAAACCCGCCCCAACAACAACGTCTTCGTCCAAAGGCAGCGGTAACGAATCCATCCGCGCTTGCCCCCCAGAAGCGTCATCTCGCTTGGGCTTGTCACAGACGGTATTTCAGGGGAGGCGAATCCGGTCTGTATGTCCTTTACAAAATTCTCAACCAGCGTGCGAAATCGAGAGTGATCACCGCTCTCTTCAACAACAGCCCCAAGCCATGAACCAGGAGGTTGCTCCTCCATCGGTTCCGTTCCGCGCTGTGCAGACCAAAGGAACAACGGTCCCACTATCAAGAACCGGTCGCCTCGCGCTCCCTTTGAGTCGGCGAGGGGATACGAAGTGAGAACCATAGAACCTCGGAAATAAGGGGACACCGCAACGCGGCGGTTTGGATACTGTGTCCCCTCGCCATCAAGTGGTGCTTGGGCACATTCAGGTTGCAGTACCCGCATTTCAGTTCTTGGGTCGGAGCGGGACTTCTCGTCCCATTCGAGGAGCCAGCGGCCTATGGCTATGTGTTCCCAGGCGCGCCATAGCGCCCTCCGGCGTAGATACTCCGGAAGTGGATGAGGATTGGAGGCCTGAGTGAACCATCGAGCGTGGCTCCGATGCGCCCATATTGGAATGTCTTCAACAGACAATTCGGACAACCCCTTGCCGCTACGCAGTTCATATCCGGGGAAGGACCGCCTCCACTTGTCACGCGCCCTGTCCGCGTTTCCGGATTCCCTGCCTTCGATCCGATCTTTCGACCAGTCTGGCAAATCCCAATCCCAGATGCGTATAGGAACATACGAGTGGAGGGCTAGCCGGAAGTTCTTCTCGAAACTGGTTGCGGCAACCTTTACAACCCACCATATTTCCGTGATTATACCAACACAAGACTGCCGAAAACGGGCTCAGGGGTAGCCATGTAATGTCAAGAAATGTGA
>JBFMAA010000051.1:0-34926 GCA_040755955.1 Thermodesulfobacteriota bacterium
CCCCACCTCGGCCCCCCCCCCCCCAAAACTTTCTGATAAAACGGTTACCTCCGGCCCGCGCCTTCGTCGCGCCGGGTCTCCGACGGGTGCCTCAGTTGGGGGTTGCCCGGGACGTTTCCCGAGGCGCGCCGACGTTCATGAACGCAGAGTTGAAGTTCCGGTACAGAGCATGGTAGTTCGCAATACGATGCCATTTCTTGAGAAACCCAGGCGGCAGGTCGTCCAGTTCTTCGACGCGGTCCCATCCACCGGGCACGGGAAACGCGTAGTACGGCAGCTCCTTGGGAATTCCCCGAATCAGACAGACCTGCGGAATCACCCACTCACGTAGAGCCATGTACACCCTGTGCATCCCGTCATTGACGATGAAATGAATGGAACCGTCTTTCTCGATCGATTCCTCGACAATGGGGGGGAGCAGATCCAGAGGTTCTTCGTCACCTTCCAGGGTCATGCGGACGAATCCGTCCAGCCGGAACAGGTCGATGCCGTGCTCAGCCAAGGCCCACTTCAGTTCACGGACCTTCTTCAGCTCGGACCTGAGTATGTAGTTCTGGGGAGGCGCAATACTACTCGGCGACAGCATCTCCAGCGAGATGAACGCGCGGTCATACACCAGGACCTCCGGAGCCTTGAGCATGCTTACTTGTCGCAATTTCTCGACAAGGGTCTGCTCCGGAAATCTCTCCACTCTCGCAATCTTCATATGTTACCCCTTTGCTCGCACGCAGGCGAGGAGCTCTTCACCGCACCGTCGAAGGTCCTCCGCGCTCGCGTCGGCCGTGCTGCCGAATCGGCCTGCCAGGTAGGTCTCCCTGAACCTCGCGAGCAGCTCCCGTGCATGGGGGACCTCGCGGGCGACGTCTCGGAAGTTCTGTTCATACCACGGATGCACGGTCTTGATCGCCCCGAGTCTCACCAGCCGCTGCATCGTGTGGAGGTATATGTGCGAGAGATCCCCGAACTGCCTGCGCCGTCTGATCCACCACCAGAACCCTGCAATTGAGCCCACGACCGCGGCCAAAACCAGCGGGAAGGTCAGCGTGCTCAGTAGCGAAGACAGAAGCGGCGTCTCGACCTTCCCGGAGAGCAAGTCACGGATGAACTCCAGCATGCGCGCCTGGTCGGTCCGGTCAAAGTGGATGACGTTCTTGATCCACACATTGTCTGCGCGGTCATACACATCCGACAGCAACCGGACGATCACGTTGGAGTCCTCTAGCCCGCCCGGAGGTGTGGGGTCAAGTGCGGTCCAGTGGGTGTCATCCAGGAGGGCCTCGACCCACACGTGTGCGTGAGCAAACCGAACCACCAGTTCTCCCTCTTCCGAGCCTTCGTCGAATCCTGCGAAACCCTCCACAAGCCTTGTAGGCACTCCCGCCGCGCGCAGCATCAATCCCATCGAACCCGCAAAATGCTCGCAATTGCCCGCGCGGCTCACGAAGAGGAAGTCTTCGAGCGGGTTCACGTTCTCCGGCAGAGCCTGAGGAATGAGCCTATACCGAAACCCGGTGCCAAGTTTCGCGAGAATTGCGTCGGCTTTTTCTTTGGCGGTCTTCGCGTTGCCGATCCACTGCCGGGCGAGCTCTTTGATCCTCGGGGGGACCACCTGGTCATTCGTGTATTCCGGATCCTGGACCCGCCCCGCAGGGAGCGGTATGTCCATCGACCAGACCCGGTACGAGTTCGAGAGTACAAATGGAGTATCCAGCAACACCTCGCCGGCTCCAGTGACGAAAAGGGGTTCCCGCCGGCTGTAGACCTGCCTGGGGAAGCCCGACACATAGAGGTGTCCGGAATTGAGTCGGAAGGGGACGACGTCGTAGCAAATACCCTTGTCACTGTCCCATTCATATGCCTGGGTCATCCCCTTGCGGTATTCAGACCCCCACCAGGAGCGGCCGTCGGTCAACTCCAGGGCCTTTCCCCTCCAATACGTGGGAGCCGGCAGCGTCCCATACTGCATGTTCACCTTGAACGCGATGCGCTTGCGCCCCCCCATGTTGATCATGTCCCGATAGGTGAGTCTCTGCTGCATCTGGGCCATTGCGCCTCCGATGCTCCCCGAAAGGCCGGGGATCACCACAAAGGGCCTGGGGAGAAATATGAACAGGAGCACCGCAATCGGCAGAATCACCGCGACATACTTTCCCAGCCGGCTGTACCACGAGGTCCAGAAACCAGTGGCGAGGTCCAGCCTTGCCACTTCCCCCGCGGGGGGTTGGCTGCGTGCAAAATTGAACAGGAGCAAGGTACCCATCAGCGCAAAGAGGTAGAACGGAAGGATCATCCCAAACAGAATGTGGTTCGTGAGAATGCAGTTGACCAGGATCATCGCAACGCTCAAGAGGAGAAGCTGCGATATGTTACGGTCGCTGAGAGGGGACACGATCCTTACCATCATGACCCCAAAAGTGAAATAGAGGAGAAACGTCGGCAAGGCATTCATCGACACCTGGCCCTCGGCCATGACGACCGTTCCCACGGGAAACACAAGAAGATACGCAGCGAACGCGAGATTCCAATGGAGTTCGGACCGGAAAAGGAATGGGCTCCCATAGTCCGAACGGTTGGTCGCGGCAACGATCACGGGGATGAGCAACAGAAACAGGTGCGGCAGCCCGTTTTCTATGCACACCGCGACAAGGGTGAGAGACACCAGCACCGCCAAGAAAACTCTGAACATGCGGAACCGCCCGGGGGCTATCGAGAGCCTCCACTGAAGCGACTGGAGACTCTGCTTTTTCCCGGACCGCTTGGGCCTAGGGAGGGTATCGTGAGCCGTCGGCATGTTGCACCTCCGCACAAGTGTCTACACTCCAAGAGAACTCGCCGGCCGGGTCGATCTCGACCAAGACTCCGCGATCGACCTGGGGAGACGATACATCTCCGGCCAGGCGCTCCCATCTGGCGAGGATGGTCAGCAGCTTGCGACAGAATTCCCTGCCGCTTCCCGGCGGCACGCTCATCCCCGGACCGTGAAGCGATACCGGCGTACCGGAACATGAGTAATGCACCACCAACGAAGCGGCTCGAGAAATTGCCCGTTCCGATGGGTCCCCCGGCAGGTGAATCGCCAACTCTCGGGCTCCTTCTTCCGCGAGCTCCCTGGTAATGAATTTATGACAACGTGCGCTCTTTTTCCAGTCGATCCTCTTGTACGGATCTCCGGGCACGTAATCCCTGAACAGGTAGCAGACGCTTCCGAAGGGGTCTTTCCGTTCGAGCCCTCTGCCTGTGCCCGTGATATCGAAGGGGATTTCGTCAGCCAGGGACTCTACGCACGGGAAGACGAGCACGGTGTCCTTACCGCCCGCGTTCCTGAAGTATCGAGCAAGCCCGAACGGAAAGGTCGAAGCGAGCTTGCCTTCGGGGATAGGGACCTCGCCCCGACGGGGTAAAGAGAACAGGCCCGACGCGATGGTCGGGTCACCCGGCGGGACCCGCGGGATGTTTACGGGAGCCCCTTCCAGTCTCAGGAACTCATGCTCCGCAAAATCGAGGGTCGACGCGCCAAGGCCGTAGTCGGATTGCACCGCGTAATGAATGGTGAACGGAGTCCGCGCGTAGATGTCCGCGGGGAATCGCCTGGTGAGCGTCACTTTCTTGAGGTTGTGTCCCGCAAGCACGTGCGAAGCTCCCATCAGCCCGACCAGGAGGGCAAAGAGCATGTAGAGGAAGTTGTTCGACGTAGCGATCGCGGCAAACGGGATCCACACCATCAAGAACATGCATGTCCAACCGAATGCAGTGGGTTTTCGCTTCATGGTGGTCCTTCCCCAACCAACTCAGAGGAGTGGTCACGGATGTGACGGACAGGTACCGCACTATGCCAGTCTTCCGAAGAGCTCAGCGTTCTTGGCCAGGACGTGCTTCATCTTACCAAGGAACGGCCATGGCATGACGCCACAACCAGGTATGAAAGTCGGCTCCCGACATCCCGAGAACTCGTTGGACGGTCAGAACCACCCAATGTTTCGAAAGTTTTCGGAAGGGGGGCCGGGGGAAACCCTTTTTCAAAAGGGTGTCCCCTGGAAGACCTTCATGTGAACTCTTGGTCCGGCAGACTGATCAGGTCATCCATACTTGCCTGCACAAGTTCTTGGGGAGAAACTCCAAAGTCGAGCGCGACCTGTCTAAGCATGACGTAGCGCTCATCGGACACCGAAATCGTCACCGTGACCATGTTTCGTGGTCCTTTCTTCGAGCCCGGCACCAACTTGGGTGTGAGCGGGCCCCACCTCGCCACTGCCGGTCAAGCCACCGGATATGTTTACGAATTCTGACAGGCGGGCAGGGATCAACTCGCCGGGCCATACCTTTTTCGTTCCCAAACTACCGGACCACCCCAGTATAGCACATCGTTGGTAACCATTCAGGGGGCAGCCGTCCTGCGCGGCGAACACAAATCAAGACGGGCCTGATTTCTTGGTGTCTTCGAGGTGAACCCCCACTGCTCATGTTGAATGCGAGACACAGGTCGATGGGACGATTTGTGGGCGGATGCGCGTGCCGGTATCAGGCCGATCACGGCATGGCGGGAGCGCGCCTCCAGTAAAATCAGGCAGTTGTCGATGTAAGAAATCGTACCCCTGGACTAGTACCCTTTTTAGACCTTGTGTTTCGGCCGCGCTCTCCTATCATACGGTCAGCCGCGCGCGATCAAGACACCGGGGAACGACCGCATTCGATCACTGAGTCACAATATCGCCCTCGGGGGGACGATGCGGGTGACTCAACCCCCCTGCGCTCGGACCAGATGCTCTTCCCGTCATTCTCACGAACGGGGGAATTCTGGTTTTCCGGGCCGTGACGAGGGGTCGTCGGGGTAACGGCCAACTCTGATCAGCGCATCCCTGAATCACCGGTAATGCCGACGGGTGACCTCCATACCCATGCGCGTTCTGAGGAGTGATTTCAGCCTCCGGGTGGGACAGGCATCTTGCCTGTCATCCTATGGGCCACCTCACCTGCTTGAAGTAGCATTGGTATCAACCGATTGTACAACGCGGTGCGTGCACGCGTTCACACACCGCCGGGACTTCGTGCGAAGGAGCACACAATGCCGGAGCTTATCAGGCGTATTCGGGATGGCAACACGTGGGCGTTTCAAGTGATACAGCATGCCGTTGCGATGCAGGCTCATGTCCCTGTCCGGATCTGGGACATGGATATGGCCGGCGCGCGGCTGGCGACCATAAAAGCGCAGGAAGAAGAGAGGAACCTCATCGGCCCCTTGCGGGACCGGACCTTCTTCCAGGTAGTCCCTCCCCAAGTGGTAAGCCGATATAAGGACCGCAATTCGACCGGTTGGCTTACCAGGCCCTCCAACGCCCATCCTCTTCAGGCAATACTTCGGCGCCATCCCAAATGGCTGGCGTGGGAGCACTGCTTCATGTGGGATTGGCTCACCAAACCCGGGAGCCCCGAACCCTGTTTCAGTGAATATTTCAGCCGGTACATGACCGCGGCGTCCTGCCCTTTGTCACTCGCGGACGAGACGAACCGGTATCTCGTGGTGGGGCCTCTGTTCGCGGTGCGCGAAGAGAACGGCGACCCGCGGCCCTCTTATTTCAAAGGCATGGTGGATGAGTTCGTGAAAGAAGCCCTCAATGCTCTCAGAGACGCCCGCAAAGACGGGGAGCTCGAACTCGAGAGGGAATTCGAGGAAGACACCCTTGGTTTGGTCGGAATCAAGAAAGGCTGGCTGACGGTCGATTGCCTGAGACAGAAGACCGAGCTGCTTGCGAACGTGATGCGTACGGTGTTCAGCGTCGATGATCAGATCGATCAACGGCAGGCTGTCAGTAGTTCGGCATACAGCCACATAGCTCAAATATGTTTCATGCTGCTTGATGAGCAAGGCGCGTACAAGCCTCAAATTCTGGGGCCTGACAAGGGCCGGTCGTTGCTGTTCAGTGTCGGCATTCCGGATCACAAGCAGGTGCTCGAGGCACGGGCCGGTCAGAACCACGAGAAGTGGCGGCTCGTGCTGCGCAACGAAGAACCGCCTCAGCCGAAGAGCAAGATTTGGCTGAGTCCTCAACCTCAGAAGGACAGTCCCGAATTCAAATACCTCGAGGAAATGAAGATCCTTCGCGGAGAGCTCGGTCTCTCCTTTTCGGTGCATAACGACGGGTACATGAGCTCTGGCGCCGCAGAGCTGTACCATTGGGTGAATGCCGAATCCGGCATGGTGGCGGAGGAACACGGCGAAGTCGAGGCAACCGGTTCCGGCCGCGACCCGTTGGCTTTCGTGGCCAGGCGGATCTGCAACATGTTCACCGCGGATATGGTCAGCATTTGCTATTCCGAGTTTGATAAAGACGACAAGAACGACGACCCCGCGCCACCGAACGTCCTTGCGCTGAAGGCAGTCGATTTCGAAGAAAGACTTGAGCCGGAGACATGGCGCGCAAGGGTGCGCGAAGAGACGGAGTTCTTGAGGAACATTGGGAAAGTTCCCGACGTGAGGGAAGACAACATCGGGTATCGTGCCGTTGACACGCGCGCTCCGCAGTTCTGCCGCGCGGTTGTGAATGAGCGGGGGCTGACCCGGTACTTCCCATCTGAGCAAACCATGCACGATTCACTCGGCCGTCGCATACCGAATCGCAACTCGTCGATTGCCGCGCCTCTCATGATCCACGCCAGGCCGTTCGGAGTGTTACGCATCGATGGCTACGCGCCGCACCAATTCACGCTCGACCAAATGAATCTTGCGGTGCGACTCGGCAACGTGATCGGCCCTGTGCTGTTCCAGCGGGAAATGCTCTCCAAACTCTTCAAGCTGAGTCAAATGGGGTGGGATGCGACAACTAGCGAGAAGAACGTATACGAGGATATGTGCAGAACAATAGCGGAGATCTTTCTCGCAGACGGAGCCATGCTCTGGCTTCCCAGCCTTACTCAGGAGGGATTTCTCAATCTGGAAGCGAGCTTCGGGATCCGAGGGCTTCACATCCACAAGATGAAACCCATGGACGAAAATGACCTGGCAGGGTCTTATCGGGGAACGGAATTCGCTGCCGTGGACCTCAAGAAACGGGACGAAGCCTTCTTCACGCGATATCCTCACAGGCAAGCTCTACGCAAGGATGGATACCAGTGGTTGCACCGGTTCCCCGTGAGACGGCAACGGAGGCATCAAGTCCTTTGCTACCTGACGGCCTGCTATCGCTCCCAAAATACTGACCGCCCACCTCTGTCACACAGGTGGAACCACACCGCGTGGTTCGTTTCGTACTACCTGGGCGCGCTGGTTACGGCCATGAGAAGCGGGGGTCTTGATATCATGCGAATTCTCCACAGCTTGCAAGCGGACTTCCTCGGCCAACTGGATATCGTGAAACAGGGTTTGTCCCTGGTCACAAACCACTCAAACGGGATGCTCGACCGGATAGAGAAGCTCCTCAAGCGCCTGGAGGACGAGGAGACCGAGAGAGGCCATTCATAATCCGGACGTGGCGGGATTTGCCTCGATGTCGATTGCCGGAAGGAGCCTCCGATTCGTCTGGTTTTGACCTCTGTGGAGTATCTGGTCCGGCAACCGGTGGGAACTCCCGGCAGCCGGTTCATACCGATGCGACTTCAAACAGGTGAGGTTGCCCACGGGACGAGAGGCAAGATCCCGTCCCACCCGGAGCCTGAAGTCACTCCTTTGCACGCGCACTGGGATCACGCGGCATTCTTGGGGGATTACATGTGGAGGTATCTATGAACGGAGTCCAAGGTCTGCTCAAGGGGCACCCATCACTCAGGAGGGCAAAGAGCCGGCACGAGGAGGGGCGCCTGTCTCTCTTCGTGGGAGCGGGTTTCTCGAAGTCATGCCGCCTTCCCCGCTGGGACGAGCTCGTTGACAAGGTCGTTGAACGCGCGTGGCCGACTGGCGAGTTCGAAAGTGTCGTGAAAGCGAAAGCCCACAGGAAGGGGGTCGTCCAACAAGGATTGGAAGCCGCGGTGGATCTGGCTGAGATGCGTGGAGGGCCTGGAGAGCCTCGAGACACCTTTGTCAAGATCGTGAAGCAGTGCCTGTACGGCGATACGGAGACTCTGGAATTGTCGCCGACCGCGCGAGCCACCGCGAAACTCAAGAACGTCCGGGAGATATGTTGCCTCAATTTCGACAACGTCTTGGAAGAGGCTTATCAACGCGACCGGGCAGACGTAGCCGCAATTCCGGTGGTGAGGGACAAGCAGGTCCCGGAAAAGGCCGATGTCGTCGTGATCTACCACGCGCACGGCTACCTTCCGCATGGTACCCAAGGCAATCAAACGAGTAGAGAAGAGCTCGTGCTCGGCGAAAAGGACTATTTCAAGCATTTCATGGAGCCCTATTCATGGCCCAACCTGATACAGCTCAAGCTCTTTATGACCACCAGCGTGCTGTTCATCGGCTTCTCCTTCAAAGACCGGAACACCATGCGACTCCTGTTCCGAGCCAAGCAGATGAACCTGCCGTACACACACTTTGCGCTCTTGCGAGACCCGACCTCACCGGCGTTCTCCGAGCGTGAACGTGACAAGGAGGCTTCCGCGATCTTTGACAATTTCATGTACAGGCTCAAAGAACTGAACGTTGCGCCAATAACGTATGAAGATCACAAGTATCTCCCCGATCTTCTGAATTTCATCAATGGAACGGGCGGAATATCCCAATGAGGCGGAAGTCGATTCAGGGCACGGTAACGAAGATCAACCGGACCCGGGGTCACATGACGTCCGTCCCATCGACACAACTGATACCAATCGACATATCGTCAAGTAAGATTTCGGGACGCCCCCACGTCGAAAGAAGGACCCTCCATCAAGAACGTTTGAAATATTGGTGAGTTGCCTTGGGTTTCAACTCGTGGAAGAAACGAAAAGAGACTCACGGCGGTTCTCGAAAGTAGGTTCCGATTCACGTGGAATTGGGGCCTGTGGGGCGGGCTTTCCAGCCCGCCAATCGACGGAAACCAACGAGAACCGGTATAAGTCGCGAGCGTTGCCGGAAAGTACTAAAGCATGGCGTCCACTTCTTTGATAGAAACTCGGACTGCCTCAACGGATCTGGAGAATCCCGCCCTTTCTTCCGCGGAGAGGTCGAGTTCCACGACTCGTTCCACACCCTGCGCGCCGAGGATCGCGGGGACTCCCACGAAGACACCCCTTTCGCCGAATTCTCCGTCCAGGTACGCAGCCACCGGGAGGAGCCTCTTCTTGTCCAAGAGCACCGATTTGGCCATCTGGACCGCGGACGCGGCCGGTGCATAGAACGCGCTCCCCGTCTTCAGCAACTTCACGATCTCGGCTCCGCCGTTGCGGGTGCGGTCAACTATCTCCGCGAGACGCTTCTCCGGCACGAGCTTGGTGATCGGCACACCCCCGACCGAGCAATTGCTGATCAGCGGCACCATGGTGTCGCCGTGCCCTCCCAGCACGATGGCCTGGATGTCCTCCACGGAGACTCCTATCTCTTCTGCCAGGAAACTCCTGAACCGTGCCGCATCCAGGACTCCTGCCATGCCAATCACCCGGCGGGGCTCAAACCCGGATTTCTTCCACGCGGTGTATACCATGGCATCCAACGGGTTGGACACGATGATCATGATCGCATTGGGGGAATAGCTTGCAGCCTTGCGTGCGACGTCGGAGACGATCTTCACGTTCGTTGCCAAGAGATCGTCTCGACTCATGCCCGGCCTTCTCGCGATCCCTGCGGTGATGATAATCACATCGCTGTCTTTTGACTCTTCGTAGGTGTTGTACCCGATGACCTTCGTGTCCACGCCCAAGACGGGAGTAGTCTCGAACATGTCCAAAGCCTTGCCCTGGGTCATCCCTTCGATGATGTCTACCAGTACCACGTCCCCCAGCTCCTGGGCAGACGCGTATGCCGCCACGGAAGCCCCCACATTGCCTGCGCCCACTACCGTGATCTTCTTCCTCGCCATTTCGCAAACCTCCCAAGTAGTTTCAGAGACCACGCTCCAGTCAAAAAGAACGCAACAGCCCCTGCGCAGGCCGCTCAAGCAAGACCCACAAATGCCGCGAATCCCTTTGTCTTTTGTAGCTGTAGCCTGAGATCAGAATTTCATAGCCCCAAGGAGAGTCCCTGTCAAGGCATGGTTCAGTGGGCCTCGTTGAAGCCCTCCTGAGTACAAGCAGAGTGGTTCGCACACCAGTTCTCTATATCGTCTATGATCGCCTTGCCGATGGCATATTTGTCGAATCTGCTCGGAGAGGCCTTTCTCGCACAGGCCAGGACCTCCAGCACAATCCGCCCGAGGTCCACTTGGAAAAACTCGTCCTCGGTGATCACTCGGATTCTCTCGGAACACGAAGTCTTTGCGCGTAGTTCCTGTTCGCCGCCACCGTGGGGCTCGGGAATGAGTATTGCCTTCGCTCCGGTAAGCAGTATTTCGTTGACCGTGTTGTACCCGGCCCGGGAAACCACGAGCTCCGCATGATTGATCAGGTCCACCAGGTCCGGGACAAACGAGACGAACCTCACCTTGCGCCCCAAGTCGTGGGAACGCAGAAGCCCCGCGGTTGTCCGGTCGAGGTACGGGTCGAGCACCACTACCACCTGGTAGTCATCCAACAAGCCTATGCGACCAAACGTCTCCAGGAGGGTCAAGCAGACTCCAAGCACCTCCCTCTTCCGCCCAAGTGAGACAAGAATCGTCTTCCTGTCGTACAACCCGAAACGGACCAGGGTCTCCTCCCTGCTCTGGAGTTCTTCGTACACCTTGTTGGTGATCTTGCCGAAGTACCGTATCTTGGGCTCCAATTCCGGTGCGTTGCCGAGGAACATCTTGTTGATATCGATGATCTCACGGTCTTCCAGCACGTACATGAAATCGTAGAGCTCTCCGATATTGATCGACTCAGACCTGTGGCGTGGATTCTGATAAGGAATGCGCAGGAGCGGCGTCCAGCTCATGATCCCCCGACACATGTGCACCAAAGGGAAATCCGATGCCCCCCCCTTGCGCATCCATTTCCTCATGAGCACCGGGATCATCTCACTCATTTGGCCGGTCATGTTGTGCTCGATGATCAGCGCGTCCGGCTTGAAGAAATCGAAGCTCTCCACGATGATCCGCTGCCGAAAATCGAATATGGTCTCCACATCGAAGCCGGTGAGGTACCTGGATTGCAGTTTGAAGCGATCGTGGTCTATGTCCAGCTTGATTGAAGGCAGTTTCATAACCTCGATCCCCTCTTTGAAAAAGATCTCGGGGATGGAAGTTCCCGAAACTACCAGAAAATCAATGTCCGGTCGCCAGTAGCGTATTCCCGTGATCACGGCCAGGGTGCGGTACGAATGCCCCAGACCTATGGAGTTGTGGGAATAGACGAATATGCGTTTGATTTGCTTGTCCGTCATATCGCGCACCCCAGGGCATCACATCCCGTCAGCCTGAGTTCTTCGGTTCTGTGGCAGGCGACCAGGTGCTGCGGCAGGAGCTCACGCAGCTCCGGGATCTCCTCGCCGCATACGGTCCGTGCGTACCAACACCTCGGATGAAAACAGCATCCGGGCGGAGGATCGATCGGATCTGCAGGGTCTCCCTTGAGGATGATCTTTGTGCCTGCGAAGTCCCGCCTGGTCGAAGGAACGTTGGACAGCAGCGCCTCCGTATACGGATGCAAAGGCTTGGCAAAAAGCGATTCTGCGGGTCCATATTCCATCACCTTGCCTACATACATAAGCACCACCTTATTGCTGAAATGCCTCACCAGCCCCAGATCATGGGAGATAAAGAGATACGCCAACCCCAGCTTATCCTGGACCTCCAGAGCCATGTTCACAATCTGGGCCTGCACGGAGACATCCAACGCGGAAGTGGGTTCGTCGGCCACGAGCAGTTTCGGATACAGCGCCAATGCCCTGGCCGTGCTTATCCTTTGCCGCTGTCCTCCTGAGAACGCGTGGGGATAACGGTTGAGATGTTCCACGCTCAGCCCCACAAGCTGAACGAGCGCGCGGATCCTCGCATCGAGCTCTCTTCCCTTGGCGATCTTGTTCACGATCAGCGGTTCCGCCAGGATCTCCCTGACGGTCATCCTCGGATTCAGCGAGGCAAACGGGTCTTGAAACACCATCTGAATATGAGGCCTGAGCGTTCTCATTTCTCTTGGCGTCAGTTCTGCGATGTCCGTACGGCCTCCGCCGTTGGGACGGTGAAACCATATGTGCCCGGACGTGGGGCGATACGCGCCCATGATCATGCGTCCCACAGTGGTCTTTCCGCAGCCCGATTCGCCGACAAGACCCACGGTCTCACCCTTGTTGACCACGAAGCTCACCCCGTCGACGGCTTTCACATGGCCAACCACCTTCTTCAGGAGCCCCCTTCTGATGGGGAAATGTTTCCTAAGATCCTGCACTTCCAGGAGCACTTCAGTCTGTTCCACCACCGGCCTCACAATCCCACGCAACTCGAAGGGCACGCGACAAAGTGCCTTTCCGAGACCGTCGTGAGCTGGTACGGATCGTCGCGACACGTGATATCGCCCTTGCAGTCCGCACATCTCCAGAAAAAGGGACACCCGGGGATTACCAGATGGGCGTCGGGCAGTGTTCCCTCTATGGTGGCCAGAAAGGCCCTGACCGGCGTATCGATCCCCGGAATCGACTTGAGCAAAGCCTTGGTGTACGGGTGCAACGGGTTTTCGAACAGGGTCTCCTTGGGGGCATGCTCCATTACCCGGCCGAAGTACACGACCATCACCTCGTGGCTGATCTCGGAGATCACCCCAAGGTTGTGGGATATGAAAAGAATCGCCATGCCAAGCTCGTCTTGGAGACTCCTGAGCAGATCGAGTATCTGAGCCTGAATCGTCACGTCAAGCGCGGTGGTCGGTTCGTCGGCAATGAGCAGCTTGGGACGGCAGACCAAGGCCATCGCGATCATCGCTCTCTGACGCATGCCTCCGGAGAGCTCGTGGGGGTATGCCCGGAACCTGTGTTCCGGCTGGGGAATTCCCACCTTCTTGAGCGTCTCGATCGCCTGATTGCGGGCTTCGGCCTTGGACACATCCGAATGGAGGGCTAGAGCCTCCACGATCTGATTGCCGACCGTGTGAACCGGACTGAACGAGTTCATGGGCTCCTGGAAGATCATGGCTACTTCCGCGCCTCTGATCCGCCTGGCTTGTCGGCTCATCGCGTCGAGCGTTGCCAGGTCAAGCACGGACGAGCTGCCGTTCGGCCCTTCCAGGCGCAGCAGTATTTTCCCCGCGACGATCCGCCCGGGAGGAGGCACAATCCTCATGATGGCTTGTCCGAGCACGCTTTTTCCAGAGCCTGATTCTCCCACCACTCCCAGGGTCCTTCCCGGTGCTACGGAGAAGGATATATCGTCGACCGCACGCACCGCCCCCTGGTCCAGGAAGAAGTGCACTCGCAGGTTTTCAACGGTCAAGACCGGGTCCATTCGTCTCACCTTGAGTAGGGATCCACTGCATCTCGCAGTCCGTCCCCCACGAAATTGAATGCGAGCACCGCGACAATCACGAACAGCACAGGGATCATCAACCACGGGAACAAGGCCACGGTGGTCACGCTCTGGGCCTCTTTAAGCAGCACCCCGAGGCTGGTCACAGGGGGTCTCAGGCCTATGCCCAGAAAACTCAGAGCAGTCTCCGCAAGGACCATGTGGGGAATCGCCAAGGTCACGGACACGATAATGTGGCTCGTGAACGACGGGAGTAAATGCCTGAAAATGATCCTCATATGGCCGGCTCCGGCGAATCGGGCGGCAAGCACGAACTCTTCGTCCCGTAAGGCCATGATTTTTCCCCTGACCATGCGTGCGAGGTCCGTCCACCCGACCAGTGACAGTATCACCGTAATGGCAAAGTAGACCTTCAGCGCAGGCCAGTGCGGCGGAAGCGCGGCCGACAGTCCCATCCACAGGGGAATACTGGGGAAACAGCGGATCACTTCGATCACTCTCTGGATCGCGACATCCGTCCACCCGCCCCAGTAGCCGGACACTCCTCCCAGCAAGAGCCCCAGCACCAAACTCAGAAAGACTCCCAGCATGCCTATCGACAGCGAAATCCGGCTCCCGTACAGGCATCTCGAGAGGAGGTCTCGACCCATTCGGTCGTTACCGAACAGGCTTATGAAGCCCGGCTGGTCCACTCCGAACAAATGCCAATTCGTGGTCCACAGATTCCACATCACGTAGGAATCACCCCGGACGAAGAAACGCACAGGATACTGCTGCTCCAGGACCTGTACGCATCGGAACTGCCGAGTCTTGAAATCGAGCTCCTGCCTCATACCGTAGACAAATGGCCGACGCAGGTTTCCCTCGTGGTCGAAGATGTGTATCCTCGTCGGCGGCGCGTATATGGCGGCCAGGTTTCTGTGGTCCTTTTCGTATGGGGCGAGGAATTCGCAAGACGCCGCACAGAAGTACAGCAAGAGTATCACGCTCAGCCCAATCATGGCCAGTGTGTGTTTCTTGAAGCGCCACCATATGAGCTGTCTTGTGGACGCGTCGAGGTACTTGGAGGTGATCTGGTTGTCAGTGCGATCGTCTTTCAACGCTCTTCCTCGACGGAAACGACTCCCGGCAGATCGGTCCGATCAGACTTGTCGTACGTGGTTCGTCCCGGGTCGTTCATGAGTTTGTTGGCGGTTACTCTCTTTCGGTGCCTGCTCATAGCGCCTCTCGAGCCCCAAATCGAATCCTGGGATCTACCCAGGCGAGCAGGATATCGGAAATCAACGTGCCGATCACGGTGAGGAAGCTCAGCAACATGATGAAGCTTCCGGCCAGATGCATGTCTTCGCTCATCAACGCTCTGAGGAGCAGGGGCCCGCTCGTCGGGAGGTCGAGCACCACAGCGGTGATGGCAATCCCCGACACCAACTCCGGCAACGTCCACCCGATCGTGCTCACCAGCGGATTGATTGCCACCCGAACCGGATATTTCAGAAGCAGTCTCGTTTCAGAGAGTCCCTTTGCGCGAGCGGTGGTCACGTACGGCTTTTGCAGCTCGTCCAGCAGGTTCCCTCGGATGATCCTGATGAACTTGGCGGTGTGGGCCGTTCCCACGATAACGACCGGTATCCACAAATGTGTGAGCAGATCGAGGAACTTTGCCAGACTCCACGGCGCTTCCGCATATTCTGGCGAGAACAGGCCGCCGATGCTCATTCCCAGGTACGCGTAAGAGATCCAGAGCAACACGAGCGCGAACAGGAAATTCGGGGTCGCAAGGCCTATGAAGCCGATGATCGTCAAGAGATAGTCAGTCCATGAGTACTGCCGCACCGCACTGTAGATCCCTATGGGGAGCGCAATCGCCCACGTGAAAAGGAGCGTGCACACCGAGATGATCGTGGTCAGGGCAAGACGCTCACCGATCAGCTCTCTGACGGGCCTATTCCACTCGAAGGAGTGGCCGAAATCACCTTGCACGAAGTTTGATGCCCATTTCAAGTACTGGATGTATAACGGCTTGTCGAGTGCGAACCTTTCCTTGAGGGCTTTGACCTCTGCTTCATCCGCGGCTTCCCCGCTTTGACTGCGTTCCTGGACGTAGTGGGTCAGGAAATCGCCGGGCGGCAACTGAATGATCACGAACGAAATCACGGAAATCGCCACCATCGTGGGGATCATGATCAACAATCGGCGAATTATGTAGACTACCATGGCAACCCCACGCGGGAAGACCGGCTTGTTATTTCGATCGCTTCGTTACGAAGAACTGCTCCGGGCGTATGGGACCAGGATTGGGGTAAATCCAGCTATCGAAGTCCTTGGCAGGAACGTTGTGGAAGTGTTTGGCCACCACGTAGAAATCCTCCGGCCCGTACACGAGACCGATTACCCACAGGTTTTCCTCATTCGCGCGAATGATCTTCGCAAACAGTTCTTTCTGTTTCTCCGGTGAGACGGTCGCGACTACCTGTCTGTAGGTCTCCATCATCTCCTTGATGACAGGAGGAGGCTCTAGGCCGCTCTGTGCCCCGCTCTGGAACCACTGGCCATAAAGAGGTGCGTTCAGGCTCTCCGTGTTATAGGGAAAGTACCAGCGAGGCTCAAGGAGGCACTCGAGCCCTCCGTCTCCGGACCAGATCGCGATGTCGTGGGCCGCGTTTTGGATGCGTTGGCGAAACAGATCTCTGGTTTCCGACTTCACCTCAGTGTCGATTCCTACGGCGCTGAGGTTCGATGCCACGATTTCGGCCGCATCAACTTGGGTGGAGACGTCTACGGATACATCGAGGGCTATTTGCAGGGGTTTGTTATCGGGACGCATCCTTTTTCCGTTAGGGCCCTTCTTGAGTCCCATCTCATCGAGGAGTGCCGCGGATACTTCCGGTTTGTAGGCCAGGTATGCCTTCTCGTACGATGCGCTGTAAAATGCCGACTCCTTCAGCGGAGCAGCCTGCCTGGGCTTGCCTCTGCCAAGGTACACAATCTTGTTGATCTCTTCGCGGTTGATGGCATGAGACAAGGCTATGCGGAATCGCCGATCGGAGATGATCTGCTTCATCACCGGGTCGGTGTGATTGATGTTGGGCGCGAGCAGCACGCCTACGGACGAGGTCCCTGTCTTGGGAACGAGCTTGTACTGGCCTCTGGACTCATTGGCCAGGAGCAGCACCGAGTTCTGCATGCCGCCGAGTCGTCGCCCCTGCATGTCAATTTCGCCGGCTATGGCTTTGAGCACTATGTTCTGGCCTTCGGTGAGTTCGTGCGCCAGCACGTCGATGTACGGCAACTGGTTACCCTCTGCATCCACTTTCCAGTAGTACGGATTCCGGACCATTTCAAAACGCTTGGCAGGCGCAGGAACCTTGGTGACCCATGCGCATATCGAAGGATAGCCCGGATCCTGGAACAGAGCATAACGGAACTCAGTGAGCTGGTGGAATAGGTTGACCCAGGAGCTGGATTTCTTTTCCTTAACGAGGGCTGCCAAGTCTTCGGGTTTGGCGTACTTCTTGTGAAATTTCATCAAGTA
Source organism: Thermodesulfobacteriota bacterium (assembly GCA_040755955.1). Taxonomy (GTDB): domain Bacteria; phylum Desulfobacterota; class Desulfomonilia; order Desulfomonilales; family Desulfomonilaceae; genus JBFMAA01. The sequence goes on from JBFMAA010000051.1 coordinate 16,981, forward strand.
GTGTTTGGGCTTTGTGACGAGATGCATCCCGTGCGGACAGGCGAGTTGATCGAGGAACAGGCTGTACGGTTTGTCGAATTCGACCCGGAACGTGAACTCATCGATCTTCGACACCTTGGGCCGATTCCCGAAAGGGGCGATCCATTCGGGGATGGTGGAGGTCAGTTCTTCGTTGAACAGAATATCCTCGAAATAGAAGAGGATGTCGTCCGCGGTGAAGGGGTGTCCGTCCGACCAACGAACGCCCTTGACCAGGTGGAAGGTGAAGACCCGTCCGTCCTTTTCGATGTCCCACGCGGCCGCGAGGTTCGGTATCACCTTGTAGTCGGGGCTCCAGCGCACCAGAGGATCGTAGAGTATGCGTTGAGCACCGACCAGGTCCGACAGCTTCGTGTACGCCCTGCGCCACACGCCTCCGTATACCCCTGTCTTTTCGACGGGTTTCACAACCACGGGCGCGGCGGGCAAGCGCTTGTCCACCGGGGGGAGTTGGTTGTCGCTCACTGCCTTGGCGAGGATGGGGGCCTCGTTGTAGGCCTGGCAAAGCGGACACACAAGACCGGAAAGCCCCAATATTATGGTGGCTGTAAGACCGAGAGCTATTCCTGACACGGACACGCGGTGCATGGTTCCTCCTGGAATTCCGCCTATCTGCCAATTGCAGGGCCACGATTGCCTGGCGAAGGCACCGGGCTGCCGGGACCCGCCTCATGGGGCCGCAGGCAGCCGCAAACGGTAATGGCATCGGCCTTGGTTGGTGGCCCTGCAGGAAGCGGGCGGGAAGATTTGGTTCCACCTCCCGTCCCCTCGGTGAAACCGGCGACATTGGATCGTAGGTACGCCCTGGCACTCGATCTGGTGACGCGCACACAGGTCAGAAAGGGATTTCCTCCTCGGGGGGAGGGGGACCGAAGTTCCCGTCACCGGGACCCGGTCTTCTGTCTCCTCGGCTGCTCGGTGCGGGTCTGCGGTCCTGCGGAGGCGCCGAACCTTCCCGTCCCCTTCCTTCGGGAGCTCCGGACCCGCGCCCTTTGTTCCCGTACGAGGCGTCCTCCGATTCTCCTCTGCCGCCGAGCATGATTACGTCGTTCGCCACTATTTCAACGGTGGTGCGCTTGTTTCCGTCCTGGTCTTCCCAGTCTCTGCTCTGGATGCGCCCTTCGACGAACACTTGCCTGCCTTTGCTCAGATACTGGCCGCACACCTCACCTGTGCGACCCCAGGCTACTACGCGGTGCCATTCGGTCCGTTCCTGGTCGTTTCCATCCTGGTCTTTCCAGCGGTAGTCGGTCGCGAGGCTGAACGTGGCGACTGCCTTGCCCGACGCAGTGTATCGTACTTCAGGGTCTCTGCCGAGCCGCCCGATCAGCAGGACTTTGTTCATGGATCTTGCGCCCATGATCGCCTCCACGGGGTTGTATGGTGATATTCATCGAAGCGTTGAGAACCCCAGCCCGGCGGCTGGGAGCCGCAGCCAATAATCGCGTCGACCTTCCTTGGTCCGCACGAAGACCGCCGGCAGGTGAGTTGGTTCTCCGCACACGGAGAACCGCACTGTGCGTTGCCCCGGAGCTGCTGGACTGAAGAATCCCATGAGAGTCTTCCAGGGGAAACCCTTCTTGCTCAAGGGTTGTCCCCCGGACCCCCCTCCGAAAACTCTTAGAATATTGGATGGTTCTCACCACCCAGTGAGTTCTCGAGCCTTCGGGGCGGGGCCTTCATCCTTCGTTGTGGCCTCCAGCCATGCGTGTTCTTCCCCACAAAAGAAGAAATGGACCTTCGTTCACGAAAGCCATGCCGACGAAATGCTACCCGACTGACCATCCTCACCGAAAACCCCACTGATTGTCAAGGCGAAATGGGCGCGCTGCTTCTCTATTGGGCCTCTCACGGCAGGCTGTCGCAGGTTATCCGGGTGGTCCCGAAAGACGGGCAATCGTGCGGTGATATCGTGGGCTCCTCGAATTCGGCTCGAAATGTCGGAGCCGGCTCGACGTGTCAGGAAACGGACATTGCCTTCGTCAACCGCTTTCGTCTTCAGGCCTCTTCCCACTCGGCACCCTACTTCTTTGCCGAGAGGTACCCCTCTTCTTTCAGACGCTTGACGAGGACCTGGCCTCTTCCTTCCGGCGCGGCAAGTGCGTGCGTGTGGGATTTTCCGTTTATTCGGGCAGGAAAGACGCCCTTGGCGACCTTCACTTTCGGGTTGATCTCCAAGATCTCCCGCGACGATACTCCCGTCATTCGTGCCATCACAGAAACAGGCAAATCTTTGGCCAACGACAACCCCGACACCTGATCATACGTGAACGGTGGCGGGTCCTTGAAGGTGATCCCGAACGCCTTCCGATGGGAGTCGATGATCCCTAGGGCGATCCACCTGGTGAGCAGCTCGTCCGCATTCGCAGGGAGGGGCAAATCCCAAATCTGGTCGCAGGTCCATCGCTGGACTGTTCGGCCGAGCTCCTTGGGTGAGCTCACGTACGCGGCCGCGGCCATCAACCAACTCGCGCCTCCCAATTCTTCGCGGAGACGTTTCAGCCGAGAGGCAAAACACCTGGTGGCGAGTTCGGGATCAAGCCGGTCTTCGCACCAGGCATCGCTGACCATCTTGACCCCTTCCGCTTCGTCGCACGGGCTGCTCAAAGCCCACCAGCCTTCACCCGGGAGGCGTGACGAAGATCGTTTGCTGATCCCGGAGAGGACCGCGGAAAACAACACAAAATCCTTCGGCACTCGCTCTTTCGCGAGAACCTCCTCGAATATCCAGCCGTACCGGCCCTTTTCCATGAACCATCCCGTCAGCGCACCGCGCGCGTCCAGCAGCAGGAAGTTCACCGCGCGCTCAATGCGGGACCGGACATCCTGTCTGTGCATAGGGATGATTTCGCCTGCGAACTTGAAGGGTTTGTGCGTCACTCCCGGGGGCAGGTCGTATCTGATGCAGGTCGATTTTTCTTCTGCGGCCGACTCCTCTGCGGCTGCATTCCACGTGGCCACACCCCACAAAAGACCCGTGGCTACCATCGTGATGACGCATGCACCGGTGAGACTCGGAAGACGACCTCTGATGGAGAACAACATGGCAATTCCTACCTGCCGGAAACTCTACGGCGCCCCGCTTTGAAGGCACAAGGGACGGGGTAAACCCCATAGCGCTGGCTTCAGGGCACGCGTTGCCTTGGCATACTCCCCCTCACCCTTCCCGCTCCCGACAGGGGAGAGGGTTTCCGGATTCCCCTCCCCTCGTGGGAGGGGGTAGGGGGAGGGGGATAACTGCCTGAAATGTCGAACTCGGCTGTCGCCAAATTAACGCCTATGGGGTGATCCTCCCCTAATTCCAGTTCGGCGGCACCCGTCACGCGGCCAAATCTGCGGGATTCTGCGCGGCACTCCCGCTATCTTGACGTCTATGCGTGCACGGCCCCTATTTCGCACCCTTCTTATCCTGCTCGAGTTTGCGGAGCTTCTCCTGCACAAGCTGGTTTTCAGGATTCATCTCCAGGGATTTCCGGTATGAGGTTTCAGCCTCTTCTTTTCGTCCCAGCGCCAGGAACACGTCACCAAGGTGGTCGTAGATGATGGGGTCGGAGTCGACTTTCTTCACGGCCTCTTCAAGTATTTCCAAAGCCTTGTCGGCCTTCCCGCGCTTGAACATCACCCATGCCAGAGAATCCTTGATGTATCCGTCATTTGGCTCCAGCTCGGAAGCCTTTCTGATCAGCTCTTCCGCTCGGTCTGTGTCCTTGCCCGTGGTGAGCCAGGTGTACCCAATGAAATTCAGTGCGCCCGCGTCGTCCGGTTTGTCCTTGAGGATCCCTTCCATTTCAGCCAGGGCCTTACCACGGCGGCCTGACTTCTCGTACACGTTTCCGAGGGAGTATCGCAGCCGTATGTTCTTAGGATCACTTTCCAGGGCCTTCTGGTACGTCTTCAGCGCCTCGTCGAACCGATGCAGCTCCTCAAGCACCGATCCTCTGATGTGATAGAGGTCCGGATCCTTTGCGTCGGTCTCAATCGCTTCGTCGATGTACTTCATGGCTCGGGCGAGGTCTTTGCTTTTGAGGAACATCAACGCCAACAGAACTCGCGAGTTGGAATACGCGGGCGACCCTTTCTGAATCTGGGAGAATTCCCGCTCAGCTTCGTCGAGTTTGCCCTGTTCTCTGAGGACTCTGCCCAATTCGAACCGCACCGGGTCGAGTCCCGGTTTTTCCTTGAGTATTTTGTCCAGAATCTCCGCCGCCTTATCGTGCTTCTTCTGCGCTGAGAGCACGCGCGCCATCTCAATCTGAATGCGCATCATTTGTGGAGCCAACTTGGCTGCATCTTCGTATTCTTTGAGCGCTTCCTCATATTTCTTCTTCTGTGCGAGCACTCGGCCAAGGGTAATTCTTGCTCCGATGTTGTGGGAATCCAGCTCCACGGCCTTGCGCAGGTGTGTCTCCGCCTCGTCGTACTTCTTCTGGCGTGCGTAGATCGTCCCCAGCTCTGAGTGCACCTGGGCTCCGCTGTCGGCATGTCTGCTGAGCAGCTCCTCGAGAATCTTGACCGCCTGCTCATACTTCTGATTTTCGAAGTACACCTTCTCGAGGTAGAAATAGACCTCCCGATCATCGGGAAATTGCTTGATCATACGCTTGAACGTCTTCTCCGCGTCGGGAAGGCGTTCTTCAGACAGTTGAAGCCCGCCCAGAAAGACGTACAGGTTCTTCTGGTCCGGTTTGATGTCCAGAGCGCGGCTGTACGCTTCAATCGCCCTGTTTCTGCTGCCGACCACCGTGTAGATTTTGCCCAGGAGCGCATACGCGTCCTCGTACTTCGGGTCAAGTATGATGGCCATCTGCCCCATCATGAGCGCGTCAGCGAGCTTCCGGTTGCGGGCAAAAATCGATCCGACCCGAGTCTTGAGATACGCGGACGACGGATCCAAGGCGAGCGCTTTCTTGAAGTACTCCATCACCTTCTTCGCGTCACCCTGGGACTCGGCTTCTTCCGCCAGCAGGAAGTAGAGGCCCGGGTCTTTGTGTGACGCCAAGTCGTCCGCTGCGGCCGGGTCATCCTTTGCGGGATCCTTCTTCGATCCGCAGGCCGAACTCGCTACCAGGAGCAATACTGCCGGTATCACGAGTAGTCCCGCCAAGTATCTGAGCCTTTTGTCCATGGTGTATACTCCTTCGACAGACCGCCTAATTGTGCAGAAATCCGTCGAAATTTGCAAGGGCCTCCGGACTCGGTTCAGCCAAATGCTGCCGGATTCTCTGCGCGTCTTTCAGGCCCACGCCGGGAACTTGGGCGATCTCCGCATCGGACGCGGCGAGCAGTTTCTTCACGCTGCCGAACGCGGTCAGAAGTGCCTCCCTTTTTTTGGCTCCAATTCCCGGCACCTCGTCCAGCGCGGATTTGATGACAGCCTTCTTGTGACGCTTGGATTGGAAAGACTGAGCCACGCGGTGAGACTCATCTCTGACCTGCATGAGCAGTCTGAGTCCCGAATCCCCGTGCGGGAAGACCACAGGGTTCTTCCGATGCGGGAGGTAGATACGTTCCTGCTGGCCCTCTTGTCTCACCTTGGCGATTGCCGCGACCGGCGGGGCATCAGGGCCGAGCTCTTCGGTCAGGGCCGCCACCGCGGCATTGAGCTGTGCTCTCCCCCCGTCGATGAGGAAAAGATCCGGCAGTGGGTCTTCGTCCCGGTGTCGGATACGACGCACCATCGTCTGGTGAATCATGGCAGGATCGTCCTGGTCGGAAAAGCCTTGCATCTTGAAATGCCGATAGGCCTTCTTGTATGGTCTGGCCTCCTTGAACGCCACCTTGACTCCCACTGGGTCGCTGCCGGCTATGTTGGAGATGTCGTACCCTTCGATGAGCATCGGTGCCGACGGCAAATGCAACCGCGCCGCGATCTGGTCCAGCGATCTCTCGAAGCTCTCCCTCTGACGACGGCGCAGGAGTGCATCACGGGCGTTCTTCGTGGCGAGTCTCATCAGGTTGACCCCCGGACCTCTGGCCGGGACCCGGATGATGACTTTGTTTCCGCGTATCTCGGAAAGCCATTCCGCGATCGGTTCCGGTTGCTCGATGGGCCGGCAGACGAGGATCTCTTTCGGCACGAACGCGCCGTCCGCGTAGAACTGTTTCACCGCGGAGGCAAGGACTTCTTCTTCGTCGAGTGCCTCGTTGCGGATGATGAACGAATCCCCGTTCAAGAGCTTGCCTCGTCGGAACGAGAGCACAGCAACCGCGTGGAGATGGTCCTCGCCTTTGACGGACGCGATCACGTCCTGGTCCTTGAGGTGGAAAAAGGCTACGTTCTGCACTTCAAGCGTGCGCTCCACCGAGCTGATCGTGTCCCGGAGACGCGCGGCCTCCTCGAACCGAAGATCCTGCGACGCGCGATGCATCTCGCGCGTGAGGCTTTTCAACAGGTCTTCGCTCTTGCCGGAAAGGAGCATGATGACCGCATCGACCATGCGCCGGTATTCCGCCTGTTCCACATACCCCGCGCAGGGACACAGGCATCGCTTCATCTGGCAGTTGAGGCACGGTCTGGTGCAGGTCTCGAATCCTCTTTCCGTGCACTGCCTCAACGGGAACAGTTGCTGTATGAATTTCAGGGTGACCCTGGCATCCGTGGCTGAAGAATACGGTCCGAAATACCGTTCCCCATCGTTGGTGACTTTCAGGGTACGCACGAGGGTGAGCCGCGGAAACGGATGAGTCACGTTCAACCTCAGAGAGAAGAAGGACTTGTCATCCCTCAAGTCCACGTTGTACTTTGGTCGATGCTGCTTGATGAGGTTGTTTTCAAGTATCAGGGCCTCTTTTTCGGTTTCCGTGAGAATGGTCCTGACGCTGTCTACTCGATCCATGAGAAACGGGATGCGCGGTCGTTCGTCTCCCCCTCTGACGAAGTAGCTGCGTACGCGGTTCCTCAGGTTCGAGGCCTTGCCCACGTAAAGCACTCTCCCCTTCGCGTCGCTCATCAGGTACACGCCGGGGCTGAAAGGCAGGGTTTTCAGGAATTCTTCGTCAACAGGCATATGTCCAACCACGAGCACGCGTTTCAAAACCGTCGCGCACAGTGCAATAACACTTGATTCCCGCGCGCCGATTCTGCTAACCTTACACTTTTATAGCGCCAAAGAGAGGATGAGGCAACCGCGGGGGCATCGTCCAATCCTGTGGGGTGGGCATTCGAGCCTGCCGTATGCACTCGCACATGAGCCGCTGACCTCACCTGCGGCCGGCAATGAGTGGCCAGGCACAGGACGAACACACCGCCTGCATGCCGCGTCGAGAGGATGGCGCGGAACCGACCCCCCGGTTCAAATGGCTGTTGTCTTCCCCCCCTTACAGGAGGCTTCCCGTGAAAAAGAACGAAGATCGAAAAGTGGCCGAGAGGCTGTTCCTTCAGGACAGAGGCCGGATATCCAACAAGGAGCTCGCTCATAAGCTCCAAGTGCATCCGGCCACGGTAGCCCGGTGGAAGAAAATCGACGAGTGGGAGGTGAAACTCGTTCAGGCCGTCAGTGAACCCGGGCCCGCCCCGGAGCCGGAAACCGGCGTGTACGAGAAGGAGCTCCGCCACCTGGCCCTGTTGAACGAGAAGATCGACGCGTACTTGGAACGGAAAGACCTTTTGCCGTCAGAGATCCGCGACCTCGCTGAAGCGAAATACAAAATAATCAACTGCTTGGAGATTATTCAGGATCGCATCACCTACGAGCACATGGATGAGTTCCCCGATGACGAGGAGTTCGAATGAACATTTCCCAAAGGAGCAATTGAGCCATGATTGAGCTGAGATTTCACGGCAGAGGAGGCCAAGGCGCGGTCACGAGCGCAGAACTGCTTGCACTTGCGGCGATCAATACGGGCAAGTACGCGACAGCCTTCCCGAGCTTCGGACCCGAACGGCGAGGCGCGCCTGTGGTAGCCTTCGCACGAGTCTCCGATGAACCCGTTCGACTGAGATGCAAGGTCTACGAGCCTGACGTCGTGATAGTCCTGGATCCATCCCTGGTCGGGATCGCGAAGCCGACTGAAGGGCTCAAGAATGACGGCATACTGGTGCTCAACACCACGCAAGATGCAGCCAAGGTCAAAGAGGAGCTGGGATTCCCAGGCAAAGTCGCGGTGGTGGATGCGAGCCGCATTGCCAGGGAGGTCATCGGGCTGCCCATTACCAACACCACCATGGTGGGCGCGCTCGTGAAGGCAGCCGGCCTGCTCTCGGTGGAGGTTCTGGAAGAGCCGTTCAAGGCGCGATTCGGTAAGATCGCGGCCAGGAATATCGAAGCCATGAAACGGGCCTGGGCAGAAACCACCGTGGCCTAGTCGACTGAGCGCGTGCTCCGCTCGGAAAATTGCGGGAAGAATCGCCCTCTCGGTCTCAGACCCGTCACGGCGACAGAGTCGGAGGCTCATTCTCGTGCAAAAGATCCCGCGCGTTTCACACGTGGTCGACATCACCGCATACGGCCTTGCAACCATGATACGATATGCTCGCGCGACGGGCGGCCTCACCCGAAGTGGGGTCCATGCAAGAACCTACCACGGTCGCCTGGAGCAACTGCATCGACACGAAACCTCTTGGAGGAAACCGTGACAAAACCAATGGATCAGATCACCTGGCAAGAAGTGGAAGCCGGGGGAATAATAACCGAACCCGGAAACGCATCGAGTTATCACACGGGGACGTGGCGGTCCCAAAGACCGGTGTACGACCGGGATATATGCATCAAGTGCTGGCGCTGCTTCATCATGTGCCCGGATTGCGCGATCTCCCCGGATTTCGACCACAACCAATTCGTCTGGAACTTCGATTACTGCAAGGGTTGCGGCATTTGCGCGCATGAATGCCCTGTGGATGCCATCACCATGGTCGAGGAGGGTGAATGATGGGCAAGAGAGTCGGTATAGAAGTTTCTATCGCGGCCGCTGAGGCAGCAGCACTCTGCGATGTGGACGTGGTCGCGGCATACCCTATCACCCCTCAGACCCACGTGGTGGAACACCTCTCTGAGCTGGTCGCGGACGGACACCTTGACGCGGAATTCGTCCCGGTGGAATCCGAGCATTCCGCGATGAGCGTGTGCTGTGGCGCAGCAGCGGCCGGAGCCCGGACCTTCACCGCCACTGCGGCACAAGGTCTGGCGCTGATGGCTGAGATTGTGTACATCGCGTCGTCTATGCGTCTGCCGATCGTGATGTTTCTGTCCAACCGCGCGTTGAGCGCGCCGCTTTCAATCTGGAACGACCACTCAGACACCATGATGGTGCGAGATTCCGGCTGGATTCAGGTATTCTGCGAAAACGGTCAGGATGTGTACGACCATGTGTTCCATTCGTTTCGGGTCGCCGAGGACCCGTCGGTGCTGCTTCCCGTGATGATCAACGTGGACGGGTTCGTGCTCACCCATGTGATCGAGCCGATTGAGCTGTGGACAAAGGAGATGGTCGCGAAGTATCTGCCTCCTTACAAACCGGTCTATTCCTTGCATCCGGACAAGGTGAACACCATGGGCGCGTTTGGGATGCCGGAAATCTACCTCGAACAGAAGAAAGCGCTCGATCACGTGACGACCAATTCACGGGAGGTCCTACTCAAGGCCTGGGACGAACTGGCCCAGCTCACGGGGAGAAAGTACTCCCCGGTGGAGACGTACAGGGCCGAGGGCGCGGAGACCTTGATCCTGGCCATGGGGTCAATATGTGAGACCGCGTCTCTGGCTGTGGACAAACTTCGAGAGCAGGGAAAGAATGTGGGGCTCGTGAAATTGCGCCTGTGGAGACCGTTCCCTCTGGATGAAGTGCGCACGACGCTTGGGGCCGCGAAAGAGGTGGTGGTGCTTGACCGGGCGATTGCCCCTGGAGCGGGCTGCCTCCCCCTGAGCGCGGAGATCAAGTCGGTGATGTACGGTGCGGCCCAGAGACCCCAGATCCACAGCCTCGTGGCAGGACTTGGCGGAAGGGACGTCACGCCGGACGATATCGTGAAGATGGTCGGCATGGCTCAGTCCGGGCAGGTTGCTGAGTACCACATCTACGGAGTGAGAGGTTAATCCATGACTGAAGAAAAAAAAGAGAAGGTCCTCAAGCCCCTCAAGAATTTCTCTATGGACGAGTATATCAGCTCCGGTCACAGGGCCTGCCAGGGTTGCGCGGAAGTTCTGGCCGTGCGGCATGTGCTCAAAGCGATCGGCCCCGACATGGTTATGGCCATGGCCACGGGTTGCATGGAAATCATCTCTTCTCCATATCCTTTCACCTCGTGGAACATCCCCTGGATTCACATCGCGTTCGAGAATGCCGCTGCGGTGGCTTCGGGCGTGGAGGCCGGTCTTAAGGCGTTGCGGCGCAAGGGAAGAATCCCCGATCGGGAGATCACCGTGGTGGCCATGGGCGGCGACGGCGGCACCACCGACATCGGTTTCCAGGCGCTTTCCGGCATGCTGGAACGCGGGCACAAGGTCATCTACGTCTGCGTGGACAACGAGGCGTACATGAACACGGGCATCCAGCGCTCTTCATCTACCCCTTTCGGAGCGACTACCACGACCTCGCCGGTGGGAAAAGTGAAGCCCACTGGTCAGGACACCTGGAAGAAGGACATGACCGCCATTGCCGCGGCCCACGGGATTCCTTACACCGCGACTGCCTGTCCGAGCTTTTACATGGACCTCAAGCGCAAGGTGGAGAAGGCGAAGGCCGCGGACGGACCCGCGTACCTCCATATTCTCTCAGTGTGTCCGACGGGCTGGCGGATTCCTCCGGCCAAGGCCATCGAGTACGGCAGCCTCGCGGTGGACACGGGGATCTTCCCCTTGTACGAGGTGGATCACGGTGTCTGGAAACTCACCCGCAAGCCCAAAGAGCTCAAGCCCTTGACCGAGTACCTCCAGGGCCAGGGTCGGTACCGCCACCTCGATGAAACCCTCACCGCGCAGATCCAGGAGCGGGTCAACCAGAACTGGGAGCGCATCAACAAGCTTTGCGACATGACCAAGAAGGAAGAGCCCGCACCTGAGCCAACGGAAGCGGAGTGATCCTGTTTTCATGAACAAATGATTCCCGGGGGAAGGAACTTCTTGCGAGAAGTTCCTTCCCCCGGACCCCCATCCTCAAGAACTCTTGGAGCATTGCGGCTCCCGCTGGTCGCCGTAAGGTATTCCACGACTGCGAGGGACTGCATTTCCATGCTTCGTTGTGGCTACGTAGCGGTCATGACGGTTCTGAGAACAACCCTGTGGGCTGCAGACGCTGTCCCGACCCCGGCACCTTTGTGGTGGACAGAGCCGTTCTCGAAAGTGATTTCCGATTCGGGACCGATCTGATTCTGTGGGGCAGGCTTGCCGGCCTACCAATCGGTGTAGTCTCATGAGAGCCGCTCTATGCCAGGTGTCCTCCGGCGGAGGGAAGACCATGCGAGTTCTTGCCATCCTGGCGGCTTCGGTCGTCGCGGCAAGCGTGGTGCCTTGTTTAGCGACCGATGTCCCGGGGAAGAAAGGAGCTCGCCCGTTCCGCATCGTCGGGTATCTGCCGGAATATCGCCTCAAGGCTATCCAGAGCACCTGGGGAGAGTACCTGACGGATATCATATACTTCTCGGTCGAACCCAAAGAGACGGGGGATCTGGACACCTCACGGTTGAATGAGAGAGCGCTTCGGGACCTGCGGGCACTTGCCCCACGGAAGAGGATGCGGATTCTGATTGCCGTCGGCGGTTGGGGCCGCAGCAAAGGGTTTGCCGCCATGGCAACCAACGAAACGAGACGACGAGACTTCGTCAGAAGGCTCACGGCCTTTTGTACAAAACATGCGCTGGATGGGGCAGACCTCGACTGGGAGTTTCCGCGAGGGAAAGAGGAAGAAGAGGCTTACTGCGGGCTCATCGTGGAGCTTGCCGAAGCCTTTCGACCGGAGAGACTGCTCCTCACCGCGGCTATTCGCGACCAGAGCCGTCTCAGCCGCGACGCCTATCGCGCATTGAACTACGTACACCTCATGTCCTATGACCGCCTCGGCCGGCATGCAACCTACGCACACAGCATCGAAGGTGTGGAACGACAACTGGTCCTCGGAGTTCCAAAGGAGAAGCTGTGTCTTGGTGTGCCGTTCTACGGGAGGCATGTGAGTGACCACGCCGACGTCAGACCGTACAAGAATATAGTCAAGAACCATCGTCCGGTACCCGATGTGGATGAAGTCGCGGGAATACATTTCAACGGTATCGCGACAATTCAGCGCAAAGCACGGTTTGCGCGGGACAAAGGACTTGGGGGCGTTATGATATGGGAGCTTGGTCAGGATACCACTGATCATACCTCCTTGCTTAGGGCGGTGTACCGCTCCATACGGTCGGGAACCGGCGAACCCGCCGAGGCGGCGCCCACGATTCCCCGTTGAGAATCGTTTGTCTTCTGTACGAGGTATCGAAGTTCCGGATAGTAGTACTGAGGCCCCCGTCTTTTGATTGACAAATCAATCAACGTCCGGTATCCTCCACCCCATGCAGGAATCCGCTCGATTACGACACGAAAGGCCGAACAACTCCCGAACGGGTGATCCCCGTGAGGCGATCTTTCAGGCCGCGTGCACGGTCATGCGGCGCAAGGGCTTTCACCAGGCCCGGATCAGCGACATCGCGGCCGAAGCAGGCATCTCGTACGGGCTGGTATACCATTACTTCAAGAACAAAGCGCACCTTCTCGATGCGATCATCGAAGAATGGTGGAACGGGCTGTACGAAGCCATGGGGGAGTCCGAAGACGGCTCCAAGCCGGTGGAGACGCGGCTCATGGGCATAGTCGACTATTTTCTCGACCAGTACCGCGCCAGGCCCGATCTGGTTCATGTGTTTATCACCGAGATTTCGCGATCCACCGCGAACCTTACCCCTGCACGTCTCGGCAGATTCAAGCGCTTTTTCGATGAGACCGAGCACGTCATCTCCCTGGCGCAGCAGCAGGGGGTTCTTCGCAACGACATCAAGGCGAGGTACCTCACGTACATGTTCGTGGGCGCGTTGGAGAGCTTCGTGTCTGCTCTGGTGCTGGAAAATCAGCCCCTGCGGGGAGACGCGCAAAAGAAGCGCATCGCATCGAGCATCGTGGAAGTCTTCTTCAACGGCGCCAGGGCGGGCCAAGCAATTGGCCTGAAATAGGTGGTGCACCGAAAATCCCCCCGAACCCCCCTTTAGAAAAGGGGGGAAAACAGGGATCATGCAGCTCCCTGGTAGTCGTGACGGACCATGCCGCTCCCCTCCTTTTCTAAAGGAGGGGCTGGGGGAGGATTTTTCTGGGCGGGCCGCTGAGACGGTTTCCGGGAGAAGACACTGCTTGCATGCGGTCCCTTCCCCCGGAATTCTCATTTCCGACAGAAGGTAGGCACCCATGGATTTTGCCCGTACTGAAGAGCAGCTTATGTTTCGGGAGCAGGTGCTCAAGTTCGCTCGGAAGGAGATCGTCCCTCGGGTTCAGGAACACGACCTCAAGGCGGAGTTCGACCGGGAATCGTGGCGCAAGCTGGGGGAATTCGGCATCCTGGGGCTGCATTTTCCGGAAGAGCTCGGCGGCTCGGGCGCGGATGTGATCACGTCGGTGGTCGCTGCAGAAGCCCTGGGCGAAGCAGGAGTCGACGGTGGCCTCACGCTGAGCTACGGCGCGCACACCTACCTCTGCTCGGACACGATCTTCACCCACGGCACTGATGCTCAGCGGGCCAAGTATATCCCGAAACTCGCGTCAGGTGCGTGGATCGGCTGCATGGGGCTCACCGAACCGGGGGCAGGGTCCGATGTGGCTTCGCTCAGGACTCGAGCCGTGCGACAGGGCGACTCCTGGGTGCTCAACGGGACCAAGATGTTCATCACCAACGGTGCGATTGCCGACGTGGCGGTGATCTACGCAAAGACCGATCCCAAGGCTGACCAGCGCGGGATCTCCGCGTTCATCGTGGAAAAGGGCACACCCGGGTTCTCAGTGGGTCGGGTCCTTAAGAAAATGGGAGTCCGTTCCTCGCCCACGTCTGAGCTTGTGTTCGAGGACTGCGTCATCCCCGCGGACAACCTGCTCGGACGGGAAGGCGAGGGCTTTCTCATGGCCATGCGCACCGTCGAGTGGGACCGCAGCACGCTTCTGGCCCCTTTTGTGGGGGCCTTCGGGTACCTCATCGAGCGGTGCAGCCGGTACGCCCTTGAGCGGGAGCAGTTCGGCAGACCCATTGCGAGTTTTCAGGCCATTCAGCATAAGCTCGCGGACTTGAAGATATTCTTCGAGGCAGCCCGCACGCTGGTGTACCGGATCGCATGGTGCAAGGACCAGGGACGGCCTCTCAACCACCTGGAAGCCGCGGTGGCAAAGCTCTTTGTGGGAGACTGGTCCCTCAAACCGGCCAACGACGCGGTCGTGCTCATGGGCGGGTACGGCTACTGCCACGAATACGACGTGGAACGGATCTTCCGGGACAGCAGACTGGCGCCCATAGGCGGCGGCACATCGGAAATACAGAAGATCCTGATCTCCAGGCTTATGTGAATGCGCGGGGGGATGGGGGGTTTTTAAAAACGCCCCTTCCCCCAGACCCCCTTCCCCTAAAACTTTTGGAGCATGCGGCTCCCGCTGGTCGCCGAGGTCGCGGTGACTGTGAAACGGAGGGGCATGCTCCTGGTTAAATAAGGCGCCTGTTGCTGTGGGTGAAGAAATGATCGTCCGTGTCCCGGTGAGCCCTCCCGGCACCCGAGGCTAGGGGGCAGCGTTGACCGTACCCCAGATTTCTGTCGCTGTGGGACCGATGTCCCCAGGCAATCCGGGCTGTCTGCAAAGCAACCCGGCATGAGGCCATGCGATGAACTTCGACTGGACTGAAGACGAGCAGAGTTTGAGAGAAAAGGTGCGTCTCGCCCTGCGGGACTTCCGAGACCCCGACCCTGCGGACCTGTCCGACCTGCGACGAAGCACGCTCCGGGTCTTGGGAAAACTGGCGGAAAGCGAGTACCTCAGCCTGGAAAGCCGTAACGACGCGATGGCGTTGGTGGCGGCTCAAGAGGTCACGGCCCGAGCCTCGGCGTCGCTGTTCCTTGCAGTGGAGGTCACGGCACGGCTTTTCGGTGGATTCCCGGCCGAATTCGGGACCACTAAGGAAGCGGAGGACATCCTGACTTCCGTGAGAAAGGGTGAAATCATAGGAGCGGTCGCGGCGTCGGAATCCGAGCAGTTCGGACCATCGTACTCCCACCCGACCGAGGCGGAGCGGGTCGGTGATTATTACCGGCTCTCCGGTTTGAAGAGCTTCGTCACCAATGCACCCATAGCGGATTGGATCGCTGTCATGGGCAGGGTCGAGGGCAACCCGACGATCTTTCTGGTGCGAGCGGGACAGCCGGGTCTCACCCTCGGCCCGAGGCTCAAGACTCTCGGATACGACGGGCTCGCGGTTTCGACCGTGGAGATGCGGGGGGTCGAAGTCCCTTCGGATCTTACGCTGGGACCATTCCCGGACGGATCGAGAATCGCTCACATATTCGTGGAGCAAGATCGGATCCTGACCATGGCTTCCGTGGGGCTTATGCAACGGACCGTGGAAGCTGCCAAAGAACATGCCCTGGCGCACTGTCGGGACGGGAAAGCGATCTTCAGATACCAGGAGATTCGGTTCAAACTGGCCGAGATGCTCACGCTGTCCCAGACGGCCCAGCTTTTGGCGTATCGGGCCGCCTGGTTGAGGAAGGTTGGGGACTCCGAAGCAAGGATGGTGCTCCACTGCGCCAAGGTGTTCTCCTCGGAGGCAGCGGAACAGGTGGCGTCCATGGGCATGCAGATCCTTGCCGGCCAAGGGTATTCCAGAGAAAACCCCGTTGGACAGGCGTATCGGGACGCGAAATTCGCAGCCATCGCCGGAACGACCTCGGAAGTGGGACGCATAATGATTGCCCACGACCTTCTGCAAAGGTATCGGGTGTGACTGCGAGTTGACTGAAGTGGCCCAAAAGATGCTGAGGGCCCGGGAGCTGCAATGCTCCAAAAGTTTTTGGTGATGGGGGTCCGGCTGAAGGGACTTCTTTCAAGAAATAGCTTCCCCCGGAAATCCCTGTTCACATAACAACTGTCATGGCTTGCCGCCACAACGAAGGATGAAAGTCCCGTCCCGAAGACTCAAGAACTCTTTGGATGGCCAGAACCACCCAATGTTCTAGGAGTTTTAGGAAAGGGGTCCGGGGGACAACCCTTTTGCAAAAGGGTTTCCCCCGGAAGACTTTCATAGGAACTCCAGCAATGTCGGGTGTGATTCCATGGAAGTGATCGAGACACGCATAGACGCAAGCAGCGACGAATACAAGGCCAACTACGACGCGATGGCCGAGATGGTCGCGGATCTCAAAGCCGAACTGAAGAAGGCCAGGCAAGACCGCTCGGAAAAGGCCATCAAACGCAACGCTGAGCTGGGAAAGCTCCCTGTGCAGGAGCGCCTGGACAGACTGCTCGACCGAAACACCCCGTGGCTGGAAATCGCACCCCTTGCCGCCCGCGGGCTGTACGACGGGAAAGTCCACGGAGCGGGCACACGCGCGGGCATAGGGGTCATCCAGGGCAGAGAGGTGCTCATCCATGCCAACGATCCCATGATCAAAGGCGGGGCAGTCTATCCCCTGGGAGTGAAGAAGACCCTTCGCTGCCAGACCATTGCCATGGAAAACCGCCTGCCGATGGTGATGCTCGTGGACTCCGGCGGCGCGTTTCTGCCGCTCCAGTCGGAGATCTTCCCCGATGCGGACGACGGAGGCCGCATCTTCTACCATCAGGCGCTCATGTCCAAGATGAACATCCCGCAGATTACCGCGGTTATGGGGCTGTGCACCGCGGGCGGCGCGTACATCCCCGCGATGTCCGACCACGTGGTGCACGTGCAGGGGACGGGCGCGATCTTCCTCGGCGGGCCTCCCTTGGTCAGGGCTGCGACCGGTGAGGAGGTCACCGCGGAAGACCTGGGCGGAGCGAGCGTTCACTGCCGGGAATCCGGGGTGTCGGACTACTTCGCGCAAGATGATGCCGAGGCTATCGAGATGATCCGCGACATCGCGGGAATACTTCCGCAAAATGAAAAGGCCCGGATCCCTCGGCGGGCCGCGAAAGACCCTCTATACGACCCAAAGGAGATCTGGGGCATCGTCCCGAGGTCCATCTCGACCCCGTACGATGTGCGGGAACTCATCGCACGGATCGTGGACGGGTCCGAGTTTCTCGAATTCAAGGCGCTGTACGGTCCAACCCTGGTCTGCGGATGGGCGTACATTCACGGGTACCAGGTGGGCATACTCGGCAACAACGGCGTGCTCTTCTCGAACAGCGCGCTCAAGGCGACCCAGTTCATATCTCTTTGCGACAGGCAGGGGATTCCGCTGGTGTTCCTGCAGAACATCGCCGGGTACATCATCGGCCGGGAGTACGAACGAGGCGGCATCACCAAAGACGGTCACAAGATGGTGCACGCGGTTTCCACCGTTACTGTTCCCAAGTTCACGGTAATCGTCGGCGCGTCGTTCGGCGCGGGGAACTACGGCATGTGCGGTCGGGCCTACTCGCCCCGATTTCTCTGGATGTGGCCCAATGCCCAGATCGGCGTCATGGGAGCGGAACAGGCCGCTTCGGTGCTGATCACCGTCAAGAACGACCAGCTCGCTCGGGAGGGAATGCCCCCGCTTTCTCAGGAGATCGTGGAAGCCATGCGTAAGCCGATTATGGACGCGGGGCTGAAGGAAGGGAACGCATACTACAGCACCTCGAACCTCTGGGACGACGGCATACTCGACCCGGCCATGACCCGCGACGTGCTGGGACTGGCGGTGTCTGCTTCGCTTAACGCGCCCCTGGAAGGACGCAACCGCGGCCACGGCACGTTCCGGATGTAATGCCAAAGAGTTTTCGAACAGGAAAGATCTCC
>JBFMAA010000052.1:0-34282 GCA_040755955.1 Thermodesulfobacteriota bacterium
GGCGGGGGGTAGAAATGTAGCCAGTAACGTGGACCCTGAAGACTAAACCGAACCCAAAGTTTCCTCAATTGTGACGAGGAGATAGCCGCACGAGACTTGGTTCTCTGGAAAAAAACTTCAGCCTAGACGGACTCGGCCGTGCAGCCTTTTTCCCGGGCTCTTTGCTCGAACCGTGATTCTTTTCTTGCCAGGGCTTCGCAGTTGCGGCGGCGCTCCTCCTCGGTTTCCAGGATCAGGGGCGGCACCGCGGTGGGACGACCTCTCTCATCCAGGGCCACGAACGTGAGGTACGCCGAGGCTGTATGCCTGACTTCGCCGGTGCGTGGGTCTTCCGCTTCGACCCGTACGCCCACTTCCATCGAGCTGCGCCCCGCGAAGTTGAGACTCGCTTTGAGTACCAGCAGATCCCCCACAAAGACCGGGTTGTGGAAATCGAGCCGATCTATCGACGCGGTCACGCAGTTCCGTCTCGAATGGCGAATGGCCACGACCCCGGCAGCCGTGTCCACCTGTTTCATGATTACCCCGCCGTGGACGTTCCCCACGGGATTGGCGTCTTCAGGATTCATTTGCTGAGCCAGCACCAGGCGGCTCTGGGAAATTGGTTTTCCTTCCATGATTCGCGTTCTCCGCAATACCGGTTATGAATACGCGTTCACCCGGACAGAAGAATATTCACCACGGAGACACAGAGGTCACAGAGCGGCTGGGAGCCGCAATCAAATTCGCGTCCACCTTCCTCGGTCCGCATGAAGACCGCGGGCGGGGCAAGTTGGATCTACGCACCTTGAAACCGCGGACTTCTGCGGGCCAGAACAGATCGAAACTCCCTTGCTGGACCGGATTCCGACAACAAGTCTTCGCGGCCTGCGACGAAATCAAACGATAGTGGTACAGAGAAAACCAAGAATTTTCAATGGCTCTCTTCTTCGTGTCGGCAACCGGCTGAGTCGTCCAAGGATAAGAGCTCTTTTCTTCTCCGTGTTCTCCGTGCCTCTGTGGTTAATCTTTGCTTTTCGTCCTAGTGAACGCAACAATCCAAGAGATATCCCATCTTCTCCTGCCTCTTCTCTGCGCTCTCCGCGTCTCCGCGGTGGACTCTTAGTTATGGTTCCGGCAACGGCCGGGGGGCATCAGGGTCGCCTCTTCAGGAAGGCCCGGACCCTCTCCGCGGACTCACCACAACCCGCTGCGTTCACGATCGCTGCCAGTTCCGGCCATAGTCTCACGTCCGGGGGCTTCCCGTTGGCTGATTTGTAGAGCTCGGCGATCTCCCTGCCGATCTGCTCGACCACCGGCCTCTGCCCTACCCTGCCGAAGACATCCATTGCCCGACCGTAGTAAGCCCCCGCGTCCCCGTATTCACCCGCTTTGACGAGCGTCCGGGCCAGGGTGAACATTGCTTTGGCCGACTCCGGGGTCTCGGGTCCCATGATCGCGATCGCACCCTCGACGGAACGCCGAAGCATTCTGGCCCCCTCGACGAAGTCATTCTCGCCCAGGAGAATCCTTGCCAGTTCTTTCGCGGTGTGGAGACTTCTGCGATGGTCCGTTCCAAGGGCCTTGTCGCGGAAACTGAGCAGTCTACGCAAGGACGCGGCCTGATCTCCCGCCTTTGCGAGGTGGTCCCTGACGTACTCATTTCCCAGGTTCGCTTCCAGTGCGGCTAGGCGGGTCTCTGTCCGGAGTGTCTCAGGGTGATCCGACCCGAGCTGCCTGCGTCGGACGTCCCACGATTTCAGGCGCAGGTCTGCGGCTTCGTGCAGCTTCCCTTCGGCTTCGAGCGATGCGGCACGGGTCTCCATCACCTGGGCCGCGTACGCCTGTTCGTCCAAGTCCCGGTTGTCCACCACAAAAGGATTGAATCGGAGCACCTCCCCACAAGCGAGGCAGCACCCAGTCAGTTCGCTCGTTTCCGATTCGGCCGCGGGCAGAACAGTGCGGAGAAATCGCCACTCAGCCAGGTTCATCTCCTTCGCGATGCCCTCCACGGCCACGAGTATCTCGTCCGCCATAGGGCTTCGCTGCCCGCACAAGGGGCATCGGAACGTAATCCCGTCATCCCAGGAGCCGGATTCCCCGCTGTCTCCGTAACGCCACATGCGCTCCGCTGTGACGAGAGGAGGCTCGGCAAGGAGGTTGGGCATTTCCGGGAACAAGAACCCGTCCCTCGACCGGAACACCGCGGGCCAGTCCTCGGACTTCCCCAAACGGGAGACACTCGCCTCTTCATGGGGGTACACGGCAAGACATGCTCCGGTGGCCATATCCCACAACCGGATTGTGCGGTCCAGACTCCGAGAGACGACTCGAGTGCCGTCATGCGTCACATTCACGTCGACCACATAATCGGTATGCCCTCGCAGGACCCCTAGGCATTCACCCGTTTCGATGTTCCATACGCGTATCGTGGCATCCGCACTGCCCGATACGGCCGTTGTGCCGGCAGGCGACACGGCAAGCGTCTTCACCTCCCCGGTGTGGCCGACGAGTGTCTTCAGGCATTCGGCGGTCGTCAAGTCCCATACATCAATGGACCATGACCTGCCCTCCGCGGGCTGGTCCAGCGCGTCTTCCGTACGACCTGCCAGACCCGTCGCAAAGTCGGGTGTGACCGCCAAGGGAAGATACGCTCCTGATCGGGCCTGGTAGGTCCTGAGACACTCCCCGGTCTCCAAGTCCCACAATCGCAGGGTGTTGTTGCCGCTCGACGCGAGGATGCACTTCCCGTCCGGCGAAAGACTCATGTCATGGAGTGAGTTGCGTTGGCCCGGCAGTGCTGAGATCCATTCCCCGGTCTCCAGGTGCCATTGGTGGATGTTCGAGTATTCATCCCCCGCGACCACTCTCTTCAGGTCCGGCGTCACCGCGAGCGACCACATCGGCTCGTCGAGCCCATCGAGTGTCCTGAGGCGTGTTCCGCTCTGCATGTCCCAGACGTCCAGGTGGTTGCCTTCGCCTCTGGCTATCCCCCGGCTGCCCGTCCCGAAATAGGTGCTGCAACTCGTTACTTCGGCAACCGCGACCAGTGATGACTCCCCCGACGCACTCGGGTCAGGGAGGGATTGCACTGAGGCAGACTCGATCTGTTGGGTGTGTGCTCCCGCTTCGGGTTCCCCTCGGATCTCCGGTTCGCGGACGTCGCACGCCTGTTGGCCGGCGACGGTCCGGCCGGGCCTGCTGCGAGTCCTGATCGCCGCCGCAGTCCGTCCTGCGTACCGATCAGGAGTAAGATACACGCCGGCATCTCCTCGAGCCGTGTCCAGGCTCCGGCCGGCCTCCAAGTCCCAGACACGCAGGGTCCCGTCCCGATCTCCCGACGAGGAGACTGCCCTTCTCCCGTCTGGAGTGACCGCGACGCTCTTGACCGCATCGGTGTGGGCGGAAAAGGTCTTGAGGCACACTCCGCTTTCGAGGTCCCACAGTCTCACAATTCCGTCGTCACTGCCCGACACGGCTCTCTTTCCGTCAGCGGTAAGACTCACGTGCGTCACTGCTCCGAAACGGCTTTCAATGCTGCGCACAGACCGACCGGCTTTGCAGTCCCACACTTCGATGATACTGCGCCAATTGCCGAACACGGATCTGTCTTCCCCCGCGGAGACCGCAGCGGTTCCGTCGGGGGTCAGGGCCGCGGAGGCTACGTTGGTCGCTGTCCCGGTCATGACCGTCAGGCATCGGCCGGCGTCCAGGTCCCACACCCGCACAGTGCCGTCCCGACTCCCTGAGACTGCGATCCTTCCGTTCGCGTTCAGGCTTACTGTGGGCACGGGTCTCGAATGTCCTTCCAAGACCGCCGTGCACTCACCGGTGTCCAGATCCCACACGCGCAGGGTGCAGTCCATATCCGGGGTGATCACCAGCACGCCCCCGCCGCTGCCGGATACGGCTCGGCGGCCGTCAGGGGTGATGCTGAGCGTCCCGAGTTCGACGGGGCTTGTAACCGTTCTGATGCACTGTCCTGATTCCAGGTCCCATAGCCGTATCGTGCGATCGTGGCTTGCGGATACCGCCCTTTTCCCATCAAGCGTCATGCTCACCGTCGATACCATGTCGCCGTGTCCGCGAAGGGTCCTGAGACATTCGCCCGTCTCCAGGTCCCAAAGCCGAACGGTCCGGTCGTAGGTGCCGGACAGCACCCTTCTGCCATCGGGGGAGACACTGACGCTGGTGACCCAGCTATGGTGCCCGAGCGTGTTGACCAGTGCGGGATGTGCACTGAATTCGGGCCTGCTCCGCGGATCGCGCAGGAGGAACGGAGTACGGGAGTCACGCTTCACGGCCGACGCGGCAGCCTCTGCCACCGGCCCTGATCGAGCGGCGTTGTACGCATGTTGCACACAGAACCCTTCCACCGAGCCGAATGCGGCAAGCACATCCGCCTCGGCCTTCACAAAGCGAGCGAACGCACGGACGCGATCTACGGGTGCGAGGTCCCTGATGATGCGCTCGGAATCCTCTTGCAGGTCCTGGTCGGTTCTCGGATTCACCGACTCGATGACCGGAACGGGCAGGTGATCGTCCGATGCGTGGGCAAGAACACCCCGCACGTAGTCCGAGATGATAAGGTCGTAATCTGGCTGTTTCGATCTCTCGGCCCACACGTCGGGAAACGCATCGAGCGCCGCTGCATAGTCAGACACCAGGTCGTACACCATGGAACCCGCGCATTTGGCTGCAATGAACCCCAGGTCGCAAAGCGTCGCTGCAACCGACTCCCAGAGCGGATCGGTCGGGTCGAGGCGGTCTGCTGCCCTGACCTGGTGATATACGAGTTCGCTCAGTCCCCTGGTTCGGTCCGGTTGCCACGCGGGCGGGTCGCCCTGACGGGCCGTTGAATGGAAATATTCCGCGAGTACGGCCTGGGTCTGACGATACTCGATAGTCGGTTCCGCGTGCGGCGAATCCATACCGAAATACCTTCTGAAGACTGCGACACGGAGCTGCTCATGAAAGAAATTCAGCAACCGTCTTATGTGAATCGGGATTTCCGGGGGAAGAGACTTTTTGAAAAAAGTCCCTTCCCCCGGACCCCCATCCCCAAAAACTTTTGGCATTGAGCGGCTCCCGCTGGTGGCCGCAGGGCATTCCTTAGCCGAGCGAGCGCGGGATTCCTGTTTCTCGAGTGTGAGACGTTCCTCAAGACCACCATGATCGTGAAGGGTCACACCCGGGGATGAAAGTTGGTGCCTGACCTCACAAGAACCAATCGGATGGTCAGAATGGCCCGATATTCCAAAAGTTTTCGGAAGGGGCTCCGGGGGACAACCCTTTTTCAAAAGGGTTTCCCCCGGAAAACCTGCTGACAAGCCTTTGGGGCCTTCGGAGTCCTCTCGGCGTTCTGCTCCCGTTTCTTCCGCGGGCCGCAGGTAGAGTCGCACCGAATAGTAGAAGCGGCGCCACTTGCCGTGCGTGTCCGGGTGGCCGTTGCGCCGAAGCAGATCGAGCAGCTCTTCCTCCGAGAGCCCGTACCGTGAACCTGCGAGTAGCCGCATGGCAAGTTCCGTGAAATTACGGTGAAAATCGTGCTCCAAGCGGGCAAGGACCTGCTCGAACAGCTCGGCCAGTGTCGGAGGCAGCAGGTCGATGCGTTTGAGCACGTGTTCGTAAAGGCCGAACAGACAGAGCTCCTCCAGGGCCACCAAGAGGTAAAGAGGCAGCCGCACTTCCTGCTTGCTCAGAAGGGCTTGCATCTGACCGGTTTCCAGCTTCTTTCCCATGTCCATGAGGTGGGTTTGCGCGAGCAGGGCCGCCTGATCCTCCGCGAGCACGCCTACTTGCATGACGTTCTGCACCGCCGCGGCAGTGCCTGCGAGCGCCAGGCCGTCTTCAAGTCTCTGTGCCCATCCGCTCTCTTCGACCGCGCTCACGATGACCTTCACGTGTCCCGGCAGCCGGAACGGAAACCAGTCAGCGTCATGACTTCGGCCCGCGGGGTCGAGCTGGTTCAAGGCGTCGATGACCAGAACCACTCGGCATCGTTCAGGAACCATGTCCAGCAGCCGAAGGAGCAAGTGGCGCAGCTTCTGCGGATCATCGGGAATGGGCTCGTCGAGGGCGCACTCTCGACAGAGCTTCCGGCAGAGGTATCGCAGGGTGTGCCCAAGGTCGCTCGATCCCGGGGATGCTCCAACGAAGTGGTCGATGAGGATGGCCTCGGTGTGCCTGTCTGCCAGTTCCCGCACGAATCGAGCCATCAGCGCGGTCTTGCCGCAGCCGGCCGGGCCCAGTATCACGAAGGGAGCGTGATTTTCGAGGTCGGACACGTACCCGTGCATGGCAGCGAGTTCCCGTTCCCGTCCCACGAAGAGGTGAGCCCCCGTTGCCGCCAACGGCCGTTCATCGGAGAGCTGCAGGGCGCTCACGGGACGGATTTGCGCCTCAAGCCACAAGTCGATGCCCCGAGAGAGGTCTTCCATCACGAGCTCGCCGAACCGGTCCAGGCCTTTCAACGCCACGGTCCCGAATCCGGCGGCATCAGCCGGCCCCACGGGTACGTTTGCCGCGTGTCGCAGTGCAGGACTCAGGTGCTCCCATTCCGGGAACCCGATCACGCCGTCGGCAAGGGCCTGCACATCCTGGGGGCTCAGGCTCTCGGGCAGGAAACACGGGTCGATACGCAGGCCGTCGAATGCCACATCATACGTGTGGACGGTCAACCGCCCGCTCGCGCCCAGACCGCGAATGCGGTGTGTAAGGCTTGCAGCCGCGACCGAGCACTTGGGCTCCTGTTCCTGGAACACGGTGCGCAGCTTCTGTTCGAGCTCGGCCGGGACTTCGGGCCCGGGCTTCGGCAGTTGACGCAGGTAAAAGGATGCGAAAGTGAGGGCGTTCCCCGGTGCCACGATTGCCTGGAGGATTTCCTGCGCGGTGATGGAATAGTACGCCTTTGCCCGCCAGAAGCTGGCAAGACGCCCTATGACCGTGGGCAGTCTTGCCGCGGATTCGCGTATCCGGAAGCATCGGGTATCTTCCGGAACGTCCGGTTCATAGCATTTCGCGAGCACGTCACGTGCCTGCGCGGCCAACGCGCCGTGGTCGAATACATCTCGGAATATGTAGGCAGGTATTGTCTCAGGAGCGGGCGGGGGCGGGACCCATCCGTACCGCTCACCTACAAGTCCCACGAAGAACCCGCAGTTCTTGATTTCTTCGAGACATCTGGTCAGAACCGCGCCGCTTTCGGCCTCTGCCTGCGTGACGCCCCACCGCAGATCTACCGCCACGAATCTGATGCCTCGGCGTCGGCACCGATCCCTGAGCTCCGGAAACACCCAACGGTTAAGGTGGTCTCGTTCCGCGTGCATATCTCTGAAGGTGGACGAAATGAACACCCGAACCGTGTCTGACTCTCCCATGATTATGCTCTCCACTCGTAATGGTTCACCGCGGAGCAGCGGAGGACGCCGAGAAATCCGAAGCGTCCCCTCGCGCATTCGCATGAGAACCTGCATGCCCTCGCGGCAGGCACAACCGAGGGGTGCCGCGCACTTCGGTACCTGAATGATGTCACGGTGCATTTCTGCAACCCGGGACTGACGTCCCGGGCTACTTTCTTGCGTCCCTGCGGGACCAAACGTGCGCCTCCGGAGCCCCAGAGGGGCGGCAGATAGAGCGCCGGGAGCCCGACGCGGTGAAACGGATACAAGCCCTCCGACGGCCTAATTATTCCGATGGGTTATCAGGAACCAGGACGCGCTGCACCTGCAACGAAGTATAAGAATGCGATCGCTCTCACTCATGGAATACCCGGCGGTCACCAGGGGAAGCCGCACAATCTCAAAAGTTTTCGGGGATGGGGGTCTCTCATGTTGCCACGAGGACCACCCCTTTGGACCGGAGTTCTTCTATCCGTTCAGGCGAATAGCCGAGCTCTTCCAGGATCTCCCGGGAGTGTTCTCCGAAGCGGTAGGCCGGTCGTCTTACGGCTCCCGGGGTTCCCATGAGTTTGGGAGCCACTCCGGGCTGGGGAATCCCTCCGCCGGCAATCGGCAGCATGTCACGGGCTTGCAGATGGGGGTCTCTGGCAAGGTCCGTGACTCGACGTACCGGCGCGACGCAGTCGTCGTCCGAGCTGAGGAATTCGAGCCAGTCGTCCAGGTCACGTGTGAGAAAAAGTCTTCGGAGCGCGGACGCGATTTCATCCCGGCTGTTCGGGTCGTACTGCAACGACGCGTACTGCGGGAACCCGAGCTTGTTGCAGAGACTCACCCACAGATGGGGTTCCAAAGGGCCGACAGACAGGAATTCATTGTCACGGGTTTGGTACACGTCATAGCACGGGAAACGATCGCGCCCGGTCGAGTCGGCCCGCCCTGGGAGCGAGTTTCCCGAAAATGCGGCAGTCAGCGGCAACGGCAACAGAGACACCAGGCCGTCGGTGATGGAGACATCCACGTGTTGCCCGAGGCCGGTCGCTGGTCGAGACAGCAGGGCCATGAGTATGCCGATCACCGCGTACAGGCTGCCGGAGAGACCTGCCATCTGGAAATTCGGGACGACGGGGACTCCAAGGTTGTCCCGTGAGAGGTCGAGCATGCCTGCAAATGCCATGTAGTTGAGGTCGTGACCGGCCCGTTTCGCCAGCGGTCCAGTCTGACCGTAGCCCGTCAGGGAACAGTACACGATACGTGGATTCTCGCCGCTTACTTGCTCGTACCCGACGCCCAGCCGTTGGGCAACTCCCGGACGGAAGCCCTCGATGCACACATCGGCTCGCGACACCAGCCTGAAGAACACCTCCTTGCCTTCCGCAGACTTCAGATCCAGAGCCAGGTGGCGCTTGTTGCGCCTGACCATGGGGATCTCGCCGATCACCGAATCGTTCTTGAATCTTGGGGCTTCCACTACCACCACGTCCGCGCCGTGGTCTGCCAGCATCCCCGAGCAGAACTGACCGGGGAGCAGGCCGGTCAGATCGATCACTTTGACGCCTTCCAGGGCACCTATTGCCATGCCGTCTCCGATTGCCGAGCCATGCTCATACCGAAATTCATCCCATTGCGAGCAATTATACCTCACGTCGCAGGAAAATCCCATTGCGACCCCCGATGGGCAGTACTCCGTCGGCAACGGGAGGCGTTGGGCAGGCTCGACTCTTCGATCCGGACGACACCGCTCATGGACACCATGACGCATATAGTGATGCTCATTTCGATTCGCGTTCAAACAGGTAACCTCAGGACCGGCTTCAAACCCGCAGTTGTTGGGGCAGACCTGCGTGTCTGCCCTGATTTGGGCGCACACGCAGGTGCGCCCCTACGGCTATTTCACCCTTTTGAAAGCGCAGTCGTATCACATCGAGTCTCTCAACGTCCTCAAGGGAAGTCTTCAGCTCACCGGCGCTGGGAGAAACCAACGTGCCTTTCTTGCTTGCGTAGAACTCACTCGCCCCGCCCTGGATCTGCATGCGGACCGAGGAAGGTTGACGCGATTATTGGCTACGGCTCCCAGCCGTTTGGTTGCGGCTCCCAGCCGCTTTGTGGTACACTGGGGAAGTCAGGGTAGTGCATGCCGGTATTACCGAATGAGAATGAATGCAAGGAGGTTTGGAATGGCGCCAAAGAAGATTCTTGTGCTCGCGGGCGACTTCGTGGAGGACTATGAGCTGATGGTCCCGTTTCAGGCGTTGCAGGCGGTGGGGCACGTGGTCCATGCGGTCTGCCCGGACAAGAAGGCCGGCGAGATCGTGAGGACCGCGATCCACGACTTCGAGGGGGACCAGACGTACACCGAAAAACGTGGTCACAATTTCACGCTCAACGCCACGTTCGCGGACGTGAAGGCTGAAGACTACGACGCGCTGGTG
Organism: Thermodesulfobacteriota bacterium; assembly: GCA_040755955.1. Lineage (GTDB taxonomy): Bacteria > Desulfobacterota > Desulfomonilia > Desulfomonilales > Desulfomonilaceae > JBFMAA01. The sequence goes on from JBFMAA010000052.1 coordinate 9,809, forward strand.
ATTCCGGGAGGCAGAGCCCCTGAATACATCCGACTCAATCAGGGTGTGCTCGCCGCGGTCAAGCATTTCGCAGAGGCCAAGAAACCGATCGCGGCAATCTGCCATGGCGCTCAGGTACTCGCGGCCGCAGGGGTGGTGGCTGGCCGTTCGTGCAGCGCGTATCCTGCGGTAGGTCCGGACGTGAATTCCGCGGGTGGCACATGGGTAGATTGCGGATACGACAAGGCGCACGTTGACGGGAATCTGGTCACCGCCGCGGCATGGCCGGCTCATCCGGACTGGTTGGCCAAATTCCTGCAAGTGCTCGGGACCAAGATCGAACCCTAACACCGAACCAAGTGGGAATTGCGCGTCGCCTTCCGCCCCCCTTTTCTCAAGGGGGGTGGGCGGATTCTGACCCCGCGGAAGTGAACGGCTGCGGTCAACCAATCCAAACAACATCATTTCTGTGCGTCTTCTACCCCACCGGCGGCGTTCTGTACTGCCGCTCATTGGGATTGGTCCCCTCACCCTCCCCCTTCCCCCTCCCATCGCGGGAGGGAGTTCGCATGCCCCTCCCCTGGCGGGAGGGGTAAGGGGAGGGGGATCCACCCCACAAACGAAACGCCCGTTTTCAATGCGCAGCAGAGTATCACGCCTTGTCTCTTCTCGGGGCTATCAACTGCCGGAATGACGCGCCTACCAACGCAAGTCCCGTCACGATAATCGCAATAAAGAGAGCGGTCCGAAATACGGTCAGCCACGGACTCTGTGCACCGTTCATCAACAAGTATGCCGTGTAGATCGCGTAGTAACCGACTAACACGGCACCTTCCCGCCTGGAGACCATGCCGTCGGTCATGACTACCGGCAGCGCGGCTACTGCTACGGCGATCATCAGGGGTATGTCCAGCCGGAGAGCTTCGGGGGGAACGGCGATCCCGCTTGGTGAGACCACTGCGGCAAGGCCGAGCACGCCGCATATGTTGACTATGTTGCTTCCCACCACGTTGCCCAGCGACATGTCGGCCTGTTTCCGGACTGCCGCTACTGCGGAAACGGCCAACTCCGCCAGCGACGTACCCACAGCCAAGACGGTAAGCCCGATAACCAGGTCGCTAACTCCGATACGTCGTGCCAGATCAACCGCAGAGTCGACCATCCACCTGGACCCCAACACGAGCAGTATCAGCCCTACGATGACCAATCCCACCCGGAATCGCCAATCATCCCAGATCCGTTTTGATGGAGCGGCTCCGTCGTTGGCAGGAAGACTTTCTGCTGGGGGCTCCTGTCTCCCTCGACCCCGCCAGAGGGCAACCAGGGTGTACACGACAAGACATGCCAGAAGTATCAATCCGTCCCACACGCTCACGACTCCGTCCCATCCGAGGACCAGCAGCAGGATCGAGGCCCCGATCATGACCGGCACGTCGAACAGACACATCTGCCGGGATGCCGACAGAGGAGTGAGCACCGCGGTGATTCCCAAGACCAACAGGATGTTGACGATGTTGCTCCCCACCACGTTCCCAAGAGCAGCATGGTCCAGGCCCGCAAGCCCCGCCGCAATGGAAACGCCGAATTCGGGGCAGCTCGTGCCATACGCCACTACGGTAAGACCAATCACCAGCGGAGAAATCCCCACCGACCTCGCAAGCCCCGAGGCGCCGCGGACCAGAATCTCTGCTCCGATCATGACCGCGGCCAGTCCGATCACCAAGTACCACCCTGTTTCCATACTCTCAATCTCCCCGAGTAGTCGTCCGGCGGCAGTTTGCCGCCGGTCGGTACCTTGTAGCCCTTTTCTGCTTACAAGAAGCGGCTGGGAGCCGCAACCAAAATTCGCGTCCACCCTTCTCGGTCCGCATGAAGACCCGGGGCGGGGCGAGTTGGTTCTATAGCGGTTCTCGTTAGTTTCCACCGATTGGCGGGCTGGAAAGCCCGCCCCACAAGCCCTGATCTGACACGAATCGGAAGTTACTTTCGAGAACCGGTATACGCAACCGAACATGCGCGCGTTGCTTTCTCCCAGAACTGCTGAGCTGAAGATTTCTTCTCGGCTGGAGAAGAAATTGAACGTTATTAATAAGAAAAGGCCGTGTTGTCTCCGGCCGGGATGCTTCTGCCCGCTGGGGTGCGAACAAAATTCACACCGGCCTCCGGCTCGCCCGCGAAAGTGGGAAGGAATTGCTCGCGCGGAGGGCCGTTCCCCGGGGTGCCCCCCGGCAACGCGCTGCTTTTTCAGGCATATATCACGTTGGCACGCGACTTGCTATTTCATCAAACAACAAACGACTCCAATCCATACCCTTTAGCAATCCTCCTACTTTGGATTGCTTTTTTTTTGCCCGAAAGGCTTTCCCACCCTACATTCAGGGACACACCCAGCCCCTCCCGCGGCGACCAGCGGGAGCCGCCCAGTACCAAGAGTTTTAGGGGAGGGGGGTCTGGGGGAAGGGGCGTTTTTCAAAACGCCTCTTCCCCCAGCGCTATCTTGTCCACCTGAGCCATCGCTCGAGCAGGAATTTCACCGTTGGGGTGAGTCGGGTACGATTGTACGCGTCCGCAGCTTTCTTGATCACCTCCGCCTGAGTAGGGTACGGATGCACGACAGCGGAGATCGTCCCTAGGCCTACGCCGCCGACCATGGCAACGGTCACCTCGCTGATCATGTCCCCCGCGTGGTCCGCGACGATGGTGGCTCCCACGATGTGGTCTGTCCCTTTTTCCGTGAGGATGTGCGCGAAGCCGTCCTGCGCGGCGTCGGTAACTGCCCGGTCGACCTGGCTCAGGGGGACCTGGTATGCGTCGAGAGCGATCCCGAGTCGAGCAGCGTCCTTCTCGTACAGGCCCACGTGCGCGATCTCCGGGTCGGTGTACGTGCACCACGGAATGGTGAGCGCGCTGAGCTGCTTCCTTCCCCTGAACAGCGCATTCTGAATGACGATGCGCGCTGCTGCATCCGCCGCGTGGGTGAATTTGTACTGCATGCAGATGTCGCCTGCCGCGAATATGTGCGGGTTGGAGGTCTGCAGACGGTCGCTCACCTTCACACCCAGACGCGGATCGTATTCGACTCCGGCTGCATCGAGGTTGAGCCCTTCCACATTGGGAGCCCGCCCCGCAGCCACGAGGATCTCGTCTACGGTGACCGTGTCGATTCCCTTGGCAGCGCGGAAGCGGATCATTTTTTCACGGTCGCGGGTTTCGATGTGTTCCAGGTCCGCCGAGAGGAATAGCGTAACCCCCTCGTCCAGGAAGCGCCTCTGGACTATTTCCGCGGCTTGTGGGTCTTCCCGATCGAGAATGTGGTCGCCTTTGTGAAAGAGGAACACCTGTGCACCAAGTCTCTGGAAGGCCTGAGCCAGTTCACAGCCGATCGGTCCCCCTCCGATCACCGCGAGCCTTTGGGGAAGCTCCGTCAAGGAGAAGACCGTCTCGTTGGTGAGAAAGCCGGCCTCCACGAGGCCCGGCACCTGTGGAAATACCGGCCTGCCGCCTGTCGCGATAACCGCCTTGGCGAACCGGAGCGTCTTACCGTCAACCTCCACCGTATGAGGACCGGAAAAAGCCCCCTCCCCCAGAAAGACGTCTACCCCGAGGTCCCGGAAACGTTGAGCGGAATCGTGCGCGCTGATGTCGGCTCTGATGCGCCGCACGCGTTCCATGACCGCGGGGAAGTCGACGCGATGGTCATCCACGGTGATACCCAGCGCCCGAGCCTTCCGGATCGCCGCAACCGCGCGGGACGCACTGATGAGGCTTTTGGACGGAACGCAGCCCACATTGAGACAATCGCCGCCCATGAGGTGGCGTTCCACGAGCGCGACCTTTGCCCCGAGTCCGGCAGCTCCCGCGGCGGTGACCAGGCCCGCGGTGCCGGCTCCGATGACCACCAGATTGTACCGCTGAGCAGGTTCCGGATTGATCCAATCGCAGGGGTGCACGTTGTCCTGGAGCCGCTTGTTATGTGCGTCGAAGGGACTGATAAGACCTGCTTCGCATGTGGGAACCGGCTCCTTTGCACCGGCCTTTTCCGCTGCCTGGGGTTTGGCCCGTTCCGCCTTTGCCGAAAGCTCAGCCTTGCGGAGGCTTTGCCTGGCTATCCTCGTCACAAAGACCACTACCGCCACGGTCGCGGCAAGCCCCACCCAAAAAAGAACCCGCTGAGCCCACGTCTGTTCCGACCCTCCGTGGCCGAGCTGCACCAACGATCCGGCCGCACTGCCGAGATACACGTACATCAAGCCGCCGGGGATCATCCCCAACGCGGAAGCGAGTCCATACTTCGGGAACGGGATCTTGGTAAGCCCCAACGCGTAGTTGAGCAGATTAAACGGAAACACGGGACTCAACCGCAGCAGGAACACGATCTTGAATCCCTCGACCCCTACGGCTTCGTCTACGGCTTCGAACTTGGAGTTACCCCGCATCTTGTTGGCGATCCAGTCACGCGCGAGGGTCCGCCCCACGAGAAACGCCGCACACGCGCCGATGGACGCGCCGATCCATGCGGACAGGAAGCCGGTCTTCAGGCCGAACAGAAACCCCGCTCCCAGAGTGAGTACTGATCCGGGGAGCAAGAACACGCACGCGACCACGTAAAACGCCGAGAGGAACAACGGCCCCCACGCGCCGAGGCCCTGGGTCCACTGCAAGAGATCCAGGGTGTACCGCTTCACCGGCAGCAGCGCGAGCGCGGCAATCGCCACAACCGCCAGTGTCACGATGACAACGATTCTGGCACTTCCGCGATGGGACGCGAGCGCGTCCGGAGCGGCATCGGGTACCCCATTCCGTGTGACCATAGCATCTCCTTCCCCAAGAGCCGATCTTGACTTCCTATTTATGGAATCTTGGTGCATGAGAGGCTGGTAGTCAATGGACGACCGGCTACAGGGTCGTTCCTTGCCCGGCCGTATCACACCGATGCGTGATCTATGGAGCGACTTCAGGCCTCGGGTGGGACAGGCAACTTGCCTGTCGTCCCGTTGGCAAACTCACCTGTTTGAAGTCGCATTGGTGGTAACAATTCACTGATAAGCGGGAAGGTCCCGCTTCATCGACGGGCACGGTTCATTTCTTGTTTGAAAATCCCCCCTAACCCCCTTTACTAAGGGGGGAATAGCGCGTTGCCTTCTCAGCTCCCTTTTCTAAAGGAGGGCAGGGGGGATTTTTCCCGCGCGTAAGTGAACGGCTACCATTGGTGTTATAGCGGTTCTCGTTAGTTTCCACCGATTGGCGGGCTGGAAAGCCCGCCCCACAAGCCCTGATCCGACATGAACCGGAAGTTACTTTCGAGAACCGGTATATCAGATGTCGAAAAACAGTTCCTTACCGGGGACCGCCCGGGTGCCGTCGTACGGGCAGATCTCAAGTTCCCCGTCAAAGTAGTGGCCGCCCGCGGAAAAGGCGAAGAATCTGGGGATATCTCTTGGGATCTCTTCAACGATAATGCCCGGGGGGTGTCCAAGCAGTTCCGTTGGGAGCGGCTCCGAAAAAGAAGGACCCACCAAGTAGGCCTTGTAGACAGTTTTCCCTGAGCTGGTGAGACTGTCGATGTATCGCACAAGTTGCCGGGCATGCTCTGCAGTGAGGGAAACGCATTTGCACTCAACAACAATCCATCCGTACTCGGTCGAGAAGTCAATATCCAGCCTGCCTGAACTAATTCTGCGCTCGATTCGCCCGCGGCAGTAGAGAAGTTCTGCATCCAGGAGATACGGATGTGCCCGAAGAAGCATCTGAATTCGACGCTCCCTGCTGCGTCGCTTACGCATTCTATTCCAGGCCCGCCATTAGCTCGTCCGATCTCTTCCTTGCTATGATCTGCCTCACAATCTGTTTCCGGGCTGCAAGGCTTGTAGACACAGCTCCGCCTCTTGTCCTGGGACTCTCAATCACGCCCGCCTTCACTATTTCTTTCAGCAGACCCGCTTCCATGCCCATGACCTCTTCCTGGATCTCTTTCTCGGGCCGACTTGCCAAGTCCCTATACATTTGACGATATTCTCGCTCCGGATCGAGGGCATCCTTCAACACTCGCAGTTTCTTGTCCCGGGCGGCCTGAATCAAGAGCGCATCTCTGGCCCTCTTGTCCACTCGAGGAAACACGAGTTGGTCGCTGCAATGTTTCCTTGTAAAATCCTTGATAAACGCTGCCGTGACCCGGTTCCTGGCATGTCCTTCCAGAAGCGCCTCCGCCTCTATGTAATCCGGATTGAGAGAAAGCTCCAACGCTTCCACCTTGGCGCGATAGGTATCCAGGGCTGCAGTGAGTTGCCGCGATTCTGCGCGCAGGAGAGTAGAGCGCTCCCATTCAGGATGTCGACTGAGAACGCTCATGGTTTCTTGAAGTCTCTCGATGAGCTCGGCCATTATCAGCTCCCCATTGCGAAAAAAGTCTTCGCGACCTTCTCGTAGTCTTTCAGGATTTTCGCATCCTCCGGCTGTGAAAGCAAGAGAGGAATGAACTGAAACAGGTCCTTCTGAAAGGCACTTGGTGCGTGACTCACTTCGGTGGGGAAAACTTGGGCGTCTTCCGTAGCGAAACCGGCTTGCTTGAGTCGGGAGAGCCTATCTACGAACCTATCGCGAGTATATTTGTTGATATTCTTATACCCCGAGTGTACATCATTTATGATGATCCCACCGAGGAGTGACAAGTCCTGTCCCTCCCGTTCGCGGGCGAACTCATTGGCGGTAGCCCGGCCGAATTTTCTGATCTGCGATGCAAGGAGATTCAACCCAAGCCAGGACAAGGCGTCAGGGCTGCATGGCGCCACAATGATATCTGACGCGAAGAGCGCGCATTTTGTAGCTCTGTAAACGTTCGGAGCACAGTCCAGGAATATGAAATCATACAGGCCGCGAAGAATTTTGATTTGCTGATAGAATCGCACATAAGGCTGCTCTGTCCCTTCCTTATGGTGATATTCCTCTTCCAGCGTCATGAGATGGAAAGACGCGGGTATGAGATCGAGGGTACCGGCTTCGACAATTCCCTCGCTATTCTCGACCGGACTGTGTACGATGCACTCTCCCACCGGTTCATGACGACAGACAAGGCCGTAGGTAGTCTTGGCATGCTTGTTCTTCACACGTTTCACCCAAGCCTTTTCTCCCATGAGCCACAGGCTGGCATTGCATTGGGGGTCAAGGTCGATGACGAGCACACGCTTCCCCAACTGCGCTGCAAGAGAGACCCCGACGTTGACGGTGAGTGCTGTCTTGCCGACGCCCCCCTTCAGGTTTACGAAGCTTATGATGGTCGCGGACATCCTGCAACGACCTCCGATGCCTGGGGATTCCATCGGGGCCATGTGGGTCGACTCTTCCCCCAAGGCTCAATCTTCATACCACACAGCGTCGCTGTCCGCCAAGATACGTGGAGGTCGACCGAAAACGCCACCGAGTTCCTTAATGCACCATGGCAGAATTATGGTTCCGGACTCACGACAGCCGGCTTTGTGGGGCATTGTAGCGGCTGGCGTCCCTGCCGGCCGACGGCATTACCCTGCGGAGACCAGTTACCAGGGACAAGTCGTCGAAGAACAGGTCGCCGAATTTGGGCAACAGAGCACTCGGTCTCAGCCCTTCAAATTGGGTAATCCTGTAATCAATGCAGGGGACTACCGTTCATTAAGGGACCAATCGTACGGCAGGTATTCGATCGAGTACCCTTCGGTCTCCAGGAATTGCCGGTCCTTGCGATCGAGGTACCCGGCCACGAAGTTGAGCACAGGCCGCTCCACCGGGCTGAAGCCGTGGAACTTGTCGCTGGTGTCGTAGGTCTTCCCGAAGTCCTTCGCGAACCACTGGAAGATGGAAGACAATTGTACGACTTCCCGACGCCGGTCTATCCTGAATTTGTTCGGGTCCTTGAGGAACCGGGTGGCCTGGTGGTCGAGTTGGGCGTCGAGCCGGTCCGCGGAGTACGGTTCGTCTCTCAGCACAGGGCACCCACGTGAAGCGCATACCAAAGCCATGTGCACCCGGGGCTCGTTGAAGTCCTTGCGCAGCCGCTGATGCTCGATCTCATCCAGGGTCATTTCCCCGCCCATCACCTTGAACCGGATCGAATCCCAGACGCCGGATATCTGGCGGATGCTGTTCGACGGAAACCGAATCCTGCCAAGGAGCGACGGCCGTATCGGATAGTGGTCGAGGATCACCTTGAGCGTGAGGGCATTGTACGCATTTATCCAGAACGCGATCTTCTCCTTGTCGGTCCACCCGGCAAAATCCTTTGCGTCGAGCTTGCCGACCGAGTCCACGAAAGTCTCGAGCTCCACGGGTCGCGACTTGAGCCCCCTGTAGTCGACCATCCCATCTTTGTACACGAACGATTTCAGCACCGAGTCGTACTCTTGGTAAGAGAAACGGCTCCCCTCGGACCACGCAGCGGTCCGGACCACACACACCAGTGCCAACCCAACCAAGACGCACAACATCCCTCTGTGCCGATGGACGCGATCCCCGATCCAAGCCAAAAGACGGTCATGGCATGACGCCACAACGAAGTACGAAAGTCTGGGCCCGACATCCCGACAACTCGTGGCATGGTCAGAACCACGCGATGTTTCAGAAGTTTTCGGAAAGGGGTCCCGGGGACAACCCTTTTTGAAAAGGGTTTCCCCCGGAGGACTTTCGTGGGAACTATGATGAAAACCGGCGGGCATGGCTCTCCTTTCTCTCGCTCGCGCGGCCCGATTGTAGGTAACCTGTGTGAATCTGTCAAATCCGTGGATTCAGCCCAGGCACTTTCGGGAGGCTGACGACAATTGCAAAGTGGGCTCGTGGGGATTACTCTATAGTACGCAATCGTTCGTGGGCGAGGAAAGGAGCGGCTTGTGCAGCCGAAAACCATTTCAACAGCGTTCGCCTTGGCGATCAGCCTTGCGGGACCCGCCCGAGCATGGGCATTCCAGTCGCACCCTGCTCCGGAAGGCCTGTATGTGCACCAACTCGCGCATGTGTGCTTCATTGCGGCCATGGGAATACTCGCGTACTGGCTCGAACGCAACCGACTCACCGAGCAGCGGGGATGGCGGTTCATACAGGTGTCATGCGTATTGTTCATCGCGTGGAACGTCTTCGCGTTTACCGGCCACTGGGTGGAGGAAAGGGTACCCGACAGCTCACTCATAGGCGAACCCGATTGGACCGCGAGATTGGTGATCGACGGCAGCCCTGTGGTATTCGCATACTACCTACTCAAATTGGACCACTTGGTGTGCGTGCCGGCCGTGGTATGTCTCTTCCTTGGTATCAGGGCCCTTTTCGTGGAAGCGAACACACGGGAGCGAGAACCCCATGAGTGAGTCCTACTCGGTAGCCCCCATATGGTTCACGGATGTGATAGGCTCAGGGCTGATGATAGTCTTCTCATTCCTGGCCGTCTGGTACGCGGTGCGGTTGACCCGTTTGCAGCCCTCCAACGTCGTGTGGACGTACCTGCTGTGGCTTTGTTGCGCATTGGCCGGCTTCGCGGTGTCCCGAGGCGTGGGTCACATCGCGAAAAGGACATTGATTCTCGTCGATCTTCGAGATGTGTGGGTCAGCCTGCGGCCGTACAGCGGTGGTATCAACTCGGTGGCATTCGTGATCGTAGCCTCTGTGACGCTGTTTTTCCGTCGAGTGCACCGGATCAACTCCGCGATCCTCGACGACAAACACGCCCTGGAACAGGCGTCGCAGGAAGTCCTGCACCTCAACCGCAACCTCGAAAACCTGGTCCGACACCGAACCGACGAACTGAGCAAGTCCGAGAAGAAATACCGGCGCATATTCGAAGGGTCCATGGACATGATATTCGTGCTTGACCCGACCGGCCGCTTCGGAGAGATCAATCCCGCGGGGTTGGGCACGCTGGGCTACGAGCGGGAGGACTTGATCGGCCGGACGGCCTTCGGAGACCTGTTCGTCTCCCGCGAGGGGTTCCGGTTATTCATGGAGGATCTGGACGGGAAAGGGTTCGTGAGAGACCGCGAATTCAAGCTCTACACCAAGAGAGGAGACGAACTCCACCTGCTTCTCAGTGCAACCGCGCGCAAGACCGATGCCGGCGAGGTTGAGCGTTACGAAGGGATCGGCAAAGACATTACATCGAGGGTCCAAATGGAACGCCAGCTCCAACGCGCGGATCGGCTCGCGTCGCTCGGGCAGATATCCACGGGCATCGCTCACGAGATCAACAACCCCCTGGGAATCATGCTGGGGTACACCCAACTGCTGCTCCGAGACCACCCGCCCGAGTCGGAGATCCATGATGATTTGAAAATCATCGAAAAACACGCGCGCAACTGCAAGACCGTGGTAGAAGATCTGCTGAAATTCGCCCGCTCGTCCCCCACCAGGAAAGGTTCCGTGGACGTCAATCAGTGCCTCGATGAGGTAGTATCGTTGTTAGCCCACCAACTGGAGCTCGACAATATCGTGCTGAAATGGGACCCGGACCTCACCGTGCCGCGGGTCACCGCGGACGGGGAAAAGCTCAAGCAAGTGTTCATGAACCTCCTCATGAACGCAAGGCAGGCCATTACCGGCAAGGGAACGATCACGCTGCACACGTCGTCGGACGTGCCGAACTCCATGGTGCATGTCACATGCTCCGATACGGGCTCAGGCATTCCCTATGACGCGATCGACAAGATCTTCGATCCCTTCTTCACCACCAAACCCGTGGGAGAAGGAACGGGCCTTGGACTGTCCGTGAGCTATGGCATCGTGGCGGAACACAACGGGCGTATCGAGGTCCAAAGCCAGGTCGGACTCGGATCCACCTTCACCGTCTCGCTGCCCGCGGGCGCGGAGAAAGATCAGAACCCCTGATATGACTGAGCCGTCAACCACCAAACTTCTCGTGCTCGATGACGAAGAGGATATGCTGAGACTCCTGAAACGGAGCCTTTCTCGTGACCTCGGCTGCGAAGTGTTCACCGCGGCCGACGCGTTCCATGCCCTGGCCTATCTCGAAGAGGTCCGGTTCGATGTGATCCTTGCCGACGTGCGCATGCCCGGCATGAATGGGATGGAGTTCCTCGAACGTACCAAGAACGAATATCCCGACCTCACGGTGGTGATGATGACCGCCTACGGTTCCATAGACCTCGCGGTGCAGGCAATCAAGACCGGGGCGTACGACTTCATCACCAAGCCATTCGAGCACGACAAGCTCGTGCACATGTTGGCCAAGGCCCTCGAACGCTCGAGACTCGTGCGGGAAAACCTGCTGCTCCAGAAGAGAATCGAGGCGCAAGAGACCTTCCAGGAAATGGTCGGCGCGAGCCAGGAGATGAGGAAGATCTTTCAGACGGTTCAGTTGATCGCCCAGACCGACACGACCGTGCTCATTACGGGGGAATCCGGCACCGGGAAGGATCTGGCCGCTCAGGCCATACACAAGCTCAGCGGACGAAAGCGGGGTCCCTTTGTGGCGGTGAACTGTCCCAATCTTCCTGAAAATATACTTGAAAGTGAACTCTTTGGCTACAAGAAGGGTGCTTTCACCCACGCCACACAAGACAAGAAGGGTCTCTTCTGGGAAGCCCAGGGCGGAACCATCTATCTCGACGAGATCGGCGATATCTCCCCTACTCTGCAAACCAAGCTGCTGCGAGTCCTCCAGGAGAAAGAGATCAGACCATTGGGCCAGAACAAGAGCGTTAAGGTCGATGTGCGGATTGTGGCATCCACGAACCGGGACCTCGATGCCAAGCTCAAGGACAACACCTTTCGGGAAGATCTCTTTTACCGGCTCAACGTCTTGTCGCTGCACATGCCTCCCCTGCGTGAGCGCGTTGATGACGTGCCTCTGCTCGTGGACCACTTTCTCGGTCACTTCTGCCGGGAGTTCAACAAGGGGCCCAAGACCCTGTCCCCGGAGGCGATGAAGCGCTTGATGTCCCATCCGTGGCGAGGCAATGTCCGGGAACTGCAGAACACGGTGAGCAGGGCCGTGCTCTTGTCTCCCGGCGACGAGATTCGGCTCGAAGACCTCGGCTGGGAGGGTCTCCCCGTTGAAGAGTGCCTGGTGCCGTCATCGGCAAAGGACCTGCCTTACAAAGAAGCCAAGGCGCTCGTCCTGGAGCGGTTCAACAGGGACTACCTGGCCTCCTTGTTGTTGCGCAATCACAGCAACGTGACCCGAGCGGCCAAGGAGTGCGGACTGGAGCGCCAGGCGCTTCAGCAGATCATGAGGCGGTACGGGATCAAGTCGAGGGAGATGCAATCAGACGAACCCCTTTCGGAATGATGCAAGAAAAGTATTGCACTGCAACAGAAGCCTGCCCAAACCATAATCGTCTGATATTACATCTTTTCGTTCAGACGTTGCCATGTGCGCGCCACTGATTCATTGCACCGTCGCGCTTTGGAAGCTCCGCCGAGTCGGACCTCACACTTCCCATGACTCCCCGAATGCAGCGAAGTTTCAGGTCGTTGCGAGCTCGCGGAGATCACGCCACCGGACCCTGGTCTTGGCACGGTCATTGCTCATTCCCCTGACTGTGGTACCGATCTCCGCCTCTTCCCGCTCACAGCCGATGAGAGGTCGGAAAGACCACCACTCGCGGCGAGCCAATGAGACCCCTCCCTGCCAAACTCTTCCCACGGCGCAGGTCGGCTCGCCGCGTTCCTCCTCTGAAAAAGGAAGGCGGAGATCGGCGCCCACATTTTCCTATACAAATCAGGGGCGAATCCCCTTTGTGTTGAGGGTCGATCAGGGTAGGAGTTAACCCCCAAAGATGAGGCGGTGTCACGCCACACCGCACTGTCCCACACCCTCAAGGAGGCTCAAGGTTGATCACGAGAGTGAACTGTTGGGAAGAGCTGCGTTGCTCCGACAAGGAAGCATGTCCGGCATATCCCGACTTTGGTCGAGAGTGTTTTGCCGTTACCGGAACCGCGTGTCAAGGCGAGAAACAGGGGTCGTTCGAGGAGAAGATCTCCAAGTGCCGCCACAGATGCAAGTTTTATCAGGACATGATGTTCGGCGGCTCTGAGAACAAGACCCTGTGGACCGACACGCAGGGAGTTCGCTAGGCCCGCCGCAAGGGGATGAGGGTGGCACGCATAGTGATGTTCGACGCCAATCCGGATTCGGCCAACCTGGTCCGACGCCTGTTGGAACGCTCCGGCCACGCGGTGTGGGTGATCGCGGAACCGGAACTCATGACCGAGGTCGTGCGCGCCTCGGTTCCCGCGGTGGTCATACTCCGTGTGAGGGCCGGCAACAGGAAGAGCGAGCAGTTGCCTCAGAAGATCAGGCGTCTCACACATCCACCAAAAATTATGACGATCTCAAGCAAAGCCCCCTCATCCCCGGAGGACCTGGCCGATGAGCACTACCTGATGGAACCCGTAGACCTGGATACCATAGAACGCAAGGTGCATCAGCTTCTGGGAGCCTGCAACAGAACGGACAACGTACCCCCAAGTACGAAACAATAGGAGGTTATTTGATGAAACAACACACGTGGTTGATTGTGGTCATGGCGCTGGCTGTGGGTTTCACCGCGGTCGCCTTGACCGTGGACAACGCCTGGGCCGGCAAACTCGAGGATGCAATCGCCAAGACCCCGCAGGGAACAGAAAAGGGACAGATCGATTCCAACGCGCCGAAAGGCTTCATGGGCATACCCGGCGGGCCGTCCGCGTTTCTGGGTTGGGCGATTCTCTGGGGCGCGTGGGTCGGCTGGATCTTCTCGTCAGTGGGAGCCTTCGGAGGGATCATGGCAGGAGTCGGCCACATCACGGTCTTTGGTCTGGGAGACTATGCCAAGACGTTTAAGGACACCAATCCCGTTCTCAGCAAGCTGCTCACCGACTCTATTCGGACGAGCAATCAGTACTTGGTCGCGCTCTCCGCGCTCATATCCTCAACCACGTACTACAGAATGGGGCGTCTCGTGCTCCCGCTGGGCGTCTGCCTGGCCGCAGGCGGAATTACCGCGGGGCTTCTTATCCCGTACTTGACCGCGGGTAAAATCAATCTGAGTGCGTATGTGGGATATTTCGGGATCACCGTGCTCGTGATCGGCTGCTTTCTGTTCTATGAAACGACCCCGAGAGGCCAGGCCGGCAAGAAGGCCGCCAAAGAGGCAGCAGCAGCTTTTGAGAAGGAACACATGGGAAAAGGGGTGGCCACCACCAATCACGCAGCCGACGGCGTGCAGGTGAAGCAGTGGGGCGCATCCAAGGTCAGTTTCACTTTCTACGGGGTGGAATTCTCCTTCAATCCTATTATTCCCTTGGTCGGCGGCTTCGTGATCAATGCCATATCGTCGTTCATAGGAGTGGGCGGAGGCTTCCTCTACGTGCCGTTCCTGACCTCCATCGCGGGCCTGCCCATGTACATAGTGGCCGGGACCTCGGCGCTCGCGGTGTTTGTGGGCATGATCTCCTCGATCTACGGCTATATGTTCATCAAGGGGGTACCTGTGGACCTCGCCTTCATCGGAGTGGAGTTGATCGGTATCGCCATCGGTTCCGTATTAGGGCCCATGACGTCCAAGAAGATCCCGGACATCTGGCTGAAGAGACTCTTCGTGGTCTGCGCGATCTATGTGGGTGTCGGATACACGACTAAGGGATTCCTGGGTTACTCGATCTTTCCGGGCATGTAGACAAGAGACGCGAACATGGAAACACTCAACATTCTCGTGGACCCGTACCTCATTCAGTTGTTCAGGATTACCGGGTACACCTTCGCGGATTTCCTGATGGGGACCTTTCTGCTGGCCTTTACCGCGGTGGTGATAGGCGAGGTCTGCATCGGAGCCGTGTTCCTGATGAACAGGCAGCATATCGCGGCCACCACCGACGACGTGGTCCGGTATCAGAAGGTCTCGGATGACGCCCTTGCCGTGGGCGATAAGGAAGCGTATGCTGCTTCAAACAAGATGGCGAACGACGCATTCGGCAAATCCTTCTTTTCTCAGATCGCCATGTCCGCGGCATCCTTGTGGCCGGTCTTCTTCATTGGCGGCTGGATGCAGTACAGGTTCGCGGATGTTGAGTTCCAGATGTTGTTCACGGATTTCACGGTAGGGGTCTTGTGTCCGTTGGTGGCGCTGTACATCGCGGCGCGTCTGGTGTTCAAGAGGATCAAGTACAGACTCCCGTTCTTCCGGGAGATCAAGAAGATTCTCGACTCCCAGGGACGACCGGACCACAGATGAAGTCCCTTGACCGCCTCGCGGCAGAGCCCTGATCGTCGAACCACCAAGCCACAAAGACACCAAGAAGGCCTGTTCACAAGAATGCCGGCCTGTGAACTCTTCTTTGATTTCTTTGTGTCTTGCTGCCTTTGTGGTTTGTCTTCGGGGCCCTAGACGGACACCCCTGAACGGTTACCGGTAACGTTACAAGCAAGTGCAGACCAAGGAGCTGGATTGCATGGAAACCTCCAAATATAGTCAATGCGAGATGTGTTCCGCGAGGTGTCCCATCGAGGTCACCCTGGACAACGGGACGGTCTCCACGATTTTCGGAAACCCGAACGTGGGATCCATAGGCACCAGACTGTGCGCGAAGGGCGCGGCTGCCAAGTGGTTCCTATACGACACGGAAAAACCGACCCGCCCCCAGATCCGGGTGGGACCTCGCGGTTCGGGTCAGTGGCGAGACGCGTCCTGGGATGAGGCATATTCATACATCGGGGAACGCCTCCGGGCCATCAAAGAAAAGTACGGCCCTCAGAGTATCCTCGTAGGGTACCGGGGGAGCCTCAACAACGAGTTCGTCAAGGCATTTTCACGGGGTCTGGGCACTCCGAACGATTTCACCCACAACAGTGTCTGCCCGCTTTCGTTGCACACCGCGTGCCAGGCAACACTCGGAGTCGGGCGCAAAGCCCTCGGGTTTGACATCGAAAACGCGAACTACGTGGTGCTGTACGGGAGAAATATCTACGAATCCCTCACCGTGGCCGAGGTCAATCAGCTCATGGCAGCCATGGACAATGGGGTCAAGATCGTATCGGTGGATCCCCGCGCGTCCAAGACGTCCGTGAGGTCTTATTACTGGGTGAAGATACGCCCCGGTACCGACTGGGCTTTCAACCTCGCCCTGATGAACGAGATCATCCGGAACAGGCTCTATGACGAGAAGTTCGTGAGCACGTGGGTCAAAGACTTCGACGCGCTCAGACACTACGTGGAGCCCTACACCCCGGAGTGGGCCCAGCAGGAAACCCAAGTGGACGCGGCGGCAATCAGGAAGCTCGCTGTCGAGCTGGGTGAGGCAAAACCCAAAGTGATCTTCCACATCGGATGGTTCGCTGCCCGATATCAGAACGAGTTCCATATGCGGCGCTCGATCCTGTTCCTCAACGCCCTGTTGGGGAGCTTCGAGGTACCCGGCGGCCTGTTCTTCAAGAAGGGGATCGCGGACACGGGTCGCAAGGGGCTCAAAGCGCTGCCTTCCACCATCGAGGCCCCGAAAGGAGACCGGTTCGATTCCATCGGGCCCGGGAAGAAGTTTCCCATTGTGGACAAGTCCCAGGGGATAGCCCACATGCTCGCGGAAGTCGCGGAAACCGAACAGCCGTACCCGGTCAAGGGCTTGTTGATCTACCGTTTCGACCCGCTGTACTCCGTGCCGGACACGAATCGGCTGCTCAAGGCGATCAACAAGTTCGAGCTTCTGGTGAGCGTTGACGTCAACTGGAGCAACACTGCGTGGTATTCGGACGTGGTCCTTCCCGAAACCCATTTCCTCGAAAGAGGCGACCCCATACAGGAGCGCAAAGGCCTCAAACCGATTCTGGCCCTTCGCAGGCCCGTGGTCGACCCCCACTTCAACACGCGACCGGCCTGGAGGATATTCAAAGAACTGGCCGAAGAGATGGGTTTCGGCGACAAGTTCTTCTACAAGGACATCGACGAGTACAACGCCTGGCAGCTCTCGGAGACCGGCCTGGAGCTGTCCAAGTTCGACGAGACAGGAGTGGTCAACCTTGCCAAGGAAAAGATCTACCACGACCGGGACAAGGGACTGAAATTCAAGACCAAATCGAAGAAGATCGAAGTGATCCCCTCGGTCATGGTTGACAATGGACTCGAACCCCTCCCGCCGTACATACCGGTCGTCGTTCCGGAGGGGAAGCTTCGGCTCATTATCGGACGAAACGCACTGTTCACCCAGGGTTCGCTGAGCAACAACAAGTACGTTAAGGAAGTGATCTGGGAACATCCCATCTGGATACACAAGGATGCTGCCGCGAAAACCGGGATAAAGACCGGTGATAAGGTCCACGTGTATAACGAGGTGGGTTCGGGCATCGCCACCGCGTTCGTGACCGACGGAATTCACCTGGAAGCGGCCTACCTGCCGCATGGCTTCGGCAAGAGGGCACAAGGTCAGAGTCACGCGTACGGTGTGGGCCTTGCCGATTCCGAGCTTCAGGGTGTGGTCACGGATTTCGTCGGCGGAAGCGCTGCCATGCAGGAATGCTTTGTGACCATTGAAAAAGCGTAACCATCGTCCGGCACATTCTACATGTCACGCGCCTCGAAAGTCGCGGGATAGCTGAGGTGGACAAGTCCTCCTCACCCTTCCGTCTCCCGCCCGGGTAGAGGGTTTGTTGTTCCCCTCCCTTGATGGGAGGGCAAGGGGACGGTGAATCTTGCCGCAATTGTCGACGCGAGACACTTTAAGGAGTTGACCATATCATGTTCAAGACCTCCAACGTAATCATCGGCGGAAACGGAAGCCGGGTCTACCTGTTCCACGACGCGGAGAGATGTATCGGCTGCTTTAGCTGCGAACTCCATTGCAAGATGAAGAACGACCTTCCCATCGGGCCTCGGCTGTGTAGAATCATCGAGATCGGTCCGGTGACGCGGCATCGAACCCTCAAGATGGATTTCCATTTTCTCCCGTGTTTTCACTGCGAGAATCCGTTCTGTGCCAATGTGTGCCCTACGGGAGCGATCCAGAAGCGGGTCAAGGACGGGATTGTGTTCGTTGATCCCCACCTTTGCATCGGTTGCAAGTGCTGCATGGCCGCGTGTCCGTGGGGCGTCCCCCAGTGGAACCCGGAAACGGGCAAGGTAGTCAAGTGCGACTACTGCATGGACAGGATAGATCGAGGCCTGAAACCCGCGTGCGTGACAGGGTGCTTGACGCAGTGCCTGCATTTCGGTTCTGTGGGACAGGCTTCAGACCTGCTCAGGAAAAGGTATGCAGAAGCCCTGGAACTCACCGGCAGAGCCGTCGGCAGAATCACCCAGATGCTGTAGAGGCGACCAGCTATCATGAAATCTGATTTGTTGTTTCCTCCCGGCCCCGGAGCCGACAAGAACTACGTAGTATATGACGCGGACGGCCTCAAACGAGAATCGTCCGCGCCCTGCCAGATTCACTGCCCGGCCGGCATAGATGTGCCGTCGTACATCGCGCTGATCGGCCAGGAACGGTATGACGAAGCGATCGACGTGATCCGGCAGGACAACCCCTTCCCATGGGTGTGCGGACTGATCTGTCCGAACCCGTGCGAGTCGTGGTGTCAGCGCAGACATCTGGACAAGTCCCTGTGCATAAAGGACCTCAAGGGTCTTGCCGCCAAGATGGTGATGGCTGAGGGCACGTACAGGAACCCTGAACCCAAGAATCGGTACGACGAACAGATCGCGGTGATCGGTTCAGGACCTGCGGGACTCACCGCGGCCTATTTCCTTGCCTGGGAAGGGTACAAGGTCACCATCTTCGAGGAAATGCCCGAGCCCGGCGGCATGCTGATCACCGGCATCCCCGAGTACCGCCTTCCCAGAGAAGTGGTCCGACGTGAAGTCGCCGCGATTCAGGAGCTCGGAGTGCGGATCGAAGTGTCGACTCCGATCGGGAAGGACCTGACCCTCGACGACCTGCGCGGCCAGGGCTACAAGGCCTTCTTTCTCGGCATTGGCGCATGGGAAAGCGGCAGAATAGGCATTGAAGGCGAAGCCGACAACTCGCACGTGATCGATGTGCTGAAGTTCCTCAAACGCGTTTCATTCGGGGACAAGAAGAAACCGGGCCAACACGTGGCCATAGTCGGAGGCGGCAATGCGGCCATCGATGCGGCTCGGACCTGCGTCCGGCTCGGGTGCCGGTCGGTGAGCGTCGTGTACAGGCGCACAAGATCGGAAATGCCTGCGCATTTCGAGGAGATCGTGCAGGCTGCGGAAGAAGGCGTGCATTTCCACCAGCTCACCATTCCCACAAAGATCGTGGGGTCCCGGGGAAAGGTCGAGGCATTGGAATGCGTCATGGCCACGCTAGGTGAACCGGACGAATCCGGTCGCCGCAGACCGATACCTCTTGACGAATCCTCATACCGGATGCCGGTCGATGCGGTGATATCCGCCATTGGGCAGCGACCTCATATCAAGGAATACCCCGCGTTCAATGACATCGACCTGACGCGGCGCGAGACCGTTCGAGTGTCGCCGTACAGCAGTCAGACCAACCTGAGAGACGTCTTTGCAGGTGGCGATGCGGTCTCCGGGCCTGCAACGGTCGTTGAGGCAATCGGCGCAGGAAAAAGGGCTGCCGCGGGGATTCACGCGTTCCTGCGGGGTGATTCCATGGATCTGAGGGTTGTCCCGAGGCCCAGAAGGATGGTTGCCCCCGTGCGGATGACTTACCAGGAGAAGTCGTTCGTGCAAAGGCAGGAGATCCCGCTTATTGATCTGCGTCGGCGGATGTCCTCTTTCGACCAGGTGGAGTTGGGCCTGGACCCAAGCGCAGCCCGTCAAGAGGCCAAGCGTTGCATGAGGTGCGACATTTGTGAGCGTTGCGGCAAATGCGTGGAGGTCTGCTCGGAGAAGCTCGGCGTGACTGCGATCAGGTTCTACCACGCGGGAGAGAGCTCACTGATTCTCAAGGACTACGTGCACGGGCTCCCGCACTGTATCGGCTGCGGCGCGTGTGTGAACATCTGCCCTACCGGAGCCCTGCAAATCGAGGATCTGGGCGACGAGCGACTGTTGCTCATGTGCGGCACGGTGATCAACAAGATCCGAATGGAGCAATGTCAGGGTTGTGGCACCTATTTCTTGCCGAAAATATTCATCAGGCACGTGAGCAGGAAGATAGACGTGCCGGGCTTCTCCTTCGAGCAGGACATGTGCCCGGAATGCAGAAGGATTGCGCACGCGGCAAGGATGTCCGGCGAGCAACCGGACTACGCGGTGCTTCGGCCCCACTCGGCGGAAACGCAGTCTCCGGGGAAAGGGAATTCTCACTCATGACGCTCGATTTCTGCCTTTTTCGAGCAGCGACTGGGAGCCGCACCCAAGATTCGCGTCAACCTTTCTCGGCCCGCATGAAGAATGATGGCGGGGCGAGTTGGTTCTACGCAACCTGAGAAAGGCATTTCGAGCACTCCGGAAGCTCCTGAACTGAAGATTTCTTCTCGGGAAGAAAAAAAATTGAACGTTATTAATAAGCAGCTCCCAGCCGCTGATTCAGAGAAGTCCCTTTCCCTGGGCCCCCTAACCCCCTCTGCAAAAGGTGGGTGATACCATTGCGCGTTCTAAAAAGTGACTTCAGGCTGCGGGTGGGACAGGCATCTTGCCTGTCGCCCTGTGGGCAATCTCACATGTTCGAAGTCACATTGGTATGAGAACGAGCACTACGCATGCAACGCAAGAGCTCTTATGGTGCACGCGATCCCTTGCACCGTGAGATTGAGCGAATCCATTGCACATGGGATTGCGGGAATGCCTCCTGCCTTCTGGAGCCATTGGCCGGTTCTGTCCACTGCCCATTCCCCGATCTTCTCAAAGGATTTCGCGTTTGACAGACGCTGGTCCCCTAACAAGTTGGCGACCCTGTCTGAAAGCTGGTGACCTATCACCTCATCTTTGGTGGTATTCGAACGCTCGGAGTAATACGACCGCCAGAAACCGTACATGTCTTCTTCGAAGTGACTATGCCCGCCTGCCACCGTGCAGAGCACATGATGGGGGATTCCCTGGTCCTGGAGCAGATGCACGCCGAAACAAAGGCTCTGAATATCCCAGTTGAGCTGTTGTTGGGGAGGAGTCATCTTCTTGGCAGCCTTGCTGTAGAATTCCGCAAGTTCCAGGGCGGAGGGATACACCTGGTCATCCCAGTCGATGTTTCCCGGAATCTGTTTGGCGCCGGGGCTTCCTTTCAAGATGGCGGGGGTGAGGACGTTGCAGTCGGGATTGTATTTCACATTCATCCAATTTTCGGCCGCGCGTCCTTCCAGCCACCGCTGGTACTGATCACAGTCCCAGCAGTAGCCGCCATATTTCTTGATGACCGCTTTTCCTTTCCAGAGCTCGTCGCCCCAATACCCGCAGTAGGCGAAATGCTGAAAACAGGTGGGTTTGCTGACCCATCCCGCGAGAAAATCAAGCAGTCCCGAAGAGAGCTCTACGTCGTCCAACGCGTCTATCTGGGCGACCCAGCGTGCCATGAGCTTGGTTCCCGCCTTTGCCACCAGGCTCTTCACTTTTTGAAGTGGTAACCAGGCAGGCAGACTGGGACTAGCGCTTGACCAATAGTCTATCAGGTCGGCAGCCACTTCCATGGTCCGAGAATGGTGTTCCGGTTTCATAGGTACCTCCTTCAGCCGCGAGGAAATGCAGTCCTATTCAGGATTGCCGGTCTTGTCGTTCGTGTGCCAGCTTTGCGTCCGAAACGCCAAGAAGACGGCCTCGAACCCCCCCTTGATGGGATCATAGAAGATGAGCCCGCCATCCTGCCACACCCCGTTGTCCTTTTTCCATTTGCCCTGGTTACCCTGGTTCATGTGCACATCATGCACGCCCCCGGAAAAGGCCTCGCCAAAGACAAAGACTTCGGACCCATCGTTCCTGTGGAGCTTGCTCGTGGCCACCAAGTGACCGATCAAGTCCTGCAGGTCGTTGTCGTCACCGGCTTGGCTCGCCGGCAGAGTCTTCATCTCCTCGCGGCGGAAATACTTGCCTCGGACGTAGTCAAGCGCCAACCCGTCAGGCCTTGCCTTAACCCGATGAAGCCCCTGTTCAAGCAATCGCAGCCTGTCCGTGATCGGATCAGTGAAATGCTTGTCGTGAAAGAACATGACTTCCGACCCGTCCGCGGATTGCACATTGACGGGCACTCTGTACGTTCTTTCTGCGGCAGTCACAAAGATCTGGTAGTGAGGTGATTTCGGGTCGTCGTCCTGACGATCTCCACCTATGACCGTCCCGACGAGCACTGCATACTTCACCGGCATGGCGTCCCTCCTTACTGTGTGAATGGGGATCTCCAGGAAAAGGCGTCAGAATAGAGCTCGATCGTGGCGGCACGAATTCTCCCTCGCCCCCCCGGGGACACGGTTTTCGAAACTCCCCCCTTGATGGGAGTAGGCTGGGGGGGAGGGTGAGAAGTACCTATAATCACAGAGTGCCCTCCCATATTTTGACGCCTTGAGGATCTCCGGGGGAGGGAACTTCTTGCAAGGAGTTCCTTCCCCCGGGCCCCCATCCTCAAGAACTTTTGGGATAGTGCGGCTCCCGCTGGTCGCAGCGGAGAAGGCCTGCTGCTGACACCGCCCGACATCCCGAGAACTCGTGGCATGGCCAGAACCACCCGATGTTTCAGAAGTTTTCTGAAGGGGGTCCGGGGGACAACCCTTTTTCAAAAGGGTTTCACCCCGGAGCGTTTCTTGCGGTCCACACCCTCCGGGTCTATCCCTTCGCAGCGCATGGTGGTGAAGCTCCGGACTGTCACCATACCCGGCACGGCTCCCTTGGGACGGATCACGTGCTTCACGTCCGCGACGATGACCTCTACCTTTCCTTTGCCTCTTGCCCGAGAGAAATGGACTGCAAGCCCCGCGGCGAATTCCACGTCCTGCTCGGTCGCGGTGGGCTTGTCCCTTTGCTGCAGGACCACGTGTGCGCCCGGGGTGCCTTGGACATGGAACCAGAGATCGCCCGGTTCGGCCCGCCGGCGGAGAAGGAAATCGTTTCCTTTACCGCTCTTTCCGACCAGGACGGTCTTGCC
Source organism: Thermodesulfobacteriota bacterium (assembly GCA_040755955.1). Classification (GTDB taxonomy): domain Bacteria; phylum Desulfobacterota; class Desulfomonilia; order Desulfomonilales; family Desulfomonilaceae; genus JBFMAA01. Next base: position 32,783 of record JBFMAA010000052.1, read on the forward strand.
TGATGGTGACTTGAACTCGCGGTACGCGTGCGAGCGGTCCGGCCCCCCCCGATTCGTCCGAAGACCGTGACCCTTTTCCTGCCGCCCCCCGGCAACGGGAGTCTCCTCGGCCAGCCCGTTGAGCTCATCGACATCGTGGGCGCTCTCCACGTAGTAGAGGAGATCTTCCAAGGCTTTTCTCTCCTCCCCGGTCTCATCCATGCGGCCAAGGGCGCGTTGGATGCCTCGTTTTCCTTTTGCAGCCTTCTTGAACATCCGGCCCATGTTGGCCACTGCGTCGAGAGCCGGCTCCAGCTTGACCACGACGGTCGCATTGGTTTCCCAGTCCTGCACTTCGAGGCTCTCCATGCCCTTGCGAGCTCTGTGGAGGTGCCCCTTAAGCAGTTCCCCGTGGTGCTGCAAACCTGCGAGGCCTTCGAGGCGACTAAGGTCACCCTGAACCTTGTCAGCCCGGCGTTCCAGGGAACGGATCGCTTTTCGCAACGGCGCAGCCACGCTTTGTCGAAGGGATTCGAGGAGTGCACCTTCAAGCACGGGTCTGTAGAAGGCCTCAGCAGCCTCATTTGCCGTGCCGGCTGACTCCGTCAAGAGCGACGAAGCGGCCCTGCGCACGGATTCCTGAACCCTGCCCGGAGGCCGGGCATAGTCGTGCCCCGGAAACACCACTCTGGTGGCCGATTCCTTTTGCGGGATATGGTGCAGGCAGTCCATGATCAGGTTCGTGGCCCGGTCAACGAGGAGGATGTTCGAGTCACGACCCAGCAGCTCGAGAATCAGTGAGGTTTCCGAAACGTCCGGACCGGTGCCTCGGGTCGCGTCGATGCGCACCACTCTGTCATCCTCCGCTGCCGAGACCGCCACGATCCGGGAGCCCTGGAAGTGTGCCCGCAAATACGCGCAAAACCGGGGCGGAGCAGGTGGGTTGGGGATCTTGAGCCTGGTCAGATGGATACGTCCGAGTTTCGGGTCCGCGCTGAACATGAGCGTGTGCCCACCGCCTTGGCGCCCTCTCAGCCGCAGCACGATCTCCCTGGGCAGAGGCTGGTGGATCTTGTTGACGAACATGCCCGGTAGGATGTCATTGAGCTCGGCAGCGATCAGCTTGAGCACTGCAAGGTCCATCGCTGAATCTCCCCAAGAAGCGGCTGGGAGCCGCAATGCTCCAAGAGTTTTAGCGACTGGGGGTTCGGGGGGCATAGGCGCGAACTTGAGGCGCCCTGCTTGCTCCCCCGGCCTTGAAAGGCCCGGCTATTGTCAAACGTCCCTACGGGACGTCGGAGTTCCCAAGCCCCGCAGGGGCGACTGAAAACAGCCGGACGCGTCAACGCCGGGCAAGCAGATGGACCCCCATCGCATGGGCAAGGCCGAAGTTGGCGCATTTCCATGAGAAGAACCATGTCCCGCCGGGCCGGGCCACAACGAAGAATGAGAATTCCCTCGAAAAAGGGATCATGGCATACTCCTCAGTAGAAAGCATTCAACAACGAGAGGAGTACGCTC
>JBFMAA010000053.1:0-34037 GCA_040755955.1 Thermodesulfobacteriota bacterium
GGCCAAGGTCGCCATAACGGCCTGTATGCGAAAACTGCTCGTGATGCTCAACGCCATCATGAGAACCAAGACACCGTACAGGAAAGATTTTGCTTGACGTACAACACAGTCGCTTCCGAAAACTCTTAGAACATTGGTTGGTTTTGACCATCCAGCGAGTTTTCGTGAAGCCGGGGGCCGACTTTCATGTTTCGTTGTGGCCACGCGCCATGACTGTTCTTGAGGATGGGGGTCGGGGGGAAGCGCATTTTCTGGTAAAGGGTTTCCCCTGGAGCTTCTCCGTTCGGAAAGCGACGCGGTATCACGTGGCTTTGGGGCTCGGCCGTCCGGGGGTGCCTCCCGTGAAGCGCGCTGCCAGGGCCAGCACGTCCACCCGTGCTGCCCCCGCGGATGTCAGTACTGTGGCCGCTTCCCGGATGGTGGTCCCTGTTGTGGATACGTCGTCCACGAGGAGTATTCGCCGGCCCGACACCTGCCTTGCATCCGAAACACCGAACGAACCCGCAAGGTTTCTGATCCGTTCAGCCCTGGAGAGTCCTACCTGGGCTTTGGTGTGTCTCGTCTTGAGCAGGACACGCCTGTGGAGAGGTAATCGAATTCGGCTTGCCAAATCCGAAGCCAACAGCAGTGCCGGGTTGAACCCCCGTGTCCGCAGCTTCTTCCAGTGGACCGGGACCGGGACCACGAAGTCGAAATCCATGGGGGAATACCTGGCCCCAAATCCCTCAAGAAGCAGCTCAGAAAGGCTCCGCCGCAGGTGTAAGCGCCCGTTATATTTGAAGCGTGCCACGCCTTCCTTGACAAGGCCGGCGTAGACCACCGAAAAACCGGCTCGATGATAAGGCGGGGGGGCAAGAATACACGCAGGGCATGTGGCTCTTGCAGGTCCGTATACGGACTGGTCGGACTGTTCCGGCGGCACGGGCGTTGTGCCGGCGGCCTCTTCTTCGGCACGCACCTCGACGCAGACCCCATCGGGTCCTCTGTCGAGTTGGGTGAATGCCCGAACCGGGGGGAGCGGCAGGCCGCATCGGTCACACACGGGTTCAGGGATTCTCTCAATGCCTGCTTGGCACTCGTTGCACAGGGGGATCGACGGATCGTCATCCAAAGGCCCGTTGCAGAAATCGCAGTACTGGGGAAACACCACCCCGAGAACCGAATCGCCCAGAGCGGACAACTGATCCAGCCACCGCACGACAGACTCCCCGTGGCCCATCCCGCAACTCCAACGGCAGCCATTCCCGCCGATGCGCAATTTTTTCACACCGGCTCCCACGCCCGGTGCAGCCTGCGCAGCGCGCTGCCACGTAGTGCGATTCCGAAGTACGGTCGAGCATTTGACCCTGAAGGAGCAACTCTCGCAAAGCACCCGAAGAGCGCAGACGGATTCTCTCTTCCCGTGAGTGCTTTGGGTTCTCAGGGTTCTTAAGGGTCCGCGGCAGAACAAGCCTTGCAACCACGGTGAATTGGAGAACAGTGTTCCCTCGCTTCACCACCGTAGGTTGAAATCTACGGCTATGCACGGGCTGCCCTTTCAGGGCAGAAGAGGCCCGCGCCCTGCTGGGCGCACTGTGAATCGCCATGGGTTTCAACCCATGGAAGCGGAGCACGCGAGATGACAGGGTCATGTCGCGGCAAGCCCCCGGCGAGAGAACATCTTTCGGGATCTTCTGTGCTCTTCGCTGGGCCTGCAAGAACGCGGGACCGTATCTTTGACTGGGAACACTAGACTTTCTGCCGGAACTTCACTCCCACCGGATTCTTCAGTTGATGACCTCGAAAGTTGGCCCCTTTGAGTTGCGCGCGAGAGAAGTCGGTCTGCTCCCCGGTCACCCAGGAGAGATCGGCTCCCTGGAGGTTCGCTGCGGCAAACCTCGTGGCGGTCAGGTTGGCGCCGTTGAGGTTCGCGGACACGAGGGTGCTCTGGGAGAAATCGGCCGAGTCCAACCTCGCTCCGTGGAGGTTCGCTTCCGAAAGGTCTGCCTGAGTGACGCTCGCCGAGGACAGATCAACCCATTCCATGATGGCTCGAATCAACCAAGCTCCGGTAAGCACCGCCTGAACCATCTTACCCTTCTCGAAGCGGGATTCACTCAGATTTGAGCTGCTCAAGTTGACTCCGGTGAGGTCCGCACCGTCCCCGACTGCTCCGGTGAGATCAGCACCGGTAATCGACGCGCTCGCGAGGTTCGCATCCGTGAGATCGGCCCGGGACAGGTTGGCGGAATCAAGCGAAGCACCAGCGAAGTCCGCTCCCTTGAAGAACGACTTCGTGCAGACCGCGCCGGACAGGTTGGCCTGAGAAAGCCTCGCACCGGTGAAGTCCGCATCCGCCAGGTTTGCCTTCTCGAGACTCGCACCAGAAAGATCTGCGCCCGCGAGCTTGGCTCCATCAAGCTTTGCCCCGTCGAGCCGTGCGTTGGTGAGATTCGCTCCTTCCAGAATTGCGGAAGAAAAGTCTGCCTTCCTCAGATCAGCCCCTGACAAATCCGCACCTTTGAGATTCGCCTTCTCGAGCTTGGCACCCGGAAGTTTGGCCTTGGTCAGCACGGCGCCCGAAAGGTCCGCGTGTTCCAGCACGGCCTTGGTGAAGTCCGCGCTGGTGAACAACGCCTTCGACGCGTTGGCGAAAGACAGGTCCGCCTCTCTCAGGCAGTTTCCCACGAGTTTGGCTTTGGAAAGCACCGCACCGCCCAGGTTCGCGCCTGTCAGATCCGTCGACACAAACACCGTGGTGGAAAGCACTGTTCTCTGCAAGTCCGCGCCGACCAGCTTGGCTGACGTGAAATTGGTCCCGTCGAGCTTCGCCCCCGTCAATTTCGCACCGGAGAGGTCCGCTTCCGAGAGATTGGCTGAGCTCACCACCGCCTTCGTTAGCACCGTCTTGATGAGGGTCGCCCGCGTCAGATCGGCTTTCGTGAGATCCGTGCCCGTAAGGTCGGACTCCGAAAGATCCGCTCCGGTCAACACTCCCTCGGACATGTCCACTGTAGACAGGTCGACCTTTGCAAGGTTTGCATTGTACAATCGAGCAGGTTCTGCCTTCTTCAGTCTGAGGGAGGTCAGCGCAATACCGGCAATCGACCTGTCCACTCCCTGCTTCAGCGCGGCACTGACCAGTTCCTTCAACGAACCGGCCCTCCCGCTGAACACCACTTGTCCGCTCCGCCTATGCTTGATCTCGAATTTGGGCATCAACACCACCCCAGGGGATTGACTGAGAACACCTGCTCACGGTCATGGAGTTCTCTCACTGCACATCGAGCCATTCGACCGCCATTTGCATGCTATCAAATGATTGCCGCAGCATACCCGACTTCTCCGCGATCTTCTCTCTCTGGCCCTTGGTGATCACGTGTCCGTCAAAGACCTCCGCAGTCTTTCTCAGTCCTGCGGAAATAGCCTCTTTCTGGAGGTCCAGGTGGACTTGCTGGATCCAAGGCATCTCCGGCGCAGCCTGCCTCATGTCCATGAGGATGGTGAAACCCGGGCGCACCACTTTGAGAGCCAATCGGATGCTCTCCGCGTACGCATCGGCATCGGCCTGCTTCCAGGCCCCCATCAGCTTCAGGTGCATGCGGTTGCGCTCAGGCTCCACAGCCACCTCGAAGACCCCGCGAGAACCAATGGTCTGCATTCTGCTTTTCCCCTTCATTGTGCTATCGGGACTGTATACCACACACCTCGCCGGTGTGAACAGTGAAACTCACACGAGGCGGCCGGCAGTCGCAATCAAGACCGAGTCGGCCTTGGTCTGTCCACATGAAGACCAAGGCTGGGGTGGGTTGGTTCTTCGCAGGTCCGACACGCGCATTACCCTCGCCGCTACTACCGTAGGTTGAAACCTACGGCTATTCACGGGCTGCCCTTTCAGGGCAGGAGACGCCCGCGCCGTGCGCGCCCTGTGCACGGACATGGGATTTTAACACAGGGGTTTATTTGAGGAATACGAGCGATAACAGGGTCAGTTCGCGGCACTCCCGTGGCATTCCAGGGGATGACCGGGCCAGGGCAAAAAAAAAGCAATCCATGAGGAGGATTGCGAAGAGGGTATGGTAATTTTCGTCTTGTGACAAAACAACTTGCACGGTTCGTGCCAACTCTAGGATGTCGTGTAATTCCCCACGACTAGCTTCTCTCCGGCCGCGGCACCACTGAGTGCTTTTTTCGCGGTTCATCGGCACCGCGTCGGTGGGTGCAAAATCTTTTCGCACCGCAGCAACAAGAAAGGCGATCCCATTCCTGGGGGATCGCCTTTCCATGCCCTGATTCAACGGTATGTATCAGGCGCAGCGCGCCTTCCGGCAACCCGCCGACAACGCTACCATTTGAGAGAGTATGTCCCGGCTGTGGGGACACGAATCCCGACGATTCCACCGCCGGTTGGTCCCACGCCGGCGATCACTCCTGTGCCGTACTTCTTGTGATCGTAGCCGAGTCCGGCCCATCCGAGTCCCGTGTGACCCCAACCGTAGGGACCGTGGCTGGTGCTGACTCCTCCACCTACCCACGCGCCGCTGTAGTTATAGTATCCGGTCCACTGGGCGAAGGCCCCAGACGCGGCGATCGAAAGACAAAGAGTCAAAGCCGCGGTCAACACGATTGCTCGCACGAATTTTTTCATGTCACACATCCCTTTCCCTACTACTGTGGCTCGATGCATTCTCAAACCACGCAAAGTTGTAATCCAAACCCGCTTCAAGACCGGGTCGGACGTCGTTTCCCGCTGCCGGTTCAGAATGCTCCGACGTGCGCGGGACCACGTCTGTCCGCCACGGCCTTCTCGCGTGGTGGCCTATCCCCGAAGCGGCTGCCGGCACCGCGGCCCAATGGGCATCAGGCTCGCAGCCGTCGATCTCTCCGAGGCGGGAACCCAACCCGGTGGTGTTCCGGATTGCCGCCGGTGGCACGCCGGTTCCGGTCCTCCGGATCCGGCCCCTCGCAGGGAGTATCGGGGAGGTGCCTACTCTGACAAAGAACCGGGTTCGATTTCAAGTCTTTTCTCGCAGGGTCCGGTCATTCATAGATCTTCTCGTCTTCCGCGTACGCTTCCGATGCGTCCGCTTCCGAGTCCCGGACTTCTTCCCGGATGGGGAGCGTCTCCCGGTAGTATTCGTGCTGAATGATGAGGTTCATGATTTCGTTGGTCCCGGTCCAAATCATCATGAGTCTCGCGTCTCTCAGATGGCGTTCGATGGGATATACATTCGTGTACCCGATCCCCCCCATGACCTGCATGGCGTGATTGATGACTTCCCACGCCGTGTCCGTACAGAACTTTTTGGACTCGGAGACGAGTCTGCGCGTGTATCCGGTGCTCCCAAGGGCGTCCACCGCGCGTGCCCCCGCGTGCACCAGCGCTGACGCGGCATCGAGCTTGGTGATGCTATCGGCGATCTTGAAACTCACCCCTTCGTAGTCTCTTATCTTCTGACCGAAGGCCTTTCGTTTGTCGCTGTACCGAAGAGCGATCTCCAGAGACGCCCGGGCAATACCCAGCGCACCGGCAGCGGAGGTCATTCGTTCGGGAATCATCATCTGGTTGAAGACCTCGGCCCCTCTGGCGTCGCCCAGAACCAGATTCTCCGCGGGAACCTTGGTATCTCTGAACACGATCCGGCCGGCTCCGCCTCCTCTTGTGCCCATGAGGCCGTACACGTACTTGACCTCCACCCCCATGTCCCTTTCCACGATGAACGCGCTTATCGACTTGCCCGGTCGCTCGTCACCGGAGCGGGCATACACCAGAAAGACGTCTGCGCCTTCGGCTCCGACCACGAAACGTTTCTGCCCATTGAGCACGTAGTAGTCACCTTCTCGACGGGCGGTCGTGGTCGCGCCGAAGAAATCGGAACCTCCTCGGGGTTCGGTAAGCGCTTCCGCGCAGAAGAGCTCGCCCCTGAGTAGCGGTGCCAGATACTTGGACTTCTGCTCGGGAGTGCCGAAATAGTGTATCGCCTCGCCCACAATGCTGACCAGCGAGTACAGGCACGCGAGCGAGCCACCCAGGACTGCGATCTCCTCGATGGCAACGATCTCATCTGCCCAGGTAAGGCCACGACCGCCGAACTCCGGAGCAAAGCGCAAGCCGAGCAGGTTGCGGGCCGCAGCATCCACCACGTATTGCCTCGGATAGAGGACCTTCTCCGCGTCCATGTCCAGGAGCAGTGTTCTGGGAACCGACTTCACGAATTCCCGGGTTTCCGTTCTCAGGGACTTCTGTGCCTGGGTCAGCAGCGCTTCGATCATTGTGGTCTCCTCTCTATTCGGTAGAGGCTGATTCCGCCTCGATTTGCACAAGACGCCCCTCGAGCCGCGCCTTGACGTTGAGCAGATCGTGTTCCAGCAAACGCAGTTCCTCGATACGGTTGCGGATTTCTGCCAACTTCTTCTCTCCGTAGACCAGGCTCTTCTTGATCTGGTCCACCTCGTTGAAATCGACGTCCGTCATGCCGATCATCTCGGCAATCTCGTCGAGGGAGTATCCGAACCTCTTCCCCCTCAGAATGAGTTTCAGACGAGCACGGTCTCTCTTGGTGTAGCGCCTCTGGTTCCCCTTGCCCCGCTTCGGAGATATGAGACGCTTCTCTTCATAGAACCGTATGGTCCTTGAGCTCACATCGAACTCACCGGCGAGTTCTGATATGGAATACGTCCTATCCCGCGGGTCTTGTGGGGACTTCGTCATGGCTGGATCTTCTCACGGAAACGCAGTTTCCGGGGATACTGTCTCCCGTTGGCCGCCGAGGTATGTGACGATTATCACGTTTACGTTAACGTCATAGTACCCGATCGCTCGTGCATGTCAACTCATTTTCCCCATGAAGAGCTCCAGCCGGCTCCGGAGGCTCGCTTCACACGCTCCATTGACTCGCAGACGTCCGGGGATTACAATCGACTCCCTCGATCCCCTGACTGAAGGTCTGCGGCAAGCTGAACGAAATCCCCAGAGGCACGGAGGGAAAGGTATTTGCAACGGCCCGGTGGTGGTACCACGCTCGCACGCAAAGTGCTCGTCGTGACGGGTGAGACTTCGCCTGCGGCGAGAGTCACGGAGCTGCTTGGTGAACTCGGTCACGAGGTGGTGGGCGTAGTCGCGTACGGAGAAGAACCATTGCGGTTTGTGAGAGACCGCGCGTGTGACCTTGTGGTCATCGACCCCCCGCCGGACGGGCCAACCGATCCGGTGGAAGTGGTCGCGTCTTTCACTACGCACGTCCGGCTTCCAATTGTCTTCCTGACCGCGGACTGCGCGGAAGAGACCTTGTCACGAATTCTCGATTCGGGTCCCGTGAGCCTTGCGGTGAAACCGGTCACCAGACTTCAGCTCTGCGCGGCTCTGGAAGTGGCGGTTCGCCGGGCACTCGCACCCGAAGCCGCACTCCCCGCCGCAGACTATGCAAGGGCCGTATCTGAGGCGGCTCCCGACAGCGTGTTTGTGCGGGACGAGGCCCTTCGCTTTCTGTACACGAACCCGGCGGGAGAAAGGCTATTCGGAATCCCCCGGCGGGAGATTGTGGGAAAGACCTGCGCCGATCTCCTGCCGGCTGACCTGGCAGCCCGCATCGCAGCCAGTGATCGCAGAGTGCTCGCAGGGGAAGAAGTCGTAGAAGAATTCCTGCTGCAGGTACGCGGGCATGAAGAGGTGCTGCACGTGGCACGGTTTCCCATACGGGGCTCGTGTGGCGAGACTGTGGGCATAGGGGCCATCTGTCGATCCTTGGCCCAGCGCACGTGCGGTCAGGACGCGCTGCTGCATGCGACAAGAAGAGAAGCGGTCCTGGAGATGACCTCGGAGCTTGCGTTCCGTTTCAATAACGTGCTGCAGGTCATTCTTGGCCGGTCTCAATTGGCGGCCGCACAGATGGAATTCGGCAGTTTTTCCGGAGCCAGGAAGAATCTCGAGCACATTCAGGGGTCTTGCCGGGAGGCTTCAGATCTGGTCATGCGGCTTCAAAGATTCTCCGCAACCGACCCGGATGACCTTTCTGAACCCGCCGGCATCGTCGATCTCTCGGCCGTGGTCAGTCAAGTGTTACAGAGGAAGAGCGATCGGTTCCGCACCGGCAGCGCCCGTTCCGGAATCCGGTTGCGACTGGGCCTCGGCCAGGGGTCCTTCGTCCACGGAAGAGAGAACGACCTGGCCGAAGTGGCGTCACACCTTGTCACAAACGCGGCCGAAGCACTTCCTCATGGGGGAGAAGTGACTGTGAGAACGCTCCGGGAAGAGGAGAGCGTCCTTCTTCAGGTCCGGGACAACGGTGTGGGGATTCGGGAAGAGGATATGCCGAAGGTGTTCGAGCCGTTCTGGACCACAAAGCATGGAGGAGCCGCAGGAATGGGCCTTGCGTTGGCCAGGGCTGTGGTCGAAAGACACGGTGGAGAAATACGGGTGGAAAGCCGGGAAGGACGCGGGAGTTGCTTTACCGCACGATTTCCCTTCGCGGAACACCCCTCAGCGAGACCGGCCGCTCCCGAGGTCGGCCACGACTCTGCTCCGGGGCGTCGGATACTGTTGGTGGACGACGTGGAGCCGGTCTTGACCACGCTTGAAGACTCGTTGCGCTTCCAAGGGCAGGAGGTTCTGACTGCGTCGTCAGGCGAAGAAGCCATCATGGTGTTCGACGATTACGACGTGGACGTGGTGGTGTGTGATCTGAGAATGCCGGGGCTCGACGGCTGGGACGTGGCCGAACATGTGCTCAAGTCGTGCGCCGGCCAAGGGAACCCGAAAACGCCCTTTATCCTGCTGACGGCCTGCACCGAAGCGGTGGAAGATACGAATATTCTTTCTGAACACGGTATAGACGCGGTTATCTGGAAGCCGGTCCAAGTATCGAGGCTTCTGGAAGTGATCTCAGAAGTAATGAATTCCGATAGACGATTTGAGGTAACCCAAGCATGAACACTTTTCCGGCCGCAACGGCAAGATACGAATCGCCTGGAAGCTCAGTGCGCAAAGTGGTTGAACTCGTGGACGGATGCAAAGGTCTTTCCGGTGCATCGCGGGTATTCATCAAGCCGAACATCGTGTTCTGGTCTCGCACGGTGCCCTTTCCCAAGTGGGGTGTGATCACCACTTCGAGGGTGGTGGAAGACGTGGTGTCGTTGCTGGCCGAACACGGGGTCACCGACATCACCATTGGAGAAGGGACGGTCGTCTTCGACCCGAAGGATATGGAAACCGCACGACACGCACACGAGACTCTCGGGTACGGAGTGCTGGGACAAAGGTACGGCGTCAAGAGTGTGAACGTCTTCGAAAGGCCTTTCGTGCCGGTGGACCTTGGAGACGGAACAGTCCTGAATTTCAATAGAGACGCCCTGGAAAGCGATTTTGTGGTGAGCATCCCGGTGCTTAAGACCCATGCGCAGACCGTGGTCAGCCTGGGGATCAAGAATATCAAGGGGCTCATCGACATTCCGTCACGCAAGAAATGCCATTCCGCAGACCCGGTCAAGGACCTGAATTTCATGGTGGCTAGGCTCGCCGACAAGCTTCCTCCGTCCCTCACGGTCCTCGACGGCATCTACACCACGGAGAGAGGCCCCGCGTACGACGGCACGGTGAGACGGAGCAATCTGCTGGTCGCGTCTCGGGACATGCTATCCGCGGACAAAGTGGGTGCCCGTCTGTTGGGCTATGAGCCCGGAGACATTCCGCACCTTGCCCATGCAGCGCGAAACCGGAACAGGCCGGTGGACCTGTCGGACGTGGAAGCCCTCGGGGAGCGCGTCGAAGAACTCGCTCAACCTCACGCGTATGCATTCGAATACACCGAGGACGGTTCGTTGCCTCTGTTGCTGGCCCAGATGGGGATAAAGGGGGTGTCCTTCCCGAAGTACGATCTCAGCCTGTGCACGTACTGCTCGTCTCTGACCGGGGTCACGCTGGCATCGATCGCCCGCGCCTGGAGGGGCCAACCGTGGGATAACGTCGAGATCCTGACTGGGAAGATCAAGACCCCTACCCCGGGCAAGAAGACGGTCCTTATCGGCAAGTGCTTGTACGAGGCGCACAAGAATCACCCGGACATCGAGCGGATGATCACGGTCAAGACCTGCCCCCCCATGCCGAAGCTTATTGTCAAGGCTTTGCATGAGGCCGGGATCGAGATCGACCCGACCGCCTTGCTGAATCTGGACAAGGCCCCCGGCCATGCCATGGGCAAGTACAAGAACCGACCCGAGTTCGACGAGGCGTTCTTCCGGGTCTCGTAGTCGTGTGACGCGTTGGACTGGTGGTGCCGCTTACATCCTCCGCGTAGTAATCAAGGCGGAATCAAGGAAGGAACGCTGAAATGAATTCACAACTCGCAGTAAGGATAGTGGAAACAGTCCAGAAGATTCTGGCGAAGAATGATCCTAATCTGTTGGAAGAGTTCCAGAAGGCGCACGACAAGCTTGCCAACGAATACCGGGCTCGACCCGCTGACCACGCTGACCTTCTGGTCCTTTTCGGGTATTTAGAGATGTATCATGGGCACCTTGAGCGCCAACTGACCCAACTCAAAGAAGAGTTGGCAAGCATGCGAAGGAACAGTGGTTCACGATACTAGCTCAGGGGGGAATCTTGCCTGGCGGCAGATCGGCGCAGCCAATGTCGACGAGTCAGACGGAATGCGCTCGTGGCCGCGCTGTCAACGGCGGTGCCCCGCCAATTGACAGACATAGTGACCGAAGGTGCATCTCTCTTGCCCGATTTGCACCCCTTTTCCCCCGAAGGCACATGGCAGCCTTCGTGAGAACGGAAGCCGGCTCCTTAGCTCGTGAAGTGAGGGAATCATTGAACTGCTTCCGGCCTCGTTAGGGATGCTGGCGTGAAGCGGTTTCCGCTTCTCTTTGGCCATGGGATCGGTTTTCCGGCCACAGAGAGACCAACTTAGCGGGAGTCTCCAATGACAATCGCCGTCACCGTGAAGGTGAATGACGGGATCGTGCTCGCTTCGGATAGCGCAGTGACTATGCAGTGGACCGACCCCCGGACCGGGCAGGACTCTGTGGTGAACGTTTTCAATAGCGGCAGGAAGATCTTTCGCTTACACGATCCGGAGGTGGCCCTCGGAGCAATCACGTGGGGGAGCGCTTCGATTGGTGGATACTCCCTCAAGATTCTCGCCAAGGAGTTCCGAGCTCAATTGAGGGAGGGGTCAACTTCTCTCAGAATTGATCCTGACAACTATTACGTAGAAGAAGTGGCCGAAAGGTTCAAAGCCTTCATGTTCGACGGCTATTACCAACGAACTTACTCCGCACTGCCCACGAAACCATCAATGGGTTTCATGGTGGCGGGATTCTCGCGAGATCAGCTATTCGGAGAAGTCTGGGGGATTCTCTTACAAGACGGAGAGTGCAATGGTCCATTCATGATGTTGTCGCCCGGTCAAGTAGGCTTTCGGTATGAGGGAATGCCCGAATGCTTGTCTCGCCTGCTTGGAGGATTTGACGAACCCAAGCTTGTCAGAATCCTCCAAGGATCCGGCCTTCCGGAAGCAACAATTGAGGAAATCGTCGACCAATGCTATAATCAGCTAGGTGCTCCTATTCTGGTGAACCATATGCCGATCGAGGACGCGATAGACTTGGCCACATTCATGGCCGAGACAACGGCACGGTTCACGCGGTTTTGCCTCGGCCCTGACAGCGTCGGCGGCCCGATTGAAGTCGCTACGCTGACCAAATATGAAGGCTTCAAGTGGGTTCGGAGAAAACACTTCTTCGACAGAACCCTAAATCCATAGTCTAGGAACACTACCATGAAATACGAAGTGACAGACCAATCCATCACTGGGATTTCTGAAGAAGACGACTTCGCGAGGATTGTCAGACGCCGCGCGGAACAAGAGGGTTTTCCGAGGGGCCGCACGATTATCTGCTCGGAGGAGGGCGGCTGTCGTCTTGTCCGTGACCCCGACGCCCAACGACGAAGGGAAGAAGACGAATAGACCTGCGTAGCGTCTCCTGCAAAGCAGCGTGCGCAGCACCAATACCATTACCCACGATCTCGCGGTTCAGTTACCGATCTGCAGCCACAAGAGAAGCTCAGGTGCCCATTCCATGCCGTATTCATATCCGGTAGGACCATTGCACTGCGCGTACTCGTGAAGCACGGCAGAACCGGTTCGGGTCTTGACTTGGGCAGCGATTGTGCTACAGTTCATCGGCAGTCAAGAGGTCCGACGTGTCGGACCTTGGGAGCAAGGTCTCCCCTTTGCTGACGTTCTTCTTGAGCGCACGGCCTGCACGACTTTCTTCCGAACAGCCGAGAGCACGGCAGTCACTCACCCAACCACCCGGGGATGTGGTCATTCCTTCCATATACCGACAGGTTCTCGATCTTCGCAGATACGCCGGGCGTCTCTCCCGACGCAGGTTGCACCCCTTTGCCACCTAATAGGAGCACCGATGAACAGTCTTGATACCCTCACCCATAAGGGACTGCGGGCTTGGATAGAAGAAGTCCGCGCGATGTGCACCCCTGACAACGTCGTGGTGTGCGACGGTTCAGCAGCGGAATACGACCGTATGATACGGTCGATGGTTCACGCAGGCACCGCGATTCCCCTCGATCCGGTCAGGCGACCGGCCAGCGTGTATGTGAGATCCGATCCCGCGGACGTGGCCCGAGTAGAAGACCGCACCTTCATCTGCGCAGCCCGGCAGGAAGAGGCCGGTCCCACGAACAACTGGGCCGACCCCGACCGGATGAAGACTACACTCACGGAGCTCTTCTCAGGATCCATGCGGGGACGCACCATGTACGTGATTCCTTACAGCATGGGACCCACGGGATCACATATTGCGCGAATAGGGGTGGAGATCACCGATTCTCCGTACGTCGTCGCAAACATGCACATCATGACCAGGGTAGGAACCAAGGTGCTGGAAATACTCGGGCCCGACGGCGAGTTCGTCAGGGGACTCCATTCGGTAGGCGCTCCCATTGGGGAAAAGGACGCGGACGCACCGTGGCCGTGCAATCCGGTCCACAAATACATTTGTCATTTCCCTGACACCCGTGAGATCTGGTCTTTCGGGTCCGGGTACGGCGGCAATGCGCTGCTGGGGAAGAAGTGCCATGCGTTGCGGATCGCATCGGTACAGGCCCGGGACGAAGGCTGGCTCGCGGAACATATGCTGATCCTCAAGCTCACCAACCCGAAGGGCGAGGTCCGCTACGTCACGGGAGCCTTTCCGTCGGCATGCGGCAAGACGAACCTGGCCATGCTGATCCCCACGATTCCGGGTTGGAAAGTGGAAACCATCGGAGATGACATCGCGTGGATGAAATTCGGGCGTGACGGCCGTCTCTACGCCATCAACCCAGAGGCCGGCTTCTTCGGAGTAGCACCGGGGACCAGTGAAAAGACCAACCTCAACGCGATGCTGGCTGCAGACAGGAGCTCGATCTTCACCAACTGCGCAATCACCCCTGACGGCGATGTCTGGTGGGAAGGGATGACCGATGCCAAACCATCGGAACTGACCGACTGGCTGCGGCGTCCCTGGAACCCGACATGCACCAGGACGGCCTCTCATCCCAATGCTCGATTCACAACCCCCGCACGGCAATGCCCGGTCATCGCACCGGAATGGGAAGACCCCAACGGAGTCCCCATCGATGCGATTCTGTTCGGTGGCCGCAGACCCAGAGTGGTGCCTCTCGTGACCGAGGCTTTCGACTGGCAACACGGGACGTTCCTTGGTTCCATAGTGGCCAGTGAAACCACGTTTGCGGCGGCAGGGAAGGTAGGCCAACTCAGACGAGACCCCATGGCCATGCTTCCGTTCTGTGGTTACCACATGGGCGACTACTTCGGCCACTGGCTGAAGGTCGGTGCATCGGCTGATCCTCGAAAACTCCCGCGGATCTACTACGTGAACTGGTTCCGCCAGGACGCAAACGGCAAGTTCATGTGGCCCGGATACGGAGAAAACTCCCGTGTACTCAAATGGATATTCGAACGGGTCAACGGGAGCGCGGAAGCCCAAGACACCCCAATCGGCAGGCTTCCCACCGCGAAGGCCCTCGACGTGAACGGCCTCGATATCGCCTCGACGGTTCTTGAAGAACTCCTGCGGGTGGACGTGGACGGCTGGAAGGCCGAAGTGCCGCTCATTGAGCAGCATTTCGAGACCTTCGGGGATCGACTGCCCGATGCCTTAGAGACAGAACTGGCCGGGCTCAAGGAAAGGCTCGATGCGGCCGGGGCATAGCCGAGGACGCGCCGTGACGACGCCTGCACACGCTGAAACCCGATCTTTCTCTGTGTGAGGAATGAAGGCCGCCCGTGAGACCTCTCCGAGGGCTTGCCAAGGCAGGCGCGATTTCTGGTCGGGGTCCCAGCCGCTCTGTGCGGTTCGACACGCGTCGGCATGTCGTCGAGGACGGTGCGTCTCATGGAAACGCGGCCTCCAGATAAGCTCCCAATGCCTCGTCCGAGTCCATATCGATCCCGAGCGCTTCTTTCCAGACATGAGCGGATTCCATGCACAGGTATACCCTCGCGTTGGCGTGGTGCTGCCTGATCCTGTCCACGATCACGCGGTAGATTGCGATGCGGCGGTCCACGGGGATGCGGCTTTTTCCGTCGAGTCCCGTGATGAAGCCGTCGTGGAAGTACCGGACCGGTCCATGCCTCGTCCGGACGATCTCCTTGAGTCTCGCCACGAAGCGGAGCACTCCAAGCGAGATCCAGGCAATGCGGGACGAGTCGACGGTCCGGAAGACCCGGTCCACGGTCCGGAGGTAGTGCTCGCTCCAGACGGGATGGGGAATAATGGGATCGAAGTGGAACCCGACCAGGTAGCCTTTCTCCACGGCTTTGGCGGCTGCAGCGAGTCGTCCGGTAAGGGCCGTTGCTCCCTTCTCTTCCGAGCCGGAGATGAGCCCCGAATTCACTGACCAGCTCAGCACGATCCGGCCGGTCGGGTTGAGGTCGAGCAGGGGACCGATGAAGTCGGTCTTGGTCTTGAACTCCAGTGAAGCGTTTTCAACCTCAGAGAATAGTTCCACCAGGCGCGCAGCCAGACCTGACAACGGATCAAGAGCCAGCGAGTCGGTGAACTCACCGGTGCATATCCGGTGAAACTTCTTCGGGTGTCGAGTCAGGTACCCTCTGAGATCCGCAAGCATCCCGTCAATGTTGACGAAGAGTTCCAGCACCGGTCGGTTGAAATAGGCCTGAAGCGCGCAGTACCGGCAGTCCATCGGGCAACCCTGGCCTATATGCAGTATATCGAGACCGCAACAGACATACCCCCTCGTGCCGGGGCAGGGCTTCACGAATTCTCCGCGATGCCGCATCAGCCGAAGGACGCGCTTCCCCTTGGAAAACGGGTCGGAGAGGTTTGCCAGTGCCGCGGCGGCCTCGCGAGCGGCATCGCCGGTGAGTATCGCAGATCCCGGCAGTCTCCGGACCACCTCGCGAACGACCGGTTCATCGACCGCGTCCTCGTCGATCCAGATTTCGTCAATAGGGAAACGCACAGACACTACCTCTGTGGAAGCACCTTCGGGCCGCGGTGGTGGGGGTTCTCCCCATGGACGTCAAATGAGAGACTTGCCACGCCAGAGGGTGTTCGGCCCTTGGCTCCCGGTGCTGAAGCATCCGGCTACTCTCAGTCGCCCCTACGGGGCTTGTGAGTGGTGGAATCCCCCAGGGACGACTGGCAATAGCCGGGCCATTCAAGGCCGGGCAATGAGGGACGGCCACCCGTGCTTTGACGCCTATCGGGGTTCTCCCGTGAATACTGAGTCGATATGCGTCGCTCCATTGAGTGCTTGACGTCCGCTTCGGCCGATTGCTATATACAGACCGTCGGGAAGAATCGTCGGTGGTCAGGGATGCCCATCCCCCCAGGCTCTTGAGGTTGGGCGGCTCCCGCCGGTGGTCGCAGGATGTTGCACGAGTGAGTGGGACCGCATTTCCGTGCTTCATGGCGACCGCATCGCGGACACGGGGATTTCTCATGGAAGTGCGATCTTCCGCTGTTCGACGCATCACGATCTGTTCCCGGAGGCGGGGGAAAGGATTGCGTTCTTGTGGTGCGACGTGACCCGCCCAGGGGGACATGGGAGGTCCTGGACAAGAGGCGATTCAGTGAACATGTATGTTGATACTTGACGGTATGGGGGTTGTCAATCATTGATGAGCAAGTGTGCGGTTCTGTTGAGTCTTGGTGGTCATGCGCATACCCTGTCGCGGGGTGTGTCCGGCGAAGAGTCCCGTAGCATGCGATCGTCGGGCCCAGGCATGAAGACGATGCGCTTCTTGGTTGCGGCGGTGGCGGTTCTCGCGTTACACGCGGTTGCCACGAGCTGGATGCCTGCATCGGCCGATGATGCGGTGCGAGTTGGCCCACCCTGGGAAGCACTTCTCTGGGGAGGAGAACTCGTAATCGGGCAACCCTGCGCGGCTGACGGGTTCGACCTTGCCGCGGTACTCGCGGGACAGGGTGGCCTTTCCGCGGACCGGCAGGAACGTGTGCGCATCGAGGAACGATTCGACCGCGGGCCGGTGCCGGGGTTCTTTTCGGAGCCTGCGCCGGCCGCGCTGACTTCCGGGTACAATTTCCCGGAATTGCCGGCCAGGAGTCCCTTCCACTCCCTGCATTTGAAGAACATTCCGCCTCTGTACGCGACCCCTAAACTTGAAGGAGAGGGTGTGTGGCAATCGAAAGACACCCCGTCCTCCGGGAACGGATGGCCTGCCTTCCATACGACCAGTTATCGGCCGAGCGTGCAGTTTGCCACAGCGATCGTCCACATGTTGCTGCTGGACATGAAGCAGATGTCGATGAGGCTGTACATAGGCTCTGCGGAACCTGGAGCAGGAGAAGCCCTTTCCCAAGTCGAGCCTGAGAACAAACCCAATCTGCTCGCGATCACCAACGCCCTCTGGAAGGCGAAACACTCGGGAGGAGGAGGCGCGATATTCAGGGGAAAGGTGCTCACCGACATGGCTCCCGGCATGGCTACTATCGTGGTGTACAAAGACGACAGGGTCGACATCGTCGAGTGGGACGATTCAATCCCCGTGTCGGACGTCCTCGATGCCCGCCAGCTCAAGCATCTCATCGTCAAGGATGGCCGAGTGGTCGATTCTGTGGTGAAGCACGGGCAAAGGACCGACGCGGAAATCGGCATGGGTATGCTTCTTGACGAGGAACAACCGGTTTTTCGCGGGTTTGCCGGGCCCTCGCAGATGAACGTGACATCCGGGGATTACTGGTACATCGCGACACGAAGTGCGTTCGGCATACGCCCCGACGGGAACCTCGTCTTCGCGGCCGGGCATCATATAAGCACCAAAGACCTTGCCAAAGCACTGGCATTGGCGGGTTGCGTCAGAGCGATTCACGCGGACGCGAATCCGGACAACGTGCTGGGAAACCTCTACTTCACCGACAGGGAAGGGAGACTCGTGCGGAAGGCAAAACTGTCCCCTGAGCAGAAGGACGACACCCTCAACCGCTACCTCGATCGCAGCTACACCAGTGATTTCTTCGCGTTCTACCGCAGATTCAACTGACCGAGAGAAGACCTACGAGTTTCCGTGCGGCATCGCACACTGAGAACCGTGGGAACGACCGTGCATCGAGCCCTCAGGCGGACTGTGCGAAACGGCACAGCCGCGTCTTCATCCCGTACGCAGGAAACCCGCATAAATGAGGCTCCTCCTGACCAGTTCGATTTCGCACAGCCCGCACTCTTCCTGAACGCACTCGACCGACGTCCCTCCGAGCATTCCGGATCTCAGACCAGGCTCCTGTAGCGCACACCACGAACATTGCCCGGAGCTGGGCGGCTTGGCATACGATTTGCTCTTTTATGGCCACACACTTCTACGGGCTTTGACCTGCCCGGGAGATGCCGTGCGCACTCAATACCGGCCCTTTGCCGCCGGCTTGCGGGAGGTATTCCTGATGGACGGAAATATCGGCATGTTGAAACTGTTCACGCGGTCGATCCTTTGGCTACTCATCGTCGCGCTTGCTCCCTTGACCTGCGCTTACGCAGAGACAAGCGCAGAGACGAAGAGACCATTCCCCGAAGTGCAGGCCGAGGCGGCGAGGCTCGCGGCACAGGGCTACTCGGTTATCGGACCCGCCATGGTGAGGTCCTACGATTCGAAGACACTGGTTCTGGACCCTGAGAGAATGGGCACGTCATACGCGCTGTCCGGCAAGACGCTCGTGGTCAAGGACCAGAATCTCAAACAAACCGGCTCCTACGCGATTGCCAAGGGATCCATGGTGTTTGTGTGCACCAAGAGCAAAGAAATCATCGTGTTCGTGGTGAAGGATGACGGAACCACCCGCGGGGATAATGCCGACGCAGGAAAAGGAGCGAACTAATGAGCCGACACCCTCATATACTCGTGAAAGCGTGTGTTGTCGCGGTTCTCTTGTTCTCTTCGGTGCCGCTCGTACTTGCGGCCACGTACAACCCCTGCAAGACTCCGCCAGTGGTTTCCACGGGCGGGACCAAGCCCAATGTCATGCTCGTGCAGGACTACTCAGGAAGTATGCAGTGGGGCGCCCACTCCGGCGGAAACAATAACAACTCCTATACCGGCCGCTCCCCATGCTCCACGTATGACTTTGCCAACAACCAGGTGTTCAACCAACAATACCTTAGGCTTCGCACGTACTACGGGGTATTCGAGACTGACACGTACTACGTGTACAACAGTGACGCGGGAAAGCATTACTGGGAAGCCGCGTCCACCCAGCCTGTGGACACACATACCATCGCAAGCACCGCGGACGGAGGAGCGGGGACCATTGAAATCACTACGCAGACGGCACACAGTCTTGCGGTGGGAGATGTGGTCGCTATCAATGGCCTGACCGTCCATACGTACCTCAACGGCCAGGCGTCCGCGGTGCTGTCGGTATCAGGAACGAAGTTCACGGTGGCAGGCGTCTGGAAAGGCAAGGCGGACGCGGTCGACACCGGCACTGCCAAGAAGCGGATCAACGGGACCGTCGCAACAGGCGTCTCCGGGAATATCCTCAACTGGGCGACTGCATCGCGCGCTGACGTGGCGCTCAAGGCCCTCGTCGGCGGCCGCAGTGACGAGTGCACCCTCAGCGGATGCTATCTCCGCGGGCAGTCCGACAGGACCGAGATCAATGACACCGGCTTGAACAACACGTTCTATAGACGCCCCGCGACGCTGACCGATTCGGGAGACACCGACAGCAACAGCGACGGAGTTGCCGACGACTCCGGCACGGTGCGGACGAGGCCCGAAGACTGGAACACGGGGCATTATCGGTACAAGACCACCTTCCTCACCATCATGAATCACCAGACGGGCAAAATCGATACCACAGACCCGAAATACGCGAAACGCTACTACGAGCTCTGGAGCATCACCATCAACCAAGCCACCGGGGTCAGGCTCGTGATTTCAGGAAGCTTGACCGGAGGAAGCGGCACCGCGAAATACGTGGTCGGCCTCCACAACGCGCCGCCGTCGACAAGCTACTGCTCGGGGACGGACGCCACGATGACGGGCGTTACGCAGCCCACGCGCTCCACTACCGGCGCGAGCGAGGCCCTGTACTACTGGGATCTGAGCGCGACCACGTACCCGGCAACCTTCTATGTGAGGGTCACCCATGACGGTTCCGTCACGGGGTACACGTGCACCAACCCAAGTCCCAAGGTGTCCAATGGTACGTACACGCTGAAGGCAAATGTCCCCATCACCAAGTACCAAGGCTATACGGACGCGGACGCACCGTACAACGCTGCGCACAACGGAACCACATTAACCGGAATAGGCGAGATCGCCCATGGCCGGATCAAGGTCAAGACCACACTGGACAAGAGAGTGGGCGTCATCCAGACCACCTTCAACCAGGTCCGGTACGGGCTCACCATGTTCAAGGGAGACGCCACCGCGAACAAGGGCAGGATACTCGTCGGGTGCGAAAACACGGATGTCAATGTGATGGTGAATGCCTTCCAGGGTAAGACCACCTCCGGCGCGCCGGCGCCGTATAACTCGAACAACCCGGTGGATTACTCGCAGGTGTTCTTCTATTCGGGCACGCCCACAGGACCCGGGTTGTGCGAGACCATGGACTACTTCAAACAGTACAACGCGAGCAGTTACGCAACCAACACCGCGTTCATTCAGAGGGGTACTCTGAAAGATCCCTACTACGAAACTGACATGTTGGGGAACGTGTCGCCCCTCCCGTGTCGCAAATCCTACGCGGTCGTCATATCCGACGGCGTGTGGAATGACGGGGCCTCTCCCTGCTTGGATCCGGCCGGGGTCGCACGTACCATGCATACGACGGACCTGCGCCCAAGCTCCGGAGAAACCACGAGTTTTCCGGGAACGCAATCCGTTACGGTCTACGCGATGTACACCTTCGGAGAGGATTCGGGCACGTCCAATCGCGGCGACTGGGCGATGAAAGCGGTCGCGGCATTCGGGGGATTCCTCGACAACGCGTCCACCGACTGCAAAGTGGGGTACCCATATCCGTACACGAGCGTACCCGACAGCCAGGACACGTCGTGGCCGAAGTCGCTATGTTGTGACCCCAACGTTCCTTCCGCCAACTGTCCTTCGGGGAGCACTTATGATCCAGACGGTAAGACTCCCTGCTGCCAGAACGAGTGGAACAAGAAATGGGATCGGGACGGAGATGGATCAAACTCCTACAAAGGCGTCCCTGACAACTACTTCGCGGTGAGTAGCGGCGATGACCTGGCCAAAGCGCTCACTGCCATCCTACAGGACATCCAATCCCGAAACGCCTCCGCGGGCGCCGTGGCAACGGTCTCGCAGCAGACTCAGGGCGGCGATATCATCCTCCGAGGGGCATTCGACGCGCTCCCCAGCGGAGGCACGGTGACTACTACCGCCCAAGCCACATACCTGTGGTACGGTCATCTCGACTCATATTGGCCCTTCGAAGTGAACCTCGGCGAGTTCCAATACGACTTCCAGCAGAATTGCAACACCGCATCGGACGGGAGCCCGCTCCTTTGCTATCAGATTCCTTCCGAGGGGTGCGGCGGCAATCCGCATTGCATAGACTTCACCCAATGCCTCAACAAGGACAGAGAGTCACTTGCCTGCTACACGGCCCCAACTGACAGGAAGGTCCTCACCGGGCGAACGAACAAGGACGGAAGGGTCGCGTACTACTCGTTCGCGGACGGCAGCAAGTCCAACCCCTTTGTGGAACTGAGCACGACCAACCTGTACAGCACTACCACTCTGCCGGACGGCTCGAAGAGGTCGGGTTGTGCCACCGCGGCCGCCACGATCGGGTCTTATTTGCGGGAGCAGCTCGCGCTGGGCAAGCCCACCGGTATGGGGAACCAGGCCGCGGATTTCGACAACAGTGGTACCACGGACACGGTGAACTGTGGGGCATCGTGCGGAGACTGCTCATCCTACCCGGACTACGAGCATCTTCTGAATTGGGTGCGTGGCGAAGAATTCGCCACCAAGCCGCTGTTCCGCAATAGGACCGACTCGAAGAACCGGGTCTGGAGAGTGGGTGACATCGTGTACTCCACTCCGGTGATAGTGGGCATCCCGACGCTGGGCGCGGTGGCCCCGAAAGACCCGGATGTGGCGTCATACTGGACATACCGGAACACGGTAGTGAAAAGCATGATCGACCCCACATCGATCCCCTCAAGCCCCACCATCAACCAGGTGATCAAACGCGTGACCTATGTGGGGTCCAATGACGGCATGTTGCACGCGTTCGTCCAGGCCGTGTGGGACTGGGAGAACCAGAAGTGGGCGGAGAAGAGTGACGCTTCCGGTAACGACCCCGACAACACCATACCGGTCTCGAACCCGATCAACAAGGTGAATGTGGGGAGCAAGTACGCCAAGTTCATCGGAAAGGAGCTGTGGGCGTACGTGCCTTCGACCATGCTGGGGAGTCTCCAGGCCCTTGCGTGCAACAGTTACGCGACGGACTGTTCTCACCGCACCATGGTGGATCTCTCGCCTGAGCCCGCGGTAGTGAGAGTGTTCGATGAATGGCGAGTCATCATCACCGGCGGTATGCGTGGCGGCGGGGATGTGCACTTTGCCGTGGATGTCACCAATCCGGACGACCCGATTCTGTTGTGGGAATTCTCCCATATGAAGAACCTGGTGAAGTGGACGGGCACGAGCGCGACGGATTTCAAGTGCGCCCTCCCCTCCGAGATAGGCTACTACGACAGCGACTTGAAGATATGGCCCATGACCTGGTCCAAACCCAGCGTCGGGAGAGTGAATGTCCCGTCGAACTTCCAATTCTTCTATGGCAACCCTCCGGGCTCCACTACTACGATCAGTGCAACCAATACGTCGGTCTTCCCCTTCTCCGGGAGGCGTCATCTGCTGTTTGCCGGCGGCGGGTTCAGGATGTTCAGCACCTCACTGCAATTCGTCGACAGCACCGCGGTGAGCACGGACTTCTTGCGCCTGCTCAGGCAGCCGCGGTTTGTCGCGGTCGACGTGGCCACGGGAGTCGACCTCTTCAGGTATATCTGGCCGTGGATGTACCAGAAGGTAAGTCCAGGCGGTTCCGGCGGCCTGTTCCCGAAGCGCTGCTGGCCACGGACTTGCACCTCCGCGACGGCTGAGCTCCCCTATGCGATGGCAGACCCCACGGTGTTGGATGTCCTGGACGGGGAGGTGCCGGGCACGGACGGCCTGGTGGATCATATCTACGTGGGCGATCTGGGCGGCAACTTCTACGGGATGAAGTTCAACTTCAGCGAAGACTCCACCGTGACGAGGGGCCTTTGGATCGACGTGCGGCTCGCCCGGACGGTCGATGAAACCAGCGGCGTGACCACGTACAGCGCGTTCCGCGGGAAGCCGCAACCTATCACCGTGGCTCCGTCCGCCAGCCTGGATCGCAACGAAACCGATCACATACGAGTCATCGTGGGAGCGGGAAAATACGACGACCTCTTTGACGGAGTAAGTGACGACAAAACAGATCCGGCCACCACGTCGCTTTACAACATGAAGGAGAAGATCGAGCTCAAGACGATACCGAGTTCTCCCTCAGGCACCTACACGTGGGGAGGCCAGGCTCCGGGCGGGATGTACACATACCTTTCGTCTCAGTGCGGCGACCCGTCGGATTCGGGGCGATTGAGCTACTTCCGCAGCCAGAGCTCCAATCGGTGCAAGTGGGTGAAAAACATCACGACGAACTCGAACGGTCAGATCACAGGATATGATCCTGACTGCTGTCAGTCGTCGTGCAGCTCTTCCCCCACCTGCTGGAAGTGCGTATTCGATCTCACAGGTCAGCGAAACGTGGGAGGCACCGGCGGTGAGCGCGTCATCAACCGAGGACTCATTGCCGGCGGACTGTACTTCACCACCACCTACATCCCGCCTCAGGATGCATGCACACCTCTGGGAGAGAGTAATCTCTATATCTTCGACTACATGTGCGAACCGATTCTCTCCGAGAATAATCCGGTGCAAACGACCGGCGTGACCTCTATCGCGGTAGACACGACTAACCCCGATGCGACTGCGGGGTTCGTGGTGGACCTCACCGCGACCACCGGTACCGGCCTTTCGAGCTCGCCGGTTCTGGACTCCAGCGGAGAGAACGTGATCGTGCAAATGAGTAACGCATCGCTTCTCAAGATCCCTGTGAAGCTCCCGAACAAACCGCTCCAGACGAAGGGATGGAGGGAACGGTAGCGAACGGGACTCCCCCCCAGCCATTGCCGGGAGCCCTGACGGGGCGTCTCCCGGCAATGGCTTCTTTTCGGAGTCAGCAGGGTGCCCAAGAACGCCTGATGGTGGTTTGAGACCCCCACACAAGGAGGGCCGATGAACAACCGACAAGGATTCACGATCACAGAGCTTCTGGTGGCCACCGCGGTTGCGGGGATACTGGTGGCTCTGTTTGTCGGGTATCATAAGACCGGGTTCTTCAGGGAATACCAGCTTTCCCAGGAGGCCCGGAGCCTTGCGGCAGCGCTCAATGCTGCCCGCATGAAGGCGACTGAAAATAGAATGTCGGTGAAGCTCACGTCGAGTAACTGCACCGGCGTCGACGTGGCCGGCACGGTCTCCTGGGACAGGGAATGGACCTTCATCGGAGAGTCGGCAGTGCCAAGCGGCTTCACCGATGGGGATTTCGTCTCATTCTCGAATCTCGACGTGTCGGGGATGAACGGAGGGGCTTTCCAGATCTTCGGCGTGAGCGAAATTGAGGATACCACTCAGAAGGTGTTCCGCCTGACCTTCAGGTCCAATTTCCACGTGAAAGCCACTGACGTAGCTGCATCATCGACCTACGGGTCCGGCGGTAAGGCTCCCGCGTTTGCCAAGGATCAGACGCGAGCCGCAGAGCTGATCATCAGACGCGAGTCGCAGGTAGATCTCACGGACCAAAGGTTCTCCAGTGATCAGTACTATCTTTACAAGGATCGGCCGCTCACCGGAGGGCTTCCGACGATCGTTATCACCGAGTCGAACGACCGGTTGAACAGGGATGCCACAGGAAACCTCATTATGGACAAGGTCACGGTCTTCTACAATTCTTTGGGCTTGCCTGCCAATGAGGCCGGGTATTCGTTGGCAGTCAGCTACGTGCCGAACGGGTACACTCCGGGCGCAGCCAGCCTCCAAACCGGCGTTACCCCATTCCACACCAAGATCGTGACGGTCACTCCTGTGGGGCGAACGGTTCTCGGAAGCGCCGGGAAATAGGCAGGCCCGGTTCCACAACGAACCGGCAGGAAGGAGAGAGTACCATGCTGCACAACCCTTCGCCCCGCTTCGGACGGGAATCCGGCAGAGGGAGAGAGCATGAGGCGGGATTCAGCTTCGTCGAGTTGATGGTGGCAATGGCCATATTCGGATTCGCGATGTTGGGAGCGGCCAGTATGCTCTCGGTGGCGAACTTGAGCGATCGCAAGAATTCCCAGTTGCGCCAGGCGGAAACTGCTGCGCTGGGGCTCATTGAAGAGTTCTCGGCAGGAAACCCCGCGTCTCGCCCCACTGCCGGCAATGCCGCGGCCAAAGGCGGGTACAAGGCGGCCGACATGACCACATCGAGTACCGACTATTCGCAGATCTACTACAGGTGGACCAGTACGTCGGATAACAACCTGCAGAGGCTTGATATCATAGTGGGATGGGGTACCAACGTATGCACCTCGTCCAGCGGGACTGACTGCTGCAAACAAGACACTCCCGAGCTTTGCAGAAGAACGCTCCGGATCTCGAGCTACTATCAGCCGTGATCCCGTTGTCCGCAGAGGTTGAAGCATGAGCACTCACAAGGGTTTTACGATTCTGGAGCTGTTGCTGGCGGTAACTGTGACGGTGGTTCTTATGGCGTTGGTGATGCCCTTTTTCATCGCGCAAAGCACCTTTTCGTACAACTCCTCTCAAGGCAAGAGCACCGGAGAATCCGTCGAACTGGCCCTGTTGTTGATCAAACGGGATTTGCTTCAGGCCGGATACGGCGTGAAGACGAATCCGTGCCTAGCCGTATATGTGGTAGACGGCAACCCCGACACCCTGTATATCAACTACAGCGGGTACATGAACTCAAGGGGAGACGTGGAAGCGCTTCCCACTGAAACCGGATTGCAACAGAGCGAACGCGCATTCCTGGGAGCGAACAATGTCTTCCAGGAGGACTCGCGTTGGGCCTATCCGTCGGGAACTCTGACGTATCAGGGCCGGATAAGGGTCAGCGGCGCCGCTCTTCAGCTCGTGGGGGTCCCCACTGAGGTGACCAGTACGAGCATCGGCGCGTTCATCTACAAGACAGACGCCACGTCTTTCGACTACGCGGACGGCGCGGTGGATGTGGACGTGAAGGCGTGCTACGACGCGCAAGCCGGTGCGGGCGCCGCGTACACGAACTCCTGCATCAGGGGCGAATCCGTGTACGGTGATGAAATGACGAATGGGTTCCGGTTTCAGACCATGACACTGAACCCGCAGTCGTCGATCACGGGGAAACTCGCCGCACCTGCGATCTCCTACAGGGTGGTCGAAGCGGGACTGTGGCGAAACCGGGGCGTGTCGAACAACCCGTGGGGGGTGCCGATCCTGGGAGAGAAGAAGCTCACTCTGAGCCAACCTGCCCTTCTGGAAGTGACCGGGTTTGACGTGAGATGCCAATTCCAGGATATCGCGGGGAACACCCTGTGGTCGCCGGACAACGGAGTCTTCGGTGCAGGGTCGTTGACTGCCGCCAACCTCAAACAGGTGGAAGTAACCATCACCTTCAGGACCAAGATGCGGTCCGGCGGCATGTCCGCGGGCACCATCTGGAGTTCGCCACGGAGTCGGACCATTACGGTCAGTCCCCGCACCGTTGCCCTCAAGACCGGAACCTGACCTTCCACCGGGAGTGCGCGCCATGAGAAACGAGAACGGCAGTGCCATAGTGATAGTGATGATCATGATGACGATCCTTGCCTTGGCGGGAGCGGGATTGCTCATTCAGAGCCGTATGGACACGAAGCTCACCAAGTCCAGAATAAGCTATGACCGGACGATCAACCTTGCGGACGGAGCGTCACGAATCGGCCTGTACGCCGTGCGCATGCAGAATGCGGACACCTTTGAGTATTCAGGCCAACAGATCCGGAAATTGGTCAGCGAATCACCCTCCACCACCAGGGGCTACTGGGATGCGTTCACCATTCTGTGCGGGTTCTCGAAGACCGCTCCCGCGGGGTGGGAACTAAACCAGTATGTGCAACATTTCTGGATTTCTCAGGGGACTGGTTCCCGCGCGGTCGCCTGGGCCACGAGCAAGTCCTATGCGAAAGACGAGCTCGTGTCGCATAATGGCACCACCTTCAAGTGCCTTGTAGATGGAGGCAGTTCTGAACCCGGAATAGCCTCCGGCTGGGAAGCCACCTGGAAGGTAGTTGCCCCGAATCAATCCGTCGTGCAGCTTCCGTTACTCAAGGTCACACGTGAGTGATGCCGATCCCAGCACTTGGCGAACAAACCGTGCCGCGCACTTTGGTGCGGCAATGATGTGACGGTGCATTCCTGCAACCCCGGACTCACGTCCAGGGCTACTTTCTTACGTCTCTGCAGGACTGAACCCGCGGCTCCGGAGCCCCAAAGGGGCGACAGATAGTAACCCGGTGCGTGAGCGCCGGGAATCCGAGACGTCAAAACGAGTTGGGGACCCGTGCCGGCATTCGATGAGCGTACATGGCCCCGCCGATGATCCCGAGCGCCAACCAGCGTGTTCAATCTGTGGGCATCTGCGAGATCTGCGGATGAGTTGCCACGTCCCCCACGAACATAGCAGCCAGTCTGACTCAATCATTCCGATCGGCTATCCGAAACCAAAACGCTCTGCACCCCCATGAGTTGTGTGCCAAGTACCTGAGTCAACCGTCCTGATTCACACTGAATTGGCACGCGCATGTACCATCGCGGTAACCGTGCAGGGGTATCCGTTTGGGCCCCGAAGACAAACCACAAAGCACTAAGACACGAAGAAATCAAAGAACAAGTCACAGGCCGGTATTCTTGTGAACGGGTACCGCGCACTTTGGTATCTCAATGATGTCACGGTGCATTTCTGCAACCCGGGACTGACGTCCCCGGCTACTTTCTTATACCGGTTCTCGAAAGTAACTTCCGATTCGTGTCAGATCAGGGCTTGTGGGGCGGGCTTTCCAGCCCGCCAATCGGTGGAAACTAACGAGAACCGCTATACGTCCGTGCGGGACTGAACGTGCGCCTTTGGAGCCCCAGAGGGGCGGCAGATAGTAGCCCGGTGCGTAAGCGCCGGGAGCCCCAAGCAGTGAAACGGGTACAAGCCCTCCCAGAGCCTCATTATTCCGCTGGGCCATCCGAAACCAAGACGCGCTGCACCCGTGGGGAACGCTGCTTGACTGGCGAACCGAGGTGCAGTAGAGTTTCTTGCTGCAAGAGACCAACCCTGCCGACACCCTAGAGATGTGGGAGTTCACCACGAACACACAAGAAAATCGTCCGTGCCCGGTGGGGGTAGCCCAATCAGGCAACGGTCCTTTCGTGTCAGGCACGATGAATTCAGCTCATGCTTCCTGTGTGTCGAACCCCTTGTTTTCCCGGTGAACGGTAGCGATTCATGAGCCACTGATATTCTGGGACGTGTCCCTAGGGAGATTTCCGGTATGAGAAAGAAGAGCATACTCCATGGCAAGGACATATTGGCAGTCGACGACGAATCCGATGTGCTGGACCTGGTACATGAGGAACTCAGCGACTACGGAGTCATTGTCGAAAGGGCGACCTCATACGAAGAAGCGATCGAGAAGATGTCTTCACTGACCTACGATCTTGCAATCCTTGACATCATGGGCGTCAACGGATTTGCGCTACTCACGTTCGCAGTGAACAGACAAATCCCGGTAGTCATGTTGACCGGCCACGCCATGACGGTGGAATCCCTCGCGAAATGCATTGAGCTGGGGGCTAGAGCCTACCTTCCAAAGTACGAACTCGGAAACATAGCGCCGTTCTTGGAAGACGTGCTGACGATGAGCTACCATGCGTCTTGGATCAAGCTCTTTGACAAGCTGGGCTCTTACTTCGGAAAGACGTTGGGCCCGGCCTGGCGCAAATCCCAGAGCGAATTCCTTGAACGAGCCAAGAGTGAGATGGAAGTGCAGAAGACCATCATTGTGCGTGACTGATGAAGTGCCGACAAGATCTCACGCATGAGACGACCAGGCTTGCCCGGACACGGTAACGAGGCATACTCATGGGCGACGAAAAGAACAGTACCGGTGTCGCTACGGACATTGTGGTGCAGTTCTTGAGAAGACTTATGCCCTTCAGAGGTGTTCCCATTGAGTCCCTGCGGGAACTGGCCCGAGGGGCCATGCTGGCCTTCTACCCGGACAACGAAGTTATCTTGAAACAGGGGGTCGACGAGCCTCACTACCTCTTCCTGGTCGAGCGGGGGGCGGTAAGGGTCTATCAGGACGTGGCCGAAGCTGTTCCTGTTCTTGTGGATTACCGCGGAGAAGGATCCTCCTTCGGGGTCTCCCAACTCGTGAAGAGTTCCAAATCACCCTGGACCGTTCAAGCGGCTGAAGATACCTTCTGTTATCTGCTCCGCAAAGAAGCGTTTGTTGAATTCGCTCAGACCAATCCTCTCTTCCTGCAAAACTACTTTCAGGCCTTTTCACAGGAGCTTCTGGGGAAAGCGTATTCGGAATGGCACTTCGAGACACTGCAGGCGAAGGCCGACCATGGCCTGTACTTGCATGGGGCCACCGTGGGGGAGATGCCCTTGGCCCCTGCTGAGAAGATTGACGAATCCTTACCGGTGCACCTGGCCGCGGCATTCATGGCCCGTCACGACCTGAGCCTGGTACTGGTCTGCGATCATGCGGGCAATGTGGTTGGGCTGTTCGGCGACAAGCACATCCGGGAGCGCGTGGCTGCCAAGAGGGACGATTATGATCAACCAGTCCGCGATTTCATGGACTCTCCTGTCTTCACGATATCCCATAAGATTTCGTGCTCCGATGCAATCAGCGAAATGATGAGAAGGAACACGCAATACCTCTTGGTAGAGCGCGAATCCGGAATTGCAGGGCTGGTCGCTCAGCGGGACCTGTCGTTGTTCCACACAGTCTCGCCATTTGATCTGTTGGGCGAAATCGACGCCCAGATGCGGGTAGAAGACTTGCACGGCATATCAAACAGAATTCCTGAGGTGGTGGCAAGCCTTCTGGAAGTCGGGGCAAAGGCCAATGCCATAGCCGGGATCATCTCCGTGCTCAATGAGCATCTGGTCGGACGCATTCTCACTTTGGTAGTCGAGGAAATAGGTCCCCCGCCCGTGGAGTTCTGCTGGGTGGTCATGGGGAGCGAAGGGCGAGAAGAGCAGACTTTCCGTACTGATCAGGACAACGGGCTACTGTATGAAGATCCGGGAGAAGACAGGCGCTTGATGCAGAGCTGCCTGCTCTATTTCCGCAATTTGGGAAACCGAGTAGTTGATCACCTTGTCAAATGTGGTTTTCCTCTATGCAAAGGCGAATTCATGGCGTCAAAGAGCACGTGGCGGAAACCATATTCAGTCTGGTCGGATTACTTCGATTACTGGATAAGCGCCTCGGGCGACGAGGACACGCTCCACGCCAAGATCTTCTTCGATTTCCGTAGCGGTATCGGGAACCGAACCCTGGCCGACCGGCTTCGGAATTGCGTGGCCGACAAGGCTCGCCGGCATCCCACGTTTATCAGGCAACTCGCACGGGACTCGCTCAACATCAAACCTCCGTTGTCCTTCTTCCGCAACTTCATCGTTGAGGGTGACGGCGAGCACAAAGACCGGCTGGATCTCAAGATGCGAGGACTGGTTCCGATTGTTGATTTCGCCCGCGTACTGACCCTGAAACATGGCCTCAGGACCACTAACACCGCCAATAGACTGAGTTCCCTGGCAGAAGCCGGACACCTGCCGGCCCGGCTCGGCGGCGACATCTTGGAGGCCTATGAATTGCTTATGCAGGTCAGGCTCGTGAACCAAATGCGGCTGATCGGACAGGGACTGGAACCCCATAACTTCGTTGACCCAGCGGAGCTTTCGGATCTGGAGAAACATACTCTCAAGGGAGCTTTCGGGGTGATCAGCGAAATGCAGTCTTACATGGCCAAAATTCGATCATCGTTGTGAGGACTATCAGGTGTGGTGGAGACGCTGGTGGAGCCGTCTGAACGCTCGGAGGGGAGAACATCCCGTCCTTCTGGCTAACCGAAACTATTTTGACGGGTTCGATTACGGCAGCCATGTCTGGGACTACGACTTCGTAGTCTTTGATACGGAATTGACAGGTCTCAACCCACGGCTGGATGAGATCGTATCGATCGGAGCGGTCCGCGTTCGCGACAGGCATGTGATGATCGAGGAGAGCTTCCATTCATTACTCCGGACAAAGCGGACTTCATTCGGCGAAGGCACCTTGGTACACAGAATAGCCCCGCAAGACATACGCCGGGCGCCGCAACCCGAGAAGATACTCCCCAAGTTTGTGGATTTCTGCGGGAAATCGGTACTCATCGGGCACTTGCCTATTCTGGACCTGTCCTTCCTTGACAAGGCATGCCGAAGAAGCATGGGAGGGATCATCATGAATCCATGCCTCGACTCCATGGAGCTGGCCCGAACCCTCCTCAAGGACCAGAAAAGCAGCCGTGATTCTGCCAGGCGGCCGGTAACCTCACTGAATCTCACGGAACTGGCCCAGGCATACCGAATCCCGCGGTTCGTGACTCATGACGCACTTGGGGATGCCCTTCAGACTGCCTGCCTCTTCATTTTTCTTGTGGAGCGACTTTCGCGCTGTGGGCTCCGAACTCTCAAGGATTTCCGCAAGGCCGGATATCCGGGATGACGATCGGAGTGGGCTGGTGGGGTGTGTGGTCGCTGCCGGCAAGTGGGGGATACCATTGCGCGTGCTAAGAAGTGACTTCAGGCTCCGGGGGGGGCCACAACGGATACCCCCCTGAACGGTTGCCAAAGATGTTCAAGAAGGTGAGCCAGAGAAGAGAGAAACCAAACATGGCAGCCGCGCCGCCAAATCCTATTATGGCTGACGTGCTTATGAATGTGGCGCCATAGGACATCGACATGACGAAACCACCCATAGCTCGACCGGCTATGGATAATCCTTCGCCACTCTTGTTTCCTTCCAGCCTCGGTACCCCAAATAAAGGGTGATGAGCACGTACAAGATGGTCAAGCATATCTTAAGGACCATTGTTGCCTCCCGAAGTCAATAGGAATCGCCTTCCGAGCATTCCCGAGACGAATATCCCGGCGTATGGTTTCTTGTCCACGTGGACACGCATTCCTGGTTGGGCAGCGCGTCGCCTTTCAACTCACACGGGCCCCTGGAATGCTACGTCCGTTCCATTTCTCTTTCCTCGCGGTCCCAATCCACCGTCTGGCTGGAGTCGATGGGTTTGCCTTCCGATGACCAGAAAAAAAGGCCGTACACAAGGCACCAAATGGCAGCAAGGATACAAAGGACGTATACCAGCGCCATTTCAAAACTCCCCATTCCGAGCCACATAATCTTCCTCCGATTCAGGTCTGGCTTCGGCGGACCATGTCCGTCCGAGATTGCACGCAACGAATTCTTTGCGATATCGGTCTGTCACACACGCGGTGCTCGATTTTCGGCTTCTGCTGCCGTCGTGTTGAGCCCTGCACCGCGCCCCGTGAATCCGATCCCCTCTGCACACGATTTCGCTTGACCGTCGCGAGCCTGAAGACCAGCAGACAGGCCCATACACCCTTAGTCGCATTGGGAGCGACGGATTTCCTATTGGCAACGTTCAATATCTTCTCTTGCCGCGAAGAAATCTTCAGCTCAGCAGCTTTAGGAGCACGCAAAATGCCTTTCTCCAGTTGCGCAAAACCAAGTAGCCCAGCCATCGGTCTCCATGCGGACCGAGAAAGGTCGCGGCGAATCCTGGTTGCGGCTCCCAGGCGCTGCTTGTAAGAATCAACGGGTGATTCCGGACGGGGCTTTATGATACTGAATTCCTGTGGGGACTTCAAGTGAAATCCCTGCAACAGGTTTGCAGAAGCACCAAAGGTCTTCACAGCGTCTCTTCCCGGGGTTTTGATGCGGTGAGTGGAGTGTTGTTGTGTTCGGCCCACTGAATACCTGGCTCGGCATGCCGTGCAAGATCGTCCCGAGTGTTGATCGTCGGAGAAAAGAGCGGATGGAGCGACCTATTCTGACGGAACCGGTGACCGGAAGGCCTTGGTCACCGGCGGTCTCTCCAATTTGTGGTCCGGCCACGGCTTGAAGCCTGCCGCAATGTCTGCCGCAGCGGGTGTGGCCCTCAGCAAACGGGGCGCACCACTTGGCGATTTCTCTGAAAGGCACACTTTTCGAGGGTTTCCTCATGCGCTCTCATGCTGAACACTCATGCCGACTCGGTCCACGGCCCCTTGCCCGCGACTCTGAGAAGTGGCACATTCCAAAATAGGACTAGACCCCTGGAGATGTTTTTGTTAGAACCTTGGCATGAGGAGACCAACATGCACGTCATAGATCCCGACAAGGTCCGTCTGCTGCCGGGGCAGAGCATTCAGGCCAGCTTCGACGCAAACCCAGAGCAATCGGGTGTGGTGGGCTTTTTCGTCCGCTCCGTCTTCGGAACGGATAAGCCCAACGGCGATCTGGTGATAAAACAAAGGGCCGGGGTCATCCATTTCAACGATGTGGTCCTTGTCGTAACCATGCTCAAGACTGAAGGGAGTCTCGACGAGTACTTCGACATCTGGTGGAACTACCACGCACCGGGAGGCTTCGAACAGTTCCAGCAGATGGCTTCGCAAGACAAGATCTTTGTGCACTTCTACGCGGACCGGGGAAGGGACTTCTCAATAGCGATAGACAATCATTTCCGCAAGTTCTTTGCGAATGTGGTCTCTCTCCTGAAGACGACCGAACCATGGACCGAAATCGAGTTCGACCGTGCCGTAAGAGGGATGTGTGCGGATGCGTACCCGAAAGACAACCTCTGGGAGATGCTGGAGCTTAGAGGTGACGGGAAGGGAGACGAGCTCGATCCCAATAAGCCGAAAGAATACCCCGGGTTCATCCCTCCCGAATTGAGGCCGTTCTACGAGTACCTTCCGGAAAAAGGGCACTGCATCAAGATCATCCCCTCATCCCTGGAGAGCGAGGCCGCAGACGGGAATGCGGAAGACTTCCTGCATCCCGCGCCGGTGAAGACCGTGCTTCGCTGCGGAACCCGCTGGGCAAAGGGCTTTCCGGTTGCTCCCATTCCGTACATTCCCGGCATAGGCATGGCCGTCCCGCCCGACGACACCGAAATGTAGGCGATGCTGATCATTACTCAGTAAGCGCATTTCATGAGAAGAACCATGTCCCGCCGGGCCGGGCCACAACGAAGAATGAGAATTCCCTCGAAAAAGGGATCATGGCATACTCCTCAGTAGAAAGCATTCAACAACGAGAGGAGTACGCTCATGACCAC
>JBFMAA010000054.1:0-34035 GCA_040755955.1 Thermodesulfobacteriota bacterium
GCAGCAGCGCGCTCTCGATTTGCTGGGGATCAAAATCCAGTGTGCCCAGTAGACTGACGAGGAAGACGGACCTTTCCATAGCACTACCGGGTACTTGCGCTCAGGACGAGAAAAAACCTCAGCCTAGCCGAATTTGGCTTCCAGAACTCTTCAGCAGAGTCAGTTTGGGACAAACGTCCTATGAGCGCCCTGAAGGGGCGCACCGTGAATAGCCGTGGGTTTCAACCCACGGTTCTGCGACGGGGATGATACCTCGGTGAACGGTTACGGTTCAACCTATTCCTGAAGTCCGGTTGGACCTGCCCATTGCGCACGGCGCTAAAGCACTGTGCTACGCGTAGAAAAGCCCAGGGGGCTCTCGAAGACGTCCTGAGCCCAGCGAGGGGCTTGTCTATAACCAGCACGGCCGTTCTTGGCCGTGAGACGACGAGGGAGCCAAGCTTCCCGCAGCTTTCAGGGAGCGGGACTATAGTGGTAGTGGGGACCGGCGTCCCTGCCGGTCCGTTTGACCTTACCTCGCAGCGTGCGAATCAGTATCAGACCGCGCATGGTATGAGGCCTCACAAGCGACTACCGATCTTCACCCCATTTTCTTTGCCAGGTACTGGAAAACCATCCGCCCCACGGAGGGACCACCTCCATGTACTTGAACCGCACGTACGCATGGCTCCAGAGCAGGATCGCCACCAGAGCGAACATCCCGGCTATGATCCAAGCCTGGGACGGGTCTGCAAGGCTCGCGGACACACGAGCGCCCAATTCCTGGAACAGTCGAGCGGCAAAGGAGTCTTCCCAAACCGTGCCCACAAGCCAGAGACCCAAGATCAGCACGAACAGGATGGGAATTGCACGCACCAATGTCCCGTGAAACCACCATGTCCTGGTGTGTCGAGGAGGCGGGGCTACTCGCAGCCACAAGAGAAGGGAATGCGCGGCCAACAAGCCGGCAACTGCGGCTATCCATCCAGGGGCGCTGAGAAGGCCGAAGATCCACGACCACAGGAGAATCCCAACGACCGGCCACATGGTCATTGCCACAAAGATCCTTGTTCGAGGGTAGGCCCCCGGCATCAGTCTGATCAGGCGACCCCAGTCAATGCCAAAGCTACTGCCATATATGAGCCACACGAGCATGAACCATCCGAAGGCTGACACGTCTTGCGGGGAAAGGCTTGTCGGTTGCCGTCTGGGGAGGAATACGAACAGGAATAGAAAGAAAGGCAACAGAAACACCCAGTTAGAAACTGCCTCCCGCACAGACAACCTGAGCGGAATTTTCCAGCCTTGGGGAATTCGGGCAGCCGGCCGGGAGCGTATCCGCGGGGAGTTATCGGCCTCGGGGTGTGGTGATAGTGTGCGACGTGTGCCGGTCGATCGAACCCGCCTCACCCCGGTCGCGGCCTCAACGAATTCGGCCAAGTCCGGAACGCGGGCATACGGATATTTCGACGGGTCACTCGCCACACTTGCCGATCTACGCTCAGGCTTCAGCCGGCGAATCAACTCCTCTTCGGGGACAGAGGGAACGAGTTCGCTGTCGCAGAACATCGCACAACCCCTTCGATACGCAAAGACGGAGATCGCCAGCACGCAAGGGGCGAGCCAGAAACCGCCAAGCTCATGAACGCCGATCAGCATTGCCACAGCCGCGTAGGCTATCACTATGAATGCGAACGCAACGCACAATGCAATGTCAAGACCCTGCGGGACTTTTCGAGTGAACAAAGCCGGCCACACGACCGCGGACACGCAGATTCCAGCGAAGAGCCAGGAAACCAGGGTGAGCGTACTTCTTACGATCTCGATGGTCAGGCCCCCACTGCGCATCGTTTGCATGACGAGCATGGGGAGCCCGCAACTCAATCCCACAATCAGAAAGAGAATCGCCATCTTGGTGTGATACAGGGTCCCTCGCGGCACCGGCAACCATGAATCGGCAGCGAATTTCGGCGCATAGAGAAGAGCCGGCGAGTAGAGAATGGCCGGGGAATAGCACATCACCAGCGATACTGCGAAGCCCGCCAACGCTTCGGTCGGCTTCCCTTTTTCCATAACCGCGAGCACCAGGAGACCGCCGGCAACGAGAAACCCAATGATGAGAGCCTGTCTCAGCTCCCGCAAGCAATGGCGGATCAGCGCGAGCATGGGGCGTTTCCTCCTTGAGCTGTTGTCCGGTTGAAGGCGCATGGCTCTCTATCCTCGCATGTGGTTACGGTCCTCTCGTCGGTCCTTGACACTACCGCCCGGGATACGATCCGCCGCCTGGGGGGACTCCCTCCATATATTTGAACCGCACGTACGCATGGCTCCAGAGCAGAATCGCCACCAGGGCCAGCAGCCCGGCCACCGGCCATGCAACGGAGGGCTGAGCGAGGCCGGCAACAACATTGGCCCACAAGTGTTGAAGCAGTAGCGCGACAGAATAGTCCTGAAAGATCGGGTCCAGGATCCCCAGACCGAAGAAGAGCAGGAGTAAGCCCAGGACATATCCCACCAACAGCACATGATAAGCCCGTCGTGCTTTGGTGTGCAGCGGATGAGGCGGCACGCTCAACCAAATGACACAGGAAATATCGGCCAACATGCCTGTCGCAACCACGGCCACGGTCCAAGGACGAAACCAGAGGCACGAGACCATCGACCAAATCAGAAGCGGCACAAGTATCCACGCCGTCACTACGGAAACGAGCCTTCTTCTCGGGTAGGCGACGGGGAGTAGGCTGATCATCCGCCCCCATTCAGAGGCAAAACTCCAACCAAACCAGCTTATCAACCAGAGCCCCTCGAAAGGTGGGATATTCCTTAGACGGGACAATTGAGCCGAAAAATCCCACAACAGCCACAAAAATATCAACAAGCCGCAGACGATAAAGAAAAGGTGAACGCGGTGCATAAGGAAGGGCGGGAATGCCCAGCTCGAAGGTATTGGGTGGAATGAGGACGAGCCCCTCCAAGGTTCAGCGTAATTGACTGCGTGTCGCGCGGGTTTCCCATACCTGTCCGCTGAATCGACCAGCGACGAAGCGGTCTTCGATCCCCCCGCCCCTGTCCTATCTGAACCGTGAGCAGCCGGCAATTCCGTCGCATCCCTCCCGCGCTCCAGTGATCGTCGATGACCTCGGGTGGCCCTCCCTGCGCCGGCGCCGAGCCCGTGCGCAGGGGCGAGTTCGTGGCGGCAGAACGTCCGAAAGCCGCTCCAATAGGCAATCACCGAGGCCGTCAGCAGACAGGGCGCAAGCCAAGGCTGTCCAAAACCGATTCCCAGACTGATGTATATTGCCAGTACCGTGTACGCGGGAACAAGACACGCGCAGACCAAGAGAATTCCAATGCCGACTGCCACCGAGGCCTTTGGACGAACCAACGCGTGCCACAGCGCCGCAGACACCGACACCCCCGCGAGCAGGTACAAAAGGAAGGTGACATGCGCGCCTCCGCGGCCCGGAAGCACCCACGCGGGGAGAATCTTCTCCAGCAGCACGAATGGGACCCAAATACCCACTATCACCGTGACGCATATGACTGCCATTTTCGCGTGATACAAACTCGCGCGCCTTACCGGGAGCCAAAAGTCCCCTCCGAACTTCGACGAATAGAGAAGAGAAGGCGAAAACAACACCAGCGCAGCCAACACGGGCCAGGCCATCCCTGTCAATAGAGGGCGCCCTACCGCAACCAGCTCAATCACCAGGGAGCCGGCAAGAACTACGCCCAACACACGCAGGACCGGCGCAAGTTGCCTCAAGGCATGGCGGATCAGCGCGAACATCACCCGTTTCCCCCGGTGAGCCTGATGAACAGGTCTTCGAGCGGCAGCGAGCGGGACGGCACGCCCTGGGCCACAGCACGGGTCGGGACATATTGCCGAAGCCAGTCATCCGGGCCGTCTCTTCCGCACGAGACGAGGGCCTGTACGTGCTCTCCCGACTCCTTGAGCGACAGCACCCCCCGCATTCTGCTCAGTTGTGTGACATCCACCTCGGCCGCGGGCAATTCCACGAGCCGAATCTCCTCGTGCAGGTCGTCGGTCGACTTGTGCAACAGGATGCTCCCGTGGTGCAGAATCACGATGTCCGTCGCGACCCGCTCCACGTCCGGGACGATGTGCGACGAGAACAGCACCGTGGAATTCCCCTCCGCGACCAGCTCCGTCACGATTTCCAGGAACTCCCTCCGCACCGCGGGGTCAAGGCCCGAGGCCGGCTCGTCGAGCACCAGCAGCCTGGGCTTGTGGCAGACAGCACACAGAAGACTTGCCTGGCGCTTCTCACCCTTGGACATCTGGGAAAAGCGCCGGTTCGGGTCCAGGCCCAGGCGATCCAGATAGTGCCACAGCATGCCATCGTCCCATGTGGGGTACAGCTCCGCGCACAACTCGAAGTAATCCCTCGGGCGCAGATACCCGGGACGCTCGTCGTCCTCAGCCATGTACCCGATGTGCACTCGGATCTCTTCGTGTTCCCACGGGTCTTTGCCGAATACGCGAACGCTTCCCGCGCTCGGGTGTAGCAGCGGAGGGATCATCCGCAGCAGCGTGGTCTTACCCGCGCCGTTGCGTCCCAGAAGGCCGTACACCCGCCCCTCTTCCACGGTCAGGGAGACCTTTGCCAACGCCCGCACGCCCCCCTGATACCATCTTGACACGCCCTCAAACGCCACTACCGTCATCGTTCTCCTCCCGCGAAAGTCCTAGGTAAATGCCCTGGGGGAAGAGGCGTTTTGAAAAACGCCCCTTCCCCCAGACCCCTATCCCCTAAAATTTTTGGGGTAGGGCGGCTTCCGCTGGTCGCCGCCACCAAGGTTTGCTCCCGGAGTTCCCCGTGGGGGCTGCGTTCTCATGGTTCGTTGTGCCCGGCTCGGCGGGACATGGGTCTTCCTATGGAAATGCAGTTCCCGGGGGAAACTTCTTTGCACAAAGAAGTTTCCCCCGGAAGACTTTCATGGGAACTGTTGGATCATGCCGCTCCCGGCTGCCTTTTGCAAAAGCCATGACCGCACGCGGTCACAACCGAGCATGAAAGTCGGCGCCCGACACCACCGGAACTCGCTGAATGGTCAGAACCACCCAATATTCTATAAGTTTTCGGAAGGGGGTCCGGGGGACAACCCTTTTGCAAAAGAGTTTCCCCCGGAAGACTTTCCGGTTACCTTCCAGACCTCGCCGATGCGCGCGACGATCTGTTGCCGACTCATGCCCAATCGCCGGGCAGTATCCACGAGAGCGCTGAGCTGATCGTGCAGCACGTCACGAGTCTCGCCGGGGATCGTGTCTGCGACAAAGGTTCCGAGCCCCCGACGCGTCCGGATCAGCCCCTGGGCCTCGAGCACCGCGTATGCCTTCTTTACGGTGAGGTGATTCACCACCAGATCCCGAGCCAACTCCCGAAGCGACGGCAGACGGTCCCCCGGGCGCAGCTCTCCGGATACGATCGCAAGCTGCACCTGCCGTACGATCTGCACGTATATGGGGACCGCGTCATTGGGGTTGATCGTGAGAAGCATGGACGACACATTCTTTCTGAAAACTGTTATATAAGACTACAACAGTATAGCGCGGTCGTCAAGCACTTCGAGGAGCGAAGGGGATGCGTAAGAAGAGGGGATGAAAAGGGAATCGGCCGCGCACCCCCGAACCCGCAGGGGCTTGCGGCCACTATAGTTCCCCGCGTTGAAAACTGCGGAAAGCTTGGGTCCCCTGTCGTCTCACGGCCGAAAACGGCCGTGCTGGTTATAGAAAAGCCCCTGATGGGGCTCAGGACGTCTTCGGGAGCCCCCTGGGCTTTTCTACGAGTAGCACGGTGCTTTAGCGCCGTGTGCGGGGAACACGGAACCACCATCAAAGCTGCGGTTGAACAATCCGGCGAATTTCAAGGCGCGTGACCATAGTCTTCAGGACGCCTCTTCCCCGGGGATCTTCTGTTCCTGAAAACGCATTGATATCAGCCTTTGACTACTCCCATGGGCCTGATCTTGGCCACCTTCCGAGCCAAACCCGCCCTTTGGACCACATCTACGACCAGGTTCACGTCTTTGTAGGCCTCGGGGGCTTCCTCTCGCAGGGTTTTGCGCCCTTTGGACCGGGGATATACGTGATTTCGGTCCTCAAGCTCGCGTTCCACAGCCCGGCCTTTGGTGACCCGGAGCGCCTCATGCCGGGACAACAACCTGCCCGCTCCGTGACACGCGGAGCCGAACGTCTGCTCCATGGAGCCGGGCTCTCCGGCGAGAATGTACGATGCTCGGCCCATGTCGCCGGGAATCGGCACAGGCTGCCCGGTCGAGCGGAATCGCTCCGGCAGCAACGGGTGATTGCGAGGGAACGCTCGGGTGGCTCCCTTTCGGTGCACGCAGACTTTGCGCGGTCGTCCGTCCACCATGTGCGATTCGATCTTCGCGATGTTGTGGCACGCGTCATAGAGCAATCGGAATTTGAGGTCACGCGGGGAGACCTTGAGCGATTCCTCCCAGGCCGTCCTCGCCAGGTGCATCAGTACCTGTCGGTTTGCGAATGCGAAATTCGCTGCGGCTGCCATGGCCGCCAGATACTGCTTCCCGAGCGCGGATTTGAGAGCCGTGCACGCGAGCTGCTTGTCCGGGAGTTCCAGATGCTGCTTGTGCACGTCCTTGACCATCTTGGCGAGGAAGTCGTCGCACACCTGATACCCGAGCCCCCTGGACCCGGAATGCACCATAAGCGTCACCTGATCCAGCGAGATGCCCCACTCCTGCGCGGTGGCCTGGTCGAATATTTCCTCTACGTACCCGACCTCCACGAAATGGTTTCCCGCGCCGAGGGTCCCCAACTGGTCTTTGCCGCGCTCGTGTGCTCTGTCGGTGAGAGCGTCGGGATCGGCGTCCGGAATCCTGCCATGATCTTCTATGCGTTCCAGGTCATCCTCGGCTCCCATTCCCTGCCGGACCGCCCACTCAGCCCCATTCCTCAGGACGGATTCCATCTCTTTCCTGTTCAGCCGTATGCCGCCCGTGGAGCCCACACCGGCCGGAACCCTGTTGAAGAGAGCGTCCACCAGTTCCTTGATGCGTGGGGCTACCGCGTCTCTGTGGAGGCCAGTCAAAGCAACTCTCACGCCGCAATTGATGTCATACCCTACCCCGCCGGGCGAGATTATTCCTTCTTCCGCATCGAATGCCGCCACCCCACCGATGGGAAAACCGTACCCCCAGTGCACGTCGGGCATGGCCATCGAGCGCTCCACTATCCCTGGGAGATGCGCCACATTGTAGACCTGGTCCGGGGATTGGTCCTTTTCTATGTCCGGGAGTGTCGTGGAGTCCGTGAAAATGAGCCCGGGAACCTGCATGCGGCCGGTCTTGGGAATCTCCCACCGGACCTCGTCGAGCTGCACGAGTCTATATGGTTTGCCTGTAGTCATTGCATTTCACCTCCGGAACCCATATTGCCCCTGCGAGAGCTTCACGGGTTTGGGTTCACACCACCGTGCGCACCGGCGGGTAAGCAGCACTGCCATGGTCTTCTCGTCTTCTTCTCTGCGTCCTCCGCGTCTCCGCGGTGAACTCTTACTTGTTATCAGGCACCACTGTGTCGTCTTGGTATCATATAACAGCGTGTGGTTACTGGGAAGGGATTCGGCTACGCCGATTCACGGCGAAATGGGGCGTGCTCAGACGTGGAGGGCGGGATGCGCGGTGGGCGGGTCCGAAAACAGCGAACCGGGCGGCCAAAACCAACCCGGTCGAAGCTTGATCCGGCACGCCTTGCGAGCAGCCTCTTTCTTCTTGTCCGGATGCGTCGCGGATTTGCAATTCAGGCGCATCATCGGCACCAGGAAATTGCGTTCCGCGGGGAGTTTTCGTTTGTTCTTTTTCATGCGAGGCTCCTTTCCTCTCGAGTTCGCCCCAAGGCTATCGTTCACACTATAAGACATCCGATCCAATGTAAAGATCCCGATTCCGTTTTCCTAATAGAAGCGCCATCCTTGTCTTTCCTTCTCATATCTCCGCTCTTCATATCGTTCGATCCTGTCGTTGCGCTTGTACATTTGCCGCAAGTTCTTTGCCGCTCGTTCGTAGGCTTTTCCCGCGTGTTTTGCATCTTTGGCCGCTTGCTTCCGGCGGGCACGTTCCTTTGCCGCGTCTATGCGACGTTCCAGCTTATCGAGCGCGGGCGTTTCCAGTTTTGGCCGAGTCGGTGCCTGGTCGGGCACGACCGACCCTTTGGGTTTCACCGAGTCGAGCCGGCCCATAAGCGCCTTTGCCTGCGGGTTGCCGGGGTCCTCGTCGAGGACTTCCTGATACAGGCTTCGTGCTTTCTCGTAGTTGTTGAGAGCGGCTTCGCATTGACCGAGCATAAGGCTCACCCGGGGGTCCCCCTTTCCGAAAGCCCAGAGCCGCGCCAATTGGTCACGCGCCTCTTTGATCCTTCCTTGCTCAAAGAGCGAAGTCGCTTCCCGGAATTTGGTTTGCCGGTCGTCGGCCCAGGCCGGAGCACCAAGCAGCAGTCCGGTGCCTACGATGATCGCGACGCTCTTCATGACTTCCTCCCGTGCGCAGAGCGGCTGGGAGCCGCGACCAAATTCGGGTCCACGTTCCTCGGCCCGCATGAAGATTGATGGCGGGGCGAGTTGGTTCTCCGCTCATTCAAACGTCTGGCTGCTGCAGGCCAAGAACAGCCGGAAACACCTTTGCTGAGCGGATTGCGCAGCAAGCGAACGATAGTGGTACAGAAGGTGGAGCTCACAGTCTATTGTAGGAGACGTTTCACGCGAGTGTCAAGGGAATGCAGGCGATTTGGGGATGACAATCCCTTCTCCTCACCGTGGGTCAAGACCGCTGGCTATACACAATCACGCCATTGAGCGTGCTAAGGGTTTGCCGCGAAATAGCCCTGTCATCTCGCGTGCTCCCCTTCCATGGGTTAAAACCCGCGGCTATTCACAGTGCGCCCAGGAGGGCGCGGGC
Source organism: Thermodesulfobacteriota bacterium (assembly GCA_040755955.1). Taxonomy (GTDB): domain Bacteria; phylum Desulfobacterota; class Desulfomonilia; order Desulfomonilales; family Desulfomonilaceae; genus JBFMAA01. The sequence goes on from JBFMAA010000054.1 coordinate 8,941, forward strand.
CTGTTCTGCCCTGAAAGGGCAGCCCGTGAACAGCCGTAGGTTTCAACCCACCGTAATGAAGCGAGTGAATACTGTTCTCTAATTCAGCGCGGTTGCAGGGCTTGTTTTGCCGCTGGCCCCAAGAAGTGACTTTCGGGTCCGGGTGGGACAGGCATCTTTCCTGTCGTTCTGTGGGTAACCTCACCGGTTTGAGGTTGAATTGGTATCAGTCGCTCCAGGGCTCAGAGGCCTGCGTCCGGAAGGGATCCACTGCGAATGGCCGTAGGTTTCAACCTGCGGAACGCGCTGGGCGATTCAGCTCCGAGTGAGAGCCGAGGTGCCGCCGTTTCCGCGTGAGTACCGACAACTGTCTTCCCCATGCAGGTCCAGCGCCTTTTCGAGAATCCCGCGAAGGCTCTTCTGGGAGAAGGGTTTCTCCAGATATCCGAATGAACCGACAGTCTTGAGATGATCCATGAGAGGTTTGTCGTGATGAGTCGTAAGAAATACGATAGGAATCCGAAAAGACCGGGTTATGGAATCGCCTGCTCGCAAGACATCGAAGTCTACTCTCGGAGCCGCGTTAACCAGGACTAAGTCCGGCCTGACGTCCGGCATCATGCGAATCGCTTCTTCAACAGTGCTCGGAGCACCCACCAGTTGGTAACCCAGGTTCCCGAGACAGACGGTCAAATCCTTGACCACGATCTTTTCCTCACCAAGGACAAGCACACCCGGGCTGCTCATGGCATTCACTCCCCACTCCGTAGTGCGGGAGTTCCCTTGAGGCGGCAAACACCCCCCACTCAGTCGAACTCCCGTAGTGGACAACACCGCGGCTTCCCCCAGGATGTCCCCCGTATTCCGCCGCGGCTGTTGCCCGCGATTGCGTGCTGCTCAGAATGCTCGGTGCCTTGGTGATCCTGGATTCGGGGACCGGCCGAGCACTGAGTTTTCCCTGGAATTCCAGGGGGTTCGCGCCTGCCCTCGCAGAACAGGTGTTGCGGCCGAAACACGCCCTCACACGCGCCTCGACCGCAAGGACCATCTTCCACCCCTTTGGGCAAAAGCGACTCCTCCCCATTCGTGCACGCAGCAGTCGAACTTGTAAGACCCCCCTCGCTTGCCACGTGTTCAATCCGGAATGTCTCCGGACAGGAGAGAGATCCAGCCCCCCCTCATCCTCATCTGTCCGGAGCCAGATCTTGCCTTTGTGGGTTTAGCATGCACTTGGCATGCCAACGCGACATGTCACGCCCCCTCTGAAAAACCGTGAACAATGAGGAGGTTGGCGGAGCGTTCCGGACGCAGCCAAGCGTTGCGCAAGGGCAGCCTGGGCGAAGAAGGTGCAAAGTTGCACGTCGCCATCCATTCTAAGAGGTAAGTGATGAGATATCAATATGTTGGGCGCGAGCAAAATAGCACGCAACACCCCACGAATGTGCATTACTGCTCGGCAATTCCCAGCTTCGTCATGTCTCTCGTCAGTTTGAACCGGGAAATCCCCAAAATACGCGCGGCTTCGTGTTTTTTTCCCTCCGCGCGCTGCAACGCGTCGAGTATCAGCGATCTCTCCACGTTGTCCAGCACATCGCTGAGGGTCTGAGTCGGCTGAATGACTATTTGGGGAAACTCCTGGACACACTCCCTGTCCTCCAGACCCAAATGCGTCGCGGCCACAGGCTCTCCCCGGGAATGGATGAACGCACGCTCGAGCACGTTACGGAGCTCCCGCACGTTCCCCGGCCAGGTATACCTTTGCAGTCGCTCCATGGCTTCCCGGCCTATCTTGGGGTCGTTAGGCAACTGCATTTCGCGCTTGAGTTGCGCGGTGATCTTGGAAATAAGGTCGGGAATGTCTTCGGCCCTGTCTCTGAGGGGAGGCACCTTGATCGAGAATACGTTGAGCCTGTAGTAGAGGTCTCCGCGAAAACGTCCCAGCGCCACCTCTTCTTCCAGATTTCTGTTGGTGGCCGCGATGATTCGGGCATTGACGGTGACGCTCTTTTCTCCTCCGACTCTGGTGAGCGTGTGACTGTCGAGAAAGGAAAGGAGCTTGGACTGCAGGGGGAGGGCCAGTTCGCCGATCTCGTTGAGCAGGAGGGTGCCACCCTCTGCCAGTTCCACGAGGCCGCGCTTGCGGCGACCGGCTCCGGTGAACGCGCCTGCTTCATGCCCGAAAAGTTCCGATTCAGCCAGTTCAGGGGAGATCGCCGCGCAGTTTATCGAGTAAAAAGGGCCTCCTGACCTCTTCGAGTGGTCGTGAATCGACCGAGCGAGGTAGTCTTTTCCGCTTCCGCTCTCCCCTGTGAGCAGTATGGTGCTGTCCGTTTCCGCGGCCAGAAGAAGTGCATCGAGGGTGGCGCGCATGGGCCCGGAACGGTATCTGTCCACAGAGCTGGGCGTCACGGACACCGGGCCTTCCCGCCCGGTCATGTCCCGTACGATCCCGCAAAGGCCGTTGATTTCGCCTGCGGAATCACACATGGGGAATCGCATGTAGTCGAGGGTCATCGTTCGCGATCGGTAGGTCACCCGTTGTTCCATTTCCACGGTCTGGCCCTCGAGTACGCGCTGTTCCACTTCTTGGAACTGGCGGGCATAGTCCTGTGCGAACAGGTCATAATCGGTCTTGCCAAGGATTTCGCCGACAGGGAGCCCAAGGAACTCCGTGATCGCGGAGTTCACGTCCACATACCGTAGGTTCAGATCCTTGATGAAGATACAATCCTGGGCGTTTTCGAACAGCGTACGGAACCTGCCTTCGCTTTCACGAAGCGCGGCCGTTCTCTTCTTCACCGTGGTCTCGAGGCGCGACCCGTGCTCCTTGAGCGCATCCACGGCCTCCTTCATCCTGAGTAGGGATTTGAGGCGAACCCGTAACTCCAACCTGTCCACCGGCTTGGAGATGAAGTCGTTGGCTCCGGCCTCGACAGCTTGCAGCTTGTGTTCCTTGCTCTCAAGTATCGTCACCATGACGACGGGGATGTCCGAGATCTCCGGGTCAGCCCGAATCCGTCGCACCACCTCAAAGCCGTCCATGTCCGGCATCAGCACATCCAGGAGCACAAGGTCAACGCCGTCCTTGACCTTTTCGAGCGCGTCAAGTCCGTTGTGCGCAAGGACCGACTCAAGATTCAGGGATTCCAGCATGCCCTTGAGCAGATTGCGGTTTCTTGGGTCATCGTCAACTACCAGGATACGTTTAGGTCTTGCCATGCAGCCCCCTGTCTGCGATGCGACGGGCCGTCTGAGGGAAATGGCTTCTGATTGCTCCACTCGCGGGTCGTCCCGGGATTGAGGAGGACTCACGGGTCGCTTCCTTCTGACGGGTCGCCCGTACTGGTCAGCAGGGACAGAAGTTGAACGAATCCTTCCATATCAAAGGGTTTGGTCAAGTATGCGTCACAGCCCGCGGCAAGAGCCTCTTCCCTGGCGGTCTTCATCGCATGTGCGGTGAGCGCGATGATGGGGACTCCTGCGGTACGGGGATCGGCTTTGAGGATACGGGCGGCTTCGAGTCCGTCCATTCCGGGCAGGGATATGTCCAGGACAATGAGGGAGGGTTTGCATGCCCCCGCCATCGCGATTCCCTCCTCTGCGGTCCATGCCTTGAGCGCGCGGTAGCCTCGGGCCTCGAGGATACTCGACACGAGCTTCATATTGGCTTCATTGTCTTCTATGACCAGGACTTCGGGTCCGGGAACGCTCGAGCCCACCAACGCTGCCGGGCCGTCGTGTATTCCCGGCAATAGTGAGACCCCGAGATCCTGCTCAGATTGCGGTGCCTCCTGACTGACCTCCACCACAGGGATGGCCAATGTGAAGGTGCACCCTCTGCCTTCTCCTTCGCTCCTGACCCAGATTCTGCCGGCGTGTAACTCGACAAGCGTGCGGGTCAAGGCGAGTCCCAGACCGGTCCCTTTGGCCGGCCGGGGGATTGGCGAGCGCAACTGTTCGAAAGCCTCAAACACACGCTCCTGGAATTCCTTCTTGATGCCTATTCCCGTATCGGAAACGCTCACCAGAAGCTCGTGGTCGCGTCTTTCCGCGTGGACGGAGATCCTGCCCCCGTCCGGTGTGAACTTGACGGCATTCGACAGCAGGTTGAACAAGATCTGTTTGAGTTTCACCTCGTCAGCCTGAATCACCTGGCCCGAGAGCAACTCATCCACCGAAATGTCGAGCTTGATGCGGTGCTTGAAGGCTTTCTCCCTCACCATCATGAGGCTGTTTTCCAAGAGTTCCTCGATGTCTACCCCTGAGAGACACAGCTCCATCTTTCCCGCCTCGACTTTGGCCAGATCAAGGATGTCATTGATCAGCCGCAATAGAATGCCTCCCGCGTCCGAGATCTCGCGGACATATTCCATTTGCCGTTCGTTGAGGTTCCCGAATACCTCGTCCTCCAGAAGCTCGGAGAAACCTATGATCGCGTTGAGGGGTGTGCGCAGTTCGTGGCTCATACCCGCAAGGTATTCGGTCTTGGCCGCGTTGGCGGTTTCTGCCTCCGTCTGCAGCATGGTGGCTCTGGTGAGGGCGGCAGCGAGTTCCCGTTCCATGATCTTGCGTTCCGTGATGTCTCTGATCGCGGTGAGTATTCTTTCTTCCCCGCTGAGAGGTATTTTGCAGAGGTAGAGTTCCGCATCGAACGGCGCGTCGTCCCCGGACCGGGTAATTTGCCACTCGAAGCACCGGGCGGTTCCTTCAAGGACTTCGGCCCATATCTCTTGAAGGAAGCCGGGGGAAGTTCCGCTTCCGAGCAGTTCCAAGGCATCTGCCGGCGTGCAGCCATCCGTCCTGGCCACTCGGAACAGTTCCCAGGTCTTGTCGTTGGCATAGGAGAGCCTTCCCCTCTCGTCATGGACCAGGATAGCGTCCGGTACGCTGCTGAAAATCGTCATCAGGGTGTCGTCGGTGACGGGTCCGCCTAATGTGGAGTGATCGGTGGACGTCGGAATACCGTTTGGGTCAATGACCTTGATGAAGTCGTCGGTGCGGTCGATGATGGCTTGCAGACCGTCCGCGGTCTTGCGCGCCGTCTCAGCCTCGGCCCGCAGATCCGCGCATTGCTTTCGGAGCCGTTCAAGCTCGTCTTGGAGATCCTCGAGTGTCTTCACACTTGGGCCCACGTTGATCCCCCCGGTTCGCCGGAGGTGCAAGCCAACGGCACGCTTGCACGCAGAGGTGTCGGTTGAAAGGCTTACCAATACCTTGATACAACTCAATGTTACAACAGCCAGCAGGAAGAGTCAAAGAGAAATGGGCCTTTCTCCGTGCGGCCAAACCCGGCGATGCTACCGTGACATGGGTTCTGAGCCCCGGAATCGCATTTTCTGATAAAGGGTTTCCCCCGGAAGACTTTCTGACAAAGGGTTCGCGCCTCAATCTACACGTGCACAAGCAGGTTGCGCAAAGCGGCTTCGATGTCTGGATAGCCGAAACGGAATCCCGCGTCCGTGAGCAGACGGGGGATCACCCTCTGACCGTTGAGGATTACTTCGCCGAACTCACCCATGATAAGCTTGATCATGAATCCCGGCGCGGGCATGAATGACGGCCGGCCGAGGACTTTGCCCAGAGCGGTGGAGAGATCTCGATTGGTCACCGGTTGCGGGGCCGTGAAGTTGGCCGGCCCTTCAATCGAGGGGTGTTCCATGACAAACCGTGCTGCTCTGGTGAGGTCGTCAATGTGAATCCACGAAAACCACTGTGTGCCGGTACCGATCGGACCGCCAACGAAGAACCGGAATGGCCGAGCCATTTCAGGCAGGGCTCCCCCACGGCCCAGAACGACGCCAAAACGCATGATGCAGACTCGGGTTCCTTTTTCTCGGGCTCTGAGTGCTTCTGCCTCCCAGTCTATCGCGAGCTTCGCCAGGAAATCCGTACCTGGTGGGGAGTGTTCGTCGAGTTCTTCGTCCTGTCGGAAGCCGTAGTACCCCACCGCGGAGGTACTCAGAAGCGTGATCTTCGGGGCCGCGTCCGCAGTGATCGCATCCACGAGCCGCCGCGTGGTGAGTATGCGGCTGTCCCGCAGCAACTGCTTGTACGCGGGACTCCACCTCCGGAATATGGTCGCGCCGGCCAGGTTGACCAACACATCGTGTGCGGGAACCGACTCCTGCCACGCACCAGCTTCGGTGGAACGGCCCTCGAGGAGCGTCACTTCTTGAGGGAGTGCCGGCACGTTGGCCCCTTTCCGGACAAGCAGCGTCACCTGATGCCCTTCCGCCGTCAAGGCCCGGGTGAGGTGCGTTCCCACAAATCCGTTTCCTCCGGTCATGAAGATCTTCATGGGAATCTTGCCTCCTCGAAAGCGGATTGCGGTCAGCGCACCGACAGCCCCCGCGCCTGCGACCAGCGGCCAAAGACCGCGTCGACCTTCCTCGGCCCGCATGCACTTCGCCCGCGGGGTGAGTCAGTTCTCTGCATCTTCAGACTGCTACAACGGAAGGACACCCATAAACTCCGCTGCTGAAGCGTATTGCGACACTTGATCTTCGCGGGCAGGGAAGGAACCCAACGTGAGCTGCACAGATGCCGGTTGCACCACAGGCAAGATCTCTCTCCCGGCACCTACCGCGCGTGAAATCTCGCCAACCTGCGGTGAGGGTAACGTCCCGCGAGTATCAGACCAGTCCGGGAATCTTGATTCCCGGCTTCGATGGTTTGATCATGCTTACTGCATGCTTGTAGATGAGGATGATGTCGTCGTCATTCTCCACTATTACACAGAAGCTGTCGAAGCTCCGAATGTACCCATGCAATCTCTCCCCCGATGCCAGAAGCAGCTCCACCTCGATCTTGGCCTTTCTGGTTTGGTTGAGGAACTGGTCCTGAATATTGAAATGTGTCTTTGGCATTCTCCGTTCCCCTTTCTTGAAAATCCTCCTGCTACGTCCCGAACAAGGAACGCGGCGCGGAGGAACGCGTCGAACCTCAAATCAACGTTCGACGAATTTTCGCACCACTGATCGAATCCCATCAAGGTCATGGGGATCGCACCACACTACCTCGGGTTCGGAGCGAAACCACGTGAGCTGTCGCTTGGCAAAGTGCCGGGTATCCCTTTTCATTAGCGTGATACCCTCCAGCAGCTCCACTTCCCCTGCCAAGATCATCCCCGCGTGGCGATACCCGATAGATTGCAATGACTTAAGGTTCCTCGTGTAGCCCATCTGGGACAGCCTCGTTACTTCGTCCAGCAAACCCTCCCTTATCATACATTCCACTCGATTATCAATCCGTTCGTACAATATGGACCTTTCCTGTGCAAGACACAACAGCAAGAAGCGATAAGGACGCTCACCAAAGCTGTGCGCACGCCGTATTTCGGAGGGTTTCCGGCCCGTGAGCTCCCACACCTCCAAAGCCCTGACGATCCGGGGGAGGTTGTGAGGATCAATTCCCGCAGCGGAATCGGGGTCGACTCGAGTCAACCGCTGAAAGAGCGTGCCGGAACCGAGTCTTGCTTCTTCGGACCGCAGCTCACCGCGGAGGCTTGCATCACTCGGCGGCAGATCCGCGATGCCGCGCAAAAGAGCCCTGATGTACAAACCCGTCCCCCCGACAACCAGTGGCAAATTGCCTCGGCTGAGGATCTCCCCGATATTCGTACGGGCCTCTTTGACGAAATCCCCCGCGGAGAAGTCCTCGTCAGGGTCTCTGATGTCGAGCAAGTGATGAGGTACTCGGGATCTTTCCTCCCGGGTCGGCTTGGCTGACCCCACATCCATGTAGCGGTAGACCTGTATCGAGTCTGCGGAGACGATCTCGCCCCGGAATTCGAGTCCGAGAGCGATCCCCACCGCTGTCTTGCCCGAGGCCGTGGGTCCGGCAACCACAACGATTCTCGGAGCGTCGGGGACGCTCATTTGTCCTAGTGCTGCCTCTTGGTGAAGACGATCTCGTTCTTGGGGCGATTCCTGATGGTCTGGACGGTGAGCACTCCGGCCAGCACCGCGGCGAGCAACACCCACACGAGCGCCACAACCAGTAGGTTGTCCCCCACCGTGAACCCTTTCCCGGAAGCCCCTGAACCTGCCATCTCTATCGCGCCGCCGTAGATGGACCACAGGATATAAAGCACTATCATCCCCACCAACACCACTATGAGAGAGAAATAGAAATGATTGAGGAAAACCTTTACTTCTTTCACCGTAGCCTCCGCAGTGCCGGCAGCGAATCCGCCGGAGCTCAATCCGCAGGGGGACTCTCCCCATACCCCATCATGAGGGTCATCCTGCGACCTGTCAACAGTCTTCGATCAGACCCTCGCACTTGTCAATGAACCAATGGGGGGTGCCTTGAGTCCTCGCGTGAGCGTGCAGCCCGAGGGAAAAGAGACAAGGCCGTCGAGACACAAAGACACAGGGAAATCACCTATGCCTGGCGGGGTAAGCGAATCCGCAAGGAGTGCCGCGCACGTTGGTACATCAATGATATCGCCAGGCATTCCTGCGACTTTCTGACGTGCCTGCGGGACTATAGCGGTTCCCTAGGGTAGTCTCCCATTCCGGAGCAGTCTGACACTGTGGGCAGGCTTTCGAGCCAGCCGATCGGTGAAGACTAATAAGAACGGCTATAATCATTCCGGTGGGTTATCCAATGCCAACATTCGCTGCACCCTCCGGCAACTGCCACAAAAAAAACCGTCACGTGTTGACCTGTTTTGCCACTCTTCAAATAGGACGGACCTGACGCCCGGGCATGTCAGGTCGCTGCTGCTCGTCCGCGAAAAAGCCCTGGTGAGAAGTGCAACGATATGGTACACTGTGATCACTGCATCATGAGACATCAGAGGGGGTCGCCACCACAGAACTCTCATCAACCGTCACCCTTCGAGCGCTGGACAACAGCATGAGGTTACCGCCGGCAAGAACGTGCGGCAACCCGCGGCGGTGCGTGCTCGCGACCGCACCCGATCAGGCTTCCCTTCCGTCGCAATGTTCATTTCATCGAGGAGCACCGGGAATGAAAACAATCGTGAATCCATGGCCTGTCTCCTTGGCAGTTGCGGCTCTAATCTTGGGCTCGGTAGCCTGCCCTACGGGTTGGGCATCCGACCGGGATGATATTGTGGCCCAGTTCAACTCGCTCAAGAGCACCAACCCTGAGTTCAGAATCGACCTCTGGACGACAAGCACAAAACAGGCCTTCAACGTGAACGATAAGCTCGAGCTGTCCTTCAAGGCCGACAGGGACTGCTACGTCTACATAATAGACATCCCCACCGGGGGCGAAGCGCCAACAGTGTTGTTTCCCAACGAATGGGACAGATCCAACAAGGTCGAGGCCGGGAAGACGTACACCTTGCCGTTTCAAGGCAGCGAGTACAAACTTTCCATTACGGGGCCTGCAGGGACCGAAACAATCAAGGCAATCGCTACGGTGGATCCCCTGCCGGAGTTCGACTCACAGGTCGGCAAACAGTTGGCTGCAAAGGCGGGCTTCGCAAGGCTCAAAGACGCTCGACTGGTGCGTAAGGCCATTACGGTCGAGCTGAAAGAGGACGTGGGCCCGCAACAGGAAAGAAGAGTCTGGACAGAGACTTCCCTTTCCTTTCAAGTACACTAGAGCGTTTCGGTGGAATAGCGTTACGCAATTGCGTCATAGAGACGGGGGACTACCATGAAAACACTCATCACTTTCGCATCGATCATCCTCATGTGCGGTGCCTCCGCATGGGCCCAAACGGTTCCCGCGGAAACCTGGGAGGCATTCCAACGGACCAAACTCTCAGCAGAAAAAGGAACCGGCCTTGTCGCCAAGAAATCGAAGATTATCCCCAAGGGAGTCATCCTCGAAAAGCTCAGGAAAGACCGAGAGGTTGTCTTCGAGAGTGACGCGATTCAGTTCGCATACGGTTCCACGGTCGTTCAGGACTCGTCTGCATCGCAATTGGCCGAGATCGCGGCAGCGCTGACCGAGTCGGAGGATTTCAGAAATCTCCCCTTCTTCTACGTGGACGGACACTGCTGCAACATCGGAAGCGATGAAAACAATTGCAGGCTTTCTTTCGAACGCGCGCGGGCAGTGATCGCCGCGCTGACCCAGGGCGCGGATATCTCTGAATCAAAGTTCAGAGCCCGGGGATTCGGCAAGAGGAAGCCCGCCTTCTCCAACGACACTGAGGAGGAGAGGAGTCGGAACCGAAGGGTGGTGCTCAGAAGCCAGCAAGCTCCCGGCGCAACTGAAGAAACCGAAATGTGCACGGACGGTGAGTCGAGCACGGTCGAGAACGTGCCCGAAACCTCGCCCGAAAGGCCGTTGCCCGCCACGACCACGGGAGGTTCCACCCTTGTCCCGGAGGTGTTCCCCGAACTCGGGACGCGCGGCGCACCCAAGAGCCCGGGCTTCCTGCCGTCCCGGAAGCCGGCCGGATCGAAACACATGCAGGGAGGAAGCGACACTGCGGCAGCGTCCAAGACGAAGCCGTCCATTCCCTGGGCGGATCGCACTGCGCCGCAACAGGACCCGAATCTCCCCGAGGGGTTCATCAAGTCCAAGAAGCTGCAGTAGTCTGCCGCGTATGACCGTGAGGGGGGATCATTGGGGAGGGGTTTCCTTCAGGCGCTGTTTGAGGACTCCCAGGCCGGCTTCCAGATCGTCCACCAGCTCCTGCACATGCTCCAGATTCCCTGCTTTGGAGCGAAATTCCAGTTCGCGGGCCGTGGACGCGATTTGGTCGAGCTTCAGGTTCGCGGCAGCACCTTTGATCGAGTGGGCCTTTTCCTTGACCGCCTCGGGATCGGACCTTGCCAAGGCCTCTTTCAGCCCCGGGAGATCGGAGTTCTCGGTGAAGTCCACGAAGTCGTTCAGGAACTCAATGACGTCCTCGCGGTCAAGCCCTCGTTCTTCGGCAACTTCATTTATGCGGAGCATCCGTTTCTCCCTGTCGTTTCCGTATCCCCGAGGGCCCGCACCGGGATCGGCGCTCGCCACTCCCGCTGCGCCTTCCATCCCCCGAGAAGCGGGTCTGTGCCGGTTGATGGTACCTCGCCGATCGTCTTGGACTGGGCAGACATCTCAGCGGTCAGCCAGAACGAGGTTAGCTCGGAGACATGATTCTGTCAACATTCCCGTGGCATGACGTGGAGGCTTTTCCGGTCGGGTGTTGGTACAGAGGCCCGCGTTGAGAGCTGCGGAAAGCATCACCCTCCTCTGGCCCCTGCAATCACAGGTAGGGCAGGACAAATGCACGCGTACCGCGGTCGTTCGCGGCGCGGCATTACATTCCTGTGAGGAAACGGAATGCGTCACGAATGGAACGCTTCGGGGGGCGGGTAGAGCTCACCAGGCTTGCGTAAAGCACATAGTCTTCTTCAACGACTACCTGCCCCACGAAGCCCTCGTAACAGGACGCGAGCGTATACGAGGTCTGACCGGTTCGAGGGTCCACCGCGGTGAGATCCTGGTCGACTTCGAATATCAGCGAGGTGTCGAGCTCCTTGGTGACTATCTCTTGGGTCCGCTGTTGTTCTTGTCTTCTCAGGGTTCTCAAGGCCTCCTCGATCCCTTCGATCGAGCGCGGTGCGGTCTCCGGCAACCTGGGCCTCGCAGCGGCCGAACTCTTGACGCCGTCCGGTCCCAGTTTCCTTGCTGCAAGGAGCGCCTCGGGGCCGTACGAGTACCGGATCAGAGGTTCCCAGACGGATTCCCAATACTCTGCTGAGGGGGCAATCTCGACTCCCACGAGCTTGCCGTTGATGATGATCAAAGCTCCCACCTGGCCGGGAAGGCTCTCGAACTCAGCCACGAATTGCAGAAGCTCCTTGGCGAATCCGGTAAAGAGCTTCTCCAGATGCCCACCTGCCGTGCCGAGCCCGAACTCGGCATTGAGCGCGGTGATATTGGGCCAGAACTTCCGGAAGTCTTTCTGTTCCGCCAGGTCCTTGTCCATCCGACGCAGGGAAGCAGGGAGTATCTGGAATTGGTGAAGGTCCGGGGGAATTGCTCCCGGCTGGGAGGCCTGCACACACGCGGCGTTGTCATAACTCGCCGTCCCTCCGGCCCCAACCAGACCCGCCTTTGCCACTGCATGGTCCTGGGCCCTATGCTTGGTGACCCACGCGGCATTCGTGGGCACGATCAGGGGGCGATCGGAATCCGCATTCCGGACGACGACCGTCCCGTACGACGGATTGCCCGCAAGGAACATGTGCCGAGTCGGCACCGCGAAGACGGGGCTATGATGTGCCGCATCCTGTGGAATCAGGGGGATTACTTCCATGATGCCTGCCACTTGAGCGCGGCCTGCGATCTTACCCTTCAGGATCTCCGCGAGGTTCAGTTTGATCTTTCTGCTCATGTGCGTCAATCCTCGCTGATTGTGAACGGCCCCCCTGATGAGAGCCGCAAGTCCTCAGCTCGGTCGAGTGCTTCCTGGATCTTCCCGGGAATCTCGATTCCCCCGAGCTTCCCGAGGAGATACTTCTTGAGCGCGAGGAGCTTCTCCGGATCATTCGCGCCCACAAGGAGGAACTTCGCGTACATAGACGCGATGCTCTCCGGGCCTCCGACCGCCAGGGCATAGGTCGAGTCCGCTACCTTCCGGATGTCTCCTCCCACTTCGGAGGCGAGGACAGGGCTGAACTGCACGAGCGGCGCCTGACATCCGATCTTCCTGAGCGCCCGCACGACGTGGTCGAGGGTTCCTGCGGTCACGTTCTCGTATCCGTCCGTGATCAGCAGGACCAGTTCCGGCTCGGACTTGTATGCCCGCAAGACCGCCCATGCCAGATCAGTGTCCCCGGTCGGAATGGGAAACTCGTCGAGTACGTCGCCGGTATAGAAAAGGTCGCATCTCTCGGCCGTCTCCTTCATGAGCAGACCGATCGACAGCGCCACGGAAATCGGGTGAAGCTTCCGGTCATCTTTTCCGTACATGGACCTGGAGGTGTCGATGACTACGGCCACGTGCCTCGGTCGAAGCGGACAACGAGCCGCGTCGGACTTGACTCTCGCGGCGACGGCATCTCTGACCTCGCCACTGAAGCCCATTTCGTAGCCATACTTGATGATCTCCACCAGACCCTGGGAACCGAGGTCCATGGCAACCCGGACGCCTTCGCGAGCTGCCGAGCGCTGGAGCTTCACTCGCTGTTTCTTCGACATCTGCTCCTGGGTGGCTCGTGAGCCGATAAGCGTGCTCTTCGGAACATCCTTGTGAAGCCGGTTGCGCAGGCCAATGGCGATATCGTACGGCAGGCCGAGCAGCTTCTCGGGATTGGAGAGTGCCTCCACGTACTGGGCGAAAAGGGGGGTTGCGAAAGGGACCGCCAATTCGCCGAAAATGAAGCATATGGCCTCACAGACCGCCGAGCGCGTGCTCTGCCCGATGAACCGGAAAACCCATCGATCGAGATCGCTATCGACCGCGGATCCGCCATCGCGCAGGAATTCGCCTGCCAGCTTTTTCAGCCGACGGGCCCGTGCATCCCCCCAGGCATGGGAAAGCGCGCGTTTCAGGCCGGGTCTGTATCGCATGGCCCATCCGGCAAGCCTCTGATTGCCGAGGATGAATCGCAGGACCAACCTCTTGGAACGCGCGTTGTTCAGGCGCAGCTTCCTCCACGAGGCAAATTCCCTCAGAAGACGGGGAATGGGCACACGGTCCCAGACAATCTGTACGATGATACGGTCCTCGAGTTCGCGCCAATGCTTCTCAATCCCTGCGAAACCGTACTGCACGGCAAAATCCGCGGATTTTCCCGCGCGTACATGATGACGCTTGCCGTCGCGACCGATCACGTACCCGGTTTGGAAGAGGAGGTTTCTCGTGATGAGCAGCTTGTTGTAATCATTGAACCCGCCGAAGGCCAAAGCAAGGGAATAAAGCTCGCGGTCGAAATCGAGCACTCCCTTGTGAAGCTCTTCGAGGGACTGAGTCTGTTGGGTGGCCGAGTTGTAGAACGTCGCACGATCGGTTCCCGTTTCGCAAGCCCCTACGAACTGCACCAAGTTGTTCATGAATCACCCGTATTGCATAACGCGGCCGGGGACCGCAACCAAGCGGCTGGGAGTCGCAGCCAAACGGCTGGGAGCCGTTGCCAATAATCGCGTCCACCTTCCTTGATCCGCGTGGAGACCTATAGCGCGGTGGGTTGGTGGTACGCTCACGCAAACGGCAGACTGCTGCACGACCACAGCATCCACAGACTCCGTTGCTCAAGGGGACTCCGAAAACAAGATCTTCGCGGAGGACTGAGAAACCGCGCCACATAAATGCCCGACGATCCGGGCAATGTGGGGAGGAAGGGAAATAGTTCGTGGACCTGGTCTGGTGGTTGAGCCGGATTCGAACCGGCAACACACAGGTTTATAGCCTGTTGCTCTACCGTTGAGCTATCTGTAGGCCCAAGAAAGCTTTCCCTTCTGTGGGAGATCCAAGCGCTGAGAGTATCAACTCGGAACGGTCGGCTCAGCAGATCAATTGCATCGTACACAATGCCTGAACTCCCAGTCAAGACTCAGTACCAATTGCCGTGGGGACAGGCCCGACCGTTCCTCGGTTGTCAGCATTGCACTATTTTGACACCGCTTCTCTCGCAAGGTTCCGTCCTTGACGCAAAAAAAACCATCTGGTAAGAAAACATAGCTTCCAAGCCTGTTCCTAAGAGAATACGCTGGGGGAAGGGACGTTTTACTAATAAGGTTCGATTCCTTCTCTTTTCGAGAAGAAATCTTCAGTTCAGCAGCTCTGGGAGACGGCAACGTGCTTCTCTTCGCTTGCGGAGAACCAACTCGCCCCGCCTCGGGTCTCCATGCGGGCCGAGGAAGGTCGACGCGAATTTGGTTGCGGCTCCCAGCCGTCGTTTTGAAAAACGCCCCTTCCCCCAGACCCCCATCCCCTAAAACTTTTGGGATAGGGCGGCTCCCGCTGGTCGCCGCCAGCATGGTCCAGCGAGTCCGGAAATGGCTAATAGCGGGGGCATTCTCATGGTTCGTGGTGCCCCAACCCTGGGTATGGGTGTTCATATGGAAATGCAGTTTCCGGGGGACAGTAGCTCCGCGGGGGAGGAGCGTCCCCCCAAGATCTCGCACAAACCCTCCATAAGGAGTCTGTTATGAGTGACCAGTACGACGTCGAGCTCACCGAAGAGCACATCATGCTCCGAGACATGGTTCGCAAATTCGCGGACACGGAGATTGCTCCCAGAGCCGATGATGACGACCACAACCACCGCTTCCAAAGAGACTTGGTGGAACAGATGGCGGAACTGGGGCTATTCGGCTGCCCGATTCCCGAGGAATACGGCGGCAACGGCATGGGGTATCTGGCCCACGCGATAGCCACCGAGGAGATCGGTAGGGTATCGGGATCATTGAGGGTCGCGTTCAACATGCAAACCATGGGAACTGCCCTGTCCATACTCAAGTGGGGCAGCGACGAGCTCAAGAAGAAGTACATCCCGGAGCTCATGTCAGCCAAGACGCTGGGATGCTTCGGCATTACCGAGCCGGATGCGGGATCGGACACCGCGTCCATGAAGACCACCGCGGTGAAAGACGGCAACGAATACGTGCTGAACGGCGCGAAGATGTGGATCACCTGGGCCCCCGTCGCGGACATGTCCGTGGTCTTCGCGATGACCGACAAGAAGGCCAAACACAGGGGAATGAGCGCCTTTGTCATGGACATGCACAGCCCGGGAGTCACCACCAAGGAGATCAAGGACAAACTGGGTCTCTGGTCCTGCCCTACCGGTGAGATCATCATGGAGGACGTGCGCGTCCCGGCTTCGAACCTGCTCGGTCAGGAAGGCTCGGGTTTCGGCCACCTCATGCAGGAGCTCATCAGCACAAGACTTTCCGCAGCGGCGGGCGCGGTCGGCTCGTGTCAGGCCGCGGTGGACGCGGCAATCAAGTATGCGACTGAGCGCAGTCAGTTCGGGCAGCCCATAGCCCAGTTCCAGATGGTGCAGGAGGTCATCGCGAGAATGGTCGTGGAGACCGAGGCGGCACGGGTTCTTGTCTGGAGATGCGCGGTTCAGAAGGATAAGGGACTTGTCAACAACATGCGTGAAACGGTCATCGCGAAGTTCTACGCATGTCGAGCCGCTGACGAAGTGCCGAACCTGGGACTCGAAGTGCTCAGCGCGTATGGATATTCCAACGAGTATCCCATTGCCAGAATTCTGAGGGACGGCAAGGTGTACAAGAT
This sequence comes from Thermodesulfobacteriota bacterium, assembly GCA_040755955.1. GTDB lineage: Bacteria > Desulfobacterota > Desulfomonilia > Desulfomonilales > Desulfomonilaceae > JBFMAA01. The sequence continues at coordinate 25,088 of JBFMAA010000054.1, forward strand.
CCTCGAAGGCGCTACCAACATCATGAAGATGATCATCGCGACCGACGCGCTGGGGATCAAGAAGGCCAACCGGTAGAGTTCGATGGGTATCTGTCAAACCTTGTGGGGCGGACTTTCCAGGCCGCCTGTCTTGCGTAATTGTTCAGGAGGGCTGCACTCTGACTGATCCGAAAAGAAGAGGCTTTTCCTTTCACGTGATGTGCCGGGACCACGGGAGCCAGTGCCGACTCGGCAGACTCATCACTCCCCACGGCGAGGTGGAGACTCCCGCGTTCATGCCGGTGGGGACTCGGGGGGTAATCAAAGCGATATCACCCCACGAAGTCCGCTCCATGGGCTACGGGATAGTCCTGGCAAACGCGTACCACTTGTATCTCAGGCCAGGGCACGACCTCATCGAGCAGCTCGGCGGACTCCACCGGTTCATGGGCTGGGACAGGGCCATACTGACGGACAGCGGAGGGTTCCAGGTATTCAGCCTCGCGGGACTCCGGAAAGTCAGCGACGAGGGGGTTCTGTTTCAGTCACACCTTGACGGGAGCCGGCACATGTTCACTCCGGAGCTCAGCGTTCGGGTCCAGGAAGCCCTGGGAGTGGACATCATCATGTGCCTCGATGACGTGCGGGGGTTCCCTGTCCCAAAGGCCGAGGCAGAGGAAGCTCTGGACAGGACGTTCCTGTGGGCTCGGCGTTCCCGGGATGCCAAAAAAAAGGTTGACCCTGCCTTGTTCGGCATAGTACAAGGTTCGACGTTCTCAGATCTGAGGCGGCGAAGTGCGGAAAGCCTCACCTCCCTGAACCTTGACGGGTACGCGATAGGGGGTCTGAGCGTCGGGGAACCCCACGATATCATGGTACAAATGGTGGAGGCGACAACTCCTCATCTCCCGGAACATGCACCACGGTATCTCATGGGGGTTGGGAAGCCGCAGGATATCCTGCACGCGGTCCTTCGAGGGATCGACCTGTTCGACTGTGTCCTGCCGACGCGAAACGCCAGAACCGGCACGCTCTTCACTTCCGCGGGGGCGTTCAACATCAGGAACGCCCGATTCCGCGACGACCCCGGACCCGTAGACGCGAGGTGTGCATGCGTGCTCTGCCGGGAATACTCAAGAGCCTATCTGAGACACCTGTTTAATGAAAAAGAGATCTATGGAATCAGACTTGCCGCTATTCATAATCTCACCTTCTACTGCACCATGATGGCGGACATTCGTAGATCGGTGGAAGAGAGTAATCTCGGCTCGTTTGTGAAGGACGTCCTTGGACGGATGGAGGAAATGAATGTTTGCTGATATCGCCTATGCCATGGCTCAGCCCCCCGGTGGTGAAGGTCAAGGGCCGGGCATGTTTCAGACGCTGGTGCCGATGGTCCTGATCTTTGTGGTGTTCTACTTCCTGCTGATCAGGCCTCAACAGAAAAGAGCCAAAGAACACAAGGAGCTGCTGGAAAACCTGAAAAAAGGCGATTCAGTGATTACGCAGGGCGGAATCTACGGACAAATCGTCGCGGTAGCCGATAACGTGCTGACTGTGGAAATCGCAGACAAGGTCAGGGTGCGGGTCGCTCGTTCGCATGTGGCGGGCTTGGCAACGGACAAGCCCACGGAAAGCGCGGCCATCACGCCGGGATCGAGCTGACACCCGAGGTTTTCCCAAGTCGTCGGGTCATGCGCGGGGATGAGGGCCAGGGGCAAGAAAAACCTTGCAGCCGCGATCCTTGGGGGAACCGTGCTGACTTTCTTCGCTCCCCGGAGGCTGAAACCTGCGGCTATTGGCAGTCTACCCTTTCATGGCGGGAAAGCCCCGCGCCCCGTGAGCGCACGCTGAATAGCCACGCGTCTTCGCCGATGGAGAGGGGGCGAGAGAGATGACAGAGTCGTTTCGCGACAGCGAGAATGACTCGGGGTTCTCAGTCAGGCGAAACAGCCCAGCCGGGCCCAGCCCAACGCACCGGGTATCACCTATTCGGTCGCGGTACGGCAGAATACCGGAGAGCGAAGGGAACCGCATCGGTCGCGAAAAAACCGTGAACGACGCGGTTCCCTTTGGTCGCTGAGCACTGCGGGACTGGGCTCAGTGCCCATATAGACCTGATCAGTTCGGTCCACCACGTGTTTTGAGAAGACCCTGAAGGAGTTGCAATAGATGATACAGAACCTCCAACTGCGCATTGCCATCTGCATCGCGGTGTTGCTGGCGGGCGTTTTCCTGGTATACCCATCGATGGGCCCGGTGCCGAACTGGTGGTCGAAATACCTCCCGGCGAGTCCCATACGTCTGGGGCTCGACCTCCAAGGGGGACTGCACCTCGTGCTTGAGGTTCAGGCTGATGAAGCGGTGGAAGCCGCGGTGGATCAAACCATTTCAGAAGCGGCTTCGATCATGAAAGAGGAGAAGATCCGCTACAAGGACGTCAAGCGCACCTCTGCGACCGCGCTCACGGTCACTCTCAGAGACCCGGAACAGGCGAGCCTGTTCGACACCAAGGTGTTGGAAAAGCTCCATAATTTTAAGAAGACCCAATCCGGCACGGCCGCGGACGGCTTCGAGATCGTTCTGGACCTCGACCCCAAGGCAGTGACGGATATCAAGGAGAAAGCGGTCAAGCAGGCCGTTGACACCATACGAAACAGGGTAGACCAGTTCGGTGTCTCGGAACCGGACGTGGTCATTCACGGCACTGACAGGATTATCGTGCAGCTCCCCGGTTTGAAAGAAGACATAGACCGGGCCGTGAACATTATCAAGAAGACCGCGCGACTCGAATTCAAGCTTGTCGACGAGAACATGACCGCTGAAGAGGCGCTGAAAAAGGGGATTCCCCAGGGAGACGAGATCCTTTACAAGACCGATCGCAACCTGAGAACCGGCGCGACCTCTCGCAATCCGTATCTGATCAAGCGGCAGGTGCTGCTCACCGGAGACGTGATCACCGACTCTCGCCCCAGACCGGACCGGGGCCAGATGATCGTCACCATGGAGTTCAACAAGATAGGGGCCAAGCGGTTCGAGATTATCACGGCGGAAAACGTCGGGAAACGCCTCGCGATCATCCTCGACGGGAACGTGTACTCCGCGCCGGTCATTAAGGACCGGATCGCGGGCGGTTCAGCGATCATCGAGGGCATCGGCAACCCGTACGAAGCCCATGACCTGGCGCTGGTGCTTCGAGCAGGCTCGCTCCCCGCGTCGGTGAAGATTCTGGAAAACCGCTCTGTAGGGCCGTCTCTGGGGGAAGACTCGATACGGCTGGGGCGCAACGCAATCCTGCTCGGCATGGCGCTGATCGTCATCGGAATGGCAATCTACTACAAGTGGTCCGGGATTGTGGCGAATGTGGCGCTCACGCTAAACCTCGTCCTCATCTTTGCGGTGATGGTGTCGCCGGGACTGCGGGCCACGTTGACGCTGCCGGGCCTCGCGGGAGTCGCCCTTACCATCGGTATGGCGATCGATGCGAACATCCTGATCTTCGAGAGGATCAGGGAAGAACTGCGCACCGGGAAGTCACCGAAAGCGGCGCTTGACACCGGCTATTCACGAGCCTTCAGCACGATTTTCGACTCGAACTTGACCACGATTCTCGCGTCATTGCCCCTGATTCAGTTCGGCACAGGACCGATAAAGGGTTTTGCGGTCACGTTGTGCATTGGGCTCTTGGTGTCGATGTTCACGGCCCTGTTCGTGACAAGGACCATCTTTGACTACACATTCGTCAAGGTCAGGGTAAAGCAGTTCAGTATCTGATACCCCGCGAAATCTAATCTCCCTAGCACAAGGATCAAGAAGAGTGGAACTCATCAAGCCGAATACGAATATCAATTTTGTGGGAAATCGCTACTATGCCTTTGCCCTCTCAGGGATACTGCTGGTCCTGTCAGTCCTTTCGATCCCGGTGGTGGGCAAGATCCAGCTCGGCATAGACTTCACCGGCGGGGTCATGGTGCAGGTCAAGTTCACCAAAGACGTGCATGTGGACGAGATACGCGCCGCGCTCGACCCCTTGGGCGAGAACCTGATCGTGCAGAAGACGATGTCCATCGGAGGCCCTGAGGAATTCATCGTCAGGATGGAAGAGCCTAAAGAGGGGTCGGAGAAGGTGGGTGAGCGGGTCAAGACGCTCCTGGAAGAGAAGCTGGGCAAGGGGACCACGGAAATCCGAAGCGTGGAAATAGTGGGGCCCAAGGTGGGCAAGGACCTTCGTTCCGCAGCAGTGTATGCCACGATTATCGCCTTGGCGATGTTGTTGGTGTACATGTCGTTCAGGTTCGATATGAGTATGGGCCTTGGAGCGATTCTGTGTCTGATTCACGACATCATCATGGTCTACGGATTCTTCGTTTGGACAGGGAAGGAGTTCAACCTGACCATTCTGGCCGCGGTGCTCACTGTGGTGGGGTACGACATCAATGACACCATCATAGTCTGTGACAGAATACGAGAGAATCTCGGCATTATGAGAAAACGGTCACTCGAGGAGATCCTGAACATCTCCATCAATCAGACGCTTTCGAGGACCGTATTGACCTCCGGCTTCACCTTGCTGGTGGTGGTTTCGCTGCTGATATTCGGCACGACCGTGCTCAAGGACTTTGCCTGGGCTTTGGCGATCGGCATTATCCTGGGGACGTACTCGTCCATTTTTGTCGCCATTCCCCTGGTGTTGGCCTGGGACAGGTTGATACCCATCAAGCGGCGCACGTAAGGGCTGGTTCGTCGTCGGCACATGCACGCAATAGTGGGGCATGAACGGATTATCGAGACACTGAGCCGGTCGGTGAGGGACGGGCTCACCGCACATGCATATCTGTTCGCCGGTATTGAGGGGATAGGGAAAGCACAGGTAGCCCTCGGTTTCGCGGCGATGCTCAATTGTCCCAGCCCGACTGACGATGCGCAGCACACATGCTCTGCATGCCGGCGGGTGATGCAGGGATCGCACCCGGACGTGCTCGTCGAGAAGCCGGATAAGGGCCGCATCCGGATAGACAGGATTCGGGAACTTCAGCAGTTTCTCGCGTACGCCCCCATAGAAGGCCGGTGCAGAGTGGCGTTCATCGATGGCGCGCATGCAATGAATCCGGCGGCGCAAAACGCGCTTCTGAAAACCCTCGAGGAACCGCCTCCACGGCGGGTCCTCATCTTGGTGACCTCCAACGCATCCGCGCTGCTGCCCACTGTGTTGTCGCGGTGCCGCCGCGTGAAGTTCGGACCACTCCCCCGAGAAGTCATTTCCGCGTACCTGCAACGGGACAAGCGGATGGATGCCCAACGAGCGTGGACAGTGGCCGGTATGGCAGGGGGAAGCCTCGCGCGGGCACTGGAAACCGACACGACTCGCTTCCTCGACCTCAGAGACAGACTGAAGACCGCGATCACCGAACCGGGCAGACTGGGGCTCAAAGGACTCTTGGAGCTCTCCGCATACATCGCGGGCGGAGAAGACATGGCCGGCCCTGCCACGGACATGGCCGCGTCGGTGGTGCGGGATCTTCTGGTCGGAAGAGTGGCTCCCGAGACGGAAGAGGTTGACACAAATGAGGGCGGCGATTCGCTTCGGGGGGGTGACGAAGATTTCCGTGAGTGTGACCTCCTGAAAGCGTATAATGAGATATGTCGGGCAGCCGAATTGGTACGATTGCCGATGAACCTCAACAAGAATCTCGTCATGGACGTGATGCTGCTCAAGATAGCGAGAATCATGGCAGGCCCCTCCTGGGGTGTCGCGGTCCACGACGTGTCGGCACACTGAGAACAGATGACAGAAGACGGACCCAAGAAAAGCCTTTCATATTTGCCCCGATCGTATGCGGGCGATCCCCTGAACAAGAAACGACCGGACCCGGACCGGGAACCGGACCACACCCCCCTGCCAGGTAGTGATGAAGAATGTGTCGACTCAGCGCCCAGGGAAGACGCCTTGCAGGAAGCGCCGCATGACCGGTTCGAAGACCAGGTTCATGAGGCTCCGCACCATGGAGAGGTCTGCCCTGCCTGCCGAGTACTGATCAGTGACGTTGCCGAACCGGACGATCCCGGCGACGAGTTCACGGAGAGCCCTTGCATCGCCCCACCGTTTCGCACCCGGCCTACCCCGGCCGTGTATCCCCAAGGCAAGAAGCCGGTAACCGTGAAGGTGAGTATTGTGGGAGTGCGTTTCGGTTGCGCGGGGAAGATCTACCATTTCGACGCAGGCGGTCTGGACCTCAAACTTCACGACTGGGTCATCGTCAGGACAGAGAAAGGAATGGGCCTGGGGCAGGCGATAGTCGCGCCGTTCGAGGCGGAAGTAGAACCTCACCAGTTGGACGAAATACGGCGAGTCATCAGAAAGGCTGAGCGTGCCGATTTCGAGCAGAGGGCCCGATGCCGAAAGCGGGAAGCTGAGGCCTACAACTTCTGCCTCAACCGCATCGAGGTGCTTAGCCTGCCCATGAAGCTGGTCGCGGTGGAATGCTACTTTGACTATACGAAATACGTCTTCTATTTTACCGCAGAAGGGCGCATCGACTTCAGGGAACTCGTGAAGCAGTTGGTGTCACGCTTCCCGGTCAGGATTGAGATGCGTCAGATCGGGGTCCGGCACGAAGCCAAAATGCTCGGCGGCATCGCGTGCTGCGGACAGGAGCTCTGTTGTTCGCGGTTCTTGACTGAGTTCAGGCCTGTGTCGGTCAAGATGGCCAAGAGACAGAACCTGTCCCTGAATCCTACCAAGATTTCGGGGGTCTGCGGCCGGTTGATGTGCTGTCTCGCCTACGAACACGAGACTTACGAGGAGTTTCGCAAGGAAGTTCCCAAGGAAGGAAAGCCCGTGAACACCGTGTACGGGCCGGGAGTGATAGTCAAGCACAACCCTCTTGAGGAGAGTATTACCGTACGGCTCAACGATGATACCGTGGTCGAGATACGGAAGGAAGAGATTGTCAGCCCGGATGAACCGCCGTCAAAGGACAAGGAACTTGCGAAGAAGGAGACTGCTCACCCAACCACGGGCCATCGCCCGCCGAGAAGACGGGGGGGAAACAAATACCCTCCTGCTGATGGCTAATCGGGAAGGCCGAAGTGGTGATTTAGGAGCGCCATTCCCGAGTACGGTCGCCGAGGGTGCCGCGCACTTTGGTAGCTCAATGATGTCATCTGACATTCTTGCAACCCGGGACTCACGTCCCGGGCTACTATCTCACGTCCCTATGGGACTGAAACCGTGGATCCGGAGCTCCGCAGGAGCGTCAGAAAGTAGCCCGGTGCGTAAGCGCCGGGAAACCGAGGCAACGAAGCGGGTTCGAGTCTCGTACGGGTTATCCAAGACCAAGACGCGCTGCACCCGGTCGCTGATTTTCTCCGCAGGCCAATAGAACAATTCGTGACCGTATTCATGCCACGGAGCACTTGGTGCTCCCCTTCGGGGAGCCTCAAGCCCAGAGCGGACGAGATGCCCCGAAAGGGCTGACTGTAGAGGGAAGTTGACGAGGAATCGCATGGAGAGTGCAACCGACTCGATGCGTGAGAGACCCGGACCAGGCCTTCGACTGTGGTCGCTCGTGTGGGTCTGTGCCTGGTTGTACGGGATCGCGAGCCCAGCGACGGCAGGCCCGGTGTTCGATCGGGTGACGAAGAGCGGGAAAGTGCGTGTGGGCATGCCGTACAACCTCGTGCCCCAGGGCTTTGTCGACGAGCAGGGCGTCTGGAAAGGGTTTGAGATTGATCTGGGTCACGAAATCGCTCGGCACATGAACCTGACCCTCGAACCCGTGAAGGTGAACGGTTCCACATGGGGTCGAATGCTCTCTCAGGGCCGTATCGACGCGGCGTTGTGCCGCATCAGACACACCCGCTCTCTTGAGAGTTCCTTTGATTTCTCCGTGCCGTATTTCTTCGATTCATTGAGCATCCTCGCGGCCAAAGGGTACTTCAAGCGTATCGAGGATCTCAAGGACAACAGGATCGCGGCGGTGCAGGGCACGTTCGCGGAAAAAGAGGCGATGCGCATCCTGCGCAAAACCGGAGACACGCAGGCAGAAAAGAATGTGGTCTCATATCCGGACAGGCCGTCGTGCTTTCTGGCCCTGGGCAAGGACAAGGTGAAGGCATGGATGGATTCGAGTATGATTCTCCTGGAATACGCGGCCAAGTCCTCGAACCGGTTCGAGATTATTCGGGCTTCCGAGTCATTCGAGGAGGTCGGTGCGGCCCTTCCGCAGGATGACTCCGCGTGGCGCGATCTCGTCAATTTCACCCTCCAGGACATGGCCAACGACGGATCATTCAAGCGGATCTATGAGAAGTGGTTCGGTCCGGGCACGTCCTACTCGTTTCCCATGGGGCGCTCGCTCGACATCTGGCAGCAATGAGGCGAGACCTGCCATCCGGCAAGCAAGAGTTCACCACAAAGACCCGAAGTCACCAAGAAATCAATCCTGCCTGCCGCGGTAATCCGTTCAAGCAACGGTCTTCGCCGCTCAGGTGCAATCCTTCCCAGTCTGATGCGACTTTCTGCCACGCGATGAGATCCTGATTTGCCTATCGGCCGCTGGATGATGATCGTATCGTAAAGGCGTATCTGAAGACGAGAACAAACATGCGTCCTCAGCGGACGCTGAGCATGATAGCGGCGTAAAGGAGGATCGCAATGACAGTACACAGCATCGCACTAGCCGTTGGCCTCATGGCCCTCGGCATCGTACTTGCTGCCGGTGGAATGGCGTCTGCCGCGGAAGCGGCCGGTGTGGGACTTATCGCGACTGCCGAGGCCATGGGAAGTGATACCGGAGGTGGACTTCGGGCCATGGTCCCGATTGTTCCGGTGAAAGACCGGTACAGCGGAAGTTCCACATTTGCCCGAGCGTCGCGGGTTGGCAACTAGCTGACATACCAGGACTATATCCGTTTTACGGTCTTTTTGTTACTGGGCACAATCAGGGAAGCCGGTTGTTGGATACGAA
>JBFMAA010000055.1:0-33540 GCA_040755955.1 Thermodesulfobacteriota bacterium
CAAAAGGGTGTCCCCCGGACCCCTGTCCGAAAACTCTTAGAATATTGGATGGTTCTGACCACCCAAGGAGTTCTCGAACTGGCGGGCCGGGACTTTCATTCTTCGTTGTCGCGGCAAGCCATGACCGTTCTTGGCTATGGGGGTCCGGGTGAAGAGACTTCATTCAAGAAATCCCTTCCCCCAGAATCCGTATTCACATGAGAACGCTTACCCGGGCCGCACTCCTGCCCTCCGGCTACCGTCTTTGTTGCCTGCCGGCCGGGGTCAACGCCACCGACGCAGGCATCAGCTCCGGTCCCTGGCCGGTCAGTACGCGGGTGACCCATGCGGGTTCCCCGGTCGTTTCGGATACTTGGGCTCCTTTTCCCGGCACGCAACAACTCGCCGGCGGTGCCGGAGTTGTGCTCGCTATCGGGATCGCCGACTGCGGCCTGTACGCCGCACGCGCCGCGGGAAGGGAGGTTTCCGGCCCTCGCCCCGGCGGACAGCACGGGGAAAGGGCTCGATCTGCTCCAGAGGCAACATCGCGCACGGCCGGACCAGTCCCTTGCGGAGCGCAGCAACTCGGCAGGGATCCACCTGATTTCGGGACCGCATTGCGAGCAGCGACGGCGTTCGCCTGTGGCCCACGACAGCCGGGAAGAGATCGAGCTTCCCCCGGGAGCACGTTGCGCACATCCGGCCCTGAGCCGGCCGCCTGCGGACCACAGCAACCCGGACGAGCACCGTCCGGTGCCTGGACGGTCCCGCCGGGATACGAGGTCCAGCCGCTGAAGAACCCTCCGCAACAACCTGCAGAAGCTTCCGGAGTTGCCATCGAAGCTGCCCCTAGTACCCCTACGACTATGACCGTGACGATGAGGAACTCTATCCCGAACAGGATGGTCTTTTTCATTGTATCACTCCTCACTGGTTTGTAGCTCGTTTTTTTTGTTCCTTCAAGCCCCTGCTGCCGCGGCCAGCGCTCTCGGGGCCGCGTTCTCGCCCGTGGCCTGTATCGCGATACGACCGTCGGACACGTGAATGATCCTGTGCGCGTATTCTGCGTTGGTACGGCTATGGGTGACCATGACTATGGTCTGGCCCTCTGAGTTGAGCCGTTTCAGCAAGTTCATCACCTCCGCGGAGTTCCGAGAATCCAGGTTCCCGGTGGGTTCGTCCGCGAAGAGGATCGGGGGTTCGTTGACCACCGCGCGGGCGATGGCGACTCGTTCCTGTTCGCCGCCGGAGAGCTGATTCGGGAGCCTGTGGGCCTTGTCCTTGAGACCGACCCGCTCCAGCGCGGCCGTTGCCAGGGAGGCCTTGTCCGCCTCACTGTGGTGGGTTACCGCCAAAGGAAGCTGCACGTTTTCCAACACGTTCAGATACGGCACGAGTTGAAAGGACTGGAAGATGAAGCCCATGAATTCTCTACGGAAATCCGCAAGCTTATCCTGTTTGAGCGCGTAGATGTCGATGTCGCCGATGAGGACTTGACCCCGTGTGGGCGTGAGCAGACCTCCGAGCATGGCCAACAGCGTGCTCTTCCCTGCGCCCGACTCGCCCATGAGCGATATGAACTCAGCTTGGGCGATCTCGAGATCTATTCCCGCAACCGCGGTGACTTCAGCTTCCCCGTCGCCGAACTGCTTGACTACCGAAACGACCTTGATATAGCTCATAAGTGACCTCCTTACAGGGTGCGCAGGGCTTCGCTGGGATCCATCCTGGATGCCGCGGTTGCCGGATACAGAGACGCCGCAATTCCCACGATTACGGCCAGGAAGATCGCGCCGACGGCCATTACGGGATCAAGTGAGAAATTGGGGACTTTTTCGGAGACGAACGAGATGATCACTCGCGTGACGCCGATTCCCGCGGCATAGCCCACCAACCCTGCGAGCATCGACACGATGGCGGCCTCGAGCAGAATAATCTTCATGATGTGTGACTTTCTGAAGCCGATCGCGCTGAATATGCCGATTTCCCGGGTGCGTTCGTTGACGCTGGCCATCATGGTGACAAAGACGACCATGGAGCCCACCAGGAGCACCAGCGCGGAGATACCCAAAGAGAGCTTGCGGAAATTGTGCAGCGTGTCCATGCGCCCCTTGACCACCTGCTGAATGGCGGTCACCTTGGCGGTCGGCAGCTTGTTCGAGATCTGGGTGACGATTTCGTCGATGGGGCAGTTCTTGCACAAAGCCGCGATCTCCACCATGCCGATCTTCCCCTCTTTGCCGAAGAGTTTCTGCGCCACCGGCAAGCCCATGAAAAAGAGGCTGTCGTCTTGCGAGCCCGTGGATTTGAGTACCCCCGCGACCTTGAACTGCTGCCCCTTTATGTCGATCGTGGAACCTGGGTTCAGCTTGAACCGTTCCGCGGCCTCTTGACCGACCGCCACTTCGTTGTCGGCTTTGGGTTTGGCTCCGACGACCTTCCACCACTTCTTCAGGGAGAATTCCGAGGCCAGATCTGCCCCGACCACCAGCGCCTTGTGTCCTTGCCCCTCGAACACGCCGAAGACTTTCGGGCTCACGATGCGGATGTTGGCCGCGTTGTCGATGGTCTTAATCTTCTCGAGGTCAGGCTGGTGAATCTCCTTCACGTCGAAGGAGAACCCGCCAAGATTGAGCCCGCCATAGGTAAGGGAAAGCCCCTCTGCCTTGGGGGTGATGACGATGTTTGCGCCAAACTCGTCCATCTTGTGGGCGATGTCGTCCTCGAGTATGCGGGTGGTGGTCATCAGCGCAACGATGGCTGCGACTCCGATCATGAGGCCCGCGACGAGGAATACGACCTTGGCTTTCCGACGTCTGAGGTTGTTTATCGCTATGTCATGAAGTTTCATAATCTTTCCCCCCTATTTGAAGTAGCCCAGACCGTCGAGCACGTCCTGCTGCGCAATGATGATGTTCCCGTCCTTCTGGGTGCGCTTGAGCGCCCCGGGGTTGCAGCCGCCGGTGACCTCGTTGACCTTGTCCGTGCGGAACTTGAGGCCGCAATTCACGCAGATCATGACATCACCCTGTTGGACGTACCCCTTCTTGTGCTTGAAGCAGACATCGCATGCGTCGAACGCGGCTCGAATTGCGCCATCAGAGCTCTTCACCACAAAGAAACGTATCCACTGGTTGGGCGAGTGCTTGTACACGTAGTGTTTGGCTTTTCCGTCCGCGAAGGAAGCGGCCGGGAATTGGAACACACCGTTCGCCGGCGTCACTTCCTGTGCCTGGACCATGAAGCTCCCTTGAGGGGCAGCCGAGACGGAGGTTGCCGAAAAAGCGAGTGCTGCGGCCAGTGCGATCATTGTGCTGAATACGAGCATATGTTTCATCGAAAGATCCTTTCAAAATCGGGTTGCTATTTCATGACGATGCGTTTTAGTTCAGTGTCTTTCGGGATCATCCTGGGCCAGAAGGTGTTCCAGCCGATGGGGCCGCCTTCCTTCTGCACCAAAGCCTTGAGTTCTCCGGATACCACCTTCACATCGGAGCTTTTGAAGGTTTCGGCAAGCCATTCCATGGTCTTCCGTTCGCGCTCCCTGGGGTCTTTGACGCCGTCGAGCACATGCTCGTCGAAGAGCTTGCGAATGCCGATGCGCTGTGCGACCAGCTTGTAGAATTGCTCCATCGAGCCGTAGTCCTTGCTCATTTTGGTGAGAAAATCCTCTTGCGAGAGGCCGGTGCTAGTACGGATGGCGTCGGTTTCCTCGGCAACTTCCTGGGGCTGGACCGCCACCGTCTTCGAGTTTGCTGCTTGGAGAAGGATCTCCTTGCCCGCGACCGAGAAGAATACGGCCGCCTCGTCAGCGTCCTTGGCCTGGCTGGCCGGGTGAAGCGGCGCTGTCAGATCGGCTTTGAACAGGGGGCATCCGTTGACTGTGGCGACGACCTCACCCTGCTCCGCTGCGTCGAGTCTGAACACGCCGTCGACGCGAGTCGGATAGCCTGCCGCTGCGATCGCGTCTTTGATCTGGTCAGGGCTGGTGCGCTTGCTCATGAACTTGACGGTGACCTCTTGTCCCGCGAGGCTCACATCAGTGCCCACGACTCCCTGGACCTTCTCGGTGACCTCCTTGATGGTGATCACGCATGCGGGGCAGGTCATTTTGGTGACGGTGAACCTGGAACCCACGACCTCTCCTGAGACGAGCCGGTACGCGCCGTACGCTCCGCCGCTGAGCGCCAGGACGAGTGCCAGCACACCGGCCGCTCGCTTGACTTTGCTTGCGGAGATCTTCTTCTGCGCCTGGTCGAGCGTGTTGAGGTCGATCTTCTTCATTTCCCGTGTTTCGGACATAGTGAAGCTCCTAAGTCTGGTGGTTGCCGAAACCAAGGTCCGACTCCCTAAAGGGTCGGTCTTGTGGGGCAGGCTTTCCAGCCTGCCGATCAGTCGGAGGTTTCGGCAGCCGGCATATGTATCGACGTTGGTGTGAGCTTTCGCGATGGCTTCGTCCGAGCCGTCTCTGCGGTTGTGCGCCAGTATGCATCAGCCTGCGGTCCCGTGCCGCACTCTTGCTCCCCGCAGAAGCAGATCCCGCTTTCCGGTGCGACAGGCAGGGGCCGGTCGCTTCCGGCGGTTGCCGCGCGTTGTGCAGAATTCACCACCGGACGCGATCCCGACGGGTGCCGCATCCGCAGCTCTATTGCACGGCTCTCAACGAGGGTATCGCAGGGAGTCGCCAGCTGTTCGGTGGTCGCGTCGGGCAACCTTGCGGATCGAGCGCACCTCGAGCTCTTGGAGGCTTGCAGGCAACACGACTTGGAACCAGGCCTTCGTCGGCAGCCCTTGAGAATGCCTCACACCAATGTTGTGCAGTGTGTTTCGATATGCAGGTTCCGGTCAGAGGAACCCCTGTCAGCCAGGAAACGGCATCAGGGGCGTATCAACAAAGAATGACGCAGGTCTTGTGCAGGAGGGGGATACCCGGCGGGCATTTCTCCGGTGACGGAAGGGTCATGATGGTGGACACGTCAACCGCTTGGTCTGCCACAACCGTGTACGCGTCGGCCATGAAGCGCGTACTCACCTCGGACGAGTCAACACCGGTCAGCGCAACCACCTGCATCTGTTCTATGCAACGGCAGTGCGGGCACGGGGCTGAAACGGTCGATCCTACGAGGCAGCCCATTTCCTTGGCCTGTGCGCAGCAACTCGGCTGAGGAGCCGGCTTGGCGCAGCACCCCTTGTGGCCGTCGGCCTTGTCGGGTGCGAGTCTGGTCTTGCAGCAGCACGGCACGTACGCGGCGGGAACCGCGGTAAGCCCCAACAAGCATGTGCAAGCGACCAAGGATATTATGCGTCTGAGGAGCATGTGTTCACACCAAGCCCTAATTCCTATTGAAGTCATTGTATATATTGTGTTACCGAAGTCAAGAGTTCTTCTCGCGCGGAAGTCGAAAAAAAACCCTGGCCGCTCGAATGCCCGCAAAGACCCCGCCTGCTGAGCCGCGCGGAAAAGACTTGACAACAACCGGCGCATTCTCTTAGTGTCCAGCCATATAGACACAACCGTGAACAGAAGTGGAACGGGGAAGACGGTGTGATTCCGTCGCTGCCCCGCATCTGTAACCGCTTACGAAATCCGCGTGCTAACCACTGGACGTCAGTCCGGGAAGGTGCGGAAAGTAGGTCAACGCGGAAGCCAGAATACCCGACCGCTTCTTGAAGACACAAGACCCTGCGCGGGCGGGGTGGTCTTAAGGTGGATAAGACCCTTCTGCCCCTCGGGCCGGAGGGTTTTTTGCTTTCCGGGCACGATCGAGGGGAGCGGCGCGGCGTACCGGTAGGGAGTTCCGCCATAAGGCTTCAGCTCAGCTTTGGAGGCATACATGAACAGACTCTCTCTGGTGGTCGCACTCATCATGGCGCTCGGCCTTTCTTCGGTCTGCCTCGGTGCCAAAGGCAAAGATGCCCACGGAGCCAAAGAGCAAGGGAAGAGTGGCATTCTTCTCGTAGTCTTCGGCACGACCGTTCCTGAAGCGAGGAAGGCATTCGATCAGATCGGGAAGCAGGTCAAGGAGGCATTCCCCGGGGTGGAGCTCAGATGGGCATACACCTCGAAGGTCATCCGGGCCAAACTGAAGAAGGAGGGTCAATCGCTCGATTCCCCGGAAGCAGCCTTGGCTCGCATGGCGGACGACGGCTTCTCTCGCGTGCTCGCAGCCTCGTTCCACACCATTCCGGGCGAGGAGTTCCACGATCTTCAGAAGAACGCCCACATGTTCGCTCAGATGCGCGGCGGAATCAAGCATATCGTCGTGTCCCGGCCGCTTCTTTCGTCCCGGTCGGATTTCGAGCGGGTCATGCAGGCGCTGCTGAGGGAGATCCCGAAGTCACGCAAGCCGGACGAGGCCGTGATCTTCATGGGACACGGGTCGGAACACCACCCGTCGGACGTGGCCTACGCGGCCATGAACTACTGGTTCGGCAAAGCCGAGCCGAACGTGCTTGTGGGCACGGTCTCGGGAGAGCCGAAACTGGAGGACTTCCTCCCGGAACTCAAGAAGAAGGGCGTGAAGAAGGCGTACCTGCTGCCGTTCATGTCCGTGGCCGGGGATCACGCACGGAACGACATGTGCGGCGACGAACCGGAGAGTTGGAAGTCCATTCTGAAGAAAGCCGGCATAGAGTCACAGTGCATCCTGAAAGGAACAGCGGAGATGCCTGACATCGTTTCCGTCTGGATTGATCACATGAAGGCCGCGTTTTCGCTGCTCCCGCGGTAGGACTTCCGGAGGAAACCCTTCATCAGAAAATGCGATTCCGGGGGAAGGAACTTCTTGCAAGAAGTTCCTTCCCCCGGACCCCCATCTTCAAGAACTCTTGGGATAGTGCGGCTCCCGCTGGTCGCCGCAGAGAAAGCCGGCTCGTCGAGACGCCGGTGGGGGAGCATTTTCATGCTTGGTTGTGGCCCAGTGCGGTCATGGTGGTTTTGAAGAGGGGTTTCCCCCGGACCCCCTTCCGAAAACTTTTGAAACATCGGGTGGTTCTGACCATTCCAGGTGGTCCTTGAGAAGTCGCTGTGATGCACTTTCATACCTCATTGTGGCGGCAAGCCATGACTGTTCTTGGGGATGGGGCGGCCGGGTGCCCGAACGCCGGGATGTTGTTGACCGCGGAAGGATGAGGCCTCATACTGTAACAATACGGTGTCAAGTTGTGCTGATCAGGAGGCCTCTCATGAAACGGATCGGTTGGGCACTATGGATAGTCCTGTTCCTGGCGGCATCCGCAACGGCAGCCGACCGGGAAGCACAGTACCAGGCAGCGAAGAACCTCTACGATGCAAACCAATACAGCAAGGCTCGGGACGCGTTCAAGCGCCTCTGGGCCTTCGACAAATCCGGGGACGTCCGCATCGCTCTTATGCTCGGGCAGTGCGAGGAAAAGCTTGGGCGCTATGCCGAAGCGAGGAAATACTACCAGGAGGTCCTGGAAAGCAATCCGCAGAACCCCACCGCACGGACCCTTCTGAACCGGTTGGACAAGGTAGCTCCTGCCGCGACCGTAACCGGCGGCTTCTCAGACTCGGAATCGAGGAGGCCGATGGAGACGCCGGCCATAGATAACCTCATCGAACAGGACCGGCAACGCAAAGAGGAGGCCCGCCGGCAAGAGGAGCGAGAGTACTGGGAACGAGTTGCTCAGGAAAAGGAACGGCAAGCGGATTACCTCAGGCAACTCTACCGCGATAGGACCATGATGGAGAGCTACGAATACCAGCAGGAGCTCAACAGGCGGCAAATGGAGCGCCTCTGGCGAACCCCTGTCCCGGTGACCCCAGTCCGGCCATACCGGCAGTGGGAGATACAACGGTATGAGATTCAACGGTATACCCGATAGTCGCCGGAAGTAACCGTTGGGGGGCATCCGTCCTTCACGCCGGCAGCAGACCGGACGGCACCCAGAAACAAAGAAATCCGTCGGCAATCCGCGTCACGAGGCTGACGAGGGATCGCTCATTCCACGTCTTTTCGGCTGGGTAGTTCATTTCCCTCTCCCCGGGGATGAACGACTGACGCCAATGCCCGTTCTGGGAAGTGACTTCAGGCTTCATGTGGGACAGGCATCTTGCCTGTCTTCCGGTGGGTAGTCTTACCCGCTTGAAATCGCATTGGCATTACACCGGAGTTCGCCGGCGGGACACGCCGCAGCCGGGCCGCTTGAAATCGTGTCTCAGTTGAGATAGTCTGGCCGCGCCGTAGCGGTCAGGAATGACTTGAAACGGCAAGACCAACGCTCACCCCTTTCCCTTACTGCCAACTGCTCCCAAGGGGGTCGTCCACATGCCTGGATTCAGCAAGACGCAGCTCACCTCGCTCTTATTGTGCCTCGCGTTCATTTGTCTCGTGTCGGGGTGCACTGCCGAGCCGGTCACCTGGGATGGCTTCTGGAAGGAGGTTCGCGAAGGTCTGGGATTCGTGTGGTCCATAGTCATTGTGATCGTGTTCGTCGGGGGGGTCCTTTATGCTGTGGCGACGCCCGCTGCCCGTGTTACGTGGCTTGGGGTGGGGAGAAACCCACGCAACTGGACGCTGGTGGTCTTGTTGACAATCCTCTTCCAACTGGCTTCACTCGCAGGCATTGTCTACTGGTTCGCGCTCTTCGGTTGGCCCGATTCAAGGGAAACCCGTCTCGTGGTCGGTACTGCCATCGGTGTCTGGCTGGTTCTCTACGCGTGGCTGGTCAGGCTCGCGCTCGCCAAGGCGCCGGGCGGGGAGACGGTCTCCTTCCCGAAAGCCCTTTCGATATCAGTGGCGACAGGAGCGTGCACGCTGCTTGTCTTTGGCCTGCTAAATGCGATCATCCCTCCGGACAGCTAAGCACTGATGCGCAAATTCGGTTGCATATTCTCCGGGTTTCATGCGTAAGGACCGGTCTCCCTTCCGGTCCGCTTGGTGTGAGCCGGCAGGGACGCCGGCTCCTACAACTCTTCTGAAGAGCTGCATTGGTGGACACGTCACAGTATTTCCGTCATGGGGCACCAAGTGGACGCCACCCGTGGGCACGTGAATAAGGTCGGCTATGAACGACGGCAGCTTTCTTTTGCTCTTGCTCATCACGCTCTTGACTGCAAGCACCTGCATCGAGTACCCGATCGTTTGCTTGTTTCTCAGGCCGCCCGCGGGAGTCCGTTTGCGGTTGGCCGGGGTCGTCCTCTTGGCAAACGTCTTGACGGTCTTGCCGGCCTTCGTCACGACCGCCTCTTTTGCCTCAGAGCTTTGGTTGAGACGGGACCCATCGATATATCCGCGTGGTACGCCTATGAACGCCTGGGATATGCTCATCACCAGTGTGATCATCGTGGGCGTGATCGCGATTCCGGAGTTCCTGCTCGTCTTCTGGCGGTACAGGCGATTGATCAAGAGAGCTTCCACCGCCGAACCGGTATCGGCTCTTCGCGTTGTAGGGGCCACGCTGGCCTCAAATATGGTTAGTTGGCCGCTCTTCGTCGGGACAGGATTTCTGCTCGCGATGGCATACCCCTGGCGTCCTTTCTAGTGTTGGTTGGTGGAGACGCTTGACGTCTTCCCGAACAGTTCGGCACTCAGGCACCTGCTGCCCGCGAACCTTTCATTCGTCTCATCTTGCCACAATGGGATCAATGCCCAACAACAGGCCGGCCGCGGTTGCCAAGTAGGCATCACCGGACATGCTGCACTTCCGCGGCGGCCATGACCTCGTCCCTGAAGTAACGGCTCAGTTCCTGTGGGGTACGGAGGTCAACCTTGCGCCCGCCGACGAGGTCCGTGAGCTCCAGTTCCATTCCCACGAGTTCGAAATAGCCTGGCGTCAGGCCCTCTTCGAATTCCACCACGAAGTCGATGTCGCTCTCCGGGCCGAAATCGTCCCGCAGGAAGGACCCGAACAAGGAGAGTTTCCGCACGTGATGTCTCTTGCAGAACTCTGCGATCAGGTCTTTCGGAATTTCCGGGTGCTCGTGGTTCACGGCGCGTCTCCCCTAGTCTTGCTCGTACCAGGTCGTCGAGCATTACGCAAGACCCGCGACCGCTCCACTCGAACAAAGAACTATGGAATGGCATCCCCATCGGTAGTCCAAACGAGGAAGCAGCTCTCAGCGACCAGCGGGAGCCGCATGTACCAAAAGTTTAAGGGGATGGGGGTCCGGGGGAAGTGGCGTTTTCCAAAACGCCTCTTCCCCCGGAAATCGGACATTCTACTCCCGCCCCCACGCGAAAAGGCCCTGCCTGATCCGCAATGGGGACCGGGCAAGGCCTCTGGTAGGGAATCCGTTACGGATTAGTGTGACGGGCCTGCTTCGGTCAGGGAGACCTTGGCTCGGGCGAGCTTCACCTTGGTCAGTACGCCCTGATAGGCCGCGGGTTCTGCAAGCGCGTCGATCTGCTTGAGTTGGTTCTCGCAGTCAGCCAGATCCTGTCGAGCCTGGGCCGCGTCGATCTCATTTTCCGAGACCGCCTCCTCGACGAGCACGGTCACGGACTTCGGCTGCACTTCGCAGATTCCCGAACCCACCGCATACCTGATGAACTTACCGTTCTCCAGGTACGAGAGGACTCCCGGCTTGATAAAGGTAAGCATCGGGGTGTGTCCGATAAGCACGCCGAACTCGCCCATTATTCCGGGTGCAATGAGCTCTTCGACCGCCTTGTCGAGCACAATCCCGCGAGGCGTAACCACTTCTGCCTTAAAGGGTTCCGACATGGGCTTCTCCTGATTACGCGGCCATGCTTGCCAGTTTTTCGGCCTTCACAAACACCTCGTCCAGGCCGCCAACCATGTAGAAGGCCTGCTCGGGGATGTGGTCCATCTTGCCTTCCACGATCTCCTTGAAGCCTGCGACCGTGTCTTCCCGCTTGACGTACTTGCCGGGAGATCCGGTGAACTCCGCGGCCACAAAGAACGGCTGGGAAAGGAAGCGCTGGATCTTGCGGGCTCGGCCCACGACCAGCTTGTCTTCTTCAGAAAGCTCGTCCATTCCGAGAATCGCGATGATGTCCTGGAGGTCCTTGTATCTCTGCAGAACCAACTGGATCGAGCGCGCTACCGCGTAGTGCTCTTCTCCGAGGACGCGGGGGTCCAGAATTCGAGAGGTGGAGTCGAGCGGGTCAACTGCCGGATAAATACCGAGCTCGGCTACCTGACGGGAGAGCACGACGGTTCCGTCAAGATGCCCGAAGGTCGTGGCCGGTGCGGGGTCGGTCAAGTCGTCTGCAGGCACGTAGATGCACTCAACCGCGGTGATGGACCCGTTCTTGGTGGAGCAGATCCGTTCCTGCAGCTCGCCCATGTCGGTGCCGAGGGTCGGCTGGTAACCGACCGCAGACGGCATACGACCGAGAAGCGCGGACACTTCCGAGCCTGCCTGGGTGAATCGGAAGATGTTGTCGATGAAGAGCATAACGTCCATCTTCTTCACGTCGCGGAAGTACTCGGCAACGGTCAGAGCGGTCAGGGCCACTCGGGCACGCGCTCCGGGGGGCTCGTTCATCTGGCCGTAGATCAGGGCTGCTCGATCCAGGACCCGTTCGCCTTCGGGCTTGGGTTTTCCGGGGAGCACGCCGCCCATTTCCAGATACAGGTCGTTGCCCTCACGGGATCGCTCGCCCACACCGGCGAACACCGAGGTTCCACCGAACTGCTTGGCGATGTTGTTGATGATCTCCATCATGAAGACCGTCTTGCCCACGCCTGCTCCGCCGAAGAAGCCGATCTTGCCGCCACGCATGAACGGGGCGATCAGGTCGACGACTTTGATGCCGGTCTCCTGGACCTCGATCTGGGTGACCTGCTCATCGAAGGCTGGGGCTGATCGGTGAATCGGGAGGTTGTCTTCCCCGACGATCGGACCGCCTTCATCCACGGGCCGGCCCACCACGTTCATGATCCGCCCGAGGACGCCGCTGCCGACCGGCACTGCGATCGGGCGACCGGAGTTCTTCACCGCCATGCCGCGCACGAGGCCGTCGGTACTTTCCATGGCGATGGTGCGCACCGTGTTGTCGCCGAGATGCTGTGCCACTTCTACCACCAGGTTGTCCGGTTGGTCGTTGAGGGCCGGGTTCGTGATCAGCAACCCGTTGAAGATCTCCGGAAGGTGGCCCTCCGGAAACGCCACGTCAACGACGGGCCCGATAACCTGAACGATTTTTCCTTCACTCATCTTAGGATATCCTCCTGAAACCGTTTGAAAACCGGTGTTACTCCACGTCCGGAACCATCAGAGCCGCGGGCCTAGCCTTTCAGGGCTTCTGCGCCGCCGACTATCTCCATCAGCTCCTTGGTAATAATTTCCTGCCGCATTCTGTTGAGCTTGAGAGTAAGCTTTCGGATCATCTCATCAGCGTTGGAGGTTGCGGCTTCCATTGCCGTCATACGTGCGCCCAGCTCACTTGCCACCGAGTCCAGGAGGCTCGTATAGATCTGCACCTTGATGTATCTCGGGAGAATATCCGAGAGAAGCTCATCTTCCGAGGGTTCGTACAGGTACTCGGGTGCTCGGGGAAGGGGTTCGCCTTCCAGCTCTGCAGATGCGGGGAGCAACTTTCTCAGGGTGAGAATCTGGCTGGCCGCGGTTCTGAATCGGTTGTACAGGACGTACACCTCGTCATACTCGCCGGTCTGGAACTTGGAAACGGCCACGTCCGCAATGCTTCCCGCAAGTTCCATGTCTATCTTGCCCATGACGTTCACGAAACGCTCAGGGATGGCGACCTTTCGCCTGCGGAAGTAATCGTTTCCCTTGCGGCCGACGGTCACGAGGTCTACCGACAGGCCTTTGGCGGCCATTTCTCTGACAAACGCCTCGGCACGACGGTTCAGGTTCGCGTTGAACCCTCCGCAGAGTCCTCGGTCGGCAGTCACGTGTATGAGGAGGATCTTCTTGACCTCCCGCGCCTGGAGCATCGGATGGGCCTTTGGGTCGGTTCGAGAGGCCAGAGAAACCACCACCTGCCGCATCTTGTCCGAATAGGGACGAGCCGCAGTGACAGATTCTTCCGCTCGCCTGAGTCTGGCCGCGGCCACCATTTTCATGGCGTTGGTGATCTTTTGTGTATTCTTTACGCTTGCAATGCGTTTCCGCATGTCTCGGAGGCTTGCCATTTCGACCTCTATTACTTGGAAGCTGTTGCCCGACACCGGGGTCCCGTTTCCGTGTACCTCCGGGTGCACTCGGGACCGGCCGGCGCCCTTGACGGGACACGATCAGACGAGCGATATCTGCGGCGGAACGAACATACCCTTGAATGTATCCAGGGCGTTCTTTATTTTGTCTTCCAGTTCGGAGGAGATGACCTTCTTCTCCGCGATTTCGCTGAGAATCGCGCCGTGGCTTGCCTCGATGTAGCCGATCATTTGCTTCTCGTAGGCAGCGAGGGCTCTGACGTCGTATCCGTCCGTGTATCCGCGCACACCCGCGAAGATGACCATGATCTGCTTTTCCACAGGCATGGGATCGTACTGGGCCTGCTTGAGGAGTTCGACCAGGCGCGTTCCTCTGGCCAACTGAGCCTGGGTGACCTTGTCAAGGTCGGACCCGAACTGGGCAAAGGCTTCCAGTTCACGGAACTGGGCCAGGTCCAGTCGCAGAGATCCGGCGACCTGTTTCATGGCCTTCACCTGGGCGTTGCCGCCGACCCGGGACACGCTCAGACCGACGTTCACCGCAGGACGGATACCCGAATAGAAGAGGTCGGTTGAAAGGAAGATCTGGCCGTCGGTGATGGAGATGACGTTCGTGGGGATGTACGCGGAGACGTCACCGGCCTGAGTCTCGATCACGGGCAGAGCGGTGAGGCTTCCGCCGCCGTGGGTTTCGTTCATTTTCGCGGCGCGCTCGAGCAAGCGGGAGTGGCAGTAGAAGACGTCACCGGGGAATGCTTCACGGCCCGGGGGTCTTCTGAGCAGCAGGGAAAGCTGACGATACGCCTGTGCCTGTTTGGAGAGGTCGTCGTAGATGATCAGTGCGTGCTGGCCGTTGTCCCGGTAGTATTCGCCCATGGTGCAGCCGGAATAGGCCGCGATGTACTGCATGGGGGCCGGGTCGGATGCGGTCGCGGACACGACGGTGGTCCACTCCATGGCGCCGAAGCGTTCCAGGGTTGCCACGACCTGCGCCACGGTGGACCTCTTCTGTCCGACCGCCACGTAGATACACTTCACGCCTGTTTCCCGCTGATTGATGATGGTATCCACTGCGATGGCCGTTTTGCCGCACTGACGGTCGCCGATGATGAGTTCACGCTGGCCGCGGCCGATGGGGATCATGGAGTCGATGGCCTTGATGCCGGTCTGGAGGGGCTCCTTCACCGGCTCTCGCTTGATGATGCCGGGGGCCACGATCTCGACCACGCGGAATTCGCTCGACTCGATGGGACCTTTGCCGTCGATGGGCTGGCCGATGGCGTCCACGACTCTGCCCAGGGCCGCTTTTCCGACGGGAACCTGCACGATGCGGTTGGTTCTCTTGACGGTGTCACCTTCTTTGATGTGGACGTCTTCCCCGAGAATTGCAGCACCCACGTTGTCCGCTTCCAGGTTGAGGACCATCCCCATGATGCCGTGGGGGAATTCGAGAAGCTCGCCGGCCATGGCGTTCTCGAGGCCGTGCAATCGTGCGATACCGTCACCTACGCTGAGCACCGTTCCGGTTTCGCTCACTTCGACTTTCTTGTCGTAGTCCTGAATCTGGCGTTTGATGATCTCGCTGATTTCTTCTGCTCTGATCTGCATTGTCCTTATCCCTTTAAGCTTTCCTTAAGCTGATTGAGCTGTGTGCGAATGGTCCCGTCAAAGACCTGGTCTCCGACTTTGGCGACGAGCCCGCCGATCAGGGACGGATCCACCTCCGCGGTGGCCAGGACTTTCGTGCCGCTGATGCGCGACAGGGCATCGGTGACCTTGCCGATTTCGTCGGCGCTCAGAGCGGTCGCGCTTATGATGGTCCCTCTCCTGATCCCGCTGATGTCGTCGAGGTATTGCTGGAACGCCTTGACTATCCCCGGAAGCTGGTCAATCCGCTTTCGGTCGATGAGCAGACTTACGAAATTGCGGACAATGGGATCTGTTCCCATCTTCTCCATAATTCCGCGGGCGATCTCTCTTTTGTCTTCTTTTGTGAAGACGGGGTTTATGAGCACTTCCTTGAATTCTTTCGAGGCCTCGGTCACTTCCAGTAGTGCGGACAGGGACGTCCCGTAGCTTGCCAGGGCGTTGTTCTCTTGTCCGATCGCGACCAGGGCTTTTGCGTACCGCTTGGCTAGTGTGGTATCGATCACTTCATACCCCCGACTTTTCCGAGGTAGTCATCCACGATTCTCTTGCGGTCGTCGTCGGTGATCTTCTCCCGGATGAGGGCCTCGGCCATTTCGACGGCCAGTCCCACCGCCTCGTTTCTGAGGCTTGTCTTGGCCTTGCGAACCTCCTGCTCGGCCGCGAGTTTCGCGGTTTCGACCATGGCGTTGGCCATTCTCTCCGCGTTGGCGACGACTTTCGTGCTCTCTCCCTCCGCGGATTTTTTCATCTCAGCCCGCATGGTTTCGAGTTCCGTTGCCATGCCGGCAAGTTTCACTTCGTATTCCCTGAGGGTTTTTTGTGCCTTCTCGAGCTGTACTTCGGCCTCTTCCAGATCCAGCCGGATTTCGGTCTTGCGAGCGGAAAAGAATTCGGCCAGGGGCTTCTTGAGCAGCAGGACCATCGCGACGATCAGCACCAGACCGTCTATGACTCGCCACACGAGCATGTTCGTGGTCCACGCACTTGTTTCTTCTCCGTGCCCGCCACCGCCCGCGGCAAAAGCCATCGAGGCGTACGCCACAATGGCTAGTAAAGGAAATATCCATACCACCTTTCGCCCCGTCATCAGATTGACCTCCCTAGAAGCTTCTCCGTGATCGATTGAGCAAGGGGGGCCATTTCTGCTTTTAGGGTCTTTCGAGCCTCCTCCGCTTGATCCCGGATAGCGGCCTTCATGTCTTCGACTATCTTGGTCGCTTCGGCACGGGCAGCAGACAAGGCGTCGACCTCTTTCTTCTTGGCATCGGCCATGAGGGTCTTCTTTTCGTCTGCGGCGATCTGTCGAGCTTTGGCCAGTTCTTCCTGGTGCCGCTTCTGCTGGTCTGAGACCTGTTGTTCCAGACCTGCGGCCTTGTCACGATTCCCCTTGATAAGCGCTTCCCTTTCCCGAATCTTTGCCAGAATCGGCTTGTAAAGAATCGCGTTGAGAATGACAAGGAGAATTAGGAAGTTGGCCAACTGGATAAAGAGAGTGAAGTTGAGTTGAATCACTGGCGTAGTCTCCCGGATTCAAATAGGTTAATAGCGGTTCAACCATTGTTCCCGCGGGGGAACTCGCCGGTTGTATCGCCAAAATGCCCTTTTCTTAAGTGGAGTATGTGATGAGAGTCAGACCAAAACGTCGGACTATGCTAGCACTCGTCAGCAGAGGTGTCAAGCCATTTTTGCCGCGACCGATTTCGCGAAACGGACTGAGTGGGGCTATTCGAGAACCATCCCGAACAGCGAGAGTAAATCGTGCCGTTGCCGTAACCGTTCATGGGTATCCGTCTTGAGCCCCCAAGACCAACCACAAAGGCATCAAAGAACAATTCACAGGCCGGCATTCTTGTGAACAGGCTTCCTTGGTGTCTTTCTGCTTTGGTGGTTGATTCTTCTGCGAGCTGGCTGAACGTTTACCCGTTGCCAAGTGCGGTCACTTTGGGAACTTCTTAACAAGATCTTCAGGGTGCCCCTGGTCGGACCGCCAAGGAATTCCCGGCCGCAGATGTGGATGGGAGCACTCACTCTCTGTCGAGCAGGTGCCGTTTCTTGGCGATCTCCAGTTCGTCCGCTCCTCCGTATTCCGGGAGCCAGGCGTGGGCGGAGATCCCGTCTTCCTGTTCCTTTTCCTCGCCGGTTCCTGCTTCGGGCTGGAGTTCCGCCTCCGGAACGGCTACCTGAGCGGAGCTCATGACACAGGTCCCGTCGAACAGGACCCCTTCCTCGACCACCAGGCTCGGGGTGCGAATGTCTCCGTACACCTTTGCAGGCGGGTACAGCTCGATCTTCTCCGTCGCGATGAGGTCACCGTGCACCTCTCCGGAAATCTTAAGTACGTTGGAGGAGATTCGGGCTCGAACCACTGATCCACTCCCAACGACGAGCACTCCCCTGCTGATGATCTCGCCTTCGAACACGCCGTCCAGATGCACTACCCCGGAAAACGAGAGCTTCCCCGTGAACTCGGTCTGTGATCCCAGGAAACCGCTCACCGCATCGCTCTTCGCTTTTCTGAATCTAGATCCGAACATTGCTCCTCCCGTTTCGGGGTGGTCGCGTGCCACACCCCGATGCTCCCGTAATACCACACCTCCCCCCGGGTTTCAACTCACACGGCAGCCGCAGCTCTTGAACGCTTGCAGGCTACTCGTAGTGAGACCGCCGCATGCTGACGTTCGCCATCAATCCCACGGCCATGAAGCTCACCAACAGTGAAGATCCGCCGTAGCTTACGAAGCTCAACGGCACCCCCACGACCGGAACCAGTCCCATCACCATCCCCACGTTGATCACCGCATGCCAGAAAAGGAGAGCGACACACCCGAACGTGAGCAGAACTCCGAAGTCGTCCCTGGCCCGTGCCGCGATGGCGAGTCCTCTCATGACGAGCACGGCAAACAGACCCAATACCACCACGCACCCCAAAAAACCCCATTCCTCGGCCAGGATCGAGAAGATGAAGTCCGTGTGCTTGACGGGCAAGAACATCAGCGTGTTCTGTGTCCCTTGCCCGTATCCCTTCCCCAGCAGACCTCCTGAACCTATGGCGATCTGCGATTGAATAATATGATACCCCGCGCCAAGTCGGTCATGATCCGGATTGAGAAACGTCTTCAGCCGGTCCAACTGGTATTCGAGAAGCAGCCTGTTCCCCAAAAGAAAGAGCACCGGCAACAAGGCTATGACCGCGCCCCCCAACCAGAGCAGCTCTCTGCGTCCTACCCCGGCAAACACAATCATGGACAACCCGGTGAGCGCGATCACGCCTGCGGTCCCCAGGTCCGGCTGGAAACGGACCATGAGGGCAGGGACCGCAGTGAGAAGAATCGGGGGGAGAAGGTCCGCGGGCCTGGGCTCCCGCAGTGTGGAACGGTATTGGAAATACCGCGCCACCACGATCACCACGGCCAGTTTGGCGAACTCGGAAGGCTGCACCGTGAAGAGGCCCAGTTCGACCCATCTCCTCGATCCTGCCGTCATCTTCCCGAACCCCCATACCGCAACCAACGCAAGAAGCGCTGCCAGGTACACCCACGGAGCCCAGTTTGCCAAATCCTTGTAGTCCACCAGAAGCACCGCGGTCATCACCACGAGACTGAGCCCCAGCCATGTCAACTGCTTGAGGACGAGTATCCGCCCCGCATATCCGATAGGGCCTGTTGCACTGTGGATCAGACCTATCCCTATCGCGGTCAGCACCCCGCTCAGCAGGATCAACGGCCATTCCAGGGAGGTCGTTGTGTGTGGAGTCCATTTGGGATGTTGCATCATCGAGCCGAGGCCTCTGCTTGCGGTTTCCCGTAGAATTGCGTGATGATCTCCCGGGCAATGGGAGACGCCACCGCGCCTCCGCCTCCTCCGTGTTCCACCACGACCGCGACGGCGAGCTTGCGGTCTTTTCCGTCCACGTAGGCGACAAAGATCGCGTGGGTACGTTCATGATACGGGATCTTCTCCTCCGCGATTCCCGGTTCTCGTAACTTTATCACTTGGGCGGTGCCGGTCTTCCCGCCGATCCTCAATCCCGGAACCGCGCATCTCCTGCCGGTTCCCGACTTCTCCGAGACCGATCCTTCCATGGCACCCCTCAGGAAGGCCATTTGCTTGTCCGAAAGCGGAATTGTGCCTCGAACCACCGGCGAGTGTGCGAATACGGTCTTGCCGTCCGATGACTTGATGGTGTCTACGATCGCTGGCCTGAGTAGCTTGCCGCCGTTCACCATCGCGGAGGTCATCACCGCGAGCTGAAGAGGTGTGCTCACCATGTACCCCTGACCGATCGCGACGGCAAGGGTCTCGCCGTCTTTGAAGGGCTCTCCGTAGGTCCTCATCTTCCACGGAGTCGTGGGGACCAGTCCGGGCAGCTCCTCTGGCAGGCTTATCCCCGTGGGGTTGCCTAGCCCGAACAATGCCGCGTACTTGGCCATCCTATCCACCCCGACTTTCAGGCCGAGCTTGTAGAAATAGACGTCACAGGATTCAACAATCGCTCGATGAAGCGCGACCTGCCCATGGCCGTAGGGGTTCCAGCAACGGAAGGTCTGCCCCGCGGCCTCGAAGGCCCCTTTGCACTCAACCTTCTCGTTGATGTTCACGAGATTTTCCGCGAGAGCCGTGGCCGCGGTGACAATCTTGAATGTGCTCGCGGGCGCGTACAGGCCCCTTACACCTCTGTTCTCGAGGGGATGCAGCGGGTCCTTGTAGAGCGTTTTCCAATCCCGCTGACTGATGGAAGGGGAGAAAAGGTCCAGATCGAATCCCGGCTTGCTCACCACAGCCAGAATCTTGCCGGTGTCCGGGTCCATGACCACCACGGACCCCGCCCTATTGCCGAACGCCTTCTCGACGAACTGCTGCAAGGCCACATCCACCGTGAGACACACGTCACATCCGGTAATGGGCTCTTTCCGAGGCAGGCTTCCCAGAGGAAACCCCGAGCCGGGGGGAAGTTGTTTCCCTTTGGCGTCTATTTCGATCTGCGCCCAGCCGTCGGTTCCCCGGAGAAAGTTTTCGTACTGCTTCTCGATACCGGTCTTTGCCACCAGGTCTCCGGATCGGTACCCCACGTGCGACAGTTGCGACAGTTCCTCTGGGGTCACTTCGCCGAGGGTTCCGATCACGTGACAGAGCGACTCGCCAAAACTGTAACCCCTGTACGGTCGCACTTCCACCGCGACGCCTCTCATTTCCTCGCCGTTGGTGAGGATGCGCGCGACCTCTTCGAAACTGAGATGCTTCTTGAGCGGAAAACTGATGAATTTGGGCACGCTTCGGCTTCGTTCAATGGCATGTCTCATCTTCTCCGGAGTGAGACCCAACAGCCCCGCATACGCTCCGACCAGCTCCCGAGAACTCGCGATTTCCCCCGGCACTATCGAAAACGTGAACCCGGCTCTGTTGTCAGCCAGGACACGTCCCTTGCAATCAAGTATTCGTCCTCTCGCCGAAGGAAGCCGCAGTATCCGGATGCGATTCTCTTTCGCCATCTGCGCATACGACTCGCCCCTAATCATCTGGAGCTGCCACAAGCGCGCGGCAAGCAGCCCAAACGACAGCAACATCAGCACAGCCGCCACCGTAATTCGGGATCGGAAGTGGTCGATCGCGTGATCGCGTCGAAGCATCTTCATGTGGTACTATTCCCCCATGATACGGCTATAGCTTTTCCACAACCTGTCCAGCACGAGCATGAGAAGCTCGCCGCCAAGGACCGTGGTCGTCGCCTTGAGCATCATCCATGTTATGATGCTCCAGTCCATCGTCGACGGCACCTCCATGAGGCGCACCGCGGCGATGACCCCGCCGCCCAGCCAGGCTCCGATGAACAGGAGCAACGCCCATCCCAGAGGCCTGTCCACTTGGAATGTGGAATTCACGTACCCACTCAGCCCGAACACCAGGCAATATACCAATGAAAACAGGGCGGTCGGAGCTCCGGAAAAGAGGCTCACCAGCAGCCCGGCCACGAAGGCATAGCCTGCTCCTGTTGCGTACCGCACCCTCAGGCTGGACCAGACGACCGTCACCAGCATCAGATCCGGTTTGTACGCGGCCGGCATCTGAAGCCCAAAACGGCTCACCTGTATCCCGAGGACGACTACCCCTACCACTGCGACGAACAGGACCTCTCTCACCGTTTGCCGTCCAGGCCCGGGCGAATGTCGAACCCTCCCGTGAGCTTCAGGATCAGCAACACCTCCTCCAATCTGGAGAAATCTGCTGCCGGCGTCACCAACACATCGAGAAACGGGCTCTGTGTGCCCTTCTTCACCGTCTTCACCTTCCCCAACGGGAGTCCCGGAGGAAACACACCGTCCAGGCCAGAGGTGACCACTTCGTCGCCTGCGAGCACCTGAGACCTGAGATCCAGATACCGCACCACACACCCTTCAGCCAGGGATCCGGTGAGAATTCCCCTGTCCCTCGTGCGCACGATCCTGCAATCCACCGACAAGTCCGGGTCTGTGATGAGCATCACCTGCGACATGCCTCCAGAGACCTTGACTACCCTGCCGACCACGCCTTCCGCCACCGTGACGGGCATCCTGGCCTGCACGTGGTCATCCGTCCCCCGGTTGAGCAGCAAGGTTCGGTACCATCCGACGGAATCCTCTCCGATTACCTGGGCTGCGACAGTGGGGAATTCTCGTTGCGCCTTGAACTCAAGAAGCTTTTTCAGGCGCTGGTTTTCCTTTTCCGTGTTCTCCAGGAAGGCCTTTTCCCGTTTCAGGTCCGAGATCTCTCGTCTGAGTCGGTCGTTTTCCGTTTTCACCCCGCGGAGCGCGACATAGTCCTTCCAGGCCCCTCCCACCGACGACTGCACGTAGTGCACGGCCTGCTGAAACGGACGCATCACGGTGAACGCCGCGCCGCTGAGACGGCCCGATTCGGAATTCCCCGAAGAGAAAACCAGTACCAGGCCTACTGCAATGAGCAGCAAAAGAAACGCGACTTCCAGTGTGGATCTGGGCATGGTGATTCCATCGGAGTCGCCCGTGCCGCTACTTCACGAGCACGTGCTTGAGGGCCTCGAAATTCTCGAACAACATGCCTGACCCCAATACTACCGTAGAAAGCGGATCATCGGCAACTACCACCGGTAACCCCGTTTCCCGGCGAATCAGCTCGTCGAGGTTCCGAAGCAAGGAGCCTCCGCCGGTGAGCACGATGCCGTTGTCCACGATGTCTGCCGCGAGTTCCGGGGGGGTCTGTTCCAACGCGTTCTTGATCGTGTCGAGTATGGCCCGGACCGGCTCGGACACGGCCTCGGTGACTTCCACTGAGCGCAGGCCTATGATTTTGGGAATACCTGTGATGAGGTCTCGACCCTTCACCTCGATAATGGACTGGTCCTTCTCGGGCAGAGCACTTCCGATCAGCATCTTGATCGTTTCCGCGGTGCGCTCTCCGATGAGGAGGCTGTATTTCTGCTTCACGTATTTGATGACTGCCGCATCGATCTTGTCACCTGCCACTCTGAGCGAGTCCGAGAACACGATGTCGGACATGGCTATGACCGCCACTTCGGTGGTTCCTCCGCCAATGTCGACGACCATGGAGCTGGTGGGCTCGGTCACAGGCAGACCGGCCCCGATCGCCGCGGCGATAGGTTCCTCGACCAGGTAAACCTCGCGGGCTCCTGCGCTCTTTGCCGCGTCGCGTACTGCGCGCATCTCGACCTGGGTGATCCCCGAGGGGATGCATATCACGATGCGGGGCTTGACCAGATATCTGCGCCGGTGAATCTTGAAGATGAAATGCTTGAGCATCTGCTCGGTGATTTCGAAATCCGCGATCACGCCGTCTTTCATTGGCCGTATGGCCTTGATATTGTCCGGGGTGCGCCCCAGCATCTTCTTGGCGTCCGTGCCGACAGCGACCACTCGGGCCCCTCTTCTGAGGTCGGTCTTGACGGCCACCACAGACGGCTCGGACAGGATTATCCCTCTGCCCCGCACGTACACCAGGGTATTTGCAGTGCCCAGGTCAATGGCCATATCGTTGGAGAATACGCCCGAAAATGAATCGAACAACATGTGAGGTCAGTCCGGATATCGAACTCCAGGATTTCGCAACCATAGAGGAATGTACCAGAAGTCGCTTCAATGATCAAGCTTCCCGGCGCAGGGGCATTGACAAAGAGGTCTCGAATCCTTATGATCGCCTTCGCTTTGGAGCTGTGTGTAAAGGAGGGTCCAGTGCTCGACCTGATGCGAAAACACGCCCGCTCATGGTTCATCAAGGCCGTTCTGGCAGGCGTGATTATCACCTTTATCCTGTGGTACGGCGCCCCTGATCGAGGAGGCGATAGAGAACGCGTGCTCGCGGAAGTAAATGGCGAGACCATCTCTCAAGAAGCATTCGACACAGTGTACAGACGACAGGTAGAGGCCATTCAGCGACGCTTCCAGGGATCCATCCCCGAGGGCGCGCTCGAAAAGATGAATTTGAAGAAGAACGTGCTCCAACAGATGATCAACGAGAAGCTGTTGACGCGGGAGGCAGCTCGTCTCGGTTTCTTCGTGACAGAGGACGATCTGGTGCGCGACATCAAATCCAGTCCCACACTCCAGCGGGACGGCGTCTTCAACGAACAGCTTTACAGGGCGTTTCTGGCCGCTCAGCGTATGACCGCCCAGTTGTACGAGGTCGACCGGAAACGGGAGATGACCGAGGAGCAGGTCATCAGGCTCGTAATCGACGGGATCAAGACTGACGCTCAGGAGGTAAAGGAATTCTGGCATTTCCAGAATGATAAGCTGATCCTCACGTACCTGCAGATCAGCGCCGAACCTTCGCCGGAGGGGGCTGAGCTCGATCAGAAGGCCGTCACGAGCTTCTACGAGAAGAATCGAGAGCGGTACGAAATCCCGGAGTCGGTCAACCTGGAACAGGTGGTCTTCTCCTGGAAGGACCTGGCCAAGAAGATCAACGTCGATGACGATGAGGCCCGGACTTACCACAAGAATAACCCCAAGGAATTTGTGATTCCGGAGAAGGTGAAACTCAGGCAGATCATGTTGGGTGTCCCCCTCGATGCCGGAGAAGAGGTCGACAAGGCGACCAAGGAGAAGGCCGCGGCCCTGCGCGCACGCATCGAGAAGGGGGAAGCCTTCGAAACCCTGGCCCAGACCGAGTCCCAAGATAAGGACACTGCCGACAAGGGGGGCGAGCTGGGACTGTTCGACGCGGGGAACATGTCTCCCGAGTTCGAGGCTGCGGTGAAAGACCTCAACGCGGGAGAGGTGAGTCAGCCCGTGCGCACGGCCCTCGGGTACCATCTGCTGAAGTTGGATGAGCGCAAACCTGAGGGGATACAGAGCTTCGACGAGGTGAAACCAAAGATCGTGGACAGCCTCGTGGAAAAGAAGGCACGGGCCGAGGTCGACCGGGAAGCGGACGCGTTCTACGAAGACGTCTACAGGTCCGAGGATCTGGACGGACCGGCGAAGAAGTTCGGTTTTGAGGTGAAAAAGGCCGAGTCGGTGACCAGGGCCGGAGGGATCCCCGATATGGGCCGGAGCAAAGAGGCTCTGGATGAGGCCTTCCAGATCAAGGAGGGAGAGATCTCGAAGCTCATCAGATCAGGGGACACCTTCGCGGTTTTCAAGGTAACGACGAAGACGCCTGCGCGCGTTCCGGAACTCCAGGAAGTCCGAAGCGCGGTGGAAAAAGACTTCCGCGCGGACGAGGCGCTCGCGCGTGCGCGAAAGAAGGCCGAGCACATCATCGCGGAACTGAAGAAGAACCCCAAAGAGTTCGAGGAAACGGCCAAGAAGTCCGGCCTGACCTGGACGGAGATCGAGCCGGTCGCGCGAACCGCGACGATGGTGCCGCAGCTCGGGAATACCCCGGAGATCCATGAGATGATGGTGACGGTGTCCGCGGCTGCCCCGTTGTTTGCAAGTCCTGTGACAACCCCGGGGGGGATCGGCATCGTGCGGCTTTCCCGCATCGAAAAGGCCGGCGACGAGGCGTATCAGAAGGCCGCCCCCGGCTTCAAGCAGTTCTACGAGCGTGTGAGGCGGACGGAGTTCGTGCAGGGGTGGTTGAAGGTCCTTGAGGACCAGTCCAAGATCACCATTCACGACAAGAAGCTGTAGGGCCGGGCAATTCGTGGCGAAGAGACGGTTCCGGCTTGTGGGCAGCAGTCGTTGGGAGGCATGTCGGTGTCAAGGTAACCGTGGAGCGTGTGCAGGTAGGGAGCGATATCCATGCGGAGTACTAAGCAATACTCCGTTGAGGCGTGCCCAGAACCCTTTGGTTCTCCTCATGTCGCTTTCTTTGACCGCGCACGTAGGCTAACTGAAGATCCTTCCGGAGAACATCGAGTAGGGCTTGCGCCTTCAAGGAGTCGCCACTCCAGCAAGCCCCCGATTGCCCGCACGAACTTGAGTCATTGCCCTTTTTCTCCTTGAGCGGGCACCAGATCTCTCAAATGCTGCAAGAGGGGCGGCAGGTCTTTCTCGATCGTCTTCCAGACGCGTACCCAATCCACACTGTCGTATCCGTGGACAAGCCGGTGGCGCATCCCAATGATGTCTGCCCACGGGACGACGGGATGCGCGTCCTGAAACACGCGCTCCACTCGTCCAGCAGCCTCACCCAAGATAACGATTTGGCTGAAGATCGCCCACTGGACAGTTTCATTTCCGATGAACTCGGTTTGGCTCAATCCGGCGGTCAGTCTCAGAGCCCTTTCGGCGGCAAGAATCATGTCCAAAACCGCGGCATGGGGGTCATGCGGCATAGACTACATCCGTTGAGTTGAGGATGGCTTCTCGCCGTATCGGATTCGCGCTACACTCAAGGTTCTTCCTGTCCACAAGGTCCACCTTTCGTCCGAGGAGCAGTGCAAAGTCTTCCTGAGCGCGGGCAAGATCCATGAGTGACCACTGCTCATCCGCCTCGAACTCGGCCAGCAGGTCAATATCACTCTCTGGGCCTAGTCGGCCGGTTCGGGCGGAGCCGAAGAGTTCCAGGCGACGGATCTTCCACTTCCGGCACAACTCCCGCATGGCTTCGTCCGGGATTTCCATGTCCCCGATTCTCATCGCTTTCGGCCTCCTTATGTCTCGATGCTACAGACTTTACCCGCACATTGTCAAGGACAAGGCCACGGAACAGTCTGCATAAGGGGTGTGACGCGGCCGGCCGGCTTTGCATTGGCGGCAAGCCCCGTCGAGCGTCCTCGTGCGTACCGCTTACAGGACCATAGGACGATCAGGCACAGACACGCGATTCGAAATTCCTCGCGAATCTTGTGTGGCCGCGCCGAAAGTCCTTGACAGGTCTGAGGCCCGTTGCTACATTCACGTCAGGCGGGCATAGCTCAGTTGGTAGAGTGCAAGCTTCCCAAGCTTGATGTCGCGGGTTCGAACCCCGTTGCCCGCTCCAGTGAGTGGTCAAGGCCACCCGGGTCAGTACCCCGGGTTTTTTATTGTAGGTACTGAGACCTTCGAGCGAGGCGAAAACAACCAGTATTAATGGACACACACTTGATTTCTTCTCTTTGGCGCCTCATTGAGCCAATCCTCGAACCGGACGGAATCGAGCTCGTCGAACTCGAGTTCAAACCGGAAGGCGGACGCTGGATACTGAGACTCTACATCGATACCCCCGGAGGAGTAACCCTCGACCATTGCCAGGCCGTCAGCAGACAAGTGAGCGCCCTCCTGGACATGGAAGATCCCATCGACCATCCCTACAACCTGGAAGTGTCGTCCCCAGGAATTGACAGAGTCATCCGAAAACCTCAGGATTTCTGCCGCTACTCCGGATCTCCCATACAGGTCAAGACTCGCCGAAAACTCGACGGAAGAAAGAACTTCAAAGGGACGCTCAAAGGCATGGAAAACGCAAAGGTCATCCTCGACGTCGCCGGCAACCGAGTCGAGATCTCCCCCGAAGATGTGGAATCAGCCCGATTGATCATCCCCAAGGGAGAGCTGTTCCGTCGAGATAGTCACACAGTACCCACTCAAACGGGGGATTAACCCATGGGACAGAATCTGAGCAGAATGATCGACCAGGTGGCAAAGGAGAAGGGTATCCCGAGAGATACCCTCATCGAGGCGCTCGAGTCAGCCCTGGTCTCCGCAGCACGCAAGAAGTACGGGAACAAGGTGGAACTCGAGGCCCAATACAGCGAAGAATCAGGAGAAGTAGAAGTCTTCCTCTTCAAGGACGTGGTCACCCTGGTCACCGATACCACTACCGAAATCGACATCGAGACCGCACGACGCGACCTGGACCCTGAGGCCGAATTGGGCGATCAACTCGGCGTAAAGATGGAAACCGAAGCCTTCGGCCGTATCGCAGCCCAAACCGCCAAGCAGGTCATTATCCAAAAGGTCAAGGACGCGGAAAGAGAAAACCTCTACGCGGAATACAAGGATCGCAAAGGTGAAGTGGTCACCGGTATCGTGCAAAGATTCGAGAAGCGCAACATCATCGTCAACCTCGGCAGAGGAGAAGCGGTGCTTACCTTCCCTGAACAGATCCCCAGGGAAAGTTACCGCCAGGGGGACCGCATCAGAGCCCTGATCCTCGACGTGAGGCGCACCCAAAAGGATCCTCAGATTCTCCTGTCCCGGGCGAACCCCGCGTTCCTCGTCAAGCTGTTCGAGCAGGAAGTACCTGAAGTTGCCGAAGGTATCGTGCGTATCATGTGCGCGGCCAGAGAACCCGGTCAGAGAGCCAAGATCGGCGTCCGGTCGTCAGACGCGGACGTGGATCCCGTGGGCGCGTGCGTAGGAATGAAAGGCTCCCGAGTGCAAGCGGTCGTCCAGGAACTCCGCGGGGAAAAGATCGATATCATCCCGTGGAATGATGACCCGGCACACTTCGTCTGCAACGCGCTCCAACCGGCAGAGATCTCCAAAGTGATCATCGACCAGGATTCCGCGACCATGGAAGTGGTCGTGGCCGACGATCAGCTCTCCCTGGCCATCGGCAAGAAAGGACAAAACGTCCGACTCGCGGCCAAGCTCACTGGTTGGAAGATCGACGTGAGAAGCGAATCCAAGGAAGAAAAGATCACCGGGGAATCCTTCGAACGGCTCATCGCAATCGACAGCATGGATGAAGAGACCGCGACCATCCTGTTCGACAACGGATACAGAAACCCGGAAGATATCGCAAAAGCAACCATCGCGGAGTTGACGAGCTTCGTGGGCATCACCGAAGAGCGGGCCCGCAGTCTGATAAATGGTTCGCTTCGGTATCTCGCGAATCCTCCGGAACCTGCGTCGCGTGAATCTCTCGAAGCACCACGTGAGGCCGATGACCAATCCACCGAAGACGACCAGGATGAAGTCTTGGACGACTCGGGCGATGACGACGAGGACGAGGACGAGGACGAGTCCGACGAACCCGAGGAGCTTGCCATGTCGGAGGCGGTAGCGGAACACCTGGCAATTGCGCAGGCGACCAATGAGGAACCTCAGACCGAGGAAGAGACTCCTTCCCGGATCAAGCGGGGCGCGGCAAGAACCAGAGGAGCCTCGGCAAAGAACAAAGCGGAGAGTTTGCCTTCAGCATGAGAAGAGGTCATACTCCCATAAGACAGTGCGTAGGATGCCGCCGACGTCGACCGAAGAGCGAGCTTATCCGACTCAAATCGTTACAACAGACGGTGGTGGTGTCCCCGACCGACGACAAGACTCCGGGGCGAGGCTGCTACATGTGCCCCGACAACTCCTGCGCCGAAAAGGCCTTGAGAAAAGGACGCCTGGAGAAAGCCCTAAGGACGACAATCACCGTCTCTCCGTCCAAGGAGGCGGTCTTTGCGGGACTCTAGTATAAGGGGTGGCTGGATGACGATTCTGACGGTTGAGGATCTGGCACGAGACCTCAAAGCAAAACATGAGGATGTAGTACGGGAGCTTGTCACCATGGGGTTCGAGGTGGAAGGACCCCAAAGCTCGGTAGAAATAGACGACCCACAGTCGCTGATGGCTACACTCGTCACTGCCATTCCTCAGCAAGAAGTAATAGAGAAGCGGATCAAGCCTGATGTGATACGCCGACGTGTCAAGAAACAGGAAGGCCAACAACGATCCAGACCGTCGTCTCCACCCGACCGGCCAAGGGGAACACTCGAGGAGGACGAAGAAGAGCCGACGCGTCAAGAACCTCGATCGCCTCAGCCTCACCCGAAGTCCGCACCCAAGCCGAAAGAACCACCCCGCAAACCCGTGAAGAAGGCAAGAAAGATCGAAGCCGCGAGGATAATAGAACTCCCGAAGAGACCCGCGCCAGCTCCGGAAATTTCGGAACCCAAACCCGAACCTCCGAGGGCACCCGTGGCGGTTCCGGTCAGACCGGCAGAGCAGGCTGCACCGAAGGCCGCACCCGCGACCCAGGAAATGGCCCCACCCCAGGTGACGGAAGAGGCCAGGACCCTGGAGTCCACACCGCCGGCGTCCCAACCGGGACAACCCACCCCCGCGGAAAGCCGGACTCCGGATGCCGAAGCGGCACACGGCGACGACTCCCCAAGGAAGAAGAAACGCAAAGAAAAGAGAATGCAGCCCGCCCAAATCATCGGACGGGTGGAGCTCAGAAAGCCCCCTGCCAGAGAACCCCAGCCACGACCGGAATCCCCTCGCCCGGAAAGACCGGCCGCGCCGTTCCATACCCCAAGACCAATGCCGGCTCCAATAGTCCCGGAAGTCAAAGGAGATGCGGAACGGAGAAAGAAGAAGAAGAAGGGCAAGGAAACGACCTTCGAGGAACGTCCGGATCAGGAAGTGAAGGTCCGTCGACGCAAAGAGGTGCTGCTCCACAAAGACCTCTATGACGAACGACAGCGGGGCTCCCGGGCAAAGAGCAAGGCGCGCAAGAGACTGAGAAGACCCGAAGCCACCATGCCAAAGGCGGTCAAGCGGCGAGTCAAGATCCCGGAGTCCGTCACTGTCTCGGATCTGGCCCACAGAATGAGCGTAAAAGCGGCCGAGGTCATCCAGTATCTTCTCACCATGGGGCTTACGGCCACCATGAACGAACTGGTCGACTTCGACACCGCTGCCATAGTCACCGCGGAATTCGGCTTCGAGGCAGAACCCGCGACCATCGCGGAGAAGGACATGCTGCCGCAAATCGCCAAAGACCGTGAATCCGACATGGTCCTGAAACCACCGGTCATCACGGTGATGGGTCACGTAGATCACGGCAAGACCTCCCTGCTCGACGCGATCCGCAAGACTCACGTTACGGACCTGGAATTCGGTGGAATCACGCAACATATCGGCGCGTACAAAGTGAAGCTCCCCAAGGGAGAGATCACCTTCCTTGACACCCCGGGTCATGAGGCGTTCACCGCGATGCGGGCGAGAGGAGCGCAAGTCACCGATTTTGTGGTGCTCGTGGTGGCAGCCGATGACGGCGTCATGGAACAGACCAAAGAAGCCATCAACCACGCACGGGCAGCCGAAGTTCCCATTCTGGTTGCGGTCAACAAGATCGACAAACCGGAAGCGGACAGAGACCGCGTGCTCAGAGAGCTCAGCGAACAAGGCCTGATCCCTGAAGCGTGGGGCGGAGACACGGTCTTCACCTTTGTCAGCGCGAAGACCGGCCAGGGCATGGACGACTTCCTCGACATGATTCTCCTCCAGGCCGAGGTGATGGAGCTCAAAGCCAACCCCACCAAGCCGGCCACGGGGACCATCGTCGAAGCACGTCTGGACAAGGGTCGAGGACCGGTGGCCACGGTGCTGGTGGGGAACGGCACCCTCAAGCTTGGCGACCCCTTTGTCGCAGGATTGCACTACGGCAAGGTCCGAGCAATGATCGACCACGAAGGGAACAGCGTCGAGAGCGCCGGCCCGGCCAGCCCTGTGGAGGTGCAAGGGTTTTCCGGAGTGCCGCTTGCGGGAGACCCGTTCCTGGTGATCGAGGACGACAAGATCGCCCGCCAGGTGAGCTTGAGACGAGTGGAAGATCAGAAGAAAACCCACGTGACGCCGGTCGGCCCCACCGCGTTGGAAGACCTGCTGGCCCGCATGCAGCAAGCAGAGACCAAGGAGCTCAACCTGATCATCAAAGGTGATGTCCAGGGCTCGGTTGAGGCGCTCAAGGAAGCGCTGATCGGAATCGGCGCGGCAGAAGTGAAACTCAAAGTCATACACGGTGCGGTGGGTGCTATCACTGAGTCGGATGTGAGCCTCGCGAACGCATCAGGAGCCATGATCATCGGCTTCAACGTGAGGCCCAGTCCAAAAGCCACCCAGAAGGCCGAAGAAGAGCGAATCGAGATCAGACTCTACACCGTGATCTACGAGGCGATCGAAGAAGTCCGCAAGGCCATGGAAGGCATGCTCGCGCCTATCGAGAAAGAGGTCATCGCCGGCAGAGCCGATGTCCGTCAGATCTTCACCATCTCGAAAATCGGGACCGTGGCCGGCTGTCATGTGACCTCCGGGAAGATCGAGCGCAGCAACAGCGTAAGATTGCTCCGGGACAATGTGGTGGTGCATACGGGCAAGATCTCCTCGATGAAACGGTTCAAAGACGACGTGAAGGAAGCACCGGCAGGCTTCGAATGCGGAATCACTCTTGAAGGATACAACGATATCAAGGTCGGTGACGTGATTGAGGGATTCACCATAGAGACGGAGTCCGCCAAACTTACCCAGAGTTCATGACCGCCGCGGTTCGAACGGCACGTAACACTCGCATCGACGCAGGTCGAGGAGGATCGCTTTGGTCGTCGGCGTAGGTACCATGGACCTTTTGATTCACAACTCCGGTTCGCTGAAATCGAAGCGGCAGGTGGTCAAGAGCATTCTTGGGCGGGTGCGATCCAAGTTCGATCTGTCGATCGCTGAAGTAGGCCACCAAGACAAGTGGCAAAGAAGTGAACTGGGATTTGCGGTCGTGAGCAACGACGGTGGACACGTCCACACCATGCTCGAGACGATCCTGAAATATGTGGAGAGCCTTCATCTTGCGGAAATCGTGGACAGCCACATAGAGATTGTACACTACTAAGGGATTGTCCGGAAACAAGTGGTGCACCGAAAATCCCCCTAACCCCCCTTTAGAAAAGGGAGGGACA
Source organism: Thermodesulfobacteriota bacterium (assembly GCA_040755955.1). GTDB lineage: Bacteria > Desulfobacterota > Desulfomonilia > Desulfomonilales > Desulfomonilaceae > JBFMAA01. The sequence continues at coordinate 31,805 of JBFMAA010000055.1, forward strand.
AGAGGGACCTTCCTACTCCCCGGCTTTTCTGAAGGAGGGGCAGGGGGAGGATTTTCAAGGTCCACTGGCCGCCTACTTTGATACGGTTATTGTTGGACAGCCCCTAAGTGCCCCGTTTCATAGATCCGGATGAGGAAAGGTCACGGCCTGACGTCATGGGTGGATTCAGAAAAGATCGAGTCAGTGAGCTTGTCCGGGAGCTGATCGCAGACGTGGTCCGGCTCAAGATCAAAGACCCGCGGGTGGAGGGGGTTACGATCACCGAGGTCAGGATGAGCAGGGACCTCAAGTCCGCGATTGTCTTCTTCTGCAGCCTGACCGACGGAAAAGTCCAGAGGCACAAACAGGGCCTCGAAGCCGCAGCAGGGTTCATACGCCATGAGATCGCAAGTCTGGCGGATCTGAAGTACATTCCTTCACTTAGCTTCGAGTACGATACCTCCTTTGACAACTTCGACCGTATCAACAGAATACTCAAGACCCTCCAGCCCGCCGAGCCTGCTAATGATCAATAAGATAGCAGAGATACTGAGAAACGGAGACGATTTTCTCGTAGTGACCCACGTGAATCCCGATGGGGATGCAATCGGTTCGCTGTTGGGCATGCGTCTCGCACTGGAGGAAATGGGCAAGCGCTCATGGGCGCTCGTGGGGGAACAGCCGCCGAGCCAGTACGATTTTCTGGGAGCCCGCACAAAGGTCATCACAGACCCTCGATCGGTCAACGGGACTCCCTCGTGGATCATCGCTCTCGACTGCGCGGACCAGGGACGGATCTCTGCGGATTTGGGACGCTTTCGCCCGCCGTGTCGCTTGATCAACATTGACCATCATGTGACCAACCCCCTCTATGGCGAGCTTCACCTCGTGGAGACGGGAGCTTCATGCTCCGCGGAGTTAGCCTTCCGAGTGCTCAAGCAGGCTGGTTACACGCTCTCCCGGACGGTTGGGAAGTGCCTGTACACGGGGCTGATTACGGACACCGGAGGCTTCAGATACCCAGGGGTCAACAGTCGCACGTTTCAGGTCGCGTCCGAGTTGCTGGAGCCTGGGATCGACTCGTACGACGTCTCCCGGCACTTGTACGAGGAGTACCCCCTGAGCAGATTCCAGCTTGAAGCGCTCATGCTCGACCGAATGGAGATGATGCACCAAGGAACCCTGGTGGTAAGCGTCTTGTATCTCGACGACTTCCGGCGCCTCAATGTGGACACCTCCGAGACCGAGAACCTCGTCAACAGGCTCCGGGAGATCCGCGGGGTTGAAGCCGGAGTGCTCATCACCCAGGTCTCGGAACAGCTCACCAGGGTGAGCCTGCGGTCAAAGGGGCAACTCAATGTGGCACTCATCGCCAAGGGATTCGGAGGCGGGGGACACCCTCGGGCCGCGGGATTCAAGAGTTTGGAACCGCCCGAGGCCATCAAGAACCAGGTGATTCAAGCCGTGGGCGAGGCATGGGCCACTCCGGACACGGTTCGCGTAGACCCCCCCGGACTGTCTGATTAATCCCAAGTCGCTTTCCGAAAGGTAAGGTTTCCGGGGGAAACCCTTTATCAGAAGATGCGATTCCGGGGGAAGGAACTTCTTGCAAGAAGTTCCTTCCCCCGGACCCCCATCTTCAAGAACAGTCATGGCATGACGCCACAACGAAATATGAAAGTCATCTCCCGACATCCCGAGAACCCGCGACATGGTCAGAAAAACCTAATATCTCAAAAGTTTTCGGAAGGGGGTCC
>JBFMAA010000056.1:0-33083 GCA_040755955.1 Thermodesulfobacteriota bacterium
CCCTTCGTATCCAACAACCGGCTTCCCTGATTGTGCCCAGTAACAAAAAGACCGTAAAACGGATATAGTCCTGGTATGTCAGCTAGTTGCCAACCCGCGACGCTCGGGCAAATGTGGAACTTCCGTTTCAAAACCACCATGACCGCACGCGGTCACAACCCAGTGTGAAAATGCTATCCCACCGGTGTCTCCAGGAGCCGGCTGTCTCCGCGGCGACCAGCGGGAGCCGCCATGCTCCAAGAGTTCTTGAGGATGGGGGTCCGGGGGAAGGAACTTCTTGCAAGAAGTTCCTTCCCCGGGAAGCGCATTTTCCGATAAAGGGTTTCCCCCGGAAGACTCTCTGACGAGGCGTCTTCGGATCAGCCGACGACCGAGGTCTGCCGGTCTTCGAAGGGGTCAAAGAGGGTGATGTCTTTCATGGCTCCGAATGGGCATGCCAGGCCGCAGGTGCCGCAGGCAATGCATTTGTTCACGTCGAAGGTGACCTTCATCTCGGGCCGCTGCACGCTCAACGCGTCGGTCGGGCACAGGCCGGTGCACGCGCCGCAGTGCACGCAGAGGTCTTCGTCCCTGCTGATGCGGTCCTTCAGCTCCTCGACGAGCACCTGATGGTCCTGAAGGAACTTGATCCCACTGTCAATCAGTTCGTCCTCGCCCCGCAGTTCCAGGAGCAAACGCCCTTCCCGCCGGGGGAGTATCTTCGCTTCCAGTATGTTGAACACGAGGTCGAAATCCCTCGCAAGTCGGTAAATCACAGGCCTGTACATAATGTTGGACCTGAATATCAAGAGCACATTCTTTGAACTCATCGTTCTTTCCTTTCAATGTATGACGGACAGGTGGCTGTGGTAATCAAGCCCCTTGAAATTCGCGGGACAGAAAGGGTAGACACCGACCCTCTTTCCCTTCCCTCTTCCATGAGGAGAGAGGGTTGCGGTTCCCCTCCCTCGCGGGGAGGGGCTAGGGGAGGGTGAAACTTGTCGCAATTATCAACGAGCGGCGCTATGACCGCGTCTACCCTTGCGCTGCCCGAGGCTCATCCGCAGCCTTGAAGCCTTCGAACGGCACCGACGGCAGGGTCTCCTGCGGCTCGCCCAGGAGGAACCGCCCTGACTGTATCCATTCCTTGAGCAGTGTGGCTATTTCCACGGCCATCGTGTAGCTCGACAGCGGCGAAGTAGTTACCTGCCTGCCGTCCACGGTGATTTCCCCGGTCTTGAGCTGCGCATAACTCACGTGGGTGATCCAGCTCCCTCCGTCCTGCGGGTACGCGGTGCCGTAGTCCACCACCGGAGCGAATATCTCTTCGTCCGACACCGCGGTGAACTGGGCGATCTCTTCGTTCAGTATGGGGATCGGCACCCCGAGTCCCACTATCATCGAGCATCCGTAACCCGTAAGCGATGCCCCTCGCAGATACCGAGACGACATACCCTTCAGATCTCCACGCACCGACAGCGTGCCAGCGCCTCCGAGGACGACTCCGTTGGGACCGCGTTTCACGCCGGGGCTGTGCTGAGTCCCGGCACCGATCACATACCCCACGCCTCCACCAAGAAAGATCCGCGTCCCAATCCCGATGGTCCTGTACAACGGATCATTCAGCATCGGGCTCAATTGCCCCGCGGAGCAGAAGTTTGCGTTCGCACAGTGGGGCCTGAGTATACCCATATAGGTGTAGATCGTCCGGTTAGACAGGTTGACCGCGCAGTTGTAGTTCTGGTACCCGTTTCTCGGGTTGAGCAGTGTCGCCTGCGGGAAGTCCTTGAGCGTCATCCTGGCCTCGTGGGATTTGTTGGGGTAGCAGTCGGTCCCGTAAGCCGTGGCCTGGAACGCCACTTCCTTGCCCGCGACCAGGTCTTCGATCACGTGGCCTCCGCCGTAACGGAACCGCCCCGGGAATACCTTATTGAGCGGGTCCTCCTCCTTGGGTTGGGTGACTCCCAGGTAGCAATCCACCGCGGCGACCCCTGCGTATGCTTCGACTCCGTTGAGATAGACCTTGTGAGCCTTTATCCTCGGCTTGGTGTGGCCGAAGTTCAGGAAGGCTCCAGACGAACACATGATACCGAATGTGCCGGTGGTCACCACATCGACTTTCCGGGCGGCCTCTACAGCTCCGTGCTCGCGGGTGATGCCGATCATCTCTTCCGCGGTCACCACCACCGCTTGGCCTTGCTGAATGCGTTTGTTGATTTCCGCGAACGTCTTGTTCACTTTGAATTCTGACATCTGGACCTCCGTGTGAACTTCTACGGAAAGGATACGCGCCTCCGACACGTTTTCTTGAGAAGATCGCTCAACAATTGCCGCGCTCTGCGACTCCGGAACACTGCCCCCCTGGGGTGAAGTGGGCCGCAGCCAACTCCTGACTGCCGGGCCACTGAGCCGCGCACGACGCGGCTCTCCGTCGGGGCAATCCGCAGGGACCCCGCGTCGGGTGTGCTCCCCCAAAGGTTCCTCTATGTGTGGCGGCATTTCCTTGACTGAAGTCAATTCGAAAAAAAAACCGCCGCAGCCAAGCTCGACGGGTTCAAAGTCCCTCACGCTTTAGCCGCATTTGTTGAGCGCCCGCAAGCTGTGTGCTCAAATCGGCGCTGTTCTTATACAAACACGCTGGGGCTGATTTGTCAAGCAATAAATTACGCGCCGTACTTGGCCTGGCGTTCTGCGAAGGCGGTGGCGAGTACCATGAGGTCCTTGCCGAGGAACTGGCCCAGGCATCCTTTGAGACACTCGCTCTCCCCGAAGCCCTTGACCTCGGGGTTGGCACGCATGGTCCCCTGTGCGTACATGAGCACCGGCACCGGATGCCATGAATGGGATTTCAACGCGGCAGGCGTCGAATGGTCCCCCGTTACGATGAGCACTTGCGGCTTCAGATCCATGATCGCGGGCACGATCCGGTCCACCTTCTCGATTTCGTTGACCTTCGCGGTAAAATCACCGTCTTCGCCGCGGCTGTCGGTGTATTTGTAGTGCACGAAGAAGAAGTCGTATTCGCTCCAGTGCGTCTTGAGTGCGGCCACTTGGTCGTCAATGGTCGTCAGCCCCGGGATCAGGTCCATGCCGACGAGACTCGCCAGTCCCTTGTACATAGGATAGACCGCCAAGGCAGCGGGCCTCATCTTGTAGACGTCCTGAAAAGGCTTCATCTTGGGAGTTCTTGACCACCCCCGCAGAGTCACCATGTTCGCAGGATGTTCGTCCTTGATGCGCTCTCGGACCTTGCTCACCCACTGGTTGACCAAATCTGCCGCCCGGGCGGCCTCCGGGGTCCCGTTCTGGGCCTCTACAGGGAGAGGCTTGTGCCCCACCTTCTGCGGGTCTGTTTCGTTGAGCGCGTCGGACAGCCCCGAACCTCTCAGTATCAACGCAAAACGGTAATCACGCACTGGTTCCACGATGAGTTCCACGCCCGGCAGAGTGATGTCCCGCATCAGGTTGACCATGCGCGCACACTCTTCCGTGGGAATTCTGCCGGCGCGGCGATCCGTGATGATGCCCGAGCCGTCGACCGTGCAGAAGTTGCCCCTCGCTGCCAGGTCAAGATCCGTGAGGGCAAGCCCTATGCCCGAGGCCTCGAGCACTCCCCTGCCGATCAGGTATTTCAGGGGGTCGTACCCGAAAAGCCCCAGATGACCGGGCCCGCTCCCCGGCGAAATCCCGATCCCTACCGGATGCATGAGCCCGACCATCCCTTCCCGTGCGAGTCGGTCCAGATTGGGCGTTGCTGCCGCTTCCAGTTCCGTGGGACCTCCGGGCCGGGTGGGTATACCTCCGAGCCCGTCCATGACCAGTAGCACGATCTTCGAGTCCGCTTCTTGAGTGAGCTTTGCGATCAGATCCAGGTCTTCCATGTATCACCGCCTAGGGTAAAAGAGTAACTGCCCGTCGCAGAATAAATGTCGCAGTTCGCCTCAACGCAACGCAGGAGGTTCTTTCCGTCATTCCGGCGCAAGCCGGAATCCAGCCTTCTCCATATTGCCTGGACCCCGGCTTCCGCCGGGGTGACGAGGCCGTCGGATTGCCACAGTTATTTCTGGACGGGCCCTAATGTTTAGCTCTTTGGCTCTGCACACAGCCTGAGTTCTCCGTTCTTCGGGGCAGGCAAGGAACGATGATTGGACGTCGCAGGGGACTCACTGAAAGCCGCAGCGGGTAGCTGAGGGGTCATTATAGTCGCGCGCCTTGAAATTCGCGGGACCGTGAAAGTAGACACAAACCCACTCTGCCGTCCCTCAACCACCAGGCGAGAGGGCTTGCTATTCCCCTCCCTTGATGGGAGGGGTTAGGGGAGGGTCAAAGTTCCCGCAATTCTCAACGCGTGGCACTATAGACTTCACAAGGGGTTCCTCACTCTCGATCTGCGCTTCAATCCAGTCCATACAGATGTCGGCCCCGTTAGGCCATTGGACCCCACCAAATTTTCGGTCTACCTCGACCTGGGCAAAACGATCGTAGTCCCGCAAGCTCCGAAAGATTCGTCGCGTCATGAGGGGCTTCACATCGACAATGACATTCTTCCCCTCGTCAAAGGTGATCTCCAGTCGGTAATCCTCTCGCGGCATGACTTGGATTATTTCTCTCATGGTCCGCAGTCCCTTCACTCAGAGTTCACAAACTCATCCCACGAGGCAAGTAAGCTTTCCCTGCTTTCCTCGATCCATTTGTTAAGTTTTTTCATCTGCTTTGGGGGAACCCCGCCGTTCTCGACATCGAGCGTCTCGATAAAGATCTTGACCTTCCGACCCTGATACCACGCATGAACATGTGGATTCCCGTGGTCGCCATACTTGATGCTGATCTCAATGGCCTCAAGTTCACCAACCTTCGGACTCATATTTACCCTTCAACACGGGACTCCCGGCTCTTTCCGTATCGAATCACCTCGCTATCCGAGAGGAGAATACTAGATTCCTGTCGCGATGCAAGTACTCGTTCCGACTTTCGCTCCAAAGGGAGGTTCCCGCGGAGGAAGTAGAACAGCCTTCTCGGCAGGGATCGTGTTTGCGGTTGCAGAGTCGTGAAAATTGAGGTACCTTCGTGACATGGAGATCAGGTTTCATAAAATGCACGGGACCCTCAACGATTTTGTGGTCTTTCACGATCTCGAGGGGCAAGTTGAGCTGTCGGCAGAGCAGATCGCGCATCTGTGTCACCGGCACGCGGGCGTAGGCGCTGACGGCCTGATCGTGGTCCGTCCCAGCGCTCACGCGGATTTCTTCATGGATTACCGGAACTCGGATGGTTCCCTGGCTGAAATGTGCGGAAACGGCATACGATGCCTGGCAAAATATGCGTACGACAACCGCCTCACCAGGAAGACCGAATTGCTTGTGGAAACCCGTGGCGGTATCAAGCAGCTCGAGCTCTTCCCCGGTCGTGACGGCGCCATCGAGCGGGTCCGGGTCAACATGGGCGCGCCGATATTTGCCCCCAGCGAGATCCCTGTGGCCGCCACGGACGTGACTCCTCCCATTTTGGACATGCCGCTGCGGGTGGACGGAAGGGAATTCAAGTGCTCGATGGTCTCGATGGGCAACCCCCACTGCGTCATCGTGACGAACGAAGATCTCGCCCAAATGCCGTCACGCTATGGACCGCAGATCGAATCCCATGGGATGTTTCCCGCGAAGACCAATGTGGAATTCATTCAGGTGCCGGATCGCACCCGTATTCGCATGCGCGTGTGGGAACGCGGCTGTGGTGAAACACGGTCCTGTGGCACCGGGGCCTGCGCGAGCGCGGTCGTGGCTCGTGTGAAAGGTCTGGTAGAGGCTGACGTGGTCGTGGAACTTCTGGGCGGCGAGCTGTTGATATCATGGAATGGGGCTGAAGATCCAGTGCTTATGACCGGATCTGCGACTACTGCTTTCTTTGGCACCATAAGCTTTTGATTCTGCACTATTATCATTCTTGACATTGTGACCGCTATCGAGTAGTAGTCTCTCGATCTGAGGTTTGCCGCCACATGCCACGGACCGCACCACATGCCGCCGACCGAGGGACACATGACAATGCCGAGACCGAATTCAGAATCCGGAATGACCGTAGTGGAAGTGATCTTTGCCCTGATGCTGATCACTCTCCTCTCGGTGACTTACTACGTGCTCGTGGAGTCCTACAAAGAGAGGCGAATGAGCGAGAAAGCCGCAAAGGCCCTCATGTTCGCGGCCAGGGAGCAGGAGGATTACTTCGCGAAGGAACACCGCTATTTCGACGCGGAGGTTTCCGCGAGCGACGGAGAGGTCTACCTGTCGACTCCCGGGGGGACCAAGACAAGCGTGGTGGTGCCGCCTCGGGTATCACTGGTCATGAAGGCAGTCGGACCTGACAAGAAGGCGTTCGAGGGATTTGCGTTCTTTACAGGAAGCAAGAAGGTGCACCAGTATCACAGCAAGTCCGGCAAGATGACCAGCGCCGAGCGCGCCAAGGACGATTCGGAATGAACAGACGCTTTCTCGCCTTTTTCAAGCGCAGGGAGATTTACCTGATTCCTGCCCTGATAGGTATCGTCTTCATAGGGGCGAGCGCGACCGTCGCGTGGCTGTTGCGGAATTCCATAGTGCCGCCGCCATACGAGGCGATGACTCTGAAGGAGCTCAAGGACGTGTTTGCCTGCGGATACCTCCGATTCCGAGAGGACGACGGCACCCCCTACCTGAAGGTGGAGATCCACAACGGCACCCTCTGGTGGATCAAGAAGGTCGAATTCGACTTTGATGGCACGCACTATATCCTTAACGATCGGGGCGCCTTTCGACCGCTGCATTTTGGGGCTCAGCGGTGCGTGCTGAAGACTCCCCCCTCAGGAGAGCGCCAGATCGTGTACGATCTGAAGCTCGTGAAGGCATTCGGGTATCCACCTGCCCAGGCGCGCTGGGAGAGAAAAGCGCGCAGGCTAGCCACCGAGCCGCCCACCAACCCGAGAAGCTACTGACGCCTTGGGCTCAGCGGGCGCGCCACTGTTCTCCAAGGCATGGCGTGCCCGGTTTTGCTCGTGTCGTTATGAACTTGGCCAAGAAAATGGGGTGATTAATGTGCCGGCGCCTCCCTTCTTGCGTCCAGATCCCCGCCCCGCAGAGGTCGGTCCACCCGCATGTATTGTCCTGTCTCGTTCTCGACCTCGATTCCGGTGACCGCGTCGACCTCGGGTGAAAGGCCTCCTCGCTTGATCTCGTTGAAAGCTTTGATAGCCTCTTCGAGCGTTTCAGCGAGCACGTCATGATGTGTCGTGGTGACAAATCGGTACGTTTTCATGGCTCCACCTCTCTATGCACTTTGACAACCGATGCCGGCATATGTTGCGCGCGCCGCCCAACATCGAGAGTTCCCATGGAAGTCTTCCGGGGGAAACCCTTTTGTCAGAAAATGCGATTCCGGGGGAAGGACCTTCTTGCAAGAAGTTCCTTCCCCCGGACCCCCATCTTCAAGAACTCTTGGGATAGTGCGGCTCCCGCTGGTCGCCGCAGAGAAAGCCGGCTCGTCGAGCCGCCGGTGGGGGGGCATTTTCATGCTTGGTTGTGGCCGCGTGCGGCCATGGTGGTTGTGAAAAAGGGTTGTCCCCCGGACCCTCTTCCAAAAACTTCGGAAATATTGGTCGGTTTTGACCGCCAGGGCGTCCTTGAGTAGTCGGGACGGGACTTTCATCTTTCGTCGCAGCACCAAGCCGTGACTGTTCTTGAGGATGAGGGTCCTTTCCCTGAATGAACGCCCTGCGGCGACCAACGGGAGCCGCAATGCCCCAAAAGTTTTGGGGGATGGGGGTCTGGGGCGTTTTTCAAGACGCCCCTTCCCCCAGAATCCGTATCGCCATGCGTACCGGCTCACCGGAAGGACTCGTGGTCTTGTTGGGACGCTTTCAGGGCCGCCTCGAGGTTGGCTCTGATATCGTCGAGATCAGGTCTGATCTTCGCCGCGTGCCGGAGCTGTTCGACCGCTTCAGGGAACCTCTTGAGCTCCATGTACGCCACTCCCAGGTTGTTGCGGGCCTCGCAATTGTCAGGTTCTTTCTCCACTATCGCCCTGTAGTGAGCGGAAGCTAGATCGAAGCGTCCAAGTTGAAACAACGTGTCCGCCAGATTCTGACGGGCCTCCGGCATATCCGGTTCCAGGGCCAGCGCAAGGGAAAATCGGCGCATCGCCTCCGCCGGGTCGTTCATCATCCGGCTCAGCATCCCGAGTTGATTGTGCGCGGCTGCCGACTTGGGGTCAATTTCGAGCGCTCGTCTCAGGTGGTCTTGGGCTTCCGCCGGCAGGCCCAAATTCGACAGGGCCATTCCGAGGTGGACTCTCGCCTCGCTGCTGGTGGGATGCATGGCGACCGCCCTTTCCAGTTGCGCCTTGGCCTCCTGATATCTCCCCAGTCTCATGAGCGCGTCTCCGAGATTGACATAAGGTTCAGGAACCCGTGGCTGAATCTCTATCGCCTTTCGGAAATACCCGAGCGACTCCTCGACTCGGCCCTGTGCGACCTTCGCAGTCCCGAGATTGTTGTTGGTGACCGCAGACTCGGGCCTGACTCTGAGCGCCTCTTCATACACCCGGACTGCTTCATCGAGCCTTCCTCGACGCAGGAAAGCCACCCCCAGATTGTTAAGACCCACGCTTCGAGCGAATCTTTCCACGTGAGGCACTCCCTGGGGAGGATATCCGCGCACCACATCGCCCCACTGGAGAATCGGGTCCGCCCACAGCTTAGCCTTGGCCAAGGTCGCGGCAGCCGTCATTCCCACCCATGCCACAAAAGCAAGCGCAAGAAGGACGCGGACCGTCCCGAGGCGATCTCGGGCACGTCCACACTCGATGGCCGCGACCGCGAGGTCGGCGACCACGAGCAGAAACGGCACCGCCGGGAGCACGACCCTGTACGGGAGGCAGAGGAATTTGGGGTCCAGCACCATCTCGGGAACGAGCACCAGTACGACCGACAGTATCCCGAAACCGGAAAGCGGCCTGTATCGCAAGGCCACGACGCCTCCCACGAGGACCGCAAGCAGCCCCCCCATCGCGGCAAGAGTGACCGGAGGATCGATCGGCGACTGGGAAACGACCACGGGTTGCAGTAATCCTATGTGGACCAGAAACGGGGTCGCAAGCATGGACAGATACCGGAAGAACACCACCGTCTCACTCAGGATTACCTGGTACAGCGACAGACCCGTTGCATCGTAGTCCGAAGAGATCAGATTCACCATCCCCGATGTGCCTTCGAACCGGAACACCATTTGAACGGCAACCAGTATGGCTCCGAGAAGCAGCGCGGGTCCGAGACACATTACAACCAGTCTCTTCGGAGAACGACCCGCTCCGGTGAAAAATGCGAACTCGGCAAGCACCCATACGACCGGTAGCGTAATCGCGTTCTCTTTGCTCAACAGCCCGAGTGCGAAGCAAACCGCGCAGAGCGCGTACCCAACCCCGCGCCGGCGAATCTTCCCCAGCCGAGTCGACACATACGACAGTACTCCGCACACGTAGAACAGACACGAAAGCAGAGCCATTCTCTGTATCGCGTACAGAACCACCAGAGAATGCACCGAATGGACGGCAAACATGAACGCCACAGCCAGCGCCACCGCGGTCTGCTCCCTCGCGGTGAGCCGGGTGCGTACGGCAGGGATCTCCCACATGACCGATATCAGCAAGAAAACCGCTAGCGACGTGGCAGCAAGCAGGAGGGCATTGACCAGGCGCACGTGATAAGGGTTCAACCCATCGACCCGATAGTCGAAGAGGAACGTGGCCATGCTGACTGCTCTGGTGGGATAGGCCCTAACCACCTCCCCCAGCGACCCGGCAGCGAACAGCTCCGTCTTTCCCGTCAGGTGGAGGCTCGAATCCATGTAATACGGCGCGGAAAACCCACGGTGATGAAGGCCTACCGTCACGGCCGCGAAGACCAAATACAGTACTGTCAGGAAACACCACTTCTTCAACTGATCCTCGATGCGTGGCGGCGTAACGGACCTCGACCGGGTGAGGCCGATAGAGTCAGAAGCTCTCTCCTATGGTGAGCTCTTGAATGAGGCGCAGCAATTCTTCCTTGGCCCCCTTTGAGACGCGTCTGATCTCGAAACCCGCGACCGGTTTCCCGGAATTCTCGTCGGTCTGCACCCAACGGCAGACCGCTTCCAGTCCCAGAGCGGTCTCCAGCTTGAACACGTCGGACCGGACGAAGAAGGTGCGAATTTCACCTACTTGGGTATCGATTCCTATCACCTGCAACCCTTTAGCGCTTATATCGTTGAGCACTCCGCCCAATTTTGGGTCTTTTGCGTCGTGAATGTGCACGGTCATGAATATGTAATTGCGCGGCACTGACCTCAATTGCACCGCGTCGGACTTCTCTCGCAGAGAAGGCATCCGCCGCTCCACCTCTGTCTTCTCGATCGCCTTGGCCCTTTCGAGCTTGTGCAAGATCGCCATCAGCTCATCCGCGGAGATCAGGTACTTCTCCATGATCGCAATGTCGCCCATGCCGGATCGGATGTCCGTGATGATCGCGTGTGTGTCGATTCTCCGTGGTATCGACATTTCCTACCCCCTCATTTCTCTGTACTACTCGGCAACGAATACCCATTCCCAGTCGTTTTCCGGGAGCAAGTGCTCTTTGATCTGCTGAGTGAGATGATCGAAAATGATCCACTCCCCTTTTCCGTGTGCCACAAGCTCCGGCTCTCCGTCGGCTCCCAGAGCCAGCACGCTTCCGGCCGCGAGAAAAAACCGGGGAGATCGAGGATTCCCCCGGATTCCGGTTGGCCGGCCCACAAAAAGGAGGCGCTCGTCCACGGAAACCGGACGCAGAATCGTCACGTCAAGCTTCACGGAAAGTCCTGCCTGGCGCTTGGCCATGAATCCCGCCCAGCCGGTGTTCTCATCGAAGAGCGAACTCAACACCGCAGGATGCAGTTCGCCTTTGCCGTTCAGGAACAGCCTCCCACGGTCCCGGTCGTCTCCTTCCCCCCACGGGACGGTGACGAAACACCCTTCCTCAGAAGGGTGAAAATGGAATCGCCTCTTGAGGCCCGGAATCGTCCGGTAATGGCCGCAGACGAAGCAATTGCGGTAGTATGGGAGGAGCCTGGTATCACTGGGGGGCTTCTGAGGCACCCCAACCGCCAGGTCGTTCGGGGCTGCAGTGCCGAGCTCAGCCCGGAGGTACGGCGTCTTATCCCCTTCCTTGGAGATCTCAGCCCGAAGCTCGGCGTCTGAGCCGTTGCGTGCCACGGAGAAGCGCGCGGTCTCCCCCAACGAGAGACCACTGCCACCAAACTTGAATCTCGCGGTCATCGGATAGGGATCGGTCGATGCCCGCAGCCACGCGTCGAGGCACAATCCCATGGCCAGCCCTCCATGAGGCTTTCCGATGTAGCCCTCGTGGTGACGCTCGAAGACCACTTCATGGTCCGATCCCCGGGGCTCGGCATGCAACGGGACCAGTGAGATGAACGGATCGTCTCCTGTCAGGAAGGAGTGGGGATTGTGCCTGAGAATCATTTCCACCTCTGTACTGCTGAGCGATTGTCCGGATATGAGTGGCGCACCGAAAATCCCCCCTAACTCCCCTTTAGAAAAAGTAGGGAAAAGACGGACCTGCCTACTCCCCTCCTTTTCTGAAGGAGGGGCTCGGGGAGGATTTTCCAAGGGCGACGGGCCGGCGGCAGTGTGCGGTATCCACTCGCGTAGACCCAACTCACCGCGCCATCGGACTGCATTCGAGCCGAGGCAGGTCGCCGCGCTTATTGGCCGCGGCTCCCGGCCACTCTGTGTTATCGGTCCACGTACAAGCTCACGGCCTCGCCGCCGCCGAGGCAAAGGGAAGCCATGCCTGTTTTCACGTCTCTCTGCTTCATCGCGTGGATGAGCGTAGTAAGCACTCGGGCGCCGCTGGCTCCGATCGGGTGTCCAAGGGCAACCGAACCGCCGTTGACGTTGCAGCGCTCGGGATCCAGCCCCAATTCACGGATGACCGCCACGGTGGAGCCGGAAAAGGCCTCATTGACCTCCATCAGTCCGATCGACTTGTGATCGACCCCCTCTTTCTTGGCAACCTTGGGGATCGAGAGTATGGGGGCCACGAGCACGTATTTCATGTCGAGCCCTGCGCTGCCTTGAGCTCCGACTCTCACCAGAGGCGTAATCCCCCTTGCTTTGGCGATTTCTTCCGCCATCACGCAGACCGCGGCCGCACCGTCGGAGATAATCGACGCGTTCCCCGCGGTTGCGAATCCATCCTTTTGGAACGCGGGTTTCATCTTTGCGAGTGCTTCGTATGTGGTCTCTCTCGGACATTCATCGGTGTCGAATACCTTGGGATCGCCTTTCTTCTGCGGGATGATCACCGGCATGATCTCTTCCTTGAAGCGGCCGTCGCTCACCGATCGGAGGGACCGAACGTAGCTCGTTTCCGCGTATCGGTCCTGGTCTTCTCTCGAGATGCGATACTTCTCGCTGCAAAGGTCGTTGCTTATCCCCATGTGGAAGTCGTTGACGATGTCCCAGAGGCCGTCGTGCACCATCGAGTCGATGAGGGTCGAGTTCCCCATGCGGTAGCCGAACCTGGCCTTCTCGAGGTAGAACGGGGCCATGCTCATGTTTTCCATGCCGCCCGCGATGACGATGTCCGCGTCGCCGAGCTGAATCGCCTGGGCTGCCAGCATCACTGTCTTGAGCCCTGACCCGCAGACCTTGTTGACGGTGATGCACTGGGCCTCGAACGGGATACCTGCCTTCAGAGCAGCCTGTCGTGCCGGGTTCTGCCCGCACCCGCAAGGCAGGACGTGTCCCATGAGGACTTCATCCACGTCGGCCTTTTCGATGCCTGCCCGCTTGACGGCTTCGGCTATGGCCATCCCACCCAGGTCCGTGGCCCCAATTGCGCTCAGGGTCCCGTTGAACGCCCCCAATGGGGTGCGCGTTGCGCTCACAATGACTGCTTCACGTTTCGCGGCCATTCCTGCTCCTTTCCTTCTGAAGACCGATCAAATGTGTAAGAGTTCACCACGAAGACACAAAGAAATCACCATTCTCCGGTTAGGCAACCCGATCAGACTGCGGCCTCTTCAGATCAGGTGCAATGAATGCAACCTGTTCTTTCCCTGTGCAGAATCTTCTGCTTTCCCGGTGAACGGCTACTCAAATGTAACGGTTTGTGAGTACTTCCGCAATCTGAACCGCGTTCAGCGCTGCTCCTTTGAGGATATTGTCGGATACTATCCACATGTTAAGCCCGTTGTCTATAGATTCGTCTTCTCTGATTCGGCCTACGAGGGTTTCGTCTTCGCCGGCCGCGAGTGCGGTGAGTGGATAGAGGTTATTCTTCGGGTCGTCGACGACCTTGATTCCGGGCGAATGCCTGAGGAGTTCTCGAGCCCTCGCCGCGGTGATCTTCTTGGTGGTTTCGACGTTCACCGCTTCGGAATGGCCGAAGAACGACGGGACTCGCACCGTGGTTGCGGTCACCTTGATACTTGGATCCATTATCTTAGCGGTTTCCCAAGCCATTTTCATTTCTTCTTTCGTGTAGTCGTTCTCCAGGAACACGTCGATATGAGGCAGGCACTCGAACGCCATCCGATGAGGGAATTCTTCGCCTTTCATGGTCTTGAAGGGGGCGAGTCCTTCCCAGAGTTTGTCAAGTCCTTCCCCGCTGGTCCAGCGGATCGCGTTTGCCATTTCCCGGCTTTGGTTGAGCATCTCTTCCATGGCCTCTTTCCCCTTGCCTGACGTGGCCTGGTACGTGGAGACCACCACTCGCTTGATGCCGGCCTCATCGTGGATCGGCTTGAGCGCCACCACCATCTGTATGGTAGAGCAGTTGGGGTTTGCGATGATGTTTCGTGCCGTATACCCTGCAATCGCTTCCGGGTTGACCTCAGGCACCACAAGAGGCACATCCGGGTCCATGCGGAAGTGCGCGGTGTTGTCGATCACGATACAACCCGCCTGGGCCGCTATGGGAGCGAACCTGGCGCTGATGGCCCCGCCCGCTGAGAACAGCCCTATGTCAACGCCCTTGAACGAGTCCTCGGTCAGCTCCTGGACGGCGTGTCCCGCGCCGCGAAACGTGAGGGTCTTGCCTGCAGATCGTCCTGATGCCAGCAATACGAGCTCGCCCACGGGAAACGAGCGTTTCTCGAGCACTTTGATCATCATATTCCCGACAGCCCCGGTGGCGCCGACCACCGCGACCTTATAGTCCTGTTTGTTCATCGTGTCTTCCTCTCCATGTCCAACTCAGAGCCCCTTGATCTTATAGGTTATTCCACCATCGGGGTCATTCGCGTCAAGATCTATTTCTGCAATCCCCTTTTTTACCAGGGTCTGGATGATGCTTTCCGCCCGATCGAGGGAGATATCCATCTCCACCACGAGCCGTGCCACGGTAAGCCGATTGTGGTGCCTCATGGCTACGTAGATGGCTTCGGTGGTATCCTTTCTCCTTGACGCGCCGGGCTTGACCAGGAGGGCGGTCCCGATGAGAATCAGCACCGATCCGAAGATGATCGCGGGAGGCCCCACCAGCGGGATCGGAAAAGGGGAGCATGAATCGAGTATCGTGATGGCCCCCAAGATTATCAGGCCTTTAGCCCATTTGTCCCGCGTGGAAGACCCCTCTGTGTGTCCCCGGACTTTGCGCATAAGATCTTCCCGTGAGCTTTGGGCGTGCTGCTCCGGGCCCTGGCCTTCCGTCCGGCTTTCGCTTCGGGGGATCTCCTTTCGGGGGATTTCCCGTGCTCGGCGCTTGAGTTCCGGGTGTTCGTCCATGGGTACCTGCCTGATCCGCCCTCAGATGACAGGCCGAAAGCCTGCCCCACAACCGGATGCACCACCGGCCGTGGCGTCACGGCTCCATACTAGCACGCTTTGGCATCCCGGGCCAACGGCCACGGGTAGGAAAAGATGCAGGAGTTCACCACAGCGACACAGAGCAGGAGAAGAGTAAGAATTCACCGCAGAGACGCAGAGGACGCAGAAAGGATTGGAGTCGCAGCGAAATTCGCGTCGGCCTCGGTCGGTCCGCATGAAGACCGAAGGCGGGGCGAGCTGGTTCTACGCACATGCAAACCGCAGACTGCTGCTGGGGAAGAACAGCCATTGACTCCGTTGCTGAAGCGAATTCTGACAACAAATCGCGGCGGGCCAGGAATTTGAACGATAGTAGTCCAGACCACGCGGGAAATGCGAAATCATGGCACAGGCCGGGGGTAAGCGTTCAGCCCGGGAGACAAGGAAATGAGACATCGAGACAGCCTGTTTCCAAGCACGGGGCCTGAAAGCTGTCCTTTGATTTCCTTGTGTCTTGACGCCTTGCGGTTTGTTTCCACGGCGGAAGACGGATGCCTCTGGACGGTTACGGCCCGGGAGTCCCTGTGGAGGTTGCCGGCACAAACCGGACCTCCAACCTCTTGCCGAGTGCCGAGGCTATCCTGACGAGCATACCAAGGGAATCCCCCTCATAATCGGCCTCTTCCAGCGCTTCTATCACACGTTCGCCCACTCCCACGAGCTGCGCCAACTGCTCAACCGAGAGACCGGACTGCGTGCGTAAGTCGCAGATCTGCTTGGCGATGTCGGCCGCGACCTCATATTGCTTCATCAACGCTACGGATTCAGGATCGCCTTTGATGTACTTGTCGTATAGGCCTTGAAGCGCATCGGATTGAAACGTATGTTCTTCCATCATGCAATCTCCAATATGAAAAGGTGTCGTTCAGGGTTTTCCTCGAACTTCCTCTTTCTCTCGACAGCCTTGTCAATTTCACGGGGAGGCACCTTGCGCTCTTTCACGGTTCCATGGGAAACCACAATGACTTCACTGCCATCGAAGAAATAGAGTATTCGGTAGTGAACTCCTTGGAGGCCTACCCTGAGCTCATAAACACCGTCTCTCAGATAATCCGCGTCCGGACGTTGGAGTTCGTACCCGAAGGTCTCCAAACGCCCGAGCCAAGTCATACACTTGACCCCTCGCCTTCTGGGTCAACGTGTCGAACCATTCTATCAGAGGGACCGTCCCGTCATCCTCTCGGTAAAGCACAATCTCTGCGCGCGGCATCTCGTTCGTCCTCTGGCGATCATCTTATCACATCAGCCTGACGAGATGTAATTCAGAAGCCACCAGGGCAGTCGATTCACGAGGGAACCCTCTTCGATGACTCTCCTGCAGACCTCCCCTTGACACTGACCGTTCGCTTGGCAACAATGAGACTGCCTCGATCTGGCCGAAGACGGACCGGCGTGATTGAGAAGTTGCCTCCTATCCCCGCCGGTGAACGGTTACCAGAAGTCCATGCAGTTTCACGGAAAGGACAGTCGTAGCCACCCAAGATGTGTCTTCTCGTGTACCTTGCAGCTTCCTGCGGGATCTCGGACACCAAGCAACCCACCTCAACGAAGAGGGCCTGGACAGGCTGTCCGATTCGAAAATATTGGAGAAGGCCCGTAATGAAGGATGCATCGTACTCTCGCATGACCTCGATTTCGGTGACCTCCTGGCGGCCTGCGGGGACCTGTTACCCACGGTTATCATCTTCCGTTTGCGTAACATGAGGCCGGAACGCGTCAACCTGTGTCTTCAAACCATCATCACGGAACACGCACAAGCACTCGATGCCGGTGCCGCCGCCACGGTTTCCGAAGGGGGTATGCGGGTTCGCAGACGTCCCTTGCGTGAGGCTTAGCACCAACGGAGACGCGTCGGGAAACCGTGGGCGTACGTGAGTCGCAGAGGAGCAGTAGCACCTGCCCTGGGTACATGCCAAGTCTCCCGTCACGGTCGGTGCCTACCGCGCCGGCCGGCAAGGCCCCTGATCTTGCTGCAGACGTAACGGTTCACGGGGAAGAAAACTCACCCGCGAGGCACGGCGTTCCGCAGAGGTCGCGGCGAAGGGAAACCCTAACCGTTCACGAGGCAAGAGAGAAGTCACGGCAGAGGGCGCAGAGATCAAGAAGAGAATACGCGCGGATGCTTCATCTTCTCGACGTTCTCTGTGCCTCCGCGCTGAGTCCTTTCCTCTCTAATGTCTGCGTCTCCGCGGTGAACTCCGACCAATCTTCATGCGAATCGCAAAATGTTCTCCACGGGCTCCCGTTGGCTGCGGAACAGGGCCGCGGGGGCACTGGGATGCGGATACCCTATTGCTATGCCGATCACCACCTTTTTGTCCGCGGGGATATCGAGCACCTGTTTCGCGATATCGGGGTAGTGCATGGACGCGGCCAGGTATATGGTCCCCAGGCCTTCCTGGTGCGCGGCATAGCAGAACGTCGTGCCGATGGAGCCGATGTCGAGGCACGCGTAGGGCTCGTTGAGGCTCCCGTCAATGGTGAAATAGACCACCGCCGGCGCGCCGAAAAACCTCGACATGTTGAGGTAGTGGCGACCTCGTGCGTCAGTGTCGCCCCGCTCGATCCCCATTGCGGTGAAGAGCTCTCTGCCGAGCGCGACGTACCGACCCTTGTGCGCTTCAGGGAAGTCTATCGGGATGGCAATATCAGGCTTCGGGGTGGTCCCCCTACCCCTTTCTTCCGCGAACGCATCGGCAAGTCGTTGAGTCTTTTCCCCGTCCGCGACCACTATCTCCCATGGTTGGGTGTTCCCCCAAGAGGGGGCCCATCTCGCGATCTCCGCGATCTTGAGTATCTTGTCCCGCGGGACGGGATCGGCAAGAAACGCCCGAATGCTGCGTCTTCCCATTACTGCGTCGTTGAGTTCCATCACAAGCTCCGTGAAATCTGCGTTGGAGCGATGCCCGAATGTGCTCGCTCGTTGACGTGAAGACCCAAGGTAGCACAAGACCCTCGGAACCGGAAAACCTCTTCTCATGGAAATGCGAGCGCTGGGGGAAGGGGCGTTTTGAAAAACGCCCCTTCCCCCAGACCCCCATCCCTTAAACTTCTGAGATTGGGCGGCTCCCGCTGGTCGCCGCCGCACGGTCAGCTTGATGTCCCACGTGCCGCCGAGGGCTGCATTTCCATGCTTGGTTGTTCCCGTGGGGCGGGCATGTTGTGACAGGTCGCCACTGATACGGAGTATGCGGCTGATCTTTTTCAGCAGCAATCTTTCGCTTGAAGGCGCGCAAGACCAACTCGCCTCGCCACGGACTGCATGCAGACCGAGGAAGGCCGACGCGATTTTGGTATCGGTTTCCAGACAATTCTTGTGCGGGGGGTCTCCGTAGGGGTCTGTTCGGCCATGTGAATTCCGTTCGGACGTCATTTTCCTTTGCATGGGGCTCAAATGCATGATACTTTGGCACATTATGCCGTGTAGCGGCCGGTACGGTTCCTTCGGCACACTGAAACGGCCGAGGGTCCGCGGCGAGCATACGGCCGCGATCAGTACAGTGACATAGTGCCCCAGGCTGAAAACGGCGGTAGGTCTCACCCTCCCCTTACCCCTCCTATCAAGGGACGGGAAACGCAAAACCTCTCCTCCGGCGAGAGAGAGTAGGGCGAGGGGAGCCAGGTCTCCTTCAAGGGTCCCGCAGATTTCACGGGGCGTGACTATGACCCTTCTGCTTCTTCGAGACTACCGAGCTAACCCAAGGAGGATGGATCATGGCATTTGCGTTTCGCGGTTGCACCATCAGCAAGGTGGGAATCATCGGTTCAGGGCAGATCGGACCTGACATCGCCCTGCACTTTGCAAAAGTCTTTCACGCCCATGGTGTCCAGGTAGTGGTGGTGGACATCGCACAGGAGGCCCTCGACAAAGGGAAGGCCAAGCTGTTCAAAAAGGTAGACAAAGGGGGAGAAAGCGGTGCATTCAAACCCGCTCAGGTCGAAGGGATAAAGGCCTGCGTCACATTCACCCCCGACTATGATGCACTCAAAGGCGCGGATCTCGTGATCGAAGCCGCCACGGAAGACCTTCCACTCAAGAAGAAGATCTTCCGCCAAGTGGAAGGGATTGTGTCCGAGTCGGCAATTCTCACCAGCAACTCTTCACACCTCGAGCCGGAACGCATCTTCGCGGAACTCGCCCACAAGGGCCGGTCCTTGTGCACCCATTATTTCTTCCCGGCCGAGCGTAACCCAGCGATCGAGATCATTCCCGGCAAGGACACGAACCCGGAAATCACCGACTTCATGATGCGCTTGTATGAGTACATCGGGAAATTCCCCGTCCGCGTGGGCTCCAGATACGGATACGCGGTGGATCCGGTCTTCGAGGGTCTGCTGCTCGCGTGCGTGCAGTGTCTGGATGGGGGCATGGGCTCGACCAAAGAGATCGACACCGTCGCGCAGAAATACCTGGGCCTCGGAGTCGGACCGTTCACCGCGCACAACCTCACCGGCGGCAACCCGATCACTGCGCACGGCCTTTCGGAAATGAACACGCTGATCAACCCGTGGTTCAGGGTTCCGGAGACGCTCCGGAAGATGGTCGATGCCAAGGCTGACTGGGAAGCCCCCGCGAGAGGCGAGAAGGTCGAAGTCGCGCCGGACAAGGAAAAGGCCATCGCTGATGAGCTTCTGGCCGCGTACTTTGCGATCTGCGCGGACATGATCGACGGCGGCATCATCACGACCAGCGATTTCGACCTGATCATCAGCACGGCCTTGGACATGAAGCCACCGTTCACTCTGATGAACTCGATGGGCGTGGACAAGGCCTTAGCTCTGGTCGAAGCGTTTGCCAGGAAGTATCCGGCTATGCCCGTCGCGAAGGCCCTCAAAGACCAGGCCGCGTCAGGTCAACCCTGGGAAGTGCTTGACGTGATCTACGAAAAGCACGACGCGGTGGCGATCGTCACGATTCGTCGTCCCAAGGCGCTCAACGCGCTCAACAGCAAGGTGTTCAAGGAGCTCAAGGTCTACATCGACCGGATCAAGGCGGATGCCTCGATCAAGGCCGCGGTGATCACGGGCTTCGGGAACAAGGCGTTCGTGGCCGGCGCGGACATCAAGGAGATGGCAGGATTCACCAAACCCGAAGAAGGTGAGCAGTTCGCTCGCAAGGGACAGATTGCCTCCATGGAAGTCCAGTTGTTGGGCAAACCTCTGGTTGCGGCCATGAACGGACTGGCACTGGGCGGAGGAATTGAGCTTGCCATGGCGTGCACTGCCAGAGTAGCGCTCAAGGGATTGCGATTCTTCACCGGCCAGGCGGAAGTGAATCTGGGGCTTATCCCCGGAATGGGCGGCACACAGAGACTCCCGCGGATTATCGGCTTCGAGAGGGCGGCTGAGATGATCCGCACCGCGAATCCGATCTCCACGGAACAAGCCCTCGAATACGGGTTGGTCAACGAGCTCGTGGAAGACGATGTGCTCAAGAGGGCCGTCGAACTGGCCTTGGAAATAGCCGGCGGAAAGACCAAGGTCAAAGAAATGGAGCTTGGGCCGGTTCCGGGGGCCCCTGACCAGTTGCCGGACATAGACATCGGGCATCATTCAAAGGCCATCGACCGGTTGGCGGTCTCCGCGATTCTGGAAGGCGGCAAGATGACCCTCGAAGATGCGCTCAAGAACGAGGCAAAATGGTTCGGGCAGTGTTGGACCACCGAAGATAACCGTATCGGCCTCAAAACCTTTGTCGAAAAGGGCGCCAAGGCCAAAGCGGAGTTCGTGCACCGCTAGGACGAGCACAAATCACTCGTCTCCGGGGGAATGGACTTGTGGAATAAGGTCCCTTCCCTCGGGTCGGTCCCTTGCGAACTCTGCGCCAAGCTCCTCGCTGTCCCATTGAACGGTAGCTGCGCCATAGTGTCGGCAGCTCCGGCAGAACGCAGCGTGCCGTTCTTGGGTTGCGCGGAACCAACTGACCCCGCCATCGGAGCACGTGCGAGCCGAGGAAGGCTGAAGCGATTATTGGCAGCGGCTCCTAGCCGCTTGGTTGCAGCTCCCAGCCGTCGTCTTGACATAGTCTCTTCCAGCCTGCCAATCGGTGAAAAACGGTGTGAACGGCTGCAGCGGGCAGAACCATCATCCTCCCCAGGGCATTTCCGCATACACTTTTGACAGGCGGTCGCGGTATTCCCTGAAGAATCGTTCGTGTTGCTTCTCCCAGCCTGCAAGCATCTTGAGCGCTTCCCGGGCCGAGCCGTCGGTCTTTGAGGCCGCGAGCTCGTAGTATTCGCTGAGGTCTTTCTCGATCAGCCACGCGGTGTTGAACACGGTCACGTCAGGGACCATGGAACCTTCCAAGCATAATTGGAGGAACTCCGATTCCGCTCGTTCGTCGAAGTAGTTGGTCGGTTCAAGGATCAAGCCGTCCAGTTCCCGGATGCCCGGGTCCGCGCCCTTTCGCAGGTCTTCCAGAATGCCGCATATGAACTTGATATGTGCCTCTTCCTCTTGGACCAGTCGTTTGAATGCGCTTACCGCCGCGCCGACTCCCATGCGTCGGAGCGACTCCTGAAAGAAGCTCATGCCGGTCTGTTCCTGATTGAGCGCGTACTCGAATATCTTGATCCTTTGCAGCGAGGTGGTCATGGTTCGCCTCCTGTGTTGGCGGTAGGATGCGACGAACGAACCCGTTCGTCAAGTGCCGTACGCATCGATGCACGTCCCCTCGGGATCACGCTGAAAGAGGCGCAGCTCCCATATGTTAAACCTAGCGACTTGTAATATCGAGCATTTCGTGCTAATATCGCCGAGCATGCGGATAATGTGACCAATCGGGGATCTGCGATGAAGACCCGTCTCGGGCAATGTGTGTGCGCAGCGTTAGTGTTCGGACTCCTGCTGGGATGTGCTCCGGCCATCAAATCAGCGAAGCCCGACGCTCCGGAAACGGCTGCCCCCGAACGTAGAGCCGATGCCCCACCAAAAAAGACGGTACCGCAGCCCTCGACTCCCGGTTCAGGCGAGCTCGTGAAGCCCACGTACGATCCGCCGCCGGCTCCGCCTCAGGACAAGGAGCAGGACAATCCCCCCATTTTCGGCCAGGAAGAAGTGCGGGACTCCGCGAAGCTGTTCATGGAGAATCTGCCGCACATGATTCATGCCAAGATATGCTACTCCAGATATGCCGGCGGGTGGTATCTGTACGAGTACCGGAAGAAGAATTCCAAGATCTTCGTGCACCAATACCAGTACGACCCTCGCACCAAAGAATGGCAGATTACCCCTCGCGTAGACCCGGTCCCCAAAGAACGGCTCGACCTCGACCTGAAATTCAAAATGGATGACGAAACCTGCGAGATCCTCAAATAGCGATTGCCCTGAAATAAGTGGTCCTCCGAGAATCCCCCCTTAACCTCCATAGGTGCTAACTTCGGCACTCTACACACGATTGGGGCCCCGTATTCTTGCCCGGCGCTGAAGCATCCGGCTATTTTCACTCGCCCTTGCGGGCCTTGGGAAAGCTGACGTCCCGGAGGGACGTTTGATAATAGCCGTGCCTGTCAAGGCCGGGTGAGAGAGGAAGGAACCACCAGTTAGCGCCTGTGCCTCTAACGGCCTTGAGAAAAGGGGGGAAGAGAGGGACCTTCCTACTCCCCTCCTTTTCTAAAGGAAGGGCAGGGGGGGGATTTTCCAAGGGCTACGGACCGCCTGCATTGATACGGTCATTGTGGGGACAGTCCCACAGGGGATCAGCCATCCAGGAGAAGGCTGGGATCACCGATCTTTCCTGCCTGGGTCAGTAGGACGCGGATTCGGCGCCTCATGAATTCGGAAAGGTCGTCCCTGAAGCGAACCGCCGCGGGTGTCCCTTCGAGGGTCCACGGATAAGTGAGCACGAACGAGGTGCCCGTCGGCCATACCGCATGAGACGCGCCGATGAGGATGAGCTCCTGGCGCAACTCCTTCTGAAGGTCTGCGGAGGGGTCCTGTTTCCACAGCTCGGTGTTCTGGTCTTCACGAGCCCGGGCCACTCGGGGGAAGCGCGCCTCGAAATCCCGCAGCGCGGTCCTCAAATCCCGATCCAGTTCCCTGCCATGAGCGTAGAAATCCGAAAACGCGAAGTGGCCCACCTCGGAATCGGCCGTGGGGGGGATCAGCCCCTCTTTGACCGCGAGGTTTACCACACGGAAGAAGTAGATCCGGTGTCTTTCCGGTTCGGTGAGCAGGTCTGCGGGATGAATGGGGTGCTTAAACATTAGCGATTCCTGCGTGCACGCCCGGGATTCCCATCCTCCACAGGGTCGAGCGCGTCGCGTATGGAGCTCACAATGGGGCATGTAATGGGGCTGAGCATTGCCAGGGGAATGTCGAGCGCGTAGGCCAGGCAGTCCTCGATAGCAGCGAGACAGGGCTTCTTCACCTTGCACACCGGGCGAGGTCTTCTTTCGCATGGGCTTTCCGCGGACGCGGGGAGAGTCCACACACACGCGAACAGGAACACCATCGACATTGCTATCCATGCCTTCATGGGAGCCATTCCCTCCTTAAGGGCACCAGGTGAATCATCATGTATCTGGTCAAGTTCCGGTCGGATATGGTAACATCGGACTGCATATTGTTCAATAGCGAAGCGAAGCCTGAAGTTGAGATCTGTTCCGATGGGCACAGGCTTGAGGTCTCTCGCGATTTCTGACACAATACCCGCTCACACCCTGGTCTGGGGGGTCAACGCCCGTGAAGTCGAGACCCGGTTGAAAGGAAACGGTATGGATTACAAGCTTATTCAAAGTGAAAGACTCTTTGATGGGGCCGTGTGCCGGATCGTGCTCAACGCGCCCAAGGCCAACATTCTGGAAGCAGCCATGCTTGGCGAGATTTCCGATGCCCTGACGTCTCTGGTCGGCGACAAAGCCCTGAAGCTGATCGTCTTCGAGGGCACGGGCAAACACTTCTCTTTCGGCGCGAGCGTCCCCGAACACACCAAGGAGAAAGCCGCCATGATGCTCAAGGCGTTCCATGCGATGTTTTATGCCTTGATGGACCTGGCGGTTCCCACCATGGCAGTGGTTCGAGGTCAGTGCCTCGGCGGAGGGATGGAACTCGCGCTATTCTGCAACGTGATCGTGGCCGACGGCACTGCGATGTTCGGGCAACCCGAGATCATGCTTGCAGTGTTTCCTCCGCCCGCGTCGGTGATGCTTCCTCCCAGGGTTGGCCAGACCTACGCGGACGACATTGCCTTGACCGGCAGATCCCTCAATGCAGCCGAAGCCCAACGCATCGGCCTGGTGAATCTGATTGCGGACGAAGGACAGGACGCGTGGGATACTGCCTCCAAGTGGATCGAAACCCACATCCTGACCAAGAGCCCATCCAGCCTCCGCATCGCCAATCAGGCGGTGAGGATGGACTTTTTCCGGCGATTGAGAGAAGATCTTCCTCGCATGGAATCGCTGTACCTGAAGAATCTCATGGAATCGTGCGACGCGAACGAAGGAATCAACGCGTTCCTCGAGAAACGCAAACCCGTCTGGAAAGGCGAATGAGATGAAGTACCTTGTCCTGGCAGCAAGACTGCTCATTGGCGGGCTGTTCGTGTATGCGAGCTGGCACAAGCTCCTGGACCCGGGTGCATTTGCGGCCGATGTCCGGAATTACACTCTCCTGCCTGTCGCGGTGACGAATCTTGTCGCGATTACGCTGCCGTGGGTTGAGCTTGTGGCTGGCGTATTCCTCATCGCGGGGATTCAGACGAGGCCTTCAGCTTTGGTCATCGCGGGACTGCTCGGAGTCTTTATCCCCGCGCTCGTGTATGCCTACGCGGTGGGCTTGGACATAAGCTGCGGGTGCTTCACGTCTTCTGCGGACTCCGGCGGCCGTATCGGAGCACTGACCCTCCTGCGAGACGGCGCACTCTTGCCGATCACGTTGCTGATTCTCTTTGCCGACCGTGGTGATTTCCGGATCGCAAGCCTTCATGGCCGGGGCCGACAAGAAGCGGCAAGCCAGGCATGAACACGCGGGGTTGCAAGACCCCCTGCGCCCATTGGCGCAGACTTCGGTCCTGTACATACATTGGGGCTCCGTAATTCCAGCCCGGCGCTGAAGCGTCCGGCTATCTTCATTCGCCCCTGGGGGGCTTGAGAACGCCGACGTCCCGGAGGGACGACCGATATAGTGCCACGCGTTGAGAATTGCGGGAACTTTCACCCTCCCCTAACCCCTCCCATCAAGGGAGGGGAATAGCAAGCCCTGTCGCCTAGTCGTTGTAGGGAAGGGAGAGTGGGTTTGAGTCTGCTTTCACGGTCCCGCGAATTTCAAGGCGCGTGACTATAATAGCCGGGCCTTTTCAGGCCGCCGGGTAATAGGGGACGGTCGCCCTTATTTTCACGCCTGTGGGGGTTAGGGGGGATTCGGGCCGCAACCACCACGAGGATTCCTTTGAGTGGACTGTCGTTTCATTGGCCGAACCGGAAAGGGGAAGAAGATGACGGAGAGAATCGCGGTAAGCCCACACATCCATTTCGGAAGACCTTGTGTTGCCGGCACGCGAATCCCCGTGCAGAATGTGCTCGAACTGGTGAGAGAGGGTATTCCTTTTGAAAGGATTGTTCAGGACTACTATCCTGACCTCCAGATCGAGGATATTCGGGCGTGCGTGCAGTATGCCATTGACGTCGTGGCAGCCGAAGAGATTCATGTCGCGGCCGTCGGCACATGAAGTTCCTTCTGGACCAGGACGTGTACACGGGAACGGCTCGGTTTCTTCGAGAGCTCGGGCACGACGCCGTTCCCGTTTCCACACTCGGCCTTTCGCAAGCAACTGATTCGGATTTGTTGAGAACAGCGCGCGAACAAGCGAGAATACTTATTACCAGAGACAGGGATTTCGGTGGATTGGTCTTTGTCGATCGCTTCGGAACAGGAGTCGTGTATCTTCGAATGTCGCCGTACACAGAGAAAGCCGTACACGAAGGACTGGGGAGAGTCTTGAGCGAACATTCGGAGGAAGAGTTGAGGAACGCGTTTGTAGTCGTTGAGCCTGGAAGGCACCGATTCAGGAGACCTCCGAATCATGATCGCTCGGTCGGCGCTCGTCCCCGATCGAACGGCAAAGAGGATGATACGGAAGACCGGTAGGCCGGAAGGACTGCAATAGTCTGATGCGGCGATTGTCGTTTGGCCTTTTCGAGTCTTGGTGCCTTTCTGGTTTGTGTTCGCGGCCGGCACCCGCCCCCCTTGAAGTGTAACCCGCTCGGGGTGCTTCTCACTGGGGAGGATCGGGTAGACTCGCTTGCTTGGCGGTGCGCAATGGAAAGACTGGGTATTCGCAGTTTTACGATCGAAGTGGCTGTATTGGTCATGCTGGGCAGCTCAATCCTGTTGGGGCTGCTCTTCGGCTTCAGCTACGTGAAGCTCCGCGACATCGTGGTCACTGAAACGGAATACGAGGCCCGCAACCTGGCCGGTTCCGCGGCTCTGAAGATCGAACAGGAACTCCGTGCCGTCTCGGAAATTGCCGAAAATCTGGCCATTTGCGTCCAGGACCTGAAAGTGGACGAGCAAGGCTTGCTCAGGGTCCTCAAGGAAGTGGTTCGCAAGAACCCGGAACTCTACGGCTCGACCGTCTCGTACGAACCATACGCGTTCCGGCCCGATGTGGAACAATTTGCCCCGTACTACTGTCAGTCGAGCAACGGTCCCAAGTTCGTGGACCTGACCTCTTCGCAATACAGCTACCTTCAGCAAGACTGGTATCTGAAATCCAAGACCCTTCAGCGACC
The DNA here is from genome assembly GCA_040755955.1 of Thermodesulfobacteriota bacterium. Taxonomy (GTDB): domain Bacteria; phylum Desulfobacterota; class Desulfomonilia; order Desulfomonilales; family Desulfomonilaceae; genus JBFMAA01. The sequence continues at coordinate 26,586 of JBFMAA010000056.1, forward strand.
GAAATGGACCCACCCGTACTTCGATGAAGGCGGGGGAGACATCATCATGACCACGTTTCTGGTCCCGTTCTTCCACGTGAATGAGGACGGGACTCGAGGAGCTTTCAGGGGTGTCGCGACCGCTGATTTGTCGATCGACTGGCTCAAGGAGAAACTCTCGTCGCTGGCTGCCGGACGCTGGGCTTACTGTTTCGTGATTTCCCAGGACGGCATGTTCCTCACCGCGCCTGTCGACGACTGGATCATGAAAGAGTCGATCTTCACCCTCGCGGAAAAAGAGGGGAAAGCGGCGCTTCGCCACGCAGGTGATCAGATGCTCAAGAGCCGGTCGGGCTTTGTGGACGTGGGAACCGCGTTGCCCGGCGGTGATGCGTTCTTGGCTCACGCGTTGTTGTCGATAAACGGGTGGGCTCTGGGCGCGGTTTTTCCGAAGGAGGAACTCTTTGCGCCGTTGAGGAAATTGCACCACAACGCGCTTATTCTCGGACTGTGTATCCTGATTCTCTTGCTTGCGGTGAGCTTCATCATCGCACGGTCGATCACGAGGCCTCTGCAAAGTCTCACCGAAGCCACGACCAAGGTCGCGGAAGGTGACCTGGACGTGGATCTCTCCTCGATTCGGAGATCCGACGAGCTGGGCAGACTCGCTCAGTCATTCTCCAAGATGACGGTTGACCTGAAGAGCTACATCAAGGAACTCACTGCGGCCACCGCGGCAAGAGAACGCATCGAAGGCGAGCTGGGCGCGGCGGCTCAGATCCAGCGGAGCATGCTGCCGGCTACGTTTCCCGCGTTTCCCGATCGGGACGATTTCGATGTGTACGCGGTGATGATTCCGGCCAAAGAGGTCGGGGGGGATTTGTACCAGTTCTTTCTTCTGGAGGACGGACGACTCTGTTTTGCAATCGGGGATGTGGCGGGAAAAGGTGTACCCGCTGCGCTGTACATGGCGGTGACCACGTATCTGCTCAAGGCCGCGGCCGATCAGGACGGAGTTCCCGAGCAGATACTGCTTCGGCTGAACAGGCAGCTTTCTCTTGACAACGATTCGGCCATGTTCGTGACCTTCATCTGCTGCATGCTTGACTTGCAGACGGGGGAGCTCAGATGCGCCAACGGGGGGCACAATCCACCGCTGCTGGTCCGGCGCAACGGGGAGGTTTCGTTTCTTGGTCACCCTGGCGGCCCGGTAGTGGGGATTTTCGAAGATGTGGAGTTCGTTCCCGAGACTTTGACGCTGCAGCCTGGCGATTCCCTCCTATTGTACACCGACGGGGTAACCGAGGCCTTCAACAATTCAGGAGAGCTGTTCTCCTCAAAACGCCTGCAGGAAGAGGTTTCGCAATCGACCCCTCGCACCGTGAGCCAACTTGTGAGCGGGGTGCTGGCTGCGTTACGGTCCTTTACCGGAGATGCCGAACAGTCGGATGATATGACCATGATCGCAGTGCAATTCAAGGGACAATCCGACTAATTGTGTGCGCAAGGATAAGCGATGGGAAGGGATGATCACCGACGGATTTCTCCGCGCGTTCTGATTGTCACGGACGAAAGCGGGACCGCGCAGGATCTTGTGGACATGCTGCACGATGGGGGCTGGACGGTAGTTGGCATTGCGGCCGGTGAAGACGATCCCGTCCAGATCGCCCAGGATACCGGGGCGGATCTGGTCCTCCTCGATCTCGACCTGCACGGCCCTCTCGACGGTATTAAGACGGCCTGCGTCATACGATCTCGGTCGGATGTTGCGATGGTCCTTCTCGGCGCGAGTACCGACCCTGAGCTTGCAGAAAAAGCCCGCCAAACAGACACGCACGGATGTGTCCTGAAGCCGATCTCTCCCGCTCAGCTCCATGTGTCCATACAAGTCGCGCTCCACGCACACGGTCGGGAATCGTCCCTCAAGAAGAGCGAGGAGCGGATGAACTCGATTCTCTCATCGCTGGAAGACTTCTTCTTCGTGCTTGACCGATCGGGGCGCTTTGTCGACTATTACCACAACCCCTCTCAGGCGGACCAGTTGTATGTGCCTCCTTCGGTGTTCCTCGGGAGGCATTACAGAGAGGTGATGCCTCCTCATGTCACGTCCCTCGTTGACCAGGCCCTGATCGCCGTGGCCTCGACGGGTCGAGTCGCGTCGTTCGACTACGACCTGGACCTGGACGGTGAACAGCGGTGGTTCTCCGCACGAATTTCGGTCCGCAAGGGCCCCCAGGGGAAGTTGGCGGACTACACGGTCCTTTCTCGGGATATCACCGAACGCAGGCTGGCGGAAGAGCACTTGAGACAGAGCGAGCAAGAGCTGCGGCGGATCATGGATAATCTGCACGATGCAGTGTACCGCACAGACCTGACAGGCACGCTGACGTTCCTTTCCCCTGCAAGCGAACGGATCGCCGGTTACACTCCGGAAGAAGGGCTGGGACGCAACATAGCGGAATTCTACGCGGATCCTTCAGACAGACAGCGATTCGTGGAATTGATCATGAAGGATGGTGCGGTAACCGGCTTTGAAGCCCAACTGCGCAGGAAGGACGGGGGAATCGTGTGGGTCTCCACCAGCGCACGGCTCTACCGAGACAAGCAAGGCAATGTCGTGGGCGTCGAAGGTATTACCAGAGATGTCACGGAACGCAAGCGCATGGAAATCGCCTTGTCCGAGAGCGAACAACGGTACCGACTGGTGACCGAGAACTCCCTCACAGGGATCTGTCTCCATCAGGACCAGAAGATCGTGTACATAAACGAGCATGGCGCAAAGATGTTCGGCTATACGGTTGATGAACTGCTCGGCACACCGATTTGGCTATACGTCGCGCCGGAGGACCTCGACGTCGCGAGAGCGGTCCTCGCGGCACGACTCAGTGGAGAATCACCTGCCTCCAACTATGAGCTCAGGCTGTTGACCAAGGAAGGACGGCCTAGATGGACCGAGATTCGCGGCATGATCATCGAGCACAACGGACGGCCCGCGTTCCTGGGGAACATCTTGGACATCCAGGACCGGAAACGTGAACAACAGGAATTGCGTGAAGCAAAGGAACTCGCTGAAAAAGCCAGCCGGGCCAAAAGCGAATTCCTTGCGACCATGAGCCATGAGCTGCGCACCCCGCTCAATGCGATCATCGGGTTCTCCGAGCTCCTGGAGGGCCAGGCGTATGGCCGGCTCAACGACACACAATTGGATTATCTCCGGGAAGTGCGGTGCGCGGGCAACCGCTTGCTGGATTTGATCGACGATGTACTCGACCTGGCACGCGTCGAATCGGGAAGAATGGACTTGGACCTGGCCGGCACGGACACGGAACAGCTCCTGGGAGAGTGCCTGAGCCTGATTGCCACGGAAGCGGTCAGGAAGTCGATCCGTCTTGAACTCAGCTTCGACGAACGACTTCGAGGACTGGGGGTCCGGGTCGACGCGGGCAAGCTACGACAGATCATATGTAATCTCCTGTCAAATGCGGTGAAATTCACCCCGGAAGGAGGAGAGGTCCGAGTCTGCGCGTCGGAAGATGACGGCAGCCTCGTGATACGCGTGTCCGACACCGGAATCGGCATCGAGCCTGAAGATCATGAACGGGTGTTTCAGGCGTTCGTGCAACTTGATTCGACCTTGGCCAGGAGGTACAAAGGCACCGGCCTCGGACTTTCACTGGCGAGAAAGCTCGTGGAACTCCATGGCGGTCGGATCTGGGTGGAAAGCGGAGGCAAGAACCGGGGAAGTACCTTCCTCTTCACAGTCCCCCTGCTGGGTCCTCCGGGGTGGGAGTCTCGCGATTCCGTCTCCGCCCGCGGGGAACGAACGAGAGATACGGGCTACCCATCTTTGGTCGCAGGCAAGAAGGTACTCGTCGTGGAAGACGATCCAGCCTCCATGAAACTGATTTCGAGCATCCTGGAGGCCGCGGGATATGACGTGGTCGGGACTGTCGACGCGGAGGAAGGTATTCGGGCTGCGGAGACGAAAGATCCCGCGCTGATCATTATGGACATCGGCCTGCCCGGGTTGGACGGGGTTGCTGCCACACGAGCGCTCAGGGAGAATCTTATTACGAAAGGCATTCCCATCATCGCGGTAACGGCTCACGCAATGAAGGGTGACAAGGAGCGGTTGCTCGCTGCCGGATGCGAGGGATACGTTTCGAAACCTATCAGCCCGAGGTTGCTGCTCGAGGCAGTTGCCGCTGCGGTGCGCACCGGGGAGTCGCGGTAGCGGGTCTGGCGGACCTCACCGGTTTCGAGGCCTGACCTTGATCTCCTCCCCGGCCGAATGCCGGCAGACGTACCGACCTCCGGCAGGGGTCCCTGGATTGCCAACGAAAGGCGGCACGGGAGGAGGACTGCGCAGCCCCTCCAAAAAAACCCGTGGAGACGGCCTTGTCGTTCGCAAGGCGGCAAAGGTCTTCCATCGAGTTCAACCAGGCTGCCGAGGCACGCTCGAGAGCCGATCGAGGGAAAGCCTTTGACTCGGCTCCTGCCCATCCGTAATCCATATGACGCAAACCGGCTCACCGAGACTTGCTGACAGTGGGCAATGATATTCTGCCAGTGAGGAGGCACATGAAATGAAGAGCATTCCCTTGGTCTCCTTGGTTTGCCGCCCCCGGTTGCTGCGTGAGACAGCTTCAGAGCGGACAGAGATTGCTGCCCTAATGGTCAACTGCGTGAACGGCCTGCTTGCAGTGGCCTCAATAGCATTATCAATTCCAGTGCCCTTCACTCCGTCACTTGTGGCTATCCTGGCCATTCTGTTCGGTCCGCTAGTGGGATTGACCGTCTCATCTGTTTATGCGCGGATCGAGACCGCTGTCGGGGGAAGATTGGGCGGCAAGGCCTCCTTTGACAATCTCTATCGCCTCTTCGCGTGGTCGTTTCTCCCCCTGGGATTGGCAGCCCTGCTCTCCAGCGTAATCCTGAAGTTTAATCGGCTTGGATTCGCGGCTATTCCCCTCGCTGTCATGATTCTCCTCGTCTTCGCCTGCTGTTCACTCAGAAACTACTGCTCAAACGTCCTTATTGCTCACGAATTCTCCCGGGCCAGGGGCGCCGTAAGCCTCGCCCTCACGTTTGTCATGTTCATCGCGCTGATTACCGTCACTATGGGACTGGTACTGCTTTTCTTCACGTATGGTGTGAACGACGACCCGATAGGCCTGATGAGGCTATTCAGAACGCCATGAGGATAGACGATGTCTGGACCAGCGGTGAAAAAGGCACGGATTGTAGTGATCCTCTTCTATGTCTTCGTCATCACAGGGCTAGCCTTGTACGATGAGAAGCCCAATCCGGAATTGGCAAGGGACATGACCCATCCCCTTCCGCAAATCATGGAGCCTGGAAACGCATGGATTGTATTTCTCGGCTTCAGGGCACCAGAAGGAGCTTCTCCATACCCCTACGGAGAAGAGAAGATGCGGAAGGTCCAGAACGCGGTCCTCAGAGGGCAGAATGTCAACGAGGTACTGCGAGCCGTCAACGACGACAGGTCGGAGCTTTCCTTCCACGGGAAAATCCCCTCCTTCAGTCGCCAGAAATACTGCGGAATGCCGGCTTACGCCGCCGCACACGCCGAGGAAATCACTACTCTCCTGAGCCGCAACGAGGAGTTGCTCCGAAGGTACGAGTCGCTTCGCACCTACCCCCGTTATACGGAGCCCCTAGACTATGGCACGTATGGACCGATGCCATGGTTCGCTGCAGTCAAGCATGCAGCGGTGGCCAGGCTGCTGCAACTGGCGGTGGGGGTTGGTCGAGGCGAGATCGAGGAGGCGTTGGCGGGCGCCCGGGAAGAAGCGGAATTCTGGAGATTCATTGCCCGAAGCTCTACCACCCTGATCTCACGCATGGTCGCATGCGCCATTCTGAAGCAGGACCTGCTTTTTGTCGGTGATTTGGCCGCGTGTCGTCGCCTCAACGCACAAGAACTGGCGACGGTCCGAAATATTCTACGGCCGTTTGACAAGGGCGAAGCCGGGCTGGGGGCAACCTTCAGAGGTGAGTCCCGCTATATGAGAAAGAGTGTGGAGTGCGCCTTGGGGCTAAATAGGAATTCTTGGCTACCTGTGGCCATGATTTACAAATCCAATGCCTCGGGTAACCGGATATGCGACCACTTCCAGGATTTTATTGGGCTTGCCGAGATGACTCCGCAGGAATTCGCGGTGAAAGTGAAACAACGAAAAGACAGCAATGAGAGCCTCCGCGGGATAGGAATTCCTTTCCTCTACAATCCGGCAGGTGAGATCATTTCTCACCACATACAGGCATTTGGGTCATTCCTCCCGCACTACATCGCAGTGGGACACGACTTGGAGGGATTCCGAAGGCTTCTGCTGCTAAGAGTGTCAGCAGGTGTGGAAAACATTTCTAAGCGGAAGTTTTTCTCGAAACTGGTTGCGGCAACCTTTACAACCCACCATATTTCCGTGATTATACCAACACAAGACTGCCGAAAACGGGCTCAGGGGTAGCCATGTAATGTCAAGAAATGTGAACGTT
>JBFMAA010000057.1:0-32992 GCA_040755955.1 Thermodesulfobacteriota bacterium
GTGTGAACCCCCACCGTGAGAACCCAGCCCGTCATCAATACTGCAAAGTGGCGCAGACTGGGAGCAGTGAAGCAATGCTTGAACCTTATCTTGTCAATCACGAAAGGCTGTGGCAGATTGCGTTTGGTCATTGGCTTTCCCCTTTCCCATCTTCTTTGTCGAAAACGGGTTATGGCAGGAAAGCCAATGCCATTCAAGCGTATCTTAACGTCTCACCCACGAAATCGCCGAAAATGGCAAAACTATAGACTAGATCTAAGGTGAAAAAATGAACGTCACTTTCATGGCTGTCAGGTTTGGGCATGGGTACGCGTCTCGGTCTGGGAATTGGTATAGGGGTCGGTCTGGGTCTCAGTCTGGGCCTAGGTACGCGTCTAAGTCTTGGTCTGTGTCTGGGCCTAGGTCTCGGTCTCGGTCTCGGTCTCGGTCTAAGTCTGGGCTTTGGTATCGGTATCGGTCTCCGTGGGGGTCTTGCTCCGGATCTAGGTCTTAGCCTAGGTGTTAGACCGTGAATTAGGGGAAAATGGGGTTACGGAGTACCTATGATTGCCGGTACAGACAAACTCCCGCAATTTTCTTTCTTGTCAAGCCTTTGCCAAGTGAATAATTCCGAACTCTTTTACCAAGGGCCTGCGGCGAATTAACCCCGTCAGTTTCGGCTACCTCGTCACCCCGGCGAACGCCGGGGTCCAGGAAACTCGAAAAGACCGGATTCCTGCCTTCGCAGGAATGACGGGAACGGCCTTCGCCGAAGTTACGAAGGTCACGAGTTGCAGTACTTATTTCGTGACGGGCCCTTAGCATGCCTTGCGAGAGAACATCCTCAAAACAGAGCCCCACATGATCGACAGCCATTCTCATAGCTCGCCAATTCGCTCGAGTGACCGATACCGTTCCGACCGTCAGGCATACTGGAACAAAACCGCACACGAAACGCCCGAGAAATGGGCGTTGGGAAGCTATTACCATGCCCGACTGGCCGCGATCTACCGGTATCTGGTGCCGCCAGGGCAGAGAGTGCTCGAGCTCGGCTGCGGCAAGGGAGACCTGCTCGCAGCCCTCGATCCCGCGTTCGGTGTGGGCGTCGATTTTTCCGGGGAGATGCTGCAAGAGGCCCGCGCACGTCACCCGGAACTGCACTTTGTGTGCGGAGATGCGCACGAGGTCGAGCTCGCACAAGAATTCGACTTCGTGATCCTTTCCGACCTGGTCAATGATCTTTGGGACGCGCAGACCGTACTCAGCGGACTTCACCGCTGCACCGGCCCCCATACTCGCATCATCGTCAATGCGTACAGCCGACTCTGGGAAATCCCCCGCCGTATTGCACATCGATGCGGTATGCTCAAACCGAGACCCCGGCAGAATTGGTTCACCGTGGAGGATATCTCGAATCTGTTGTATCTCACGGACTTCGAGGTGATCCGCCACTGGGAAGAGATCTTGTGGCCGTTCGGTACGCCGGTGTGGGCTACCACGTGCAACAAATGTCTCGTGAAATTGTGGCCGTTTCGGCTGGGCGCGCTCACCAACATGATCATTGCACGGCCTCGCCCGAGGCGGCGATCGCTCGAAGGCGTCAAGGTGTCCGTTGTGGTGCCTGCACGCAACGAAGCGGGGAACATTCGCAACATAGTCGACCGAGTGCCCGAAATGGGGGCCGGCACTGAGATCGTCTTCGTCGAGGGCGGCTCGAAGGATCAGACGTTCGAGACCATACAAAAAGTGATCGAGGAGAACTCGTCTCGGGAATGCACGCTCTTCAAGCAGACCGGGATCGGCAAAGGCGATGCGGTTCGGCTCGGGTTCGAGAAGGCCACGGGGGAAGTGCTCATGATCCTCGATGCGGATCTTACCGTCCCGCCGGAGGATCTTCCCCGCTTCCTCGACGCCTGGGCATCCGGCAGGGGCGAGTTCATCAACGGCGTCAGGCTCGTGTACCCCATGGAAGACGCGTCGATGCGTTTTCTCAACCAGATCGGCAACAAGTTCTTCAGCCTTGCGTTCACCTGGTTGCTCGGTCAGTCGATAAAGGACACGCTCTGCGGCACCAAGGTATTGCATCGGGATCACTACCGGGTCATCGCCGCAAACAGAGCCTATTTCGGCGACTTTGACCCATTCGGCGACTTTGATCTCATATTCGGTGCGGCAAAGCTCAACCTCAAGATTGTGGATCTGCCGATCCGCTACCGTGCGCGAGTCTATGGCGAGACGAATATTTCCCGCTGGAGACACGGCCTGCTCTTGCTCGAGATGGTCGCCTTCGCCATGAGCCGCATGAAGTTCATCTGAGAATACGGTTTCCGGGGGACGGAACTTCTTGCAAGAAGTTCCTCCCCCCGGGCCCCCTTCCGAAAACATTTGGAATATTGGGCGGTTCTTGCCATCCTGCGACTTCTTGAAATGTGGGGGACTGACTTTCATGATCTTGACGCCTATAGCATTCTGGGGGTAAACCTCCGCACAGGTTCCAGCAGCCCCCGGCGAAGACCTATAGTGCCACGCGTTGAGAATTGCGGGAACTTTCACCCACCCCTAACCCTTCCCATCAAGGGAGGGGAATAGCAAGCCCTGTCGCCTAGTGGTTGTAGGGAAGGGAGAGTGGGTTTGTGTCTACTTTCACGGTCCCGCGAATTTCAAAGCGCGCGACTGTAGCACAAAGACACAAAGAAATCCCAAGAAGGCTATTGAGATGCGATGGTTACGGATTGGCCTTCCTGGTGTCTTTGTATCTCCGTGCTTCATCTCTCTTTTTCCCGGCTCAACGCCACCTTCCGGCATGGCCCCCGACCGCGCCTTGACACAGAACTCTTGCAGCTTATGATAAGACAGGTGAGGTGGGAAGGGAGTACCCGGAAAGACGGGTTAGGTATTCGCCACCTCCTGCAAAGAGCCGGAACGTGTTCCGGCCAGATGAAAGGGGCATGACCGTGAAATATCTTGTGGGCATAGCCATTGGAGCCCTTGCCGGATTTGGTCTCTACATGGTGGCTTCCTCCGGCGGAGGCGGCTGAATCCTCTGGTGCAATCCGTATGTGGCGGTCGGGTTCGGGTCGCTGCTGGGACTGGCACTGTCTTCCGGGTGAAGACGAAACGCTGAACAACCTCGTCGCACGCCTGCGGTTCCGTGCGGTTGCGAAGAGGGGACGGATGTATGCGCAGGTCTTCATGTGGGGTTTGACGGCCCCTGAGTGCATGGGCAAGCAATCAGTATTTTTCCAAAGAATCTTGCCTGGAGAGGAGCTGGAGGGTATCGTTGAGATTCTTGCTCTGAAGCCTCAAAAGAAAGGCATGGAGTTATGGACACTGCAACGGTCAAAGACAAGGCACGGAAACTCATTGAGGAACTGCCGGACGATGCCTCCTGGGACGATCTTATGTACAGGATCTATGTGCGCCAAGCCATCGAAGCCGGGCTTGCCGACGTCGAGGCCGGACGTACGGCGGATGTCGGGGACGTACGGGCAGAGTTCGGTTTGAAGCCGTGAAAGTCCACTGGACCAGGACCGCGGTGAATCATCTCAGCGCGATTCGTGAGTACGCCGCTCAACACTCCATAATCTACGCCGACCGTCTGATCGATCGTCTGACGCGGAGGTCCAAACAGATTGCTCGATTCCCGCTGTCCGGCAGAGTGGTTCCCGAATACCGAGGACAAGACATTCGAGAGGTGATAGAGTCGCCCTACCGGATTGTCTACAGGGTGGAAGAAAACCGGATTCTCGTGTTGGCGGTGCTTCACGGTGCACGGCAGATGCCCTCTATGCTTCCGGAGGGATAAAAGGGGGATGGTCCACGCCATTGTGTGTTCCCCCTATCCGGTGCTGAAACGCCGTGCCAATCTCAGAGAACCCCTGGAGTCCGGCAAAGGGTTGAGCAGCCCTGCGAGGGGCTTTTCTGTCATGAGCACGGCCGTTTGCGACCGTGAAACCATGGCGGCAGACTTATCGTGCCGCAATTGTCGAGGGGGAAGCCGACAGGAGAGCCCCGATCGGGAAACGCATTTCCGCCACGCAGGGCCGAGTCCGCGGGATCAGAACTGACTCTCGGCGCAGAGCGGGCTTGACTCTACCCAAATATCCCCGTGACGTACTGCATGGTCTTGTCCACCTTGGGATTGGTGAACACGCGGGAGGTCTTGCCGTATTCGACCAACTTGCCGATGTACATGAACGCGGTGTTGTCGGAGACTCTCGCGGCCTGTTGCATGTTGTGCGTGACGATCACGATGGTGAACTTGCCGCGCAGCTCGTCGATCAGGTCCTCGATCTTTGCGGTGGCCACAGGGTCCAATGCGGAACAAGGTTCGTCCATGAGCAGCACCTCCGGCTGCGCAGCGATTGCCCTGGCGATACACAAGCGCTGCTGCTGGCCTCCTGAAAGTCCCAGGGCGCTTTCATTGAGCCGATCCTTCACCTCGTCCCACAGAGCAGCGGACTTGATCGCGCTCTCCACGGTCTCCCGGATGACCTTCCGGTCCCGGACCCCGTCCACCCGCAACGGATACGCCACATTGTCCGCAATCGACATGGGAAACGGATTCGGCTTCTGGAACACCATACCCATGGTCTTTCTCAGCGCGATCACGTCGACATTGGGCGCGTAGATGTCGGTGCCGTCGAAGCGAATACTCCCGGTGGTCGTCAGGCCGTCGATAAGGTCGTTCATCCGGTTGATCGCGCGCAAAAGCGTGGACTTCCCGCACCCCGAAGGCCCGATCAAGGCGGTCACGAGCCCCTTTTCGATGTTCAGAGTGACGTCGAAAAGCGCCTGCGACTTGCCATACCAGAGGTTGAAGTCCTCGATGGACAACAGCGTCCCTTCAGGTCCCTTCTTGGGATGGTACACGGTCTCCTCGGTTTCCGTAGCTCGCCTCATTCGTCATGACCCCTGCGACTGGCCTAGAAATGCCCGGTGAAAAACTTCTTCTTCAGCCGATTACGAAGGAATACCGACGCCGCGTTCATCATAAAGACCAGCGTGATCAACAGAAGCGTCGTGACGTAGACCATGGGCTTCGCAGCCTCGGAATTCCGGGACTGGAACCCGACGTCGTATATGTGAAACCCGAGGTGCATAAAGCTCCGCTCAAGGTGCACATACGGGAATATGCTGTCGATGGGCAGCTCCGGCGCCATCTTCACCACGCCCACCAGCATCAGTGGAGCGACCTCACCGGCTCCTCGTGCCATGGCCAGTATGAGCCCAGTCATGATCCCCGGCATTGCTCTGGGTAGGACGATATACTTGATCGTTTGCCACTTCGACGCCCCACACGCCAAAGACCCTTCCCGCATCGACTGGGGAACTGCTGCCAAAGCCTCTTCTGTGGCCACGATCACCACCGGCACCGTGAGTAACGCGAGCGTCAACGAACCCCAAAGCAACCCGCCGGTTCCAAACGTCGGAGACGGCAGCCGTTCCGGAAAGAAGACCTCGTCTATGGTGCCGCCCACGAGGTACGCGAAGAACCCCAGCCCGAATACGCCGTACACGATCGACGGGACTCCGGCCAGGTTGTTCACGCATATGCGAACCAACGAGACGAGCCTCCCCTGCTTCGCGTATTCCCTCAAATACAAAGCCGTGACCACTCCAAAAGGGGCCACGGCCAATGCAAGCAATACCGTCATGCAGAACGTGCCGAAAATTGCGGGAAGCACTCCACCTTCGGTGTTCGCCTCCCTCGGCTCCTGCGTGAGGAACTCCGCCCAGCGAGCAAGGTACACGCGCACCCTGCCCCAGGTGTCAAGCTCATTGGCCGGGTACAGCCTGACGATCTCCGAGAGCTTCAGCTTCTTTTCCTTGCCGTTCACGTCAGCCAACAGGATCGTGTACTTCGCGTCCCGTTCACGAATGGACTTCGCCTCCTCCGCGAACTGGGTATAGAGGGAATTGAGCTCCGTGGTGCGCTCTTCGTGTAGCGCCTCTGCGTTCCGGTATTGGGGGCTCGACTTCCCGTAGCGCAAGTCTGCCTCCTTGAGAGCTAGGCGCTCCTTCTCGATCGAATAGTTCACCTTTCCCATGTGGTTGCGCTCGAGGTCGTGTATGCGATCCCGTCGTTTGGTCGCTTCCCCAAGCGCTCGGGTCAGTTCCGCACCGTGGGCCGCGTCACCCTGAATTGTCCGCCCGTTGAGGTCCAGCCCCGTCACCTCGCCGATGAAAGGTCCCCATTCGAGCCGCTCGACGAAATACATGCCGGGAGACGTCGTGGTCCCTGCTACTTCGTAGTCCGAGACCCAGCGGAAGTCCTCGTTGTACAGGTCGAAGTTCCCGGTCCGGTACAGTATCCTGCGTGCCATACCGCCGTGCTGAGTGATCTCTGCTCGGGTTTCGGCCGGCAGTGCGTGCAGGGTCTCCGGCTCGGGCTTGAACAGCTCGGTTCTGAACAGCTCACCCGCCACCTTCTTGCCGTCCCTGAGTGTCACTGTTTCGACAGGCTTTGGGTAGAACGTGAATGCCCCGTTGTACAGCACTATTCCCAAGAAACCGAGTATCATCAGGATAGCGAGTACGAGAGCGCCTCCCAGACCCCACAGAAAAGGCTCGCCACGGGCTTCCAGATCCCACGCGCGATTCCTTTGCCTCGGCGGCGGTTGCTCCTTCGGTTTCTCCTCAGGGGACTTGTCCGACTCTGGTTCCTGCATCACTTCCTCGATCCCTTATATACCGGTCGCCGTTATAGACAGGCTCCTTGAAATCTGGGGGGTCCTTGAAGCAGACGTGAGGCCCCTCACCCTTCCCTCTCCCGCCAAGGGAGCAGGATTGCGCTTCCCTTCCCTTGATGAGAGGGGCAAGGGGAGGGTGATACTTACCGCATTTTTCCACGCGGGGCACTGTGGTTCCGACCGATTGCCGAGCTCGAAAGCTTGCTTCACCATATCGGACCACCGGACACGGAAATACCTTTCGGCAAACACTACAACTGCATAGACCGCTTTCGGAACCGCAAGCGCACCATCTCGGCAACGGTATTGATCACAAAGGTCATGGCGAACAGCACCAGACCGGTGAGGAACAGCACTCGGTAGAGAGTGTCACCTTTGGGCGCCTCCGGCAATTCCACCGCGATGTTCGCGGACAGAGCCCTGAGCCCGTTGAACACGTTGAGGTCGATAAGTGCGGTATTGCCCGCGGACATGACCACGATCATCGTTTCTCCGACCGCGCGGCCCATGCCGATCATTATCGCGGAGAACACCCCACTGATCGCGGTGGGCAACACGATCCAGAGCGCGGTCTGCCACGGAGTTGCGCCGCACCCGAGGCTGGCGGATCGCAAGTGCTCGGGGACCGCGTTGAGCGCGTCTTCCGCCAAGGTGTAGATGATCGGAATCACGGCGAATCCCATGGCAAATCCGACCACCAGAGTATTGCGTTGCACGTACGTGCCGACAAGCCCGTCTCGCGCGTCCACGCCAAGCCGTTCCAGAAGCAATGCGAGCGCCCACGAGACCGCTGCCGTGATCGCCGCCATCCCCAGCAGCCGGAGGAGGTCCATACATCCCGCGCGGAACGGCGAAAGAGTCTTCAAGAGGGCCCGAAATCGCGGGCCGACCAATCTCGACGCGGCTGACGAGACTCCGACCGCGCACACCGGAAAGAGCAGCACGAACAGAAACGGGGCGGCACGTCCTGCATCCCCGTTGAGCCAGTGCTTGAAATCGCCCGCGAAGACGGCCTTTTCGAACCACGGTCCCACAAACCACGTCAGGTACAGGGCTGCTCCGATCAACAGCGTCATTGCCGCAAGTTTGGGGAGACCATCGAGTCTCAGTGCCCACACCGGAGGCAGCAACTGCCACAGGCACGCGGCGAGGATCAACGACGCCGGCAACACAAACAACCCCAGCAGGACTGCGGCGATCCAGTTTTCTACAATTGGGGCCATCACCAACGCGGCCATGAATCCCAGCACCACCGAAGGTATGGAAGCCATGACCTCGATTGCGGGCTTGATTTTGCCTCGCGTCGAGGGATGCAGAAATTCCGACGTGTGGATCGCGGCCAAGAGCGAGAGGGGGACGGCAAACAACAACGAATAGAACGTCGCCTTGAGGGTTCCGAAAATCAGGGGCACGAGTGAGAGCTTGGGTTCAAACCCGTCCGTCGCTCCCGTGGACTGCCATGTATAGGTCGGTTCAGGGTGGCCTTCGTACCAGACTTTCCCGAATAGGGTCCGCCATGAAGTTTCGGGATGCTCGATGCGCAGATCCCACAGATCCGTCTTCGCCTTCCCGACCGCAAGCAGTCCGTCCTGCCGAGGGGTAAGGACCATGCCTGCCGTGTGGGGATCTGCCTGGAGCTTCGCCAGAGTGCGTTCGCTTGTGGCATGTCTTACCCATATGCCCCCCTGGGCATCGGCCGAGGCGAAGGTCTTGCCTCGTCGGCCGGGACACAGTCCGATGACCGGTGCCGGCTGCGGCGCAAGCGTGCGAGCGCACACGAGACTGAGCCCATCGGATGTCTTGGCGTCGTCCCGTCTGATCTCAAAGAGGATGTGCACCGATCCGTCGGAACCGCCGGCTACGATCGACGCGTCCCCGAGCAAGAACCCGAACGCGGTCAGATCGACTCCCTGTGGGGTGATCCGGGTCGTCTCGGCGAGGAAGGGCTTCCCGAAGTCTCTTACGTTGAACCGGTGCACGGTACCGTTCTTCTCGGCAACGAAGACCGTTTCGCCCGAATCGTTCACCAGCACGTAGGCCGGGGAAATTCCGTGCTCCAGCGTCGGGAGTGTGGCCTTTTCCACGTCCGTGGTGACCTTGCGGGTCATGATGTTCATGCGAGACTCGGCCTTTATCACCAGGGAGTGCCCTTGGTCATCAACAACGGCGAGAGTCTTTCCCGGGTGTTCTTCGAATCCTGACAGGCGGTAGTCCATGGCGGCTATGGGGCGGTGGGCATCAGATGCGGGTATCTCGTCTTCCAGGGAGATCTTTGGCGCCACCTTTCGCACCTGCTTGCCGGGAATCGCAGAATAGACCGCGGTGCCGTCGGTCTGATCCCTTGCGTCAAGCCGGCGCGCACCCTCGGGTACTGCGGTCTCGGGCAGGATCTCGGTCTCGAATCCGAGCGTCGCGAACCTTACCGTGCCGTCGGAAAACCCCATGGCGAGCTTCTGGGTATCGATCGTCCGGGCAGATGCGGTCAGGGTTCTACCTCCGAAGTCGAGAGACGGGACCTTGAACGCGGTACCGGTGCGAAGGTGCCTGACCTGGACGCTCCCATCAGCAAGAATTTGTATCCCTGTGGTCTTGAACTCATCCACGCACAGTGCCACGACCGGCTGTTCCGATTGCTCGGTTGCGTACTGCGCGTGGCCTGTGATCGCAGCCGGCCGGAACAGCGGGAGTACCACTCCGACCAGAAAGACCATCATGCCGAAGACCGCGGCGATTACCAGAAGCCCACCGACGGTGATGATCCGGTCTGCGAGCCAATCCGCGACCAGCACCGAACGCCGGGTCTGTTTCTTACCGAACTTCGCGGGTTCCCCCATCGCACTCCTTTCCGTCCGTAACCCTTCACTGGGAATACAGAAGATTCAATACAGGGGAAGAATGAGTCAAATCCATTGCACCTGGGCTGAAAAAACCGCTGCCCAATCGGGTTGCTCCAACGGACAGGGGTGATTTCCTTGTGTCTTTGTGTCTTCGTAGTGCATCCTTATTTCCGTCACCACAAGAACCCAAAGGCGGAACGGGGACCCACCTCCCCTTTTCCGCCGAATCATTGACGATTACCTCAAAGGCTCCGTCATGCTATTTGGATTGCCCCGCCTGTTTGAGTTCCCCATCCGCCAGTTCTTTCGAGACAGGGAAGAAGCCGTCCTTTATCACCACCTGCTGACCGGGCTTGGAGAACACGTACTTGATGAACTCACCCATCAACGGGTTCATCTTTTCGCCGGGTTTGAGGTTGAAATAGATGTAGAGCAATCGGGCCAGCGGGTATTTCCCGCTGTAGGCATTTTCCGCAGTTCCCTCGAAGCACTTGCCTTCTTCTTTGCCGAGCGGGACGACCCTGACGTCTGCGGTTTTGTAGCCGATACCGGAATATCCTATGCCGTACTTGTCCGACACCACCGCCTGGATCACTCCCGCGGAACCCGGTTGCTCTTTCACGCTATCTTTGTAGTCACCTTTGAATAGGGCGACTTCTTTGAAATACGCGTAGGTTCCGGAAGCGGAATTTCGTCCGTAGAGCGAAATCGGTTTGTTTGCCCAGTCTCCGGTGAGTCCCAGATCGCCCCAGGTCTTGATTTCCTTTGGAGCCCCGCCCTTGCGCGCTTTGGAGAAGATCGCGTCGAGCTGCTTCAGAGTCAGGCACTTGATGGGGTTGTCTTTGTGCACAAACACCGCTAACGCGTCAACCGCCACACTCACACGTCCGGGCTTGTACCCGAACTTCTTTTCAAAGGATTCGATCTCTGAGCCCTTCATCGCCCTGGACATGGGGCCAAGCTGCGCAGTCCCTTCGATCAGTGCGGGTGGCGCAGTCGAGGATCCTTTCCCTTCGATGGAGATCTTCACGCCGGGGTACAGGGCCCGGTATCCCTCGGACCACAGAGTCATGAGATTGTTCAAGGTGTCCGAGCCTACACTCTTGAGATTACCCGAAATTCCGCTCACCGGTGCGTAGTCCGCCAGCTTCGGGTCCACTTCCAACCCGAAGGCGGAAGAAGCCGCGCACAGCCCCAAGACTATCAACACAAGCAGAGTCTTCTTCACGTTCGTCCTCCTTGATGCGTGTCATCAATTCGCCCTGGAATAAGGACTTCCCGCATCATGAGAGCAGTCTGTTCACGTTGTGTTAGGGAAGTGCGAGAAAAAAGTCAACTGCCTTGCGTGCGACCGGTTCGGGGCTCCGTGGCAAGTCTCACCGGCCCCCATGGGGGCTCCCGCTGGTCGCCGCAGCGTGTCCTGTGAGTGGGCGGGAATGGATTTCCATGCTTCGTTGTGGCCCGGCCCGGCGGGACATGGTTCTTCTCATGAATGCGAGGAACGGGAGGAAGCTGACCCCAATGCCGGCGGCTGAAGGACTGACTTCTTGGCCTTGACACGGGTATGGAACCGCCGCGCGGTCGAATTCGGGCTTACCGGCCGGTTGGTCCTGCTGCAAAATCTCTCCTTTTAGAAAAAGGGGGGAAGAAAGGGCATCGCTGTCTCCCCCTTGGGGGTTAGGAGGATTTCAGGCATCATCCGTCAGGGCTCGCCGAAGTCATAAGCATGGGGGACTCACTCGCCTACGAAACCGGAATCAGTGGTGTTGCGCAACGGGGATCATTTGAAGATCTGTTCAAGCTTGCTCAACACCTTGGCAGCAGGACCACCGGGAAGACTCAGACGCACAACTCCTTCGCGGTCCACCAGTACAAACGTGGGAGCTCCGGTGATCTCGTAGAGCCTCGTAATTTTACTCCCCTGGTCGAAGACTATGGGGTACGCGATCTTGAATTTCTGGATGACGCTCTGGACACGTGGGATTGAATCGTTCACACCCACATTGATGCCGACAAGATCAAGGCCTTTTGGGGCATATTTGGCATGTATCGCGTTAAGTTCCGGTATGTCGTTGAGACAATGGGGACACCACGTTGCCCAAAACACTAGCAAGAGCGCGTTCCCATTCCCTGCTGTGCCCACTTCGGTCACTTTCCCGTCGAGGGTCTCTGCCCGGAACGAAGGGGACTTCTGGCCTTCCGCGGGCGTTCCCAGGCTCAACGCCGGCCACGCAAGACACACCGCGAGCACCACCGGCATTATTCTTCTCATTATCATCACCGCCTCCAGTCGTTGTCGACGATGTGTCGTGTGCGCATCGCCGGGACGATTCATGTTTCTGAATCAATTATAACATCAGTTGCCCCATCTTGATCAGGAAATACTCTCCGAGGGCAATCATCAGCAATCCCATGGCCTTCTTGATCTTGATCATCCAGTCTCCGGAGCTGGGAAGCGCGGTGACCAGTCCGGAAAAAGTCCCGACCGCAATCAGCAGCAAGCCCATGCCAAATGCAAAGACAAACAGCAGGCTCGCTCCGAGGAACACGTCTTGTGTCGTGGTGACATACGCCAGAAGGACTCCGAGCACCGGAGCAGTGCACGGTCCGGCCATGAATCCGGAGACAATTCCCATAAGGAAAATCCCTATGAACCCACCCGCATTGACCTCGCCGGGACTCATCATCGGAATCTCGAACACCTCCAGCATGCCCAGACCCAGCAGGATTATGATGTTCGCCACCACGAAGAAGACCCACGGGTTCGAACTGATCTCCCCGAAAAACCGACCTGTCAATGCGGCAACCATTCCCAGAGCCGCATACGTCACCGCGATTCCCACCACGTACACCGAGGAGAGCACAAAACCCGTGAACCGTGAACCGCCCACATTGCGGCTGCCCACAAAACCGGCGGTGATCGGAATCATAGGGTACACGCAAGGAGTGAAACTCGCCAGCACCCCTCCAAGAAACGCGACGACAAACGACATGAACACGGATGCCTTGAGATAAGCCTCAAGACTGTTATTGACCCATTCTTCCATGGCATTCCTTTTTCGGCTCTTTCCGGCCGCGCACGTTTTCAAGTACGGTACACCTTGCAACTCACCGAAGCAAGGGCCGCAGAGGTATTCCTTCCAAATCCTCGTTCTCCCGCGGGCATGAAGAGTCGGCATTCCCTACCGTTTGAATCGCATTTTCAAGAGTGCCCAGCATCTCCCGGTATACTCTCGCAACGCCACGTCGGTAACGCCCAAACCGGCCGCAGAAGGAAGGAAACAACCAGCCGACACAATGAGTCTTCCCGCCTGGAAACCCGCGGGCGCGGGAATCGGATCAAGTCCGCAACGACGGAATTGCAGCAACGAACGGGGCATATGATACGCGGAGGTTACCAGAGCAAATGGCCTTCCCTTGAGACGCGGCGCCAATAAGAGCGCTTCGTCTTCCGTGTCAAGTGCGGTGTGTTCTACGCGAACAGAGTCGCCGGGAACTCCCATCTCCATGGCAAGGTCCGCCATCGCCTGTCCGATAGGGACGCTTCCCCGATAGGTGCCGCCGGAAGTCACCAGCTTGGCACCGGGGATCTGCCGCCAGAGGCGTATCCCTTCCAGCACCCGGGGAATGCTTCCTGCCACCCTGTCTGCCACGGTCAGCGAATCCCCTTCGTGAGACGGGCCGCCAAGCACCACGATGTGTTTCACGCCGGCCTGTTCGAGTTGCGCGGGGTCAGCGTATGAGCCCGCTTCGTTCTCGAGGCTATGAATAAGCATGAATCCGGTGAATTCCACGGAGCATACGTAAAGCCACGCTCCTCCGGCAACGATCAGCCAGAGTCCGATTCTGCTGCGAGGTCTGCACAAACGGAAGGCAAGCCCGGAAACCGTGGCAATCAGCCACGCTCCAAGAGGCATTGCCAGCATGGTGACCAGCTTCTTTGCTGCAAACAGCAGGTGTTCCATACACGTTCCTATGTGAATGCGCTCACTTAACCACAGGGGAATTCGGCATTGCAGGGTGAAGGGGAGGATGTGAAGGCAACGCGTGCTCCCAGAGAGCTCCATGGCCTACATACGGTGACGTATGTCGCAGTTTTTTGGTCGCAGCGACCGGTCCCCGTGCCGCCTGGCAGGGACGCCCGTCGCTACAAGTTCCTCTCAACAACGTGGGGGCCGAATTTCGGAATCGCATCCATGCCACGAATTACCAAGTCAGCGCTCATGCCTCCAGACCGCCATCCCCTTAAACTCTTTTGGGATTGGGCGGTTCCCACTGGTGGCTGCCACACAATCCTGCCAATGCCACACGTCTCGATTGGGGTCGCGTGTTCACGGATCTTTGTGGCCGGCCTACCGGGGCGTGGAGGTTCTTTCCCTTGCAGGACCGGATAATACTCCCTTCCCGTGTGCAGCTTGCCTCAACTCCGCCTGATCACATCCTTGACGCCGTCGATCGCTCTGTTGAGCTTGAATTCAAGGGCGGAAACCCGCGTGAGGAATCGCTGATACCCTCCGTACGCCAGGTTTGCGCCTCCGGTGACCAGGATGCTCGCCACTCCCGAAGCCACGACCAGGAGGAGAATCGGTATCACATAGGCCAGGAACTCTCGGGGAATAACCAGCTTCGCGTTCACGTCCGCCCCGGAGAATGATCCTTCCAGATGGTCCGAGACGAGCTTCTTGAAAGGAGTCAGCTTGTGTGGGTCCCTGAACATGCCGTACACCTGCGCAAAAACCCAGATCGCCATGGCCGCGCCGATGATCACCAGCGCGATCCCAAGCGCCTCTCTTACACCCACAGGCGGATCGAGCGCGCGGTCGCGATCCGGGAAACGATTCTCATCCATCTGAACACTCCCCTCGGGTTGACGAGATCAGCGTCCTTTCCAGTTGGGGGTGCGCTTTGCCATGAAGGCCTGAATGCCTTCCTGTGCGTCCTCGGTCATGAGATTCGCGGTCATGGTGGTGGACGCGAGGTGATAGGCTCGGCGTTCGTCCTGCTCGACGGTCGCGTAGAATGCCTGCTTTCCGATTGCGATGACCAGGGGGCTTGCCGTCGCGATGTTGTGGGCAAGCTCCATGGCCGTGTGTTCCAGCTCCGCTTGTGGGACGACCTTGTTCACCAGACCCCATCGTTCGGCCTCTTCAGCGGAGATCATCCGTCCGGTGAAGAGCATCTCGAGCGCTCTCTTCCTGCCCACCGCCCGCGAGAGCGCAATCATCGGCGTAGTGCAGAACAGACCAACCTTCACCCCGGGGGTGGCAAATCGGGCCTTTTCTTCCGCTACAGCCAGATCACAGGTAGCCACCAGTTGACACCCGGCTGCGGTGGCCACTCCGTGCACTTGAGCGATCACCGGCTTGGGGATGTCGTGTACGAGGGTCATCATCCGGGAGCATTGCTCGAAAATGAACTTGAGCTCCACCATCCCCACGCCTTGCATCTCCGAGAGGTTGTGTCCCGAGCAGAAATGCTTGCCATTTGCTCGTATGATGATCACCCGTACGGAAGGGTCGGCATCCAAGCCTTGGAGCGCTTCGATGACTTCCCTGATCATGTTCTTGGACAGGGCATTGGCCGTATGGGGCGAGTTCAGGGTGAGTATTCCGACTTCCTGTTCCGTGGAAACAAGAATCTCCGTGTAGTCCATCTTGGTACCTCGCAAGAATTCGATGTGCAGAATCGTCGGGGTTTTCTTCAGGGCCGGCGGGGGGTTCCGCCCACGGGAACGGCTCGGCGGGACGCTGATCCGGTCAGCCCGAAGGGGGGAAAGCATGGGCCGCTCCCGCCTCGCGGAGCACCATAGCGACATACCAAGCCTCAGTCAATGGTCGTGTGGGGATTGTCGCACCACTCTGGGCATCGTCACGCAAGATTTCGGGAAGCCCGCTCTTCATCAATCACGTTCGATCTCCTTTTCTGCGGGAAGAAATCTTCAGCTCAGCAGCTCCGAGAGGACGCAACCTGTTTGTCTTCGCGTGCACAGAACCAACTCGCCCCGCCACCGGAACACGTGCGAGCCGAGGAGGGCCGACGCGATCATTGGCAGCGGCTCCCAGTCGCTTCTTGAGAGAAGGGGCTCCCGATGGGCGCACACTGGTGAGCACGCGTTGCCTCAACATCCTCCCCTGCCCCCTCCCACCAAGTGAGCGGGTTTCCGAATCCCTTTCCCCTCGTGGGAGGGGGCAGGGGGATCACTGCCTGAAATGGCGAACTCTACTGTCGTCAAGTGAGCGCCCATGAGGGCCTCCTCGGCCTCACAAACCAAGTGCCTGCCGCGAAACAATCCTGTCCTTTCCCGTGCTCCGTTTCCATGGGTTGAAGCCCATGGCTATTCAGAGTGCGCCCATGGGGGCGCGGGGTTTTCCTACCCTGAAAGGGCTAACTGTCAATAGCCGTAGGTTTTAACCTACGGGAAGCGAGGCCCGGCAACAGGGTTCACTCGCCGATCGCAATTGCAGGGCTTATCTTGCCGCAGGCCCTAAGCAAACACACTCTCTCGGATCAGCTACCGTTTCTCCGTCGACCGACTGTTTCGCAAGGGGTACAGGCTCTCTCCGAACCCGAGTGCATTGAGATAACTCCGGGTGCGACTCGGATTTCGGCGAAACAGGGTGTAGAGCTGAGCCCAGAACTGCCACCTGTGCCGCGACGCGATCCCCCTCCTCCATACAAGGATGAGCAGCGATCGCAGATGGCCGAACCTGTTCCGAATGGAGAGGGAGTCCCTCGGCGCCACAGCTTGAGACCCGGGTTCCACGATGCCCAAGGCTTTGCGAGTCGGTCTCATGGTGAGGTAATATTGGTAGGCGCGCCTCATGTACTCGGAAGGATCGTACAGCCGCTCCCGCACGTTGGTGAGCTCCTGAGCAATCTGCTCCCGAGGTCGAGTCGGAACGAAGTCGCATCCTCCGCTCTCGAGCTCGTCGCCGTTACCGCCTTCGATGAGACGATTCTCGGCCTTGAGACGCTTCCACAAGGCAGTACCCGGCGTTGCCTCCAACCGGTTAATCATCACCATCGGGATTTTCGCCTGATTGACGAATTCGATGATACGCTCGTCCGCTCCGGGCTTCTCTCCGTCGAAACCGATGACGAAACTCCCCACAACGGAAAGGCCGTTGGCACAGATGTTCGTGACCGATTCAAGCAAGGGATTCGTCACGTTCTGGTGCTTACGATTGGCCTTGAGCACCTCTTCGTCGGGTGTCTCTATACCCAGAAATACCCAACTGAAATTCCCGTCCGTCATGAGGTCAATCAGTTCGCGATCTTGTCCCAGGTTTACCGAGGCCTGCGTCAGAAAGTTGAAGGGCTCCCCGTGGGACTTGATCCACGGCACAAGGACGTCGAGAAGCCGTCTCGTGTACGCCTTACTGCCGATAAAGTTATCGTCGCAGAAGAACAGCGCCCCGCGCCATCCGATGTCATGGAGCGCGTCAAGCTCACTGATGACCTGTTCCGGAGTCTTGTGTCTGGGGCGTCGCCCGTGGAGATTGATCACATCACAGAATTCGCACTCAAAAGGACACCCTCTCGTGGTCTGCACGCCCATAATGGCATAGTTGCGCGGGTCGCCCAGCAGGTCGAATCGGGGAATCGGCGACGCGGTCAGCTCAGGATGCGGTGCTGCCTGCACCACAGGGTCCGAGGAGCCGGACGAAATCCTGTGCAGGAGCTCTTCCAGTCCGCCCTCGGCTTCTCCGCGGAACACGAAATCCGCGCCGGCTTGGATGAGCTCATCCGGGGCCATGGTTGCGTAGGGTCCGCCGACCACACTGGTCTTGTGTCGTGCGCGGGCCTGCTGAACCACCCTGAGCAGGTCTTTCTTGTGAGCCCGCATGCCGGACAATATCACGATTTCCGACCAACTCCAGAGCTCTTCGGTCAACTCTTCGAACACCAGATTGACAAGCCTGAGCTTCCAGGCTTTCGGGAGCATTGCCGCGACCGTGATGAGCCCTAGCGGCGGCGCGACCACCTTCCGACCCAACATGGAAACCGATTCTCGAAGGCCCCAGTAGGTGTCCCCCAATTCCGGACTAATCAATAACGCCCTCATCCATACCTCTCGTCGATCGCCTCCATGCCTTGCGGACATGGCGTTGAAGGCCGATCTTCCTTGAACCAATTTGCTCAATTGGAAGGGTGCGTTCCCTCCGGGATGACCGCGCAATTACTCTTCCCCCCGGGCAGAAGCACACCGTCGCACCATAACCGCCGACGAAATTCCTGTCAACCGACCGGAATCCTTCTCAGTAGGAAAAGTGTGCCATCGAACAAGAAGAAGCTGGTCTTTCCGACTGGGGATACTCTTTTTTCCTTGAATTCAGGGCAGCAGTGTGCCTAATTACGTCGCCGGTCAAGAAACCGGTGGCGGGGATGGTTGGCTCCACGCAACCGAAAAATGGCTCGTTGCGGTGTTCCGGAGCTGCTGAACTCAAGATTTCTTCTCGAAAAGAGAAGAAGTCGAACGGCATACGCAAGACGCCCCTAGCCCCGGAATTCGCATTTCCCCAGCAAGCTTGTTTCCTGGAGGAGGACTTTCATGATCGGGGAAGCTGCAAACCAGATCCAAAGCCTTTTCAGGTTGGATTTCCTTTTCAGCGGACTGGAGGTCTCGTCCACGGTCGTCTTCGCCACCCGAACGGTTGCGTTGCTGCTGTTGGGGGGAGGCCTCATGTGGATGCTCTTTCAGGTCCTGCTCAAGGCCCTCGATTGCCTTCAGACGCTGCTCACCTGTCTCAAACCTTTGCCCAAATCCTTCTGGCTCCTTCTCCTTTTGGCGGTTCCGCTTTCGCCACAGAGCCTCGCTGCCACATGGATCGCGTACATCTTACTGACCCTGCTGCTGATCTCTGTGATGGCGACGATCCTTGTGGCCGTGGTGGTATGGAAATACGGCGTCGATCAAGCTCTTCGTCTCCTCAGGGGCCTGCGGCCCGCCACAGACGAGGCCGCGGCGACCGATTCCCACCGAGTCGATCCCAACCCCGCAAAGTGCGAGGCGATACCCCTCGGAGTGCCTGACCAGGATCGCCCCGGTGGCTGGAAGTCACGCGTGGGTTGAGGGAACTGCGGTCAGCGGCTATTCCCGGTGCCGGGCGCGTCTCTCCTCCCCGCGGCTCTCTGGGGCCTGGATTTCGACCATGTAGTTCAGTCTCACATCGGTCTCCCGATGATGGTCTGTGGCCAGGACAATCCTTCCCAGGTAGATTCGGAAGCGGGGCTTGCCCTCCAGTCTCAGAATAAGCCCAACTTCGCCCGTGCTCTTGGGCCCGATGCGGGGAGTGGGCGGGTTCACGTCAACGTGGGCCGCCGGGCCATAGGCCTTGGCCCCAGTAATGGTGACCTCTGCGTCCGAGTGGTTTGCGATCTTGACGGCCAGCGCAATCTCCTCCTGGAATGTCTTGAGTCTTCTTGCCAGGCTCGACGGAGTCACTTCCAGTTCCCGCACCACGTCCACCGCAAGGCGCAATTCCACCTCCGGTGTGCGAGGGTCGTTGGAGTGAATCGAAACGATCTTCGTCTGCGGACCGGTATGCTGCCCATGAGAATCGTATGACACGGATATCCGACCCCTCGCACCGGGCGGAACTTCACTGGGGTCAGCGGTCGCTTTTGTGCATCCGCATGAGACCCGGACACGGTCAATGATCAGAGGCGCATCTCCTGTGTTGACGAATTCAAACGCGGTGGCAGATTTGTCGCCGTAGTAGACCTTGCCCATATCGTATTTCGTACTCTGCATATCGAGTCTGGGCTCCCCTGCCGCCACCGTTGCCGGAAAGAGCAAGACCGCCGTCACGATTGCCACGAATCTCGCCGCCATGATACACTTCTCCTCGCGCGGGGTGTTCGCGATGCTCGCCGGCAAAGGAGTCACCGACGCCCGGTGCTCACCGACCGAGTCGCATGCACCCGGATTTCCCGCATATGGGTGAGTATAGGTGTGGACCACGGCAATGCAAATTCTTTTCATGGCGGTTCGTACCGACGAAAAAGGATGGTATACTCAGACCAAGTTGCTTCAACCGGGCAAAGCGAGTGACCCGAGCATGGACGGTGAGGCGCCTTGACATTCGCGGGACGGTGAAAGAAGACACGGCCCCCCTGCTTCCTTTCCTCTCCCACCAGGGGAGCGGGTTTACGGTTCCCCTCCCTTGATGGGAGCGGTAAGGGGAGGGTGAAACGTACCGCAGCTTTCAAGGCGGAGCACCATAGCCCCGGAAAAACCGACTCAAGAGCCCCGACGCGGTACCGCCGGGTGACCGGCCCCGGTAACAAGACGAAGCACCATTAAGGGAGGCATGCTCATGTCAATCTCTTCTTCTGTGGACCAGAGCTGCGTACTCTGTGGTGAACCAGGGACGCAACTCTCGAAAGATGAATCCGTTCTCTGTGCGAGCTGCTCCAGTCAGTCTGAGGCCCTTTTCGAGAGGGAAATGAGCCGAGTAGAACTCATCCGGACGATCAGAGGTCGGGATGTTGAATTATACGATATCAAGCATCCGGATTCCGCCGCGGATAAGAACCATTGCGGCCAGGTCATTCTCGTGAAAGCAGGCCAGGGATTTGAGGTGAAGATCTGCCTCCGCGCCCATGCGATCGACTGGACCGAACGACTCCAGGACCCCGATACGGGATTCGAGTCCCATGATACTCACCTGGATGCGCTCATCGGGAACGTTTCTCTGCTGATGGAATCGTGGGGTGGTGGACCGCACTATATGGATATCTTCTACGTGGACAGGGTCATATCCACCGAAGGAGAGATCTGAAGCACGAGTTCACCACGGAGACACAGAGCGGCTGGGAGCCGCAACCAAGAAACGCGTCAACCTTTCTCGGCCCGCGTGGAGTCTGATGGCGGGGTGAGTTGGTTCTACGCACGTGGAAACCGCGCACTGCCATCGGGGAAGCGCGGCCGTTTACCCCGTTGCTGAAGCGGATTTCGACAACAAATCTTCTCGGCCGGCGAAGAATTTGGAGGATGGCAGTACAGAGACGGAAAGAAATCACCCCTGGCCGATGTGGGTTCACCCAATCAGGTAACGGTCTTTTCAGCCCAGACGTTTTGCCGTCTTGTGTGGTATATTTGAGCTGTGCGATCACGAACAAGAGGTGAGAGTTCACCTCGGACGCAGAGGGCGCAGCGAGACAGTCGGAGAAGTGAGGACATCTCTTGCATGTCGTCTCTGCGACCTTTGCAAACCTCTGTGACTCGGCGGTGGTTCTGCCCCGGTGAACGGTTACTAGACGAGAGGTCTCAAGTGTTCGGAATATCGATGTGGGAAGTGGGTATGATCCTGCTAGTGGCCCTGATCGCCCTGGGCCCCAAGCAGCTTCTCGAGGTGGCAAAGACCCTCGGAAAGGTCTACGGAGACTTGCAGAGGATGATCTCGGACGTGCGCAGCTCGGTAGATCTGGAGTCTCTGACGTCACAGTCCACGCATTACCCCGCGGCTTACCAGGACAGACCGGCCAACCCGTCGCCTCCCGCGGCAGAGGACATGGTATCCCCTTCAAAGGGGGAAAAGTCCGGGCCGGATTTCTACGCGGATCTCCTGGCAGCGTCGGAGGAAAAGCCCGATAGCCCCGAACACTCCGCAGAAGCAGATACGCCACGCGAAGTCCCGGCAGCAGGTATGGATGCTGCGGCAACCGACACCGCGCTCAAGGACCCCTCATCGGGTCCCACTCCAGGAAGGACCGACAGACCGTCATGAGCGATACCCTCCTTTTGTTGACGCCACGTTGGAAGAAGCTCCGCAGCGGTCTGCGCGACCCCAAACAACAACGACTGAGACTCCCTTTCATGGTGGGACTGATACTCGCCTTGTGGGGAGTGATCTATGTGGTCTTCGTCAAGGCGCTCGGCTACTTCATCAGCGAGGAGATGTTCGTTACTATTGCAGCGACGAACCTTCTTTCCATGATTCTGATGACGTTCACGTTCGTGGTATTCATCAGTAATATCATCACCACGTTCTCTTCGTTCTTCCTGTCGGAAGACCTGGAATTGCTGATATCGAGCCCGGTGCCGCCGGCATCACTGTATCGTGCCCGTTTTGTGGAGACCCTGATCGACTCGTCGTGGATGGTGCTGGTCTTTGGCTTTCCGGTGTTCTTGGCGTATGGCAAGGTGTTCAAGGCTCCGTTGAGCTTCTACGGGCTGACCTTCGCGGGATTCGTATGTCTGCTCGTCATGACCACTGCTGCCGGCATAGTGGTGGTGCAGATCCTGGTGAAGACGTTTCCTGTCCGTCGGTTGAGAGATTTCTTCGTGTTTGTGGGGCTCCTGCTCTTCGTAGGGGCATACCTGTTGTTTCGGATGATACGACCGGAAGAATTTCTCAATCCTGAGGGGTTCGCTTCCCTGATGGACTATCTCTCGGTACGATCGGATTCCGGATCTCTCCTTGTGCCGACGACGTGGCTCATGAAGACCGTGTTGCCTTACATCACAGGCACGGATTTCGAGCAGATCGTGTTCTATTTCGGTTTGCTGGTACTGGGAGCGATTTCTACGTACCGTCTGGCCGGTCACTATCATGAAGCGTCCCATTTCAGCGGGTACTCGAAGGCGATGGAATCCAAGGGAGCCAAACTGAGCCGCAGTAGAATCATGGCAGTAATCAGCGGGTTTCTCAATGCGACCTTCGATTCCGCGACAGCCCAGCTTGTGCGCAAAGAGATACTGCTGATGGCGCGGGACTGGGGACGGCTCAGCCAGTTGCTGCTCCTGACCGCATTGGTCGTGGTATATTTGTACAATTTCAAGGTATTGCCCTCCCTCGATACACCTGCAGCAACGCTGTTTCTGAACAAGACCGTCGCATTCGTGAACATAGGCCTTGCCGGTTTTGTGCTCTCATCGTTGGGGGTGAGGTTCATATTCCCCGCGGTTTCGTCAGAGGGGAGGGCGTTCTGGATACTAAAAGGCTCGCCGGTGGGTCTCCGCAAGATCCTGATGGTGAAGTTCTCCTTCTACCTCGTGCCGATGCTGATGATCGGGTTGTTCCTCGTCATCATGACCAACCAAATACTCGGTCTGGGTGGGTTCATGTTCTTCCTGTCCACCCTCACCGTGGTGCTTCTGACGGTCGGCATCACGTCGTTGGCTCTGGGAATGGGGGTGCTTTACGCGGATCTCAAGGAAGTCGACCCGAACCGGGTTTTCAGCGGGTTTGGGGGGTTGGTGACCATGCTCTATTCGGGGCTGGCCGTTTCCGCGGTGATACTCCTGGAGGCGTATCCGGTCTTCCAGGTTCTGCACGCGGAATTTCATGGCTATGCGTTGCGGGAGAATCACTATTTGGCGATCTCAGGGTGCCTGTTTATCGCGATCGGAGTGATCCTGTACATGATCATTCAACCTATGCGCAACGGACTCGAGGTTATCACCGAACTGGAGGTGTAGGACGCGGTAGCTTCGGCACCTTGGCGTATATGAGAACCGTAACCGTTCACCGGGAAGAATGGGACGCACCGCAGAGGCGCAGAGAGCACAGAGAAGAGGAAGAGAAGTCAGGCAATCACTCGTGCAAGAATTTACTCAGCAGCAGCGCATCGGTTGAAAAGCATAATTTTGTCAAGTTGTTCTCTCTTTCTTCTCTGCGTCCTCCGTGTCTCCGCGGTGAACTCTTACTGAGCACCACTTCAGTGACAAAGACCTCTCAGCACGACCACATCATTCGAGGCTTGTTCGTCAAGGAATACGTTCCCGGCGAGAGTTCTCGACGGACTCCTTTGCTTATGGTTCATGGAGGCTGCCATGGGTGGTGGGCTTATGAGAAATGGCTTCCGTGTTTCGCTGAAGCGGGGTGGCGAAGCCTTGCACTCTCTCTTCGTAACCACACCGGCTCGTACCGTCTCCCGCCAGGCGATTTTCTGACACTTCGAGTCGAGGACTACGTCGAGGACGTTCTCCACGTGATTGCCTGGATCGGGACCGCTCCGGTGCTGCTTGGTCACAGCATGGGAGGCATCATTGTCCAAAAGGTTGCCGAAAAGGTGCCATTGGCTGCGCTCGTTCTCGTGGAGCCCGTGGGACCGGGCCAACTCGGGGCGATACGACCGCCTTTCCGTACCGATGTGCCGGTCCATCTGGACTCCGCCACCGTCCGGCGAAGCTGGTTCCACGACATAGATGATGACACCTTTCGGGGCATATACGACCGGCTGGTTCCTGAATCTCCTTCGGTGATAAACGAGTACTCCGGCGGGGAAGTGTTGGTGGACCCCGGCAAGATAGAGTGCCCCATCCTCGTCGTGGGAGCTCGGTTTGGAGCGAGCGTGCTTCATAGGACGGATAAGATCGCCGGCTTCTTCTCCGCGGACTGGTTCATAGTCCCCGACTGCGGCCATGATCTCATGTTGGAGCCCGCGGCTCCGATTGCGGCAAGTCAAGTCGATACATGGCTCAAAAGCCGGGTACCATGAGCGGCTGAGAGGCGCTGCAGCTCTGCACACTTCGGGCTCAATTACTCCTTTTCTCGACAAGAGCAGTCATGGCATTGCGCCACAACGAGGTATGAAAGTGCCCCCAACTTCACAAGAACTCGGTGAATGGTCAGAACCAATCAATTTCTCAAAAGTTTTCGGAAGGGGGTCCGGGGGAAGGAACTTCTTGCAAGAAGTTCCTTTCCCCGGGAAGCGCATTTCCTGATAAAGGGTTTCCCCGGGAAGACTTTCTGATGAAACGGTTTTGGGTCCCGTACCGGCATTCGATGAACGTTCGTAGCCGCGCGCAAGGTCCCGCAGATTTCGGGCTGCAAAGGTGATAAATAGGCATGGCCAGAGAAAACGTATCCATTCCCTGCGGACGCATCAGCCTGGAAGGCATACTCCGGGTACCCGACGGAGCACGCGGGCCTGCGCCCGCGGGAGTGATCTGTCATCCCCACCCATTGTTTGGCGGGAGCATGCACAATAATGTGACCGAAGCCCTGGCTGATGCGCTGTCCGCGCGGGGTATGGCAACCCTTCTCTTTAATTTCCGAGGCACGGGTCGAAGTGGCGGATTCCACGGCGGAGGCATCTCGGAACTCGATGATGTTACCTCTGCCCTCGACTTCGTATCCGGCCTGGCCGAGGTGGATGCGGCGCGGATGCTGGTTGCGGGCTATTCCTTCGGCTGTTGGGTGGGTCTCAAGGCAGCAAGCCAGGACCCCAGACCCAAGGTGCTCATCGGAGTCTCACCGCCACTGAGCATGTACGATTTCGGTTTTCTCAGGAAGGAGACCCGACCCAAGCTGCTCATCACGGGAGACATGGATTTTGTCTGCCCGAGCTCTTCCTTCTTGAGCCTCGTGGACGAGATCCCTGAACCAAAGCATGGGGTCGTCCTGTCCGCAACCGATCACTTCCACATGGGCAGAGAAACTGAGCTGACCGATGAGGTGATCCGGTTCCTCGAAGAATTCCCCGGGTGGAGGCCTGTGCAGACTGAATAGTGCCCTATCGTGGAAGGTCAGGCTCCTTCAGGTCAGGCCGGTGGCGGGAATCCTCGGTGAGAAATCCCATGGCCACGAGTTTCTTCACCAATCCCGGAAGTTGGGCCGTGGACTTGAGCCCGTGTTTCTTGACCAGCTCCGCAGCTTCCATTCCGGCCATAATGTCTTCTGCGACCAGTTTCCCGTTGACCTTGCCTGGAGCACGTTTGTCGAAGAGGTTCGCGGTCTCCGTGAAAAGAGCAGAAAGCGCCGGCAGGACTTCCTTCCGAAATCTGGTCCGGCTGTCAAGGTCGTCGCGAATGAACAGGTCTCCGATTTCTCTGCTCATGACGAACCAACCATGCTCGTTTCTCGGTTCTCCCAGCGTGTAGCCGGCCTTCTTGGACCAATCCTTGAGGTGCTTCACGTGGTCGGACGGTTCAACACCTTTCTCCCTCAGTTTCACCAGATTCCTTTCCATGGAGATGACGATCTTTCCAGGGCGGGTTCTGTCGCAGCAGACTCTGTAGAAGAGGCTCGAACTGTGCCATCCGTTTTTCGATTCATCATCGCCAAACCACACACGCAGGTACTGACGTTTCCCCGTTGGCCCGCCCATGACCGCGTGGTCGCCTTTGTTCGGCACCGGACAGTCTTCCCTCCCACTGAGTTCCTTCAGCACTGATCTCAGGAATTCGCTGAAGAGCTTGTTTTGTTCAACCCGCTCCACTTCATCCGAATCGGTGGTTGAGACGGGCCTCATCATGGTCAGCACTTCCTGCAGCGGTTTCAATTCGTTCTGATCAAGATCGCCGTCGGGGTTCGCGTCGAGAATCCGGAAAAACGTCTCATTAAACTGCACCAGCCTCTCAGCCTGTTCTTCCATGAACTCTCGCGTGGCATCCGGTCCGGCCGACTCTGTAACGAGGCGCTGCTGAAGTATCCAGTTCTTGTCTGCAAGATCCTGTTTCAATAGCTCGGCCAACCGTGTCTTGGAACCGGCATGACTGAGCATCATCTGGTATGCCTTGTTGAAAGCCGCTTCCATGCACCCTGCTCCGAAGAAGATCTGTTGCTTCCGCACGGCATCCCGGCCGGCCTGGCCCTTGGCGGCGATGGAGAGTCTCTCGTCCTGGATGATGTTTTTCAAGGCAAGGTTGTTCACCAGGCGCTTCACATTTCTCGGGTTGAATCCCACTGAATTCTCCAGCAGAGCTTTGAATCCCTTCAGATCCTCCTCGCGGTACCCGTCGGTGTTGAGGTCCGCCTCACGGAGGAGTTCTTCAAGGTATTTCCCTACGTTGTACATTCCCGTCGGCATCGGCACAGAAAGCTGGAACACTTTGTCCAAGAAGGATTTTCCCACCTGCTCTAAAGATCCTCGAGGAAATTTCTGCCTGAGACCTTCCTTCACCACAGCGTAGTCGCACGCGATGACAAATACACAGCCCCGCACGTCAAGGAAGGTCTTCAAGGCCTCGAGGAGTTCGATGGCCCGGAGAGGCTCGAGACGGTCGAGATCGTCAATAAAGACCACTACCCTGTCCCTATGGACAGCAGCGATATGATCGTCGACAATCTCTTGGAGGCCGTCTCTTACCTGTTTCAAGGTATCCAGCCAATCAGACGAACCGCTTGGAGATGACGCAGCACCGGCAGCTTTTACCGCCGCGAACGGATCAAGTCCAACCGTGTTCTTAAGTAGCTCCCCGCCCGCGGCCTTGGCAAGTTCCCAACTGAACCTTAGCACCCTCTTGAACAGTTCTTGTCGCTGCACGTGCTTCCCTGATGCCGGACTTCCGGCCGCGGAATTCACAGCCTCGGATGGATACGCTGCGGCAACCTGCTTCACGAAATGGGCCATCAAAAACACCGGGATGTGATCAGCAGCATGAAACTGCGAGTGCTCCCAGCAGTTGAACTCGATACAGGTGGCAGGGTTCTCCTCCGAGCCCTCCAGGTGCTCCCGAATGAACTTCATGCACGTCGACTTGCCTGATCCCCAGTCCCCCTGGATAGCAATGGCAGTGGGAGTCCCGCATCTGATGATGAACTTGGCCAACGCAGCCGCATAACTCCGGATATCGAGCGCGTCTGCAGCTCCGTGTTCAACGGGAACGTCCTGGAGACCCACCTTCTGGGCCTTGAATCGAGCAACCACTTCTCTGCGAATGTCGTTGGTGTCGGTTCTGTCGCTCTGGTCCGTACACAATTCCTCCAGTCGAGGAAGTGTGATGCGGCGAGTTCTGAGGGCACGCTCAAAGAATCGCTTGAGCTGGATTTCCGTTATTTCGTGTTGGTATCTGTTCCAAATCTGCTTGTCGGTTTTCTCGGTTATCTCCTGGAGAAGCTGCTCGTCACTGGGCACGCTCATGTGGTCTCCCCCGGCTCTCGTTCAGGTTGGAAGTCGAAATGGTAACAGGCGGGCATCCGGTCGTCAAGGTTTCCCCGTCATTCGCATGGGCGCTCTCTTGGGGTTCCTTGCTCTCTCGACTGGCCTTGAAAGGCACGGCTATTTTGAAACGTCCCTCCGGGACGTCAGCCTTTCCGAGCCGCGCAGGGGCGACTGAAAATAGCCGAACGCTTCAGCGCCGGGCAAGAATACGGGGCCTCTATCGTGTGGAGAGCCGAAATTAGCGCCTATGCCGTCATCCGCCGCGCAGTGCGCAACATCGAGGTCGGGGCATTCTCTCAGGCCCTGGAGCTCAACTACGTCTAAGAAAACGGCTTTATTTTCCAGGGAAAATCTGTTAAAATGAATGTGTGGTATCAGATACTGTGCTGCGGCAATCAACCACAAGCTCTCTGCAGGAGCACAGTGCAGGAAGAACACTGGGCTAAGGGACGCGAGGAACCGTGCCGCACACCTTCAATTACCCTGAGACGAGCCGACACATGAACACAATGCCATATTTCGCTCCTATTGCTCTGGCACTCTTGTTGCTAGCGGATTACTGCGGACAGGTGCCGGTAACGAATGCGCAGACCATTTCTGAGGCTTACGGAAGACGATTCAAAGTGACAGACTCAGGGCCTGTGAAGCTCCGAACGCAACTGGTCGCGTCTTCCGAAGAGACTTCCTCCGCGGGACAACTCCGACCCCAGGAATTGGCCCAAAGTGATGCCCGTGATACTTCCGAGGATGCCGAACTCGCCGGCGAAGACCCGGTTACGCGGGCAGCGCGAATAAAACTCATGGGAGCAAAGGCTCTCGCGGAATTCAAGGCGGACAAGCTTGGGAAACGAGTCGAGGGGCTCGAACAGGGCCTCAAAGAGAAAGACGAAGAGCTCACCCGGCTTCGTGCCGAGGCCAAGGAGAAAGAGGGTCAGGTGCACGCCCTCACAAGGCAGGTCCAGGAACTGCAGTCGGTTGAACAGACCAGATCCTCGCAGGTCGAGGCCGCACTCACCGATATGAAAGCAAGACTCGCCGAGCGAGCCGACGAGTCCAAGCGGCTCAAGAAACAGCTCGGCGATTCACAGGAACTTCTGGCAGCCCTCAAGACCGCGGTGGCTGACTCCAGCAGGCTTAAGGAAGAGGCCGAAGCGCATCTTGCCAAACTCAACAAGCGAATCAAGGAACTTCAGGGCCAGGCCTCCCAAGCTTATGCGACCGCAGAGCAATACAAACAGGAGTACCTGAACCTGAGCGCTCAGATGAAGCAGACGACCAAGGACCTCGGCCAGTGTCGGGAAGCGGCCAAGCAGTCGAAGGAACAGCTCGCGAAAACGAAGGCGCAGGTGGAACAACTCACGGAAACCGCGGAATACCTCGAGAGCGATCGAAATCGGTACGTGCAGGAGATCCAGACCTTGCGGTCCCAGGTGAAGAATCTGAGAACCAAGATCCCGACAGGCCCCCCCCGGGCAGAAATTGCGGAGGAAGACGCAGCTTCTCCCATGGAAACCATTCTCCAGGTGACCCCGGCCAAGAAGGAACCGCCAAAGCCGGCCAAGACGCAAGGATCACCCATGAACCTCTATTACTGAGGGCCCGCGGCAAAACAAGCCTTGTAACCACGGTGAATTGGAGAACAGTATTCACTCGCTTGACCACCTATAGAAGGGGAGCACGCGAGATGACGGGGTTATTTCGCGGCAAGCCCTAAGGGGCTGTCCCACAATAACCGTAGCAATGCAGGCGGCCCATCACAGGCCCCGTGTGCGGCCGAATAGTCCGCAGCCCCATTCCGCGCGCGTGATCTCTTTGACGAGTACGACCCGTGGAGCCTGGAGCAGTTCTTTGGCCTCGGCCCACTGGTTCAGGGGCACGCCTGAGACGATGAGGAATCGCCGAAAAAGGGAGAGCAGCACGTTGCGGTGTTCGCGGAGGGTTCTCAGATCCAGATTCGCGGTGACTATGTCGGACTGTTCGGTAAGATCCGCCAGGCCGGAGCGCGCGAGCTGCACCTTTTCTTCCACGTGATTGAGGGCCGCGTTCTTGCCTGCCGATTCCACAGCCTTGGGGTCGTGGTCGATGCCCAGGACTCGGTCGGCCCCGAGTTTGGCCGCTGCAATTGCGAGAATCCCCGAACCGCATCCCACGTCCAGGACCGAGCACTCGCCCGGGAACGCCGGCATTTCCGAGATCGCATCTTCCACGAGCACGAGGCAGCCTTGGGTGGTTTCGTGAGTCCCTGTGCCGAAGGCCTCTGCGGGTTCGATAATGACCACGAGCCTGTCACCCGGCTCCGGTACGCGCCATGGGGGTGCCACGATAAGGCGCTTGCCGATTTCCGTCGGCTTGAAGTACCCCTTCCACATGACGGCCCAGTCCTCGCGCTCTTGGACGCTGATCGAGAGGGTGGGTTCGGGCAGATGGGAGAAGATCTCATGCAGTTGAGTGAGGTAGAGCTTTGCGTGATCGAGAGCTTCTTCCCACCTTTCGGGGGTGAAGTAGGCGGTCAAACGCACGAAGTCCCGGTCCGAGTCGTCGAGCACCAATCCTTCGGTCTGCTGTTCGTGGCAGAAATTACAGATCGGGTCGGCCATCTCGTGCGGAACCCGGAAGTGGATCGCGGTCCATTGGTCGATGGAGTCGGGCATGTCTCCTCTTTTCCATGGAAATGAGTTTCCGGGGGAAGAGACTTCTTGAAAGAAGTGCCTTCCCCCGGACCCCCATCCCCAAGACCGGACATGGCGAGTTGACACAACGAGAGGTGAATGTCGGCACCCGCCATCACAGGAACGCGCCGGATGGTGAGAAGCACCCAATATTCTAAAAGTTTTCGGAAAGGGGTCCGGGGGACAACCCTTTTTCAAAAGGGTTTCCCCCGGAAGACTTTCATGGGGTCACTTGGAGCATGGCCGCTCCCGGCGGTCGACGCAGGGAACTCCCACTATGTTCTTTTCAGTTTAACCGTCGGCTGAACGCATGTCTTCTACTGCGAGGATTTCATGCACTTGCCGGCCTCGTCGGAGGCTTTGCGGCAGAGGTCACGGAACTTATTCTCCATACCGCGATGTTCGTCGTATTGGGCGAACAAGTTGTCGATGAGGGACATCAGGGCCGAGTTCTTGACCTGGCTCGAGTGGACTTCTATCTGCTGTCTGAGGGTTTTTGCCATGACCGCGTGATGTGCGGCGCGGGCTTCGTATTGACGGGCCTGACTGACCAATTCCTGGCAGAGGTTCAGATGCAGGGCGTTTTCCGCAGCCCACGGAGTCCCAATGCCGACCATGAGGAGAGCTGCGATCAGTATGTGCAATGCGAAGGCGGACTTGAGGGCCATAGTAGGCTCCTTGCTTTTTTCAGTCCGTATAGCAAACTATAGGATATTATTCAAGTCAATTCTTATGGTACCATGGCAGCAAATTGAGACAACGGACTAAACTCGCTTGCACAGGAGCTGTCCTTCAACCGCAGGGGAACCGCATCCGCGGCTGTGACGCAAAGAGACTGGGATGCCGCAGCGATAAGGGGTATACTACCGGAACAGGTTGACGCGCGGGCGGAAATAGCCGAGCGGCTGCTCTCAAGCCTGGATACTCCGGAGGTGAGTGTTCACCGCAGAGACACAGAGGACGCGGAGAAGAAAGAGAGAAGAAGTTGAAAGAATTGTGCTTTTCTCCGGATGCGCAGATTGTTTCACGAGAGTTTCGCGGATTTCTTCTCCTATTCTCTGTGCTCTCTGCGCCTCTGCGGTGAGTCTTCTTCTTCCGGGTAAACGGTTACCTCCGGACAGGCAGAGGATCGATCGTCTCTGGGCAGAGGAGGCCGAAGCACGTCTCGCGGCGTACGATCGGGGTGAAATGAGGGCTATCCCCGCAGCGGAGGTCTTTGAAGGCATCGGTGCCAAACGGAAATGAATGTCGAGTTTCTCGATGCCGCACGCGAAGACTGGTCCGCAGCCGGGGGGGCACAAAGAGCGCCCGTCGCTCCCGGCACCTGTCATGCGTGCCGGGTTATGGAGAGAATTGTGATCTGACCTATTCCCGGGCCGTAACACCAGAATACCCGGTACGCAGCAGGGGTCTTCTGCTGGGCGTATGCCTCAAACACCTTTTCCTTCTCATCATATGGATTGGGGAGAGAGCGGAATTCATGGGTATTTAGACCGGGGTGTCGCGGGTTCTCCAGGAGGAGGTCAATGCACTTGTTCACCTGCTTGAACAGTCCTGCCTGACGAGACGATTTCCTTTTTCCGCTCGACTTCCGAGCCCGCAAAGAGGCCTGAGCGTTGAGTCTCAGGGCGTCATACACGTGCCAGGCGTCCTCAGTCCAGACGGGGGAAAAGGTCATTCCTCGGCCTCAAGCTTTTCGATGAGCTCCCGGTCTGCCTTCAGGTCCGGTGGAGTAGAGCTGAACTGCCGCGCCTTTGCATGCGCCAACCCTCTCATGACTGACGCATGGGCTTCCTCGTCCCGGAACAGCCACGCTTCGTCCGGGGGGACGGCCTGAGCGGGTATGAGCCGAAGCTCCCTGTCTTCGGTCTCTTCCACAAGAAAGGTCGTGTTGGCAAAGCGTTTGCCCAGGTTGATGCGGCCCTCGGAATCGGCTGTCGCGGTAATCATGATGCACTCTCCTTGTGGCAGGATAGGCCTGAACCGCAAGGAGGTCAAGTCGAATAGCCGGATTGCGGGCTTGCCACGATGGTATTACCGGACGGGGCCGCTCAGGAACCGCAGGCTCGAAAGCCTGCGCCACAGGGCCATGCCGCTATCCTGTCCCCATAGTGCCGCTCCTTGAAATTCGCGGGATTGTTCAACCGCCGCTTCAATAGTGGTTACGTGTACCCCGTACACGGCGCTAAAGCACCGTGCTATTTGTAGAAAAAACCTGCGGGCTGCAGGAACCTGGAGCCCGCAGGGGGGCTGGTTTCTATCCATAGCGCGGCCGTTTACGGCCGTGAGCGGATGGCAGAGTCAAGCCTACCGCAGCTTCCACCGAGCGGAAGGCTAACGCCGCCGGCCGAACAGCACCCCTGCAAGCCGGCCCAACAGGCCGAGGGATCATTGCTTTGCGTGCAGAAGTGCCTCCAGATTGGCCCGAACCCTGACGGTATTGGGGTGCTCTTGCCCGAGGACCTTCTCCCGGATGGCCAGAGCCCTGCGGTACAGCGGCTCTGCCGCGTCGTAGTCTCCCTTGGAATCGAGCAGGTACGCCAGGTTGTTCAGGGATAGTGCGGTGTCGGGGTGCTCGGGCCCCAGGATCTTCTCCCTAATTGCCAGCGCCCGGCGATAGAGTGGGTCGGCAGCGTCGAAGTCGCCCTTGGATCGGAGCAGATACGCCAGGTTGTTCAGGGATGTTGCGGTGGAAGGGTGCTCTTGCCCGAGGACCTTCTCCCGGATGGCCAGTGCCCTGCGGTACAGTGGCTCTGCCGAGTCGTAGTCGCCCTTGGAATCGAGCAGGTACGCCAGGTTGTTCAGGGATGTTGCGGTGTTCGGGTGCTCGGGCCCGAGGACCTTCTCCCGGATGGCCAGAGCCCTGCGGTACAGTGGCTCAGCCGCGTCGTAGTCGCCCTTGGAATCGAGCAGCCCCGCCAGGTTATTCAGGGATGTTGCTGTGTCAGGGTGCTCCGGCCCGAGGACCTTCTCCCGGATT
>JBFMAA010000058.1:0-32970 GCA_040755955.1 Thermodesulfobacteriota bacterium
GTGCCACGCGTTGAGAATTGCGGGAACTTTCACCCTCCCCTAACCCCTCCCATCAAGGGAGGGGAATAGCAAGCCCTGTCGCCTAGTGGTTGTAGGGAAGGGAGAGTGGGTTTGTGTCTACTTTCACCGTCGCGCGAATTTCAAAGCGCGCGACGGTAACGCACCGGGCTCCCATCTGTCGGCCCTCCGGGGCTTCAGGAGCGGACGCCCCGAGTAGACCTCTGGGAGTGGGCCGGCAATTCCTTCGCGGGCAGGCCCAAGGCGTACTTCGATTCGCGGGTTTCACGACAGGCTCCTGGTCTGTCGTCCTTCTTATTAATAACGTTCAATTTCTTCTCCAGCAGAGAAGAAATCTTCAGTTCAGCAGCTTCCGGAGTGCGCAAAATGCCTTTCTCCGGTTGCGTAGAGCCAACTTGCCCGCCCTCGGTCTTCATGCGGACCGAGAAAGGTCTACGCGAATTTTGGTTGCGGCTCCCAGCCGATTCTTGATAAGACGACTCAAAAAACAACTTGGTCTCAGGATCCGTTCCATGATCGTTTGCATCAGAAATCCCAGGGGGTGGTGAAATGAAACCGACACGGTGTTGGGAGTACATGAAGTGCGGAAGAGAAAAGGAATGCCCCGCGCATCCGGATCACGGCTTCGATTGCTGGACCGTCGAGGGGACCGTGTGTCGAGGACAACGGCAAGGGGTCTATGACAAGAAGATCGGAGGCTGTCGCGCCGCGTGCAGGTACTACGAAGGCGTGATGAACGGATCGATCCGCGTCACCGGCTAGTCCCGGCAATGCCTCGGTCGAGGATGGTCGACGTTCGTCGGTTGGGTCCCGCGAGGCGCACGCCGGCACCGCAACCCCCGGCCTTCGTGCCCGGTTACTGTTAGCTGCGGTGAACTGACGGGCTCTTGCGTGAGCTCCTGTGCAGGCGGAAACCTGCTGCTCAAGCTACGTCCGCGAGGGGCGCTACCTCGCGAGCCGCGCAAAGGACTTTCCGTGCACACCAGTGGAGAATCTCGGACGCCATGGATTCCAGCCTTCTCAGCAATAATGGGAACGGCATCAGCACCAAGGGAGCGAGGCTTGCGAACCAAAGTTGACCTGCCGGCCCCCCGAAGGAGGCAGTCATGAATACCAACCCGGTGTCAGGTCCGCCGGTATGCATTCCTCTCGGCGACCTCGAATTCCTCATGAACACGGAACTCTTGCGCGCTGCCCCCGACCACGTCAAGAAACAGCTTCTCGCGGCCATGTACCCAGTGCACTTTCGAGCCGGGGAGAGAGTTATCGCCCAGGGTGACCCGGGTGAACGACTGTTCCTAATTCAGGAGGGTTCGTGCATCGTGAGCCTCGAAACCAACGGCCGGTCCTATCCTGTGTCCCGGTTTAGACCTGGCCATTTGGTCGGCGAGATGGCGGTGCTCACCGGTGAACCCCACACCATCAATGTCGACGCGGAAACGGAAATGACGCTCTGGGCAATAGACCAAGAGCGGTTCGATCAGGTCTGCGTCGAGGCCCCGTTGCTCCGGGAATTCGTCACAGAGATCGCGACGGAGCGCCTCTGCAGCCAGAGAATCACCGCTGAGCGCACCATAGGCCGCTACCTGATCAACGAGGTCATCGCGGAAGGCGGCTGGAGCATTGTGTACAAGGGGTACCATTCGTTTCTCAACCTCCCTGTGGCGATCAAGATGCTCAAGCACAACATGGCCATCGACTCGGACCTGTTCGACCGGTTCCAGAACGAGGCAAAAACCATCGCGGCCCTTAATCACGAGAACATCGTCAGAGTGTACGATATCGAGCATATGTACCGTACTGTGTTCATCATCATGGAACACCTCGACGGAGTGACGCTTCGCAATACCATCGACCTCGGATTGCGGTTGCCGCTCCCGAGAATGCTTCGCATACTGCTCCAGGTTTGCGCAGGCTTGGCATATGCCCACGAGAAAGGCATAGTCCATCAGGACGTGAAGCCGGGAAACATCTTCATTCAGAAGAACGACCTCGTGAAGATCGTAGATTTCGGGCTGTCCTGTCCTATCGGCAGGTGTTCCCAGGAAATGCCCGGCACCGCCTACTACATGGCCCCGGAACAGATAGAAGGGGAACCCGTAGACCCGCGCACGGACGTGTATTCTCTCGGGATCACTGCCTTTGAGATGGCAACCGGCCGCCGTCCGTTCTCGGACGATGTCTGCGAGGTGCTGAGAGCTCACATCACCGCACCGACCCCGGACCCGCGCAGCCTCAACCCCAACCTTCCCGAGGAGTTTGCCCGTTTCATCGAGAAAGCCACGGAAAAAGACCCGGCCAAACGATTCTCCAGCCTTCGGGAGGTCCAGTCTGCGCTCCTGCGGATGGCCGAACACAACCAAGTCGAAGTCGTCACCAGAGCACGCGGAAAACGCAAGGCCATGAGTCTTGTCATGTTCTACGAAGAGCAGTATCAAGTGGAGATGAATCGACTGCTCGAAGGATTCGGGGAGCAAATGG
The DNA here is from genome assembly GCA_040755955.1 of Thermodesulfobacteriota bacterium. Lineage (GTDB taxonomy): Bacteria > Desulfobacterota > Desulfomonilia > Desulfomonilales > Desulfomonilaceae > JBFMAA01. Next base: position 2,500 of record JBFMAA010000058.1, read on the forward strand.
AAAAGCTCGGCGCGCAGTTGCGCATCGCGGACTTCGGGGACGTGTGATGCATGCGCGGCGAGGCGTTCACTAGGGCGAAAAGTAGAGATTCACCACAGAGACACAGAGAACACAGAGAAGAAAAGAAGAAGAAAAGAGCTGTTATCCTCAGATGACTCAGCCGGTTGCAGGTAAGAAGAGAACAATTGAAAATTCTTGGTTTTCTCTGTGACCTCTGTGTCTCTGTGGTGAATGTTCTTCTCTCCGGGTCAACGGTTGTCTTCCAGGGGACACACGATTTGCGCATCGCGTACAAAACCGATACGGGTATGGCAAGAAGCCACAATGAAGACACCCTCATGGTCGATGAAGATCTGGGGTTGTTTCTGGTGGCAGACGGCCTGGGCGGTCACAATGCCGGCGAGGTCGCGAGCGCTATCGCTGCTGATGAGGTCAGATGCAGTGTGCGTCAGGGAAGATCCGCGGGCGCGGATCCTTTCGAGCTGCTCAACGATGCGATATTCGCCGCGCACGAAGCAATCTTCCGGCGAGCACAACGCTGCGAGGACCTCTGCGACATGGGCACGACCATCGTCGTGGCCCTCCTTGACGGAGAGAGTTTTCTCATCGGACACGTGGGCAACAGCCGCGCCTACCTCGTAGCCGAAGGGACGATCACTCCGGTCACGAAGGATCACTCGTTCGTGGCCGAATGGATCGAGGAAGGACTGATGACTCCCGCGGAGGCGAGAACCCATAAGGCTCGTCACGGTCTGACCATGGCGCTCGGGGTCGACGACGAACCGGAACCGGTCGTTGCGTGCGTGCCCCTGTCTCCGCCGGTAGTGCTGGTGCTCTGTTCCGACGGGCTCACGGAGATGCTCGACGACCGGGAGATTCTCCGCACCATCGAGGATGCCCGGGATCTCAACGAGGCCTGCAACGAACTCGTGGACCGCGCAAATCGCAAAGGAGGGGCAGACAATATCACCGTGATATTGATCGACGTGGACGGCCGGGACTCTTCGCCGAAGAACCCCACATAACCGTTGAACCGGAAGAACACTCACCTCAGAGGCCGCGGAGAACGCGTGCAACCGAACAGCCGCACTGGGAGACTGGACTTCATGGACAGCTTGAACGGCTCCCTATACAAGGAGCGTTTCGACAATCTGTTTCGCGTTGCGAACAAGGTCACCGCGTGTCTCAACATCGGCGACATCCTGGAAATCATCCGCGACGAGGTCAAGGCCACGATCCCCCACGCAACCGAGGCCTGCCTGATCCTTATGGACCCCGAGGCACCCGCGTATTCCAGACCCCTTCACTGCTCGGTGAAACATGAGCAGATCAACTGCCAGCAATGCAAGCGAGGCAGCGAGATCGTGCGACATGCCCTCGGAGAGCCCATGTCCTTCCATTGCAGCATCGGGGACTGCGGAACCGACCCCGTGGATGCCGGCAGCAATCGGCCGCGGATGTGTGAGACCGCGCTCCCCATCTTCGACGGTGACGAGCCCTTGGCAGTGCTCAACGTGATCACCGAAAGAGAGTGCCCGCTTCAGGACAGGGATCTGGTGTTGCTGTCGGACCTGGCGGAACTCACGAGAAACACGCTTCTCAACGCGAAGAAATTCTCGAGGATGGCCAGGGAGAAACTCACCCTGGAACGAATTCTCGGGCATATACGGACCTTTGTCCCTGAGACCGTACAGCGCATCGTCGAGAAGAACCCCGAAGCTCCGGAACTTGCCCGCAAGGACGTGGACGTGTCCGTGCTCTTCTTGGACGTGGCCGATTACACCCGCATCAGCGAATCGATCACCTCGGACAAGGTGAACTTCATCATAGAGAAGTACTTCTCGAGCTTCCTCGATGCGATCTACTCGTGCGGGGGGGATGTGAATGAAACCGCGGGTGACGGGCTGATGGCGATCTTCCGGGGCGAATGTGCGGAAAATGCCCTCAACGCGGCCCAGGCTGCCCTGGAGGTGCGGAGGCGCACTGCGGAGATCAACCGTGAGTTGGCGGGGCTGTTCTACCCCATCGTGGTAAATATGGGGATCAATTCCGGAATTGCCTCGGTGGGAATGAGCCGTTTCGTCGGGAAGTCCGGCACACGGATGACCTTCACCGCATCCGGACCGACGACGAACCTGGCCTCTCGGATCGCGTCCTCGGCTATCGAAGGGGACATACTCCTCGGACCCGACACCGCCGGCCGAATCAAAGACAGGATGACCATCTTTGACCGAGGCTTCATGACCTTCAAGAACATCCGACAGAAGGTCCACGTGTACAGTCTTGTGCCCGCGTGCTGACGGCTGAAGCAGGCCGGTGAGGATGGACCCGGGACTCAATCCGGCCCGCCCCTTGACCAGAACATCAGTGGCAGCGTTCTCAACCCGCCAATACGACCGGACCCGATGGATCGTGCAGACGCAGTACACACTGCTGGACGGCGCTTGACACCGGGCGCTCCGTGAAATACCCTCCTGTCGAGGCGAACGGGGATGTGTCGGCGCATGAACACGGACTTGCCCATCCGCCCACCGTGGGGCCGAGGCTCGGGATACAGGCAGGCCGCGACAACGTTCTCCCAAGGCTGATCGGCATGAGGAAGCCGGCACGATGGAGGAAACGTGTCATGGCACTTGGTGGTCCATGGCCTACCAAGGGCAGACGTCAGGAATGGGCAATATGAATGGAATCTTCCTCACGTTGTGGTCCTTCGTTGGCAACCCGGCTGCGTGAGATGGTCAAAGGGGTGCAGCGCGTCTTGGTTTCGGATAACCCATCGGAATAATTGAGTCATCTGAGGGTTTGTATCCGTTTCACTGCTTCCGGCGCCCGGCGCTCAGAGCATTGGAGCGAATTATCAAGCGTTATGGCAAGACCGACCCGTACAACCCGACAGCAGGGTCCATCAACCAACCCTGACGTCGCGGCAGCCCCGAAATGATCGTGCACAGGTGGGAGTGTTTGTGCCCCGCGGGTGCATTCACTCGGGATACGGCCGAACGCCTTATTCCAATGCTGCGTCAAACAGGTGAGGTGGCCCACAGGATGACGGGCAAGATGCCTGTCCAACCCGGAGGCTGAAGTCACTCCTCAGCACGCGCATTGGTGTTACTCAATAAAGGAGGTCAAGATGCGACTCAGAGGAAAGAAGGTTGCCATACTGGCCGAAGAGATCTACAACGAATTTGAGCTCTGGATACCCTATTATCGCCTGCTGGAAGAAGGGGCTCAGGTGAGCGTCATCGGCACGGGCACAGCCGCGGTGTACCACGGAAAATACGGCATTCCGGTGAAGGTGGACAACGCGGCTTCCGAGGTCAGCGCGGGAGATTTTGACGCGGTGGTCATTCCCGGCGGATACGCGCCGGACAAGATGCGCATTCACCCCGAAATGGTAGGTCTGGTGAAGAGCCTGTACCTTCAGGGCAAGGTCGTGGCCTCTATTTGTCACGGCGGGTGGATGCTGGTCAGCGCGGGGATTCTTCAGGGGAAGAAGGCGACGTCCTACGTGGCAATCAAAGACGACATGACGAACGCGGGGGCCATCTGGGAGGACTCCCAACTGGTCCGGGACGGCAATCTGATCACTTCCCGAAAACCCGAGGACCTGCCCGCATTTTGCCGAACCCTGGTGGACGCGATCGCTGCGGGGCAGTAGTGGTGACCGCTCCTGTTCGCCGGCAGGGATGAAGAATGAGTTGATCTCCGGGCTTAGTACTCCGGTTGGTAAGTTCGGTCACACATTTTTCAGACTCACCCGTTGTAGCGACCGGACCCCGTGCCGGTCGGCGGCGTGCCGGCAGAGCCTGCCCCGGACTCGATCCGGGGGACGCCGGCCCCCACAACGGTGGCACAAAGCCCCGGGGGATCCGGAACCGTATTTGCGAAAAGGGGTACTTAGTGCCGTTTCGCCGGGACAAACTCTTGCGCGGGACGGGGCTTGCCGACATGAAACCCATCGTACTGAACGCACAGACGGTGTTTCCCGATGAGGTGTGCACTGCACGCGTGGACGTTGACCCGCAAAGCGGCACGATTTCGGCCGTGGAGAGGTCCCGGACCACCTCGCCCGGGAGACGCCTCCTTTTCCCCGGCTTCATCGACATGCATGTGCACGCCAGGGAGTTCCCGCGCCCCCGCGAGTCCGACGCGGATCTGTTGGCGGCCTGGGAACGCGCGTGTCGCAAGGAGACCTTCCTCACCGCGGGGCAGGCAGCCATCAACGGTGGTGTCACGGTATACGGAGCCATGCCCAATGATGCGATCCCTCCATCCGACGGGGAGTCCCACGCCAAGAAGGTGGAGCTGGCCGCGCAATCGCCGTGCCCGGTCATCGTGTTCGGGCTGCTCCGCGAGCGCTCTGAGCCATGGGGTGAGCTGCCGTATAAGCTGTACCTGGATGCCAAAGGTTCTCACGGCTCCATGTCCGACTGGACCGAGGTGGACCGCGTACTGAGCCGCTTCCGTGGCAGGCACGTCTTTTTTCATGCTGAGGACCCCGTGACCCTGGAAGACGCTCCCAAAGAGGGCCCCAGATGGGTCACTCGGCCTCCGGACGCCGAGGCGATCGCGGTCGAGAAAATACTTGACCTCACCTCCAAGCACGGGATACGCGCGCATATCTGCCACGTTTCCACGGAGCGTGCGGTCCGAATCATCGAGGACCATAATCGGGCGAGCTCGATAAGGGTCACGTGTGAGGTTACTCCGCATCATCTCTTCTTCAGCCTGCATGGAGACGCAGTCAAGGCAGCGGGTTCGGTCGAGGCTGCCCGGCCTGAGCGGTTGGGGTCGAATCCGCCGCTGAGATCGGAGCATGACAGGGAGTTCCTCGTCGCTGCCCTGAAAGAGGGGCTGATCGATGCGCTTGCAACCGACCACGCGCCTCACACCGTGGAGGACAAGCTTCTTGGCGCGCCAGGCATGCCTCATCTGGACACCCTGGGAGGGTTTGCCGGTTGGATGATCGTCCGCTGGGGTTTTTCGCCGCAACGCATTGCGGAGGTGCTCGCGGTGAACCCAGGGCGGATCATGGCTCCGTATCTGAGCAGCCCGCACGGAGGAATCCGCGCCGGAGCCGCCGCATCCTTCACGGAACTGGACCTGGACCGCAGCACGGAGGTGCGTGGAGATGTGATCGTCGGCCGGGGCCCGCTCGAAACGCGGTGCCGATGGTCGCCTTTTGAAGGAGTGAGCCTGCCCGCGGGAGTGAGTCGGGCCGTGATCCGCGGGATCGAATACACATTCTGAGGGTATGCGATGAGCTTTCAGAGCAGAGACATTATCTCGATCAATGACCTCAGCAGGGAGCAGATCGATCTGATACTCTCCAAGGTGCGGACCGTGCGGGAACATCCTGACCGAGACGTGCTGTGCCGGGGGAAGGTGGCTGCGCTGCTCTTTTTCGAGCCATCCACTCGCACCCGGATGTCCTTCGAGGTGGCGATGCGGAACCTCGGGGGGGAAAGCAGCGGTTTCTTCGACGCGAAGACCACGTCCGCGGCCAAAGAGGAATCTCTGTGGGACACGGTGAAGATGTACGACGGGTATGGGTTCGACGTGCTGGTGATCAGACACCCGCTTAAGGGGGCCGCGCGATTGGCCGCAGAGGCGGCGAACGCTCCGGTGATCAATGCGGGAGACGGTCCCAATCAGCACCCGACTCAAACCCTGCTGGATCTCTATTCTATTCAGGAGACCCACGGGCGGCTCGACGGCCTGACCATCGCGATGGTGGGAGATCTGGCCAACGGGCGGACGGTGCATTCCCTGACCGAGGCGTTGCTCAAGTACCGTGATTGCAGGCTGGTGTTCATTTCTCCTCGGGACCTCGCGATGCCGAGGTTTCTCATCGACAAGTGCGAGAAGGCCGCGGACACCATGGGGACACGGTTCGAGGAGGCCAACAGGCTCGAGGAGTACGTGTCGCAGGTGGACGTGCTGTACATGACCCGAATCCAGACCGAGCGACTCGAGGAAAAAACCGCAATTGTGGAGAAGTTCCGCAGCGTGTACCGTTTGGAGGCGGAGATGCTCCAGCACGCGAAGCCCACCATGAAGGTGTTGCATCCACTGCCCCGCGTCACGGAAATCGCCGCGGACGTGGATCGCACCGTGCATGCATACTATTTCCAGCAGGCCCGTAACGGGCTGTATGTGAGAGAGACTCTGCTGGCGTTGATTTTGGGGGCGATCACATGAAGACCAGACCGATCACCATTGCGAAGATCGAACAAGGCATCGTCATAGACCACATTCCTGCGGGCCGGGCGTTTCTCATCGCGAAGTTGCTGGGGTTGGAGGCGTTTGCCCGCAAGACCGGCGTGATCATCGTGATCGGGGTGAACTTCGATTCCGCGTCGATCACCAAGAAGGACATCATCAAGGTCGAGAACCTGGGGCTGACCCAGGACATGGTCAACGTGGTTGCCCTGATTGCACCCAACGCGACGGTCTCTCGCATCGAGAACGGTCAGGTGACGCAGAAGGACAAGGTACAGACTCCCGAGTGGGTCGGCGACATCGTGATCTGTCCGGACAGTTTCTGCATCACCCGCAACGAGCAGGTTCCCGGCAAGTTCAAGGTGATCTCGCAGGACCCGCTGACCCTCAGATGCCACTACTGCGAAACCGAGTTCTTCGGCAGACTGATCAGCTACAAAGAAAAGCGCTGATGCGCTCTATAAGAGATAGATTTCCGGGGGAAGGAACTTCTTGCAAGAAGTTCCTTCCCCCGGACCCCCATCTTCAAGAACTCTTGGGATAGTGCGGCTCCCGCTGGTCGCCGCGGAGAAAGCCGGCTCGTCGAAACGCCGATGGAGCCACAACCAGGCATGAAAGCCACCGCCCGACATCCCCAGAACCCGCGGCATGGTCAGAACCACCCAATATTCTAAAAGTTTTCGGAAGGGGGTCCGGGGGACAACCCTTTTTCAAAAGGGTTTCCCCGGAAAACCTGCGTTTCGGAAAGCGACTTGGTATCACCGCACGTCCCACTCGATCTTCATGCCGTTTTCCCAGCCGTGGTGCTGCACGATCTCGCTGACCTCTCTGTTGATCTCTTGCTCAAGGTATTCGACCACCGGCTTGGGCACGGTCTTGACGTGCCTGACCGCGACGCCGAGGGTGTTTCGATCCATGGCTTTGAAGAAGACCCTCACGTCGTCCGCTTCTTCCGTGGGGTGAAGCCTCCGCATCTGGGAGAGCAGCATCGGAATCCACGCCTGCATGCTCACCGCGACCCATTCCACCTTTGTGGGTTTGTATTTGTCCTCGCTCATGGCCGGCCTCCTTTCCGAGTCCTTCACTCAAGATAGTCACCGCCCGGCGCGAGTCAAACGGCAAGGGTTCGCCGCTGAGGGCCGCGAGCCTTGACCCGCAACGGCTACAAAGAATAGTCCCGAATGTGTGGGGTGTGATGCATGGGCGCTGCCTTTAGGCCTGTTTGGGAGATCGGGCTTCGTCTTCTTGTCCGGCGCTGAAGCATCCGGCTATTTTCAGTCGCCCCTTCGGGGCTTGGGAACACAGACGTCCCGCAGGGACGTTTGATATTAGCCGGACCTTTCAAGGCCGGGTGAAGGGACACGAATGCTCTTAGGGGCCCGCGGCAAAATAAACCCTGCGACCACGATGCTGAGAGAACCATAATGACTCGTCTCGCGTACCGTAGGGTGAAACCTACGGCTATTCACGGGCTGCCCTTTCAGGGCAGAAGAGGTCGGCGCCCGGCAGGGCGCACTGTGAATAGCCATGGGTTTTAACCCATGCAAGGCGAGCACGCGAGATGACAGGGTTTATTTCGCCGCGGGCCCTAAGTGAGCGCCTATGACCGCAGACCCTCTCCCGAATTTCCTGGTGTCTGCAAGCCTGGCGTGTCTTCCGGGCTCAGGGGGCTTGCGCCGCCAAGAGACGGTCGCGGGCCTATTGTGTACGCCCGGCTGAACTGGTATACCGACATATATTCCGCTCAGAGTGATGCTCCGAAGGCGCTGGGGCTTCGCATTGCCGGCCCACGGATCGGCTTCCGACACAGGTTTGGTCTAGATGGGGGCTCGTCACAGAATTGACCTTGCAGGAACGGCTTCCCGGAGAACCGTGATGACGACCCTGGCTTCCCGCAGGCGAAAATCTGCGGCTATTCACGGTTTACCCTTTCAGGGCAGGAAAGCCCCGCGCCCCTTGAGCGCACTTTGAATAGCCATCGGGAGAACGGATGTTTGCTGCCTCCACAGTACTCCTGGTCATCGCGTGGTACATGGTGGGATTGTTTCTGGTGGCCTTGTGGGCGGAACGACGTGCTCCCCACGACGGGCACGGGTTTCGGGGGCCGGTGGTCTACTCCCTGTCCCTGGCCGTGTACTGCAGCGCCTGGACCTACTACGGCAGCGTCGGAACCGCGGCCACCTCGGGGCCGCTCTTTCTCACCACCTATCTCGGGCCGACCGTTGGGGCAATCCTCTGGTGGACGGTGCTGCGCAAACTGGTCCGCATCAAGGACGCGTATCGCATCACGAGCATCGCAGACCTGATCTCCGCCCGCTACAACAGATCCCATCGCCTCGGAGCCCTGGTGACCGCCATGGCTTTCGTGGGGATCGTTCCCTATATGGCGCTCCAGTTCAAGGCCGTGGACCAGTCGCTTGCGATCATCACCGCGGCTCCCGACCAGGTCGCTTCGTGGATCAGCCGCCACGCGGGACTGCTGGTCCTCGCGATGGTCCTCGTCTTCACGCTGGTCATGGGAACCAGAAGGCTCGACCCCACGGAACGCCATCCAGGTATGATGATGGCCCTCGCGGTGGAGTGCATCGTCAAGCTGGTCGCATTCATCGCCGCGGGAGTGTTCGTCACCTATTGGATGCACGGAGGCTTCGGCGACCTCATCGCAAGAATCCCCGACGCGTGGCAGGCCGACGTCTTCCGAGAGCAAGCCCGGGGCCGTTCCATCTCGGAGCTCTGGGCCGCGTACACGATATTGTCAATGTCCGCGGTGATGTTCCTGCCGAGACAGTTCCATGTGGCGGTGGTGGAAAACCGGGACGAAAGCCATATCAGGACTGCCATGTGGCTGTTTCCTCTCTATCTGCTCCTGATCAACGTGTTCGTGTTCCCGATTGCAGCGGCGGGACTGTCGGCCGGATATCCGCCGTCACTTGCGGACACGTTCGTCTTGCAGCTTCCCATCTCGCAGGGGCAGAAGTGGCTGTCGATGCTGGTCTTCGTCGGGGGATTCTCGGCAGCCACCGGGATGATCATGGTCTGTTCCATGACCATGGCCACGATGCTCACCAATCATATCGTGTTGCCGGTCATAGGATGGATTCCAGGACTCGCGTTTCTCCGGCGTCATCTCCTGGGGAGCCGCTGGGTCATGGTAACGGTGTTCGTGGGGCTCGGGTACTGGTCGGCAAGATACCTCGCCGGCACCTACATGCTCGACAACATGGGCTTGATCAGCTTTGCCGCGGTGCTTCAATTTGCGACTCCCATACTTGGCGGCTTGTTCTGGCGGCGAGGCACCGAAAAAGGCGCGATCCTGGGTCTGCTGGTCGGTTTTGCGGTGTGGGCATACACCTTGCTCTTGCCGGCCTTCGTGAGAAGCGGATGGCTCCCTCCGGTAATACTCGACGGGCCATTCGGAATGGGCTTTCTCAGCCCGGAACATCTCTTCGGTATCGAGTCGATGCATCACATGACCCACGCGGTGTTCCTGTCGCTCACTCTCAATGTGAGCCTGTACGTGGTCGGTTCGTTGGTCTCCGCTCCGGACGCCGAAGCACAACGCGTGGCGGACGAATTCGTGGGGATTCTGTCCGAACGGGGTCGGCGAGGCACTCTGCACGGGACCGAGGCCACCGTCGAGTTCGCTCGGAAACGCCGAATGGTAGAAGACCTTTTCCATCAGTACTTCGGGTACCCTCGAGCTACCCTTCTGACCGGGCAATGCATCGAGGAAGCGGGGCTAGACGGGCGGACTCGCATCTCCGTAATGGAACTGGCAGAATTGCGCGGCAAAGTGGAGAGGACCTTGGCAGGGTCCATCGGGGCTCCGGAGGCGCACAGAGCGATCGAGGACCACTTTGTCTTCACCCCGGAAGAAGAAGGCGAACTCTCGGAAGCATATGGGGAGATTCTCACTCAGCTCAAGCTCACCCCGGAACAGCTCGAGGACAAAGTAGACTACTACCGGGCCAGAGAAAGACTCCTTAGCCGTCACGCCGCGGAGCTCGAAGCACTCGTCAAAGAACGCACGAAAGACCTCCACAGCGCGCAGGAGGAGCTCATCAAACGCGAAAAACTCGCAGTGCTCGGGCAGCTCACCGCGTTCGTGAGTCATGAGCTTCGCAATCCGTTGGGAGTCATCCGCTCTTCCGTGTACATCCTCTCCAGACGCGGCCGCAACAATGACCCCAGAACGGAAAGGCACCTCAAGAAGATCGAGAGACAAGTCACCCGTTGCGACTCGATCGTAGAAGAACTTCTGGCATACACGCGGGGTCGGCGTCATGCTCCGATGACCGCGGACTTCAACCCGTGGCTCAAGGGCGTGCTGGAACAACTCGTACCCCCCAACGGGATCTTTCTGACGTCCGATCTGGCCACGGATCTTCCCCCTGTTCGCTTTGACAAGGAGAAGATGCGCAGCGCGATTACCAATCTGGTGAGCAATTCGGTCCACGCGCTGAACGCACGGATAGAGGACAACAACGGCGGGAATCGCACTTTCGTTCCCACTGTGGAGGTACTCACATCGAGGCAAGGAGGTTACGTGAGGCTCGAAGTCAGGGACAACGGCGTGGGCATGAGCCGGGAGATCGTACAACGGGCCTTCGAGCCTCTTTTCACCACCAGGGCCAGAGGCACCGGGCTGGGACTGCCGATCGTGGCTCAGATCGCGGAAGAACATGGCGGATCGATCAAGCTCGCAAGCACTCCCAATCGAGGAACCAGCGTGATATTCGAGATTCCGATCGAGAGCGAACATCATGACCACTGAAAGCATACTGATAGTTGACGACGACCGAGGACTACTCGAGAACCTCACGGAAATACTCGAGGAAGAAGGCTACGAAGTCATCCCCGCAGGCACGTGCGCTCAAGCGCGCAGGCTCGCCCGGCAGCGACTCCCTCTCGCGGCGATCGTGGATGACAGACTGCCCGACGGCACAGGGACCGACTTGCTCGGGGAACTCGCGGCGATCAACCCCGACTGCTCGTGCATCATGATGACCGCATACGCGCATCTGGATTCCGTCCTGGCAGCCTACGAGCGAGGAGCCCTCCACTACATCAGAAAGCCGTTCCAGCCCGAGGAACTCATAAGACTCACAGAGCGGATCTTCGAGACGGTGCGTCTCAGGGACCAGAAGCGCCAGACCGAAGAGGCCCTCAAAGAGTCGGAGAGAAGATTTCGGGAAATCCTCGAAAACGTGCGCTTGGTCTCGGTCTGCCTCGATCCGCAAGGGAACGTCACCTTCTGCAATGACTATCTCCTGGAACTCACCGGGTACCGCCGTGCAGAGGTCATCGGCAGGAACTGGTTCGATCTCTTTGTCCCGGTACACAAAGCCGCAGATATCCGCCGGATATACATGGAAAGGATTGCCCGGAATGCGGTCCCGCCTCACGGTGAGAATTCGATCCTTACCAAAGATGGGGATACTCGGCTGCTCAACTGGAACAATACGCTCCTGAGGCATCCGTCGGGAAATGTGGTGGGCATGGCCTCCATCGGGGAAGACATCACCGAACGACGAAGCACCGAGCAGGCTTTGCGGGAAAGCGAGGATCGCCTGAGACTGATTCTCGAGCGGATACATGCCGGCATACTCCTTGTTGATTGCCACACCCACAAGGTGGTGGACGCCAACCCTGTGGCCCTGGAACTCGTGGGGGCCGACAAGGGGGAGGTGATCGGCGCGGACTATCGAAGCTTCTTCTGTGACCATGCCGAATGCCGGGAGCGCTCCGGCTCTGCTTCCTCCAGGGTCGACCACATGGAGGAGCATCTCATACGCATGGATGGGTCCACGGTCCCAGTGCTCAGGACAGCCGTTCCGGTGGTGCTCAACAGCAGGGGGTACCTTCTGGAGAGTTTTGTGGATCTGACAGACCGAAAACGCCTCGAAGAGGAACAGGCAAGGGCGGAAAAACTGGAATCAATAGGTGTGCTCGCGGGAGGGATTGCACACGATTTCAACAACCTGCTCACCGGCATGCTCGGCAACATTTCCGCGGCCAAAATGCACATGACCCCTGGCGACCGGATCTACCGACGGCTCGCGGATGCGGAAAAAGCGGCCACCAGGGCCAAGCGTCTGACGCAACAGCTCGTCACGCTTGCGTCCGGAGGTGCGCCGGTCAAAAGGATTGGCTCTCTGATCGAGTTGATTCGGGATGCGACCGATTTTGCCTTGCCGGGGTCGAACGTCAGGTGTGAGTTGCACCTCCCGGAGGATCTCTGGTGGGCGGAATTCGATGAAGGGCAGACCGCTCAGGTGCTCCACAACCTGATCATCAACGCAGACCAGGCGATGCCGCAAGGCGGCCGCATCGAGGTGAGGGCTGAGAACCTCCACCTGCCTGCACAAACCGCGATGCCGCTTGTCCCTGGGGATTACGTCCGAGTGTCGGTGATCGACTATGGGGTCGGCATTTCTGAAGAACACTTACCCAAGATCTTCGACCCTTATTTCACCACCAAGCAGGCAGGCAGTGGTCTGGGACTGGCCACTTCCTACTCGATCGTCAAAAACCACGGAGGACATATGACCGTGGAGTCAAAGCTCGGCCAGGGAACGACCTTCCACATCTACCTGCCGGCCATTCCGGAAGGACATGCGTTGCGTGTCGAAGAAAGACCGGCCCGCGCCGCGGGAACCGGCCGTATACTGGTGATGGACGACGAAGAGATCATCAGAGACCTCGCGGCTGATCTCCTCGGTGCGCTGGGATACGAGGTCGAGGTCGCGAGCGAGGGGAGACTTGCGGTCGAGCTCTTCCGACAGGCCAGGGATTCCGGCCGACCCTTCGACCTGGTCATCATGGATCTCACCATCCCCGGTGGGCTCGGAGGAAAGGACGCCATCGGGGAGATGCGTGAGATCGATCCGTCCGTCAAGGGAATAGTATCCAGTGGGTATAGCGATGACCCGGTCATGGCGGATTTCAGGAAGTACGGTTTTTCCGAGGTCATCGCGAAACCCTACGGCATGCAGGAACTGAGTGACGTGGTCCGCCGGGTCATGGAGCTGTGATACCTTCCTTCGCCTGTCGCCATGGGCGCTACAGTGCCGGTCGTTGATTCATACGGCGAATTTCACCCTCCCCTTGCCCCTCCCATCAAGGGAGGGGAAAAGCAAACCCTCTCCTTTGGCGCCACCGGGAAGAACCCTGTTTCTTGGCGCCACCGGGCAAACCCTCTCCTTTGGCGCCACCGGGCAAACCCTGTTCCTTGGCGCCACTGGGAAAACCCCCACCCCTGGCGGCAGTGGGAAGAATGAGGGGGATTTGTCCGCTTCAACGATCCCGCGGATTGAGAGGAGCGTGGCCGCCGTATCAATCGGGAAGATTCATGAAGAATTCGGCCATTTGGTAGTCAGGCAGGATCTTCTCTACCGTGCCTTTCTCGAGCGCGGCCAGAGGCATGGACGGATCCACGCAGTTGTTGATGTCCTGTATTACGCCGAGGCCGCCGGATCTGCGGATTTCCACGATTCCCGCGGCTCCGTGGCTCCCTGAGCCGGTCATGATCACGCCCACCGCCCGACCCCGGACGGTCGCCGCGATCGACTTGAGAAAGTCGTTGATCGCCTCTTCGGTCCCTGTGTGATCGGAGTTGCCTTCCAGCCCTACTCTTAGCCCATTGAGCCCGTCGGATCGAGCCACCGGCCGATCTGCCGCCGCGGCGAGGTAGACCACTCCCTTCTCCAAAGCTTCATCGGGGTTGACGACTTTGACCGGGATTGCGCAGTGGGCTTGAAGATAGGTGGCAAACGGATCCACATATCGGGACGAAACCACCAGTGCTGCCACAATGACCTCCTGAAAGTCCGACGTCAACATCGGTACGATTCTCAGAAGGGTGTAGTACCCGCCGGTACCCGCGGTGATGCCTATGAAGCGAGTCGCTTCGTCTGCCGGTCCGGTGGCTGCGGAAGGGTCCGCGGGCTCCGCGCCCGTCACTCGTACATACTTGAACCTGCCGGTTCTGATTGTGGCTGCGCGCCTGACTTTGGCGAGGATTTCCGCTTCCTGTTCCGCAAGGCTTTCCGTCTCCTTGCGGGAAGGCTTGGCTATCACGTCTATCGCGCCGTATTTGAGGCACTCGAAGCTCGTTCTGGACCCTTCCCGGGCAAGCGCACTGATCATGACGGTCGGGGTCGAGTGTTTCACCATGATGTGTTTCAAGGCGGTGATCCCGTCCATCTTGGGCATTTCCACGTCGAGGGTCACCACATCGGGTTTGAGATCCTCGATCATTTCGAGCGCCTGAATTCCGTCTCTGGCTCTACCTATCACCTCGATGGTGCCGTCGGACTCGAGTATCCGGGATATGGTACGTGCGATCAGCACAGAATCGTCTACCACCAGCACCTTGATCTTTCCGTTTTGACTCCCTCCGTTCATCTTTCCGATCCTTATGTATCGCTTGATCCGCCGAGTATTTCTCTGGCCAGCATAATGTAGGCCTTAGCCCCGGGTGACTTGATGTCGAACGCAATTGCAGGGGCTCTTCGCTGGGGGACTTCAGCAAGAGTGGGGTCTCTGGGTACTATGGTCTTGAATATTCGTCCTTTGAGATACTGTCTCACCTCCTGGATGACGCTCGGCGTGAAAGGAGCCCTCTTGTCGGCCATGGTCAGGAGAAAGCCGAATATGTTCAAAGTCTTGTTTGTTCGCCGTTTCACCTCGAGCGCGGTCCTGAGGACTCTGCCGACCGTGCCCATGGACGCGTACTCACACTGAATAGGCACAAGGTACGAATCGGCCGCCGCGAGCGCTGACAGGGTCGGTTCATCCAGCCGGGATGGGCAGTCGAGGAATATGAAGTCATACCCCTCACGCAAGGCACCCATCACGTCGACAAGGGCCCGACGATTCTTGGTCAGGATTCCCAGATACTGCGATTCCTCCTCGGAGTTGTGGACACGACCGGGAAGCAGATCCAGTCGGGGGAGTCTCGGGTGGGTCGCATGTATGGCATCAAGAGGCGATACTCCGTCACGCAGGACGTCGAGAAGACCGACCAGCGTCGACGAGGGATCAAGGCCAAAGCAGTGCTCCAGCCCTCCTTGAGGGTCGAGGCCCACCAGGAGCACTCTCTTGCGTATGGCCGAGATACAGGCTCCCAGGTTCACTGCCGTCGATGTCTTCCCGACGCCCCCTTTTTGGCTGACTATTGCAATAAGTTGGCCCATTCGCCCTGTTTCCTCACATGGGAAGGCTCTTGGTTGCCGCGGTGCTCTGGGACCGCATGAATCCGCTTGCAGGGAGACCCAGATCTCTCTGTTGTGCCACTATTCCATCCACCAGTTCGGAGATGTCCATCACCAGGGCTATGGTTCCGTCGCCGAGAATCGTGGAGCCTGCCAGGCCTTTGACTTCGCACACGTGCTCCGCAAGAGGCTTGATCACCACGTCCTGTTCCCCTAGCAGTCTTTCCACCAGGAAACCTACGGTCTTCTGACCGGTGGTCGTGAGAATCAGGAATCGTGGATGTTGCTTGGGGGTTTCCAGGTTGAATACCCGATCCACTCGCAGAATAGGGATGGTTTCATCCCTGAACTTTATCACTTCGAATCCCTCGATGGTCCGTATCTCGTGCTCCGCGATCTGAATGATCTCTCTGACCGACGTCAGCGGGATTGCGAACGCATGCGGTCCGCTCTTGATGAGCAGCGTCTGAATAATCGCCAGGGTCAGCGGAATCCGGATGGAGATCCTCGTGCCTCTTTCCTTTTCCGATTGCACATCCACATGGCCGTTGATCTTTTCCACGTCTTTTCGTACCACGTCCATTCCCACTCCTCGACCGGAGGTGCGGGTCACCTTTCTGCTGGTGGAGAACCCCGGTCGAAAGATGAAATTGTGTATGTCCTCGGTAGAAAGGGCACTCACGTCAGTCGTATCGATCAGCCGATTCTCCAGTGCCCGGTCGAGCACCGCTTGCGTGTCGATCCCTTGGCCGTCGTCTTCCACGTCTATGACCACGTAGTTGCCCATCGAATAGGCGCTCAGCGAGATGGTACCCGTCTCCTTCTTCCCGAGTGAGCGTCTGGTCTCGCCGTCTTCTATGCCATGGTCGACCGCGTTGCGGATGAGGTGGACCAGGGGGTTGTATACCTGCTCGATCACACGCTTGTCTACTTCGGTGTCTGCTCCGCTGACGCGAAGATCAACGGACTTTCCGACCCGTCGGGAAAGATCTCTGATCAGGCGCGGCATCCGGTTGAAGAGCTGCCCCACAGGAAGCATCCGCAGCTTCATGACACCTTCCTGTATTTCCGTGACCACACGGGACAGGGAAAGACTTGCTTCCGAGACCTTCAGCGACAGATTCTTGACCGTTTGCACCTCGGATTTCCCCACTTCGGGCTTCCCGGCCAGGGCCCTCTGGAAGGACTTTAGCTGGTGAGCGAGCTGCTCGACGAAGGAACGGTTCACCACGAGCTCTCCCACCTGATTGAGGAGCTGATCCACCTTGGCGGCATCCACTCGCATGGTGCGGACCACGGGTGCTTCCTGGGTGGTGTCCCGTGTCATTGCGACAAATTCGTCTCTCGATTCGTCAGGGGGTTCCTGTCTCGGTGCGGGAACCGGGCTCCATTCCCTGTCCGTCTTCTGGCGGCTGGTTTCACGACGGGTTTCCGTCTTGGGAGATTCGGCCGCACGACGGACCTCGGCGGACGGTGTAGGCTTACGCGGCTGAGCGGGCCCGGCCGGGGCCGGAACCGCGGTCGGCTTGGGTTCAGGCCTCGCGCTCGCTGCCGCGGCTGCCGGTCGCTCACTTGGGGCCACCGGAGGAGAAGGCTTCGGTCTTGGTTTCGGCTCTTCGGCAACAGGTTTCCGTGGCGGGGGGGCAGGCGCCGCGGGCTGGGCGAGGTCGGGCCTGAGCGCTATTTCCATTCCGTGGAGGAAGTCCTGGAACTTCTCGAAATTGTCTTTCATGAATTCCAGATCGCCGGTCCCTGTCGTGTCCACCCGGTCAGCCGACCAGAGGGCCTTTTCGTACCACTCTTCGAGAAAGCCGGCCAGTTTCTGCAAGTCCATGTAGGTCGAGGACGAGCGGATGGCCTTGATGTGGTCCGCACATTCCTGAAGCTCCTCTGATTTGGGAGCAGTCCGTTCCATGCGTTCCAGGATGGGACGAAGTTTGTCCAGGATCTCCCATCCGTACGCAAGGAATATTTCCATCAGTTCGCGATCTGTGTCCGCCACCACGGTCCCGAGCTCGGAAATGAGTTCGGCCGCCTTCCCCCTGGAGAGTTTTTCCGTCAAATCGCTGAGAGCCGGTGGATAGGTTTGCGCCACCTCCTCCTCAAGGGAGTCGAACTCGCCGAGCAAGTCTTCGTCAACGTCTGAGAGCATCGACCGCTGCACAGTGCCGGAATCGGTCACGTCCACGACTCGGGGCTTGAGGTGGTATATTCCGACGGCCTCGAACACGCGTTCCGCGAATGAGGGTTCCAGGCCTGGGATGCTCAGGAGAGTGTCCATGTCCACTCGCGCGAGTTCGCGAATGTGGGAAAAACCGGCATCTCTGATCGCCTCGAACGAAGCGGGCTCGAATCCCGGTATCTTCTCAAGTTCGCGGTAGAATCCGTCCTTCTCTGGAGCCGTCGGTTCGGGTTCCGCGGCAACCGGTTCCGTCTCTTTCCAGGGGAAGAGGTCTGCGGGGTAATATGGACGCAGATCGGTAAGGAGTCCTCGCAGTTCTCTGACATGCTCGTGGGCGACGGGCTCCCCTGACGGATCCACCGCGTACGCCTTGTTCTCGATGATTCTCAGGATCTTGGCAGGCCCTTCCAGTTGCAGGTATTCCATGGACCTGATCAGTTTCCCCACCGTCTCCACGATGGAGGAGATCCCTTCTTCGACATTCACTCCGTCTTCCAGGTCGTCCAGGAACAGAGACAGGTTCAGGAGGTGAGGGACTGTGGCCGCGAGGTTGGTTCCCGCGTCGAGTTGACCTGTCACCGACTCCTCGTGTTCCGCGGTTGGAGTGGGGGATGCTTCCGGAACATCGAGAGGCTGGGTATCCCTCAGACTCTCGGACTCGAGGGTAAGCACCTGGGTTGGCTTGTCGAGGCCATCAGCGGTGGAGTACAGGATCTGCACCGCGGGGTCTCCGATAATTTCCACGGTGGATTCGCTTGGGAATCCTTCCAGATCGACGGTCGATTCCCCGGGAAAGACGTCCAGACCGGTCTCCTCTTCGGGGATCAACCGTTCCGCGGCTTCTATGGTGATCAGCGCCGTGTCATCGACCTGCTCTTCTTCCACAAGAAGGGCTTCGGCCTCTTCCGCCTCGACTTCGGAGACTCTATCCGGGTCAAGAAGATCCTCGTCAGTGCCGAGCTCGAAACTGACCTCTTCTGACTCTTCGTAGAGGGCATCGGGGCCGGCGGTTGGTTCGCCTGACATGAGGCTCTCGGAGTACTTGAGAAGATGTGCCACCTCACTGAGCTCTTCCTGCTGGGATTCGACTTCTTGAGTAAGATTCGACAAGCAATCCTTGACGCGGAAGAGGAACTCGATGATGTCGGGATTGAGCTCGATGACTCCCTCGCGCAGTCGGTCCAGAAGAGTCTCGGCCCCGTGGGTGAGCGCGCTGGTCCTCTCGAGGCCTATGTATTGCGCCGCGCCTTTGATCGAATGAGCTGCTCGGAAGACGTTGTTGAGGATTTCCGATGCGGCTCCTTCTTTCTCGAGGCCGAGGAGATTCATGTCCATCTCCTCCAGGAGTTCCCTTGCTTCACTGATGTAGTCTTGCAGTATTTCAGGATCTGTCATGTCTTTTCCCTCTCGTCAGTGAGGAGCCCGAGCAGTTCAGTCACGCGGAAAACCCTGTGCACAGCGCGTTTGGGCCGGTGGCTGTCGGGGGAGCGCTTGCCGGCCATCGAAATAGACTTCGTAGTACTCGAAGTCCTTGAGTACGGACCCGAGTCTCTCCAGCTCGCCCTTGACCTCGTCCAACTGTCGCCTCAGTTCGTCCTCCGACCTCGACGAGCCCTGAGCATCAAGGGTTTTTTCCATGGCTTCCAGCGTGGGAAGGGTATTCCCTACCACTGTGCCGGCAAACAGCAGCACTTCCTGGTAGTTTGCCGCAACCTCATTGATCGCCTTGCCCAGATTGCCGATTTCGTCGGAGTAGAGTACAGGGGCGCTCACATTGAGATTGCCTTCCGAAATCTCCCGGAGGGTTCGTGTCATGGTTTCCAGGGGCGGGGAGACGGTCTTTCTCACGCATACGTATCCGATGCAGCCAAGACAGGCCACCGTGAACATCAGCAGTAATGCGGACATGGCCCTCGTCGTTCCGAGCGGATCATGTTCGGACTGGGCGCGTGTCGCGACGTCCTTCCCGTCGTCCGTAGCTTGTTCGATTTCCCGATCGCCCGCGGAGGTGATTCCCGCGGAGCGCAGGTCGACCAGCATCTGGACGTTGACGCAGGCCGCCACCAACAACAGCGCACAAGTGATCAGGATCACTCTTTTTCGCAGTGCGGTCAGCGGTACGACCGGAATCACTTCCGTCCAGAAGCCGCGGCGCGGGTCAGCACCACTTGGGGGACCGTTGATCAGGGGGCCGCAGTTCTTGGTAAGTTGTGGAGTCATCGCGTCTACTTCGATCTTGCAAACTCTTGGATAATCTGTGTTATCCCCGAGTGATCCGTCTTGTTGAGAAAGCCTATGGCACCGATACGTTCGGCTTCTTCACGATATTTCTCATCCTTGAGTATCGTGAGAAACAGTATCTTCGCGTCGGGAAATTCACTGAGGATCTCTCGTGCCGCGGTGATACCGTCTTTGTCTCGCATGGTGATATCCATGGTAACCAGGTCGGGCTTGAGCGATCGGTACATTTCCAGGGCCTCGTTGCCGCTTTTTGCTTCTCCCACGATGGAGTGACCCTGGGCGACTATTTCGTCACATATTCGTTTCCGCATGAAGCCCGAGTCTTCCACCACCAGGACCCTCACCCCCATTACACACCTCTCCTCTTTGACTATGTCAACCGAGCCGGCCCTTGTGAACGGACCCCGCGAATTGCCGGGTTCGCGTGATCTCTCGCAGAGGGTTGCTCCAGTGATCCGTCTTGTTGAGAAAACCTATAGCACCGATACGTTCGGCTTCTTCACGATACTTCTCGTCCTTGAGTATCGTGAGAAACAGTATCTTCGCGTCGGGAAATTCACTGAGGATCTCTCGTGCCGCGGTGATACCGTCTTTGTCGCGCATGGTGATATCCATGGTAACCAGGTCGGGCTTGAGCGATCGGTACATTTCCAGGGCCTCGTTACCGCTTTTTGCTTCTCCCACGATGGAGTGACCCTGCGCGACTATTTCGTCACATATTCGTTTCCGCATGAAGCCCGAGTCTTCCACCACCAGGACCCTAGCCCCCATCACACACCTCTCCTCTTTGCATATGTGAGCCGCAGCAGCCGTGGTCAAGGGAGCTCGTTGCCGCAGGTGGCAGCGAGCTCCCCGCCCAATTCTGCCGGGGTATCTGTTTCAGCTTCTCGTGTCGCTATTCCTCACGGATCTTGAACTGCTCGACGAGGTTGGCGAGCTCGTCGGCGATTCGTGCCAGTGCCGCAGTGCTTTCGGCCGCGTTTGCCGCGCTTTCCGCATTGGCGCTGGCGGTGTCGGACATTTCGCTCATGATCTGTCTCAGGATGGCTGCTCGCTCCGTCTGCAGACCGGTGAGTTTGGTGATGTTCTCCGCACGACTGGTCACGTCTTCCATGGCCGCGGAGACCGCGCCTGCGACCCGCACTCCGCCGCTGGCACGTTCAAGAATGAGGCGGCTGAGATCACTGAGCTCGGTGGTGATCGTTTCCGCGCGTGACCTACGGAGTGCCTGTTCGCCGGTGAGGGTAAGAATGTCCTCTGCGAGGGTCGTCAGTCGGTCCATGGCTTTCCGGACTTCGGCCACGTCCTGTGCTTCACGAACCGCACCTTGGGAGATTCCCGCAATCAGCGAGTTGGTTCGGGAAACCGCGTCCTGGATCTGGGCGAGTGCATCACGACTCGATGTGGCCAGACGTTCTCCTTCGTCGACGCGTCGGTTCGACTCCTTGATGAGCTCCGCGATCTCGTTGGTTGATTCTGCCGTTCGTTCTGCGAGCTTTCGCACTTCGTCGGCAACGACCGCGAAGCCCTTGCCGTGTTCACCGGCTCGAGCCGCTTCAATTGCCGCGTTGAGTGCGAGGAGGTTCGTCTGTTCCGCAATGGAGGAAATCACGACCATGATCTCGTTGATCTGCTCGGAGGATTCTGCGATACCTCTCATACCTTTCACGACCTGCTCAACGGCCACGCCTCCTTCACGGGCGTATCTGTCGGCGAGTTCCGACTGGGTGGCCGCACTTCGGGCGCTGTCCGCAACGGCCTCGATGTCTCGGGCCATACCTTCGACCGTTTGGGAAGTCACCTTGGACGCTTCGAACTGCTGACCCGCTTTACCGGAGACCTCCTTTGCGGTGTCACCCATGGCCGCAACGATGGCGAGGCTTTCAGAAGCCTGTCTGTCCTGCTCGCCCGCGCTGGAGGCCACGCCCTCGATCTCGGAAGAGAGTTTGCGGAGGTCCTGTGCGGTCTGAACCGCAAATGCCTGGGTCTGCTGCGCGTTGGAGGAGACCTCGGCCGCAGTGTTTCCCATGGCGTTGACCCGGTCGAGCACGTTGCGGGCACGTTCGGCCTGTGTGGTGGCGTTGACCACGATGTTCTTACTGACCGAGCTCACCTCGTCGGACGAGGTACGCACTCTCTCGACCGCATCGAGCACTGAGGAGAAAGCTCCCTGGAGTCGTTCCAGGAGGCCGTTGAACGATTCGGCGGCTCGGCCGGTCTCGTCTCTGGCGAGCATCGGTGCGCGCAGGGTCAGGTCCAGCTCTTCACCGACCCGGCTCATGGTGCCCGTCAGTGCCATGATCGGCAGCGCGATGGTCCGGGCAACGAGCAGACCCGCGGCCACTGCGATGAATACCGCGATCACACCGATCAACGCCATGTTCCGGATGGCCAGCGGGATCGCCTGAGTAGCCTCTTCCCAGTCGGAAGCGGCTATGATCTTCCATCCCGGGTCAACACCGGCAGCAAGACTACCGGCCTTTCCGATAGCCGCGTACCTCTCGGCAGCGATCCCTGTTTTGGGATCAGCTATGGAATAGGGCGCAAATTTCTCATTCCTCTGTAGGGCTTCTTTCAAACCAGCCCGGCCGACCGTGGGGTCGCCCACCGGCTTGCCGTAGAACTTTCGATCGCGGTGGAGGATGTACTTGTTATCCTTGGCGAGCAGACTCACCGCTCCCTGCTGTCCGATCCTGATCTTTCCGATAGTGTCTTCGACCGCTGACCATTTGAGGAACGAGGCCAGCACTCCCACGACCTGCTCCCCTGATTTGACGGGAGTCGAAAAGCTGACGGTCCAGCCTTGGGACTTGGGGTTCACCGCGGCAATCCGCTGGTCTTTGTACACGTCGCTTGCCACCACTCCGGCCTTGCCCTTCATCGCGTTGGTGAAGAAGCCTTCCTTGGCAAAGCTTTGGCCCAAGAACCCTGGCGCACTGGAGACGATGACGTTCCCTTTCTTGTCCAGCAGGAGGATCAGATCGTACGTCCCGTAGAATTTCACGAGCTGTCCGAGGAGCTCGGTAGCGTCTTCACGGGTTTCGGAGAAGTCTATGGCTTCCTTGATAACCGTGAGGCCCGACCACGCCTGCTGGTCCGCGACTCGTCCCGTGAACAGCAATTTCAGCGTACCGGCTGTGTTGGTCACAGC
Organism: Thermodesulfobacteriota bacterium; assembly: GCA_040755955.1. Lineage (GTDB taxonomy): Bacteria > Desulfobacterota > Desulfomonilia > Desulfomonilales > Desulfomonilaceae > JBFMAA01. Next base: position 25,511 of record JBFMAA010000058.1, read on the forward strand.
CTCGGTAGTGGATATCTGAGCACCACGCAGACCCTCTTGTTGCAGATAATAATACTGGTAGCCTTCCGCGATCGCAAAGGGGATCAATGCGACCAAAAGGAAGTAGAACAGGGTCTTGCTTCTGAGGCTTCCGCCGATGCGCGGCCGTCTTAGTCTCATTTCGTCTCCTCCTGGATTTCTTTAACTCCTTGTGTAGTAATACCCAAATCTGCCCTCTGCGATCGCTCACATCACGCGGCCATGCGCCTTCCTGTCGAAAGGAGGAGTACCTCATCCCGAGGTACGGAAAGGCAGAGCCGGGAGGCCCGTTCTCGCGGCCGGCCTCTAATCGGGCTCGATAGCCCGTTGTTGATGCGGATTCCTCGGTCACCGTCATAGACTTATGCGCTCGCCTTTCCTACAATCCCCTCGAGTCTCCCTCCGGCAGCAGTCTCGATACTCGGTCAAGGCTCACCTTCTCGTCCATGGAGAGTATCTTGCGAAAATCCAGTATGATAAGAATGCCTTCCGGCAGATGGACCACGCCCGCAATATACTGACTTTGGACCCCGGCAACCAATATCTCCGGTGGAGGAAAGAGCTTTGAGCCGGGTATGCTGAGGACCTTCGACACGGAATCCACGATGAATCCGGTCACATTGCCCTCGGTTTCCACCACGAGGATACGAGTGCCGGGTTTGCGTTCGTCCGCCTGGGCCACTCCCCTCAGCCTCAGGCGTTTTCTGAGGTCCAACACAGGGATAATGTTGCCCCGGAGATTGATGACCCCCTCGACAAACTCGGGAGAATTGGGGATCCTGGTAATTTCAGGGATCATGATGATCTCCTGGACGGCAAGTATCCTCACCCCGAAGTGCTCGTTGCCGATCGAAAAGCTGATCATCTGGACGAACTCTTCCGATTCCGCCGCGGATTTCGGGAACCGTTCCTTTCCGTTCATGGGCGTGCTCCTGTGTGGGCGGGCGGCCTTTTAGTCACTCGCCTTGAAATTCGCGGGACCCTGAAAGCAGGTACGGCCTCACTCTCCTTTCCCTCTTCCGCCAGTGGAGAGGGTTTGCCGTTCCTCTCCCTCGATGGGGGGGACGGGGAGGGCGAGACTTCCCGCAAGAATCAACGCCTGGCACTGCCGTGCCGAGTGCCGCTTACCCGATAAGCTTCACGAATGTCTCTCCCAGTGTATCTGCTGCGGCCCTGTGGTCCGCGAGGCCTTCCTGCAAGGCCGCTTCTACGAGCCTCGGATCCACCAGTGACCTGGGATCTTCCACCAGCGTGGTCCCTTCCGCGTACTTGATGGCCCGTAGTCCTTCTATGCCCAACTCAGAGCTTCCCGAGAGCAGCACCACCATGAGGCTGCTCCCCATGACCTTCGACGCGGACACCAGGAAGTGATCGAGCACCCTTGATCCCGTTGGTTCGGAGAGAATACTCAGGTATACTCCCTCACTCCCCTGCACAAGTTCGATCGGGACCGTCGCGGGATGCACGTAGCATACCCCGTCGAGCACGAGCATGTCCGACCCGACCAACCTGACCGGCACCTGACTCCGGCGATCCAGGTAATCCACGAATGCGGAAATTGCTTCCTGTTGCATGTCGTGGAGCACTATCAACCCGGACTTCAGGTCAGGCTTGAGCGAGGGAATAATCCGTATCAGGTCCGCGCATCCTCCAGTTCCCGACACCAACACGGAAACAAATCCTGTTGACCGTTCGGGATGCAAAGGCGTCTCGTCTTTCTTGACCACCGAGGGTACCTTCACGCGACGGATACGTTCGAGCTTGATGCCGCAGGCTTCCTTTATTCTGTTGACCATGTCATCGGCTCGCCCGTCGCTTCTCCATTTGCTCTGGGGTTTTCTGAGGAAGTCGACGGCTCCGAGGCACAACAGGTCAAAGGGGTTCGCTCCTACTCCGCCCACAAATCCGCTCAGGATAACCACCGGACAGGGGCTTCGTATCATCATGTGCATAAGGGTGGTACTCCCTTTCATGACGGGCATGTCCCAGTCCAGGAGTACGAGGTCGGGCTTGAGGCTGTCAAGCTTTGCCAGGGCTTCCTGGCCGTTTATCGCATACCCGACCACATCTATATCGGGTTCGGACTGAAGGATCTCGTGCACAATCTTCCTTATCAGGCGAGAATCGTCAACTATCATGATTCTCTTTGCCGAAGCCGCGGCTGCGTGGTGACCCGCCTCCGGTCCCGCGGCTGCTCCCTGGACCTGGGGCAGGCCCGGGATCTTCGAGGAAGGGCCTGGAGTCAAGGCGTGGCGGATCTCGTCTTTCTGCCGGACACCTTCCATGAGAAGACTCTGCCAATCGAAGAAGACCGTCCTTTCCGGCACCGACGTGACCGTCTGGGAGACGAATTCTCCGCGTTCCCAGCCCACGATCTCGTAGAAGGCCTCCACACCGGTGAGATCGTCGCAGTGGGCGTGGAGTATCCCGCCGTCTCCCACGTAGATGGTGCCTCTCGTGCGACCGTTGGTGACGGAAACCAGCGTGCTTTCCCGCCTGAAACAGAGCATTTCGATGACGTCCTCGAGCTTCATCCCCACGAGCCGGCCGCTGAATCCTTGCTGGCGCTGCAGGCTTTTTTGCACCACGTCGTACATCTGTTCCATCGAGTACGGCTTCACCAGAAAACAAACGCACCCGAGGGTCAGGGCTTCGATTCTGTCCTGTTCGAGCTCAGCTTCTGCCGTAAGGACCACCTGTACGGGACAATCGAGATCCCTCAAGTTCCTCAGCAGCACGAGGCCGTCGATCCCGCGCGGTCCTTGATGTTCGGCGACGATGAGATGGACCGGTTTATTGCGGACTATCTCCAACGTTTCTTCGAGGGACCCGGTTCTGAACACTTCGTAATCCGAACCGCCAAGCTCCAGGCGTTCCCTCAGAAATTTGCCAAGGGCCCTTTCATTCTCAACGATGACCACTGTCTTCTTCGGCAAGAGCTTCTCCTTGGATGCCGCGCCTGTTCTCAATGCTAGGGGTTCTGTTTCTCCAGCAGGTCCAAAAAGACCTCAGTGGATATCCGGACATTCCTCTCTTCCGCGTCCGACTCTCTCGAGTCGCAGTGGGAGGTCTTGTCCCAGGAAAGGATCTCGAACAGGGCTTCGTCCCCTTGGCTCTGGTCCGCGACTACCCGATAGATCTCGCCGCCTCGTATAAAGATTGCGCCTCGTTTGCTGCCCCGGCGCACGTCCAGCCTGCGACTTTCGCCGCTGGAAACAATCAACCGGATGGTGGTCCGCAGATCGTACGAGGAGAAATCAATTACTTCACTGAGATCTTCCGGCTGGCCGTCCGGTTCGAGGTCACTCTTCGCGGGGCCGGAAAAGGTTACGGGTACGGTCACCGGCGTGACCTCCTATGGTCTTTGGCTGGGGATGGCCGCTCCTGGTCCGTGGTTGGTGAAAACCGTGACGGATCCGCCATCTCTTGCCCGGTGAGGCTGCTGGTTACGGATGAACCATATGCTACTATATCACGTCCAACCGGTCGAAATCAAGATTAGTTTGTTTTCGAGCGCAACCACTCGGTCTTGGGGGAGGATTGCCGAACTACGCTATGGACGGGCAAGAATCAATTCGGTGCACCTTGTTCGGACGACTCCAACGGTGCGGGAAACAGGGTGAAATCCTGGAGAATCCCGCGGAATCCATCGAGTTTCTCTTCGATTGCGTCGATTCGTGCCATTGCATCAGGATTCCCGGCAGTCCCTTCGCGCAGGGCCTCGACGTCTTCGCGCAGGCCCGCGTCCACTGACAGACCAAACGCGATGATCTCCTGGAGGTTGCTGGTCAACCCGTTGATGGTGTCGCCGAGGAGGCCGATTTCATCCTTGGACCGGACCTCCACCGTGCGGCTGAGGTCTCCTTCCACGATGCTCCTCGAACACTCGACCATGTGTTCCAGAGGTCCTGTGATTCTTCGCATGAACATGATCAGCACGATGAGCGTCACCACGGCCTGGACCACGAAGAGCAGGACTGCCTTGCGCTCCAAAGAATCGAGGGCCTCGATAAGATGTCTGCCGGTGTCTGCCGCAAGCCGTGAAGGATCTGAGAATACTCCGGGTTCGGGCGTGGCTCCGTGTATAGCATACACGAACTCGATTGTGATCATCAAGGACGCCGCTGCTATCAACCCGAAATAGGAGAGCATCTTTCTCTCGAGGCTCGACCGCTTCTTCATGGAGGTTCCTCCATTCCGTTTCCCGGGGGGGTTGCTTCGGTCCCGTGATGTGACACAATAGCCCTCGGCACTCAACAGCTCAACCCAAAAAGTGAGCGCCGCAAGGAGATCGTCTCTTGACGCGGAGCGATTCATTGGAAGGGCTTTCTGCCCTTCTCCGTTTCAATCTGAGGTATTACAGGCACCACCGCGTCCTCGCGATGCTGTGCCTTACCGGGATCGCTCTCGGAGTGGGAATCGTGGTCGCGGTCGAGCTCATCAATGGTTCCGCGCTCTCCTCATTGGCCTCGACGGTCGATTTCCTGGCGGGTCGCGCAACCCATTCGGTGGTGTCTTCGTATGCCCACATCGACGAGAAGGTGTTCGCGGATATTTGGACGGACCCCGCGGTGCAGGCTGCCGCGCCGATTCTGGAAGTGATCGCTCCCACTGTCGAGACCGGTGACAAGCCGGTGCGATTCCTGGGGATTGATCCCTTTCTTGACGGGGAATTCCGCAATCTGGGACCTCGCGGGCAAGCCGGGGGATCGTTGCTCGAGTTCGTGGCGGGTGAGCCACCGGGCGTGTACGTCTCTGTGCAGCTCAAGGAGCGGTACGGACTGGTGCCGGGCAAGATCCTCACCGCGTTGGTCGCGGGAGTCGAGAGGAAGATGCGAGTCCTGGGGACACTACCCGGACGCAACGAACCGAACGCGGCGCGACCGGGAACCCCAACTGATGATCGCGTCGGACTTGGCAGGTCTGCAGTCGGCGCGAGGGCTCAGAGAGACGGTGCTACAGATTATCTTGCGGTGGTGGACATCTCGACCGCGCAGGAGCTTTTCGGACGCCTCGGCAGAATCGACCGCATCGACCTCATCGTGACAGGCGACCCAGCCCAGTTGGCTCAACGACTCCCGCCGGGTCTCAGGCTCACCGATCGGACCGAGCGTAAGTCCGCTCTGGAAGCGATGCTCTATTCGTTTCAGCTCAACCTTGGGGCGATGAGTCTTCTCGCGGTATTTGTGGGGGTGTTTCTCATATATAATTTCTCCATGTTTTCGGTCCTTGCGAGGCGGGAAGACATGGCGTTGCTCTTGACCATGGGAGCACATCGCGACGGCCTTGTAGCCGCGTTCGTCTGCGAGTCGCTGCTCCTGGCCGCGGTCGGTAGCCTGCTTGGTGTAGGTTTCGGCTACCTGGTCGCGCTCTTGGGCATGGAACGGGTCTCCGGGACGATCAGCGAGCTCTACTTCCAGGTGCAGGTCAGCGGGGTGCCGCTCACCGCGTCGATCTTGATTCGAGGCTTCGCTGTCGGGTTTGCCGCGACTGTTGCGGGAACGGCTTTTCCCGTGTGGGAGGTTGCGGCAACGCCTCCCATATTGGGGATGAAGCGAAGGACCATTGAAGACCGAGCCCACGGCATGAAAGGCCGGCTCTTCGTGTGGGGAGTGTTCTGCCTGATCTGTTCGCTGGCGGCAGCGTGGGCTTCTCGGTTCTCCGTGTTTTGGGGTTTCGGCTCCGCGTTCGGGGTCACGTTGGCGTTTGCGTTGTTGACTCCACCGCTGTTGTCGCCGCTGACCCTCCATGTCGGCAGGTGGTTGAAGGCTGTGGTCGGCTCTGTGTCGGGGTATCTTGCCGCGGCCACGGTGCGCGCGTCGTTGAGTCGCACGAGCGTGGCGGTGGCAGCCTTGGCGAGCGCGTTGGCCATGACGATCGGGGTGGACACGATGATCCACAGCTTTCGGGAGTCGGTCGGCTTCTGGTTGGACCGGGCCCTGGTCGGCGACTTGTACATTTCGCCCGACACGACCAAATGGGGACATTCGCTCCCTGATTCGCTGGTCGGGTTCTTGCGGAGAAATCCTAACGTAGCCCATGTGGAACGCTATTCAATGCAGATCGTGGAACTGCGCGGCCGCCCTGTCAGGCTGAGAATCATAGACGGGGGCATTCTACGCCGCTTTTCGTCACCGGTGTTCCTTGCCGGGAAGGACCGGGCATGGGACAAGCTGATAGCCGGTCAGGTGTTCGTGTCCGAGTCTTTGTCGGTTCGCTTCGGGATGCGTCCGGGAGACGATGTGGAGCTCCAGACTCCCGAGGGAGCCCGACGGTTCACAATTGCCGCGGTCGTACGGGATTACTCTTCAGATCAGGGGACCATTCACATGGACAGGGAGATCTACGAGCGGTTCTGGAAGGACACCAGAGTGCAGTCCGTGGCGATGTTCCTCCGGCCCGGCGCTTCTCCCGAGCAGGTCACCAGGGACGTTGCCCGGGAGTTCCCCGACCTGGGGAAGGCCATCGTCTCCAATGCCCGCATGCGACGTGAGGTGATGGTGATATTCGACAAGACCTTCGCGCCGACTGCGAATCTGAAGGCGGTCACGCTGATGGTGGCACTTTTGGGCGTGGCAACCGCGCTCATGGCAATTCTGATGGAACGCGCCAGGGATCTCAAGGTGATGGGTTACCTGGGGCTTACCCCACGCGAAATGGCAAAGATGTACGTATTTCAGGGCCTCATCATGGGATGCGCCGCGTTCCTCATCGCTTCGGTGTCCGGGACCGTGCTCACCTACGTCATCGTGTATGCGATCAACTATCGTTCGTTCGGGTGGTCAATCGATATTTCGCTCGATTTCGGCATATTCTTCAAGATCCTGCTCCTGACCGTGGCGGTGTGCCTCGTGTCGTCCATATACCCGACATACCGATTGACACGAGCAGTAGCAAGGCCGGCACTCGATGAGGAGTAGGGTAACGTGAACACATTAAGAATAAACCACAAAGCAACGTGCCTTTTCTTCGCTTGCGCAGAACCACCCCGCCCCGACAGGGTGCAGCGCGTCTTGGTTTCGGATAACCCAGCGGAATAATGAGGCCCTGGGAGGGCTTGCACCCGTTTCACTGCTTGGGGCTCCCGGGGCTTACGCACCGGGCTACTATCTGCCGCCCCTCGGGGCTCCAAAGGCGGACGTTCAGTCCCCCAGGGACGTAAGAAAGTAGCCCGGGACGTCAGTCCCGGGTTGCAGAAATGCACCGTGACATCATTGAGATACCAAAGTGCGCGGCACCCGCCCCGCCATCGGTCTGCATGCGGGCCGAGAAAGGTGGACCCGAATTTGGTTGCGGCTCCCAGCCGTCGTTTTGAAAAACCACCATGACCGCACGCGGCCACAACCAAGCATGAAAATGCTCCCCCACCGGCGTCTCGACGAGCCGGCTTTCTCTGCGGCGACCAGCGGGAGCCGCACTATCCCAAGAGTTCTTGAAGATGG
>JBFMAA010000059.1:0-32877 GCA_040755955.1 Thermodesulfobacteriota bacterium
TCAAAAGGGTTTCCCCCGGAAGACTTTCAGGCAGAGTCTTAACGCGGAAGTCTACGCGCCTTGCCTCGGGGTCTTGAAGACGTATTCCTGCTGTTTGCCGCCAAACAAGGGGACCGGGTCTTCCTCGAAGGCGGAGCCGACGCGAGCCGCGTCCGCTTCTGCGACAAGTGCGACTCGAATCGCTTCCCCTACATGGTTGACGAAGTGGATTTTCATGTCCTCCATCACGTACTCGGGGAGGTCACGCAGGCTGGGTTCGTTCTTTGCCGGGATTATGACCTCCGTGACGCCGGCTCGTCTCGCGGCGAGCAATTTCTCTTTCACTCCGCCGATGGGAAGGACTCGGCCGCTCAGGGTGATCTCACCGGTCATGGCCACGTCCCTGCGCACAGGCACTCCCATGAAAAAGGAGGCCAGCGCCAACACGAGCGTGATCCCCGCGGACGGCCCATCTTTCGGGATCGCTCCGGCCGGCACGTGTATGTGCAGATCTGTGGCCGCAATGACCGTCTCATCCACCCCGTAGAGCCCGCAGGAGTGACGCAGGTAGCTGATCGCGGCTCTGGCTGACTCCCGCATCACGTCACCCAGGCTTCCGGTCATGATCGGGTCCTTGTTGCCGCCACCTTTGAATCCGGTCACCTCAACAAAGATGATGTCGCCGCCCGTCTCGGTCCAGGCAAGTCCCGTGGCGATCCCCACCTGGTCCTGTTCTTCCGCGAGCTCCCTGTGGAAGGGGGGAGGCCCAAGCAGTTCCTCGACAGTCTCCGGCTCGATCAGCTCACGGGCCGGCAGGTCTTGGGTGATCTCACGGGCAACCTTTCGACATATCCCGTTGATCTTCCTCTCGAGCTCCCGGACTCCCGCCTCTCGCGTGTAGCCCCGGACCACGTACCCTATCGCCTTGTCGGTGAAGTTCACGGAATACTCTCCGAGCCCGTTCTCTTCCAATGCCTTGGGAGCGAGGAACATCTCCCCTATTGCGGCCTTCTCCTCGTCGGTATACCCCGGGATACGGATCACCTCCATGCGGTCCCTCAGCGGCGCGGGTACGGGATCGAGTTGGTTCGCGGTCGCGATGAACATGACCTTGCTCAGGTCAAAGGGGACATCCAGATAGTGGTCCACGAACGCGTGGTTCTGCTCCGGGTCAAGCACCTCCAGCAATGCGGAAGCGGGATCGCCCCTGAAATCATGGCCGATCTTGTCCACCTCGTCGAGCATGAACACCGGGTTCATGCTTCCTGAGCGCCGGATCTCCTGAATGACCCGCCCCGGCATGGCGCCGATGTAGGTCCTGCGGTGACCTCGAATTTCCGCTTCGTCGCGCATCCCGCCCAGCGACATACGGATGAAATTGCGCCCCAGCGACCTGGCAATCGACTTCCCCAGCGAGGTCTTGCCTACTCCCGGGGGTCCCACCAGGCAGAGTATCGGGCCCTTGTCGGTCTTCTTGAGCTTGTGAACTGCAAGGAACTCGAGTATGCGTTCCTTCACCTTCTCGAGGGCGTGGTGGTCTTCGTTGAGTATGCGTTCCGCCCTCTTGATATCCGTATTGTCGACCGTGGAGGTCACCCAGGGAAGACCGGTAAGCACCTCCAAATATGTGCGGGAGACCGTATACTCTGGGGAGTGGCTCGGAATCCGCTCCAGCCGTTGGAGTTCCCGGGTCGCGACTTCGACTGCATCATCGGGCATGCCGCAGGTACGGATCCGTTGCTCGAAATCCCGGATTTCCGACGCGTGGGGGTCGTCCTGGGAGTTCACATCCCTTTGCACGGACCGCATTTGCTGCCGAAGACTCTGTTCTCTGTGTCTCCTGGTCGCGTGCATTGCCGAGTCGATCTCCTCCGCGGGATGGGGCCTTGGGTGAAGGCCTTCCACTTCGTTGAGCAGATAGGGGAACACCTGTCGCAGTCGTTCCACGGGGTCTTCGGTCTCCAGCAGGGTCTGCTTCACGGCTGCCTTCATGGGAAGGTACACGGCGATCAGATCCGCAAGCTTTCCCGGGGTATCAGCCCGTTCGATGCGGGCGATGGCGTGGTCGCTGATGGGGCGCCCCGCGGACAGGGCCACCTTGAACAAGCCAGAAACGCTTCGCACAAGGGTTTCCAGCAGTTCCCCGGGTTCGCAATGTTCCTCCATGATGGAGACCTCTCCCAGGACATAGGGCTCGCTCTGAATCTGCCTGTTGAGCCGGATTCGACACAAGCCGTCCGCGACGGCCTTCACGCCGCCCGATTCCAGCCGCACCACCTGCTGAATCCGCGCGAGAGTCCCGACCGTCGAGATCTCTTCTCTTGGGCTGTCGGTTCGGGTCCGCCCCTTCTGGTAAAAAAGTCCCACCAGGTTGTCCACTCCGACCACGGATTCCGCCAGCTTGACCACGCGAGATCCTTTGAGAAACAGTGGTATCATTACGTTCGGAAACACGACCATATCTCTCAGAGGGAGGATAGGAACAGCCGTCGGCACCTCACCTGGAAATTTGCACGATTTCATGTCAGCGACAAACCCGTCCTTGCAAATGGATCAATAACCGTTCAATGGAGCCGTTTCGATGTATGTAACATATCTGATTTTCACGCAAAAGTCAAGCAGGGCTCAAGTGCGCAGGATTTGTTCGGAAAACTCGACCTTCCGCGGAGACTCCCGAGTCAGGTAGTCCCACTTCGCGGCCAGTTCCCCGCGCCTGAACCTTACTTCGTCAGCGCGGTCACGCACGTGCCGAAGCAGGAGGCCGAGCAGTTCATCCGCCAGGGTGAGCTCCACTTCGCACGAGACCAGAATCGGAAACTCGATGCCATCGAGGTCCACATCGAAGGGTCTGCCCACGTCGCAAACGATGGCCGCATGACGAAGGTATTCTTCCTCCAGGAGTTGCCGCCTGAGTCGCGCTCGCTCCAAGGGCACCATCAACGTGAAATCGAGTGATATCACCTCGTCGTGACCGAGCAGAGGCTCATAGTAGCGGTTGAGGTACAGCCCGGGATGCACTGCCGCATTCACGGCTCTGCCGAAGAACCTCGGGTCAGGAAGCTCCTCGAACTCAAGCACGACCCGAACGACGCAGTGGGGGTTGAGCGCACAGAACCGTGCCATGAGGTCGATCATCTGCGATTCCGCGGCAGAGCCCTTTGCCCCTTTGAACCAGAACGTGAACGGGTCGGCCGCCTTCCGGGCCACCGTCTCGACGAGTTTCCGAGCTCGTGGTGAATCCGAGGGGTCGAGTATCCACTTGCTCACATAGGAGGCCCTGTCGGGGTCGGAGACGACTCCAGGCCCCTGGTCCACGAGAGAGGGCAAGGGAATGTGGTCGATCTCCATGTCGAAGGTCTCCTCGCATTCCCGGAGGGCATCACGGAACGCGTCACGGGAGAAGCTTGCGGTGGAACGCACATAGTACGGCGGGTGCGAATCGTACGTCAGTCCAAGCTCAGAGGCGCGGGAGCGAAAGTCGGTTCCCGGCAGCACGGAGAGCACAAAGGGATGGACTACCGAATAGGCCTCTCTTTCCTGGAGCCATGCGAGCGTCGCGGAAAACCCCTCAGGCGAGTCTCCCGGTAAGCCGAGGATGATGCCGGTGGTGACATCGATGTTGCGATTCTTGAGGTACCTCACGCCTCTGGCAATTGCGTCGGGGTCCGAGGTTCGACCGGCCGTTCGGAGGACTTGGGGGTCGCTGGACTGCAAGCCTACCTCGGCGGACTTGAGTCCTGCCACCTCGAATGCCGCGGCATCCCCCGGGTCGATGAGATCCGAGCGGAGCTCAGTGTGCAGGGCCACGTCTCTTTGGGTTCGCCGACGAGCGAGGCCGCTCAGGAGCTTCCTGAACCTCGGGGCCGCGTTGAAACTCGGGTCCATCAGGTAGATCTCGTGGACGTCTGACGCCTGCGAGTAGGCCATGTCCAGCACACGCTCGATCGAGTCCTCCGGGTGGTGTCGGATTCCCGGGAATGCCTTGTGGTAGTAACAGTATCCGCATTTGAACGGGCACCCCCGAAGGGTTTCCAGGAACAGGGTTCCGTCGAGGCTTGGGCCGACTGCACGGGAGAGATACGGATCATCACCAAGGCTCAGGTCCCACGACGGGGCCGGACCCGCGTCTACCACGATCCCGCGATCGGTCTTGACGAACGCTCCGGCGATGAAACGGTCCACGGGCCGGAGCGTGGGCCCCGCGGGTCGTGCCGGTATCTGAGAGACTCTGTCGGGCGCAACGGGCATCGTGCCTTTCGACACACCGACCTTGCCGGATCGGGTGGGTATCCCGCCCGGGGGTACACGCACCGTCTCGTGTGGGCCGGAAAGCCTGGGGTGAGCGTCAGCCCGCCCGCCCGCGGACATCCCGACTCTTCCGGACTGAACATCTGCCCTGCCCGAGGGCAGACCCATCTTGCCGAGTGGAGAAGCCGGCCTGTCCGTGCGCATGCTCACCTGGCCGTGCATGCCGGCCGCCCCTGTGGGGGAGATACTCATAGGCGCTGACTTCAGAGCACGCGTTGCCTCATCATCCTCCCCCCTCACCATTCCCTCTCCCTCCAGGGGAGAGGGTTTCCGGATCGCCCTCCCATCGAGGGACGGGGTAGGGGGAGGAGGATAACTGCCTGAAATGTCGAATTCGGCTGTCGCCAAGTTAGCGGCTATGGGGGAGATACTGACGTTGCCCGGCGGGACAGTCATCTTGCCCGTCCGGTTCCCCGGCAGCACCGTGCCGAGCAGCTCCAGGATGCGGGATTCGCCTTCGCCGAAGACGCCTGCATCGACCGCGGGGTGTTCCATGACCCAGAGGTTGTCAGGTGTGACTTCAGGTCCGCCGACCACGACGCGGGTCTCAGGGGAGAGCCTTCTCACCGCGGACGCCAGATAGAGGCTTCTTTGCACGTTCCAGACGTAGAGGCTCAAGGCCAGGACGTGTGGTCTGAGGTCTGCGAGGTAGTCCGCGAGTCCTGAATCCGCGAGCACATCGACCACGTGGGTGGGGACGATCACGCTCTCGAAGCGGCCTGGTTGCCGGCGGTTCAAGGCTGTCACGAGAAAACCCGCGGCCAAAGGGATGTTCGCAGGAATTTCCTGGAACACGAACCTCGGAGGCGGAAGTTGCACAAAGACGACGAGCGGTGCCATGGTCGGAGTGTACACCAGTCGGCAGACGCAGGGAAGGGAGTGCCCCCATACGCATCAAAACAAGTAGGACCTTCCCGGATGCCCCGGCCTTGAAAGGCCCGGCTGCTCTCACTCGTCCCTCCGGGACTTGACGGCTCCCGAGCCCCGCAGGGGTCACTGAAAGTAGCCGGATGCTTTAGCGCGGGGGAACAAAGGTCGGAGCGCTGACAACACAAAAGGTCCTTATCTTGACTCTGAGGTATGCGCCCCGGTGTGCCCCTCCGTGAGAATTGCGGGAATCTCGGGCGCCTTGTGGTCTCGCGGCCGTAAGCGACCGTGCCAATTATAGAAAAGCCTCCAGTGGGGCGAGGGAGAAGCGAACCGCATCCGTCATGAAAAGCGGCCGGTGATGCAGCGCGGGTCAGCCGCCGCATCCTTCCGGCACATCATTCAGGGCAACGGACAGACATCAGGCGTATCGGTAAGGGGCTACTGGTTGAGGACGTGTGTGATAACCTCCGCGAGCTCCTTCATGGTGCAAGGTTTGGCGATTGCTGCTCGAAAGCCCAGCTTCAGGTACTCGGAGAGCTCAGGCTCCCCGGGGCGACCTGTCCAGGCAATCGCCTTCAGATCCGGGTCGGTCTTGAGAAGCCGCTGTAGCGCCATGTGCCCGTCCATCCCGTCCGGAACCCACAAATCGAGCACTACCACGTCGAATCGGCTTCCTGCCGCGGCTGCCTGCCGGTATGCGTCAACGGCCTGAGCTCCATCGTCAGCGCACGTTACTCGACACCCCAACATGGTTAGTGCCTCTTTTCCCAGCGTTCTTATCGCATCATCATCATCCATCAGCAATACGTGGACAGGACGGCCGCCCGGCATCGCAGTGATTCCAGGCGGGTGTGGCCTCTTGGCCGCAGAGAGCGGAAGACCTTGCTGGTCGCTTATCATGCTTGGTGTATTACAGTTCATGATGGAGCCTCCTTCCGGGACCCGGCCACGGACTCCGGCCGTCGGGCCGGTGGCGTGACCGGCCATGCGCGTGCTCGGACCCTACCGCGAGGTCGCTGCCACGGCTTTGTGGTGGTCCGGGTTCGCACAGATGCGTCCGCAGAATTCGGCAAAATCGGCAGCGATTTTGCCTTTCGGGGTCCCCTCGCGCCAGTAGTAGTAGAATGGAATAGTTACCGGGTATTCAGTCTTCTGGACCACACCGGCATCCGGAAAGGCCGGCTCAGCCCGGTCGTCCGACTTCAGCCCCAGGACCTTGACCCCTTTCGGGCATCGGACGCCGAAGTAGATGCTCGAGGTGGGAATGTACCCGATCGCGTGCTTTTCAGACGCTGTCAGCACGGTACGCCGATAGCTGTCCATGACCACATGTCCCTGGGCATATGCCGCGCCGCGTAGAATCCTCTCCTGAAAGATGACTCCGGCTCCGGTGTCGGGCACGGCACGAGTGGTCACCACGATGGGCTCGTCGTTCCCTCCGACATCCTTCCAGTTGGTAACCTGGCCGGTGAAGATCTTTCGGAGCTGCTCCAACGTCAGATTCTCGACGGGGTTCGACGCGTTGGTGACGACTGCGAGGCATACTCTCCCCAGTTCCTTGTGAACCACTTGTACGCCTTTGCTCGCGGCAGCCCCCGTCTCCGCGTCGGTCATGGGGCGTGACGCCATGACGAGGTCGGCTTCCCCCTCTATCAACGCCCGAAACCCCTTTCCCGTAGTGGCACCGATCATTGAGGCGTCCCATCCGGGAGCCGAACCGGCATACTGTTTGGAATACCCTTCGACCACGGTGCTCAACAGACCCGCGCCCCAGATACGAATGCCTTGATCAACACCCGGCTCGGCTGACGACATCGCGGGCAGGAACACCGACAATGCTGCGAACAGACTCGCACACACGATAGCTCCGGTCTTCATTACAGTCCCCCTTGGCCTCGAAAATGAGGCGCTGCATTGCGCACCCCGCGGAGAATGCGAGGTGTGACGCTGGATGCGTTGGTAATCCGGACCGGTGGTTGCTCAGCAGAACCGCGACGATGTGCAATTCCCGCAGATCACTAAGAGCGGCTGCATCCATGTCGGTCCGTCCCCCTGTACTATCCTTCAGAATCCTCGCAGGCAGCGAAGATTTCTTGTCGGAATCCGCTTCAGCTACGGGGCAAACGGCTGTGCTTCCCCCATGGCAATGCCCGGTTTGAACGTGCGTAGAACCAACCCACCCCGCCATCGGGCTCCATGCGGGCCGAGAAAGGTTGACGCGATTATTGGTTGCGGCTCCCAGCCGCACTGTGAAGTAGTCTGTGCGGCTGGGTAAGCCGCGCTTCCATCCCGGTGAGCCCTTTTGAAGGGGCATGAGCACGATTTTGTCCGCGCGTTGTCAGGTGGGGTTATATGCAAGAGCCATGCCTTCGCGTCAGTGTTGCCGCGCGCATCCCCCCCGGCCTGCCTGGTATGCCTTTCGCGGGATAAGTGCGACGTTTGCCCACCGGGTGGCGCAGTGCCGGCAGGCCCCGTGATTAGTGCGAAAATGCACACTCTCCCCTGCCCAAACCCGACATTTGTTGCGTAAAATTATGATGTTGTGGGGCGAGCGGAAATCGTACCGGGCAGGGTCTAAATGGCACCGGTCCGGGCGGATCGTGCAATTATGCACGGAGCGGCTGGGAGTCGCGGCCAATAATCGCGCGGACCTTGCTCGGCCCGCACGTGTTCCCGTGGCGGGCTGGCTGGTCATATTGTGCCACGCGCTAAGAATTGCGGGAAACTTTCACCCCCCTAACCGCTCCCATCAAGGGAGGGGAATAGCAAGCGCTCTCGTCTGGTGGTTGAGGGAGGGGAGAGTGGGGTTGTGTCTACTTTCACGGTCCCGCGAATTTCAAGGCGCGTGACTATAAGAAGTCCCGTAACGCCCGCCATCTTGTCCGCCGGACCTAAACGAGGCCCAGTGATGAAGCGAGTTCCCTTGATGAATCTCCGCGACCGCGAAGAATTCCGGCCTCAGTAGTGCACAGTGGTCCCAGTCCCGCGAACGCATAAGAGAGTGCTGCACGCGCCCGGACCCCGTCAAGTCCGATGAGCACGCGCCTCTCCCGCCGCGGAGAAAAGACTTGCACGGATGGTCGGCTCCCACTATATAACGACGGACCGAAGGTGGGGTTGACAACCCTTTCGGCCGGTACGACTCTGTCGAGAGGCTCTGGACCTGCCGGGTTCCCCACACACTATGGTCCCGTGCATGAGACCAGCAGTGACTGCGCTCAAGGCGTTCCGATAGAGGATACCTTGATGGAGTGATACGCGTGGCGAGAATTCTGTTCGGAGTAATGGGCGATTCTTTGGGACACCTCACCCAAGCTGTGGCTGTGGTCAGGGAGATGAGAACCCACGAATTCCTGTTTATGGGCGGCGGACGAACCCTGGGGCTCCGGCGCGAAGGATTCGCCGTGGAAGAGGTCCCCATGCCTTCCACCCATTATTACAACAACCGCGTGGATTTCCATTCCACGATTCGCAACGGCATAGGGGTAATCCTGGACGGAAGAAAGACCGTCGAGCGCGTTTCCGGGATTATCAGGGAGTTCAAGCCGGACTTGGTGCTGAGCGCGTACGAGTATTTCTCGCCGATGGTGGCCCGGAAGCTCGGGATCACGTCTGTGAGCATAGACAACCAGCATTTCCTCTCCAAATGCGTGCACTTGAAGCCCGGGGGGCAGAGTGTGAGCCGTCTACTGTTCAGTCTGCCCCTGAAGAATATGTTCAGCAGGGCGGACCGGTACTTTGTCAACTGTTTCTTCCCGTGCGTGCCGATTGACCAGTCGAACACGGAGGTGTTTCCCCCGCTGTTGAGCCCTCAGGTGCAGGGGATGGGTCCGACCGACGGAGACCATGTACTGGTGTATCAGACTTCTCCCACCTTCGGGAGACTCGTGAGCGCGCTTCAGGACATGCCTCATCAGTTCGTTGTGTACGGCCTGGGTGATCGGCCGAGCTGCGGCAATCTGGAATTCAAGAAACCCTCCCGCGAGCGGTTCCTGCATGATTTGGCCCATTGCAGGTACGTGATTACCAATGGAGGGCACAACGTCATTTCCGAGGCCCTCTATCTGGGCAAGCCGGTCTTCTCGTTTCCGATACGTTTCGCGTACGAGCAGTTCTTCAATGCCTGTATGTTGCGGAAACTCGGGTATGGCGACTATTCGCTGGATCGCGATCCCACCAAGGCCACACTCAAGACATTCGAGGACCGACTGGCCTTCTTTCGCGAGCGTATCTCCCGGGGCGATTTCTGCGGAAACCGGAAACTGGTTGCCAGACTTGAGGAGCTTCTCGGCAACGGAGCGACCACGTGGACCGGACCGCGCAAAGAGAGGGATTGGGGATCGGAAGAGGGAGGCTTTTCCATTGCTTAGCGATTGTACGGAAATAAGTCATACACCGAAAATCCCCTCCTACCCCCATAACTCGGCCACAACAGTCTTCGACATTTCGGGAAGTTATCCCCCTCCCCCAACCCCCACCCACGAGGGGAGGGGAATTCGGAAACCCTCTCCCCAGGCGGGAGAGGGCAGGGTGAGGGGGAGCATTCTGCAAGGGCCACGGGCCATGTGTATTGATAGGATTGTTATGGGACACCCCTTAGCGACGTCGGCCATTGCGCGCCCGAATCAATGACGATCAGCCAAACCACATGAACATCCCAAAGACCGCGTATGTCCTGCTCTGGTTTCCGAAGCCCTCGGAGACGTTCATATTCCGGGAGGTGACCGACCTCTGGGACATGGGGGCTCCCATGAGCGTGTTCACGCTGTACGGCGAGCTGCGCCGGTCCCTGTCCCCGGACATGGCTGCGCTGTCCAAGAGGATAACCAGACTCGGTATCCCCTTCCTTCATCGACTCCCCGCGGACATCCGATACTGGTGGAAGCACAACCGAACCGCGGTGAAGTGGCTGTTCAAGACGATCCCGGTGAGACGCTGGCGGTCCTTCGAGGTGGGAGGCGAGAATCTCTGGGCTTTTCTGTGCGGCTTCACCCTGGCCAGGCAGTTCCGGGAGCAATCCATCAGACACATACATGCTCCGTGGGCCAACGGGCCTGCGACCGCTGCGTGGGTGGCCTCAAAGTTGACGGGAATCCCGTTCAGTTTCACGGGCCGAGCGGTGGACATTTACCCTCCCGACGGCGCGCTCGAGGAGAAGATCCGCGACGCGACCTTTGTGCGCACCAACACCGGGACCAATGTCGCGTACCTCAAAGCCGTCGCGGGGGAATTCTCGGAGAAGATCCATCTGATCTACAACGGGCACACCCTGCGAAGCTATCAGGACGCACCGGTCACCATGCGGTCGCCGTTCAGACTGCTCAGTCTCGGCCGGTTCGCTCGTTTCAAGGGGTATGACGTGCTCCTGCGGGCCTTGAGCGCGCTCCACCGCCGGGGTTTCGATTTCCAACTGACCATGGCGGGCAGCGGTGTGCGAGGAGTTACCCTGAAGGCGCTGTCTTCGCGGCTCGGTCTGGACGGCAGGGTTTCGTTTCCCGGATACATTCCCCATGATCGGGTGTCGGAGCTTTTTCGCTCAACAGACGTGTTCATCATGCCGAGCGTGGTGCATTCCACCGGCGAGAAAGACGGAATCCCCAACGTGATTATGGAGGCGCTCCTGCACAGAGTTCCTGTCGTGGCGACCGACGTGTCGGGAATCGCGGAAGTAATCCAAGACCGCGAAACGGGTTTGCTGGTGCGTCAGAGGGACGAGGTCGGCCTGGCAGAAGCGATTACCCGAATGGTCTCGGATCGCGATGCCGCGCTGGAGATGGCTCGCAAAGGCAAGGACAGGGTGCTGAAGCTGTTCGATCCTGAGACCAACCACCGGCGAGTCATGGCACTGATCGCGGAGCATTCCTCTCCACGCGGAGCGTAGGTGCCCGTGTCGGAATGAGTATTACCATCGCGCATTCTCAAAAGGCAGCCAGGAGCCGCCACCAAGCGGCTGGGAGCCGCAACCAAATTCGCGTCCACCCTTCTCGGTCCGCATGAAGACCGATGGCGGGGCCAGTTTGTTCTACGCACACGACGAAACGCGCGTGGCATTCTCCCAGAGCTACTCAACTGAAGATTTCTTCTCGGAAAAAGAAGAAATCGAAGGTTATTAGTAAAACGCCTCCTCCCCCAGAATTCGCACTCTTATCACAAGACCCCGCGAGGCTACCACTTGTCGAGATGAATGCGTTCGATCCGGAACCGGTCTGGCGGGCCCTTTTTCTCTGCAGCGTAACCCAGCGAAACCATGGACATGGGGATGACGTGACCCGGAATACCCACCAGATCCCGCAACGCCTGAATCCTCTCTTCCACGGGGTAGATGCCGACCCAGCAGGCTCCGAGCCCCAGGGCATTGGCCGAGATGAGAATGTTCTCGGTCGCAGCCGCGCAGTCCAGAACCCATCTCCCCTTGAGATACTCGAGAGTCGGGTCTCCGCACACCACAATGCCCACCTGCGCCTGCTTGAGCATTTGCGCATGGTGGTGAAAGCGCGGAATCGCATCGAGTGTCTTCCTGTCCCTGACCACGACGAAATGCCAGGGCTCGTTCCCTGCCGTTGGGGCACTCATTGCGGCCCGGAGCAGCGCGGTGACCGTCTCTTCAGACACCTGCTCAGTCGTATACCGACGAATACTTCGTCGACTCAAGATCGCGTCCATGGCGTCCATTTCACTGGTCTCCCTGGGGCAAAGGTTGATACCGTCCGGCGCTGCCGGCCCCTCCATGGGTCCGGCCGGACATGGTTGCGAGCATTTGACAACCGACCAAATGACAGATACATTCTGAGCGCGTGGTGACCCCGCTCCGATGTGCAGACAGGCGGGCTTCCACCCGAAGGCACAGACTTTTCCGCTGCCCCACCGGCAGCCTCACAGATAGGGCCGCTCTTCGGAAAGGGCCTGCGAAGGTACGCGAAAGTCGGCAGCATGGTGATTTGGACGGTTCCGGAGTATTGCGGCGGAAACCCTTCCCCGACGGCGAAGATTTGTTGCCGGACCCCGCATCAACGCCAGACCTTGCGTCTGTGCACCGTGCACGGAGTGCACCCGTTCGGAGCCGAGGGGGGGCCTCCCTGCAAGACGACCGATCACTCGCGGACCGACCAGGGTCCAAATGAGTATGGGTTGGGGCTCACAGCCCCCCAGTTGAACGACGTCGAGACATCGCTCGCGACAGCGCTGCCGCGCGAGTGTAAGACCCACCAGCTCAGAAATCAAGCCTCCAGAACCGCAAGGACATTGCCGACGCAACCGACTCTCACCCGAGGGAGGTCCCCACATTGACCGAAATCTACGATTCCAGCGCCAAATCCCTTGTGCAAGCATGCGCCCTGGGGCAAACAGAAGAGGTTCAGCACCTCCTCAGCATCGGAACCGACGTGAACTCACGGGGAAATCGTGGGACTACTCCCCTTATGGAAGCCTCATTCTGGGGACACAAGGAGATCGTCGAGACACTTCTCGCGGCCGGTGCGGACGTGAACGCGAAAAACGACAAGGGGGAGACCGCACTCATGGAGGCCTGCCGAGCTGGTCACCTGGAGATCATGACGAGCCTCTTCGCGGCGGGTGCGCAGGTCAAGCCGAGAGAAGAAGCGCTCGGATACTATACCGCGCTCATGGAAGCGTCGATGTACGGTCACTCGGAGGTGGTGCGGCTCATGGAGAAACGGTTGCTTGCGGAAGCGATCCCCATCCAGCTCATACTGGCCCGAGGAAACGTGGGGATGATCCGGGCAGCGCGTGAAGGCAGGACCGGCGCGCTGGAGGTCTTTCTGGACTCGGGCTTTGAGGTAAATGCGAGTTATGGAAAGGGCATCACTGCACTCATCGAGAGCGCCAGACAAGGGCACCTGGAATCCGTCAAGCTCCTGCTCGACCGAGGCGCCACTCTCGACCTCGCTGACGACGACGATAACTCGCCGCTTATCGAGGCCGCCGGCAATGGCCGCGCAGAAGTGGTCAGGTTTCTCATTGAGAGGGGAGCGCGAGTCAATGCGGCCAATCGCTTCGGACAAACCGCGACCATGAAGGCAGCCCTGGCCGGAAACACCGAAATCGTCGAAGAGCTGGTCCGCGCGGGTGCAGACGTCAACGCGAAGAACAAAACCGGCAACACGGCTCTTCTTTTTGCCTGCTACAAGGGGCACATCGAGGTGGTCAAGTTGCTCATGTCGGCAGGCGCTCTGGACACGGAAGACAATTACGGCAACACGGCTCTCTCTGCGGCCATGGCAAGCGGTCACTGGGATCTGGTGGACCTTCTGGTGGCTATGTCCAAGGAAATCACAACTGAAGAGCAACTGGGCGCGACGGAGATCATACGGGCCCTCGCGAAGGGGGAGCAGGAAAAGGTAGCCGGACTCCTGGACAAGCACCCTGAGTTCGATCCTAGAGACCAGGTCGTGGAGACCGCGCTCGTCAAGGCAGCCATGGCCGGCCAATTCCAGGTCCTCAAAGCACTCTTGAAGAAAGGCGCAGATGTAAATGCAAGGGCCTTCAGCGGCGTCACACCGCTCATGGCCGCTTCACGAGAAGGCCACATGGAGGTGGTGGAGCATCTGCTGGCAGCGGGCGCGGATGTGGATGCACGGGACGGGGTCTTTGAGAACACCGCACTTATGGAGGCCGTGACAAAAGGTCACCTTCGGGTCGCAAAACGGCTGCTGGAATCCGGCGCGGATCCCAACGCCGCAAACATCGACGGAACGAGCGCCCTCAGGCTGGCCGCAGTCAGCGGAAACGTGGATGCTACAAAGGCGCTCCTGGACAAGGGGGCAGACGTCAACGCCAAAGAGGACATATTCGGGACGACCTGCCTCATAGATGCGGCGAGAGCAGGAAACGTCGGAACCGTGAGGGTCTTGCTCGAAAGAGGTGCGAACGTCAACGCCAAGGAACACACGGGCTTCACGGCTCTCACCGAGGCATCGCTGAGAGGGCACGGGGACGTCGTTGCGCTGCTTAAGAAATACGGGGCCTCATAGAGGCAGGTAGGCTACCTCATGTGCGAAATGAGTCCTTGCCAGTCGAACTTGGCGCTCAAACTGACCATGACCTGGAGCAGGCTCAAATCCACGTCGTCGATACGTTCCGTCCCCGCGGCAACGGGGAGCGCGCGGTCCAGGTTTTCCCTGAACTGCCATGCCGAGTAGATCAGATCAGCCCTTACCTGCGGCGTGATGTGTTTCAGTTGGAAGGCTCGGTCGGAAGATTCCATCAACCTCACCTGGAATTCGTGGCCCCGATAGGACATGTCCGGAGACCGGCCTGTGGAAACGGCCACCTTTGCCCAAGGCAGAAACCGCACATACCCGTCATCCACAAGTCTTCTGAAGAATGGACTCATATCCAGTTTCGCGAACAGCCCGTACCCGAACATGACCACCCTGCGGTTGCGCTGCGCGGAAGGCTGCAAACCGCGTTCCTGGTTGGTCAGGTTGTCCACTCTGAACTCGTCGTCGTACCACGCTCCTTGCAGACGGAGTCCCATAGTGAACCCCCGTGGCAGATTCGGTTTCAGGCTCGAGGGGTCGAGATCAGCGGTGAGCACCTTGACCTTGATGTTCAGTTCCGCGCGCACGTCGTCTCCCTCGTGAAAGAACACGCCGTCGGATTCGGTGAAGCTGTTACTTCCTCCCGAGAAACGACTGCGAAACCAATAGCCTGTAACGGAGATCCCGGAGATGGGGCTCGGGTACCCTATGCGACCACCGTACACCAGACCTTTTTCTAGCCCCAGTCCGACGGTGCCGACGGTGTTGGAACCTCTGCGTTTCCCGTTCACTCCCGCGCTTCCGAAACCCGCGGACACCGACGGGAGCCATTCGCCGGCGCGCTCCAGAATGGTCTGTGTGCTCATGTTCAGCCCCGCAAACAGGTTCGGGCCCGACGGAGTTCCTCGCGCAGCCGAGCTGGGAGGTGCGGCAAGTCCGTTAGGGACCGGTGTGCCTCCCTGGAGGGGGCCCTCCGGGGAGAACGCGCGGCACGGCCCGGTCAGGCTCGCAACAACTGCGATGGCCAACCCTACGGCCACGAACATGCACCGCACTCGTGCCATTGACGCGCTCCCTCTGTGGACCGATGCTTTTCTGTGCAGATCGCGTTGACAATTACCAGAAGGTCGCATCACTGTCAACGGGATTTGCACCCGCCCCGCGACCGTTGAGTCTCCCGGAGCCCAGTCGATGCGGTCTTCCTTGCGTGAACCCTGCCTCAGTGCTCGGTTCAACCGTTCGTGCCGGCCTTAAGTTCGTCGAAACGGAAACGAATCGAGTAAGCCCCTTCGGACACGCTCTTGTGAACCACATACGGCACCCTGTGAAACATCTTGAGCATCGGTAGATTCGAAACCAACACGTCCGCGCTGAAACCTTTGAGGCCCCGTTCTTTCGCGATCTCGATGAGGTACTCCAAGAGGAACGTGCCTATGCCGTGGCCGTGGAATGCCTCGTCCACCATGAATGCCACTTCGCCGTATTCCTTCCGTGCGTCGACAATGTAGCGTGCTTCGCCTATGATGCGACGATTCTCTCTCGGCCCGTGAGTGACCACGATAGAGAGTCCCTCGTCCTCACTCAGGTTCACGTACTGCACCAAGTTCGCGTGCGGCATTGCTCGGCGAGGTGAGAAGTACCTGAAATAGACCGCCTCCTCCGACAAGTTATAGAACAGGTCTCGGATCATCTGTTCATCGGTGGGCTTGATCACACGCACATGACCTTGCACCCCGCCTTTGAACATGCGGTCGGTTCTGACTCTCTTTCGGAGCGCGGGGTTCGCGGTCATGCAGTAGTAGTGGTCCGGGTACACATATCCGAGCTCCCTCGCACGCCGGGTGAGATCCTCACGATGGTCCGGGTGTGCGATTTCGATGAGTGCCGCGGCCCGTTCCCGGATTGATTTGCCTCCCAGGTAGGCGATCCCGTATTCGGTAATCACGTAGCCGACTTCTCCCCTATTCATCATGACCGCCGCGTCCGGCCCGAACGAGGGCACGATCGTCGAAAGCCCCCGCTTCGGAGAAGTCGAACGCAGGCACACGATCGAACGGCCGCCTTCGGCAAGGCTCGCGCCACGCATGAAGTCATGGTCCCCTCCTGAGCCTTCGAATGCGGTCCAGGTCGGGCTTCCTTGCCGGACATGCCCGCGCAGATCGACCTGGAGCCCCAGGTTCACCGCAACCATCCGATCGTTCGTGGCAATGAAGGAAGGATTGAGGACCACGTCCGAGGGAAAGAACTCGATAGCCGAGTTTTCGTGCACGAAGTCGTAGACTTTCCGGGTGCCCATGCAGCAGGTGGCCACTGACTTGCCGCGATACATTCTCTTGTTTCGGTTGTCGATCACACCCTTCTCGATGAGATCGACCAGGGGGTCCGTGAGAATCTCCGTGTGCAGCCCGAGATGACGATGGTGCGTGAAGCAATCCATAAGCCCACGGGAAATACCGGTAAAGCCGAAATGGACCACTGCCCCGTCGTCGATAAGCTCGGCACAATAGCGGCTGATGGTCCGTTCCCGATCGCCCAGTTGTTCTTCCGGGAGCACGTCGAGTTCTTCCTCGGCCGGCACGAGGTAGTCGAGGTCTTCTTCGGTGAGGACGGTGTCTCCGTGGGTCCTGGGCATGCGGGAGTTCACTTGGGCAATCACCACCCGGGCGGATTGCACCGCGGCAAGCGAGGTATCGACCGAGATACCCAGACTGAATCGGCCGAACCTGTCCGGCTCCGACACCTGGACTATCGCGATATCGATGGGGATACGTCGCATTCTGAGGAAATTGGGTATCTGTGAGTGGAACAGCGGCACGTGATCGGCTTCCACGTGCCTCCTGGACTCCGCGGACCGTCTACCGACGAAGAAGGTCTTCAGGCTGAAGCGTTCCGGGCAGGTCTCCGCCAGGCTAGTTGCAGCGCGTCCGGAGAGGAACTGCACCATTTGCACGTCCTCGACGTAGGACTTGCTTAATGCCTCGATCATGGTCTTCGGTTCGCTGCACATACTCCCCAGGTATATTCGAGCCCCGTTCTTCACCTGTCCGATGGCCTCGGACGGCGAGATGACCTTGGAAGAGTGCGTGGTTCTCCAATGTGACATGTTCTGCTCCAAGGCGTACGGGATTAGTCTTGAGACGGAAAGGATCTTTCGGAACCCGCGGTCGCGTCAAGGGGTTTCGATTTTTCGCCGTACTTCTTTTCGCAATGCCGCCCGGCACTCCCACTCTCATATCAATTCGTTAGCGGGCATGCCGAGATGAAATCATTTCATTAATCGCATCCTCGATCGTGGGAATCCGAGTACGCAGCGCTGAGACCGCCTTTTTGTTCGACATCGAGCAGTCCCTAGGCCGCACGATCCCAGGAGTGCTCATACTCCGGGATCGCCCAAACAAGATCAAATCACGCCCAAGTCCTGCTTTTTCGGCGAGCATTGCGGCAAAATCAAAAGCGGAAATGCGTTCTGATCCACACACATGGTATAGGCCGGTCAACTCTTCTCCGGCCGCGAACTCCATCAGACACTCGCAAAAAATGCCGACGGACAAAGGGGACCTGAACTCATCGCCACAGGCTTGATAGTGCGTGCCGGACTCCAGTTCGTGGAGTATTCCTTCCGCGAAGCTCCCCGAAGAGACGTTGCTCCACCTGTTCCATCCAAACAGAAGGGAGCTCCTCACAATTGAATAGTTCTCCAGGAGATTGGATACTGCGTCTTCTGACCGCCTCTTTGTCTCTCCGTAACAGCAGACGGGGTTCGGTTGGTCATCTTCAGTGTAGTGACCTTTCAATCCGTCAAAAACCAAATCCGTTGACACGTGGATCAGCCTTATCCCGCGCCTGCGAGCGATTTGGGCTACATTTCCGGTGCCTACGACGTTCACCGCGTACGCGGCACCCTTGTCGGCCTCGCAACGGGCAATTCCCCCAATACCCCCTGCATGAATGATCGCCTTTGGATTGATGGCCGCCAGCGTGGCATCCACTTCGTTTCTGTTCCTAATGTCGAGGTGAACCCACTTCCACGGCCCATTGTCAGGCGGGAGGAATCGATGATACGTACCGTACACGCCAAATTGCCGAGACGCGATCTTAAGCAGGTTGCCGCCAAGAAAGCCGCTCCCCCCGGTTATCAGAATCCTTATCACGGGCACAACCCTGAACCCTTCAAGCCGGATCCCTACTTTTGAGCGCCGCGTCAACCCACTCCTTCACGAGATCCCAACCGTTGCAGTCGTACAGCGTATAGAGTTGGTCAAGAAAACGATTCACCCTCCAACCCAAAGGAGGACACAGAGCACATTCCGGGTCCCTGACTCCTACTCGGCCCTTTTTCACAGCCGTCTTCCACAACTGGTCAAACGACCCCAGCGCGCCAAGGCTAGCGTCTTCTCCATTCCCCGTGAGGTGGTCGCACGGGTACAGTTTTCCGTCCGCTCCTATGGTCGAGTAGAAGAACTGGGCCCAGCACCTATTGACAGCGGGTGCTCTATAGTGGGTCCACCCCGGGTCAGTGATCACGATTCGCACTGAGGCTGTGGCCATCTTGTCCTTTATTTTCTTCTCAGCTTCTCTCCAGTTCCGCCAGGAAAGAGCATGCATTCCCCTGATATCCGGCTTGAAGCGGACGTACCTCACGGGGATATTGTTCGCCAAGTCGATAGCCTCTTGGACCTCATGAGCATTCATTTGGGTGACCACGAATCCAATACCCACCTGCGTCGGTAGAGACTTGGCCGTCACTTTCCCACACAGTTCATGAATACCTTGGACGACCGTTTCGAAGCAGTCCCTCCGTTTCAAGAGACGGAATGTTCTTGGCGTAGCAGAATCCAGGCTGATATGAACGTAGTCGGCTTCCGTCAAGCGTTCGACGACCGACGTGTCGTCCAAAGCCAAACCGTTAGTCAAAACGCCTACGGCCCGTCCGCCGTTCTTGGCTTGTGTCAAGAAATCAAGAGTGAGCTCCCTACCTTGCTCGGAAAGCGGATCTCCCAAGAGGCCCGAAAGCCGGAATCGCTCGATCCGCCGTCCCTCTGCCTGAAAGTCCAGCAAGGACCGCAAGTCACATTCCAGGACGGCCGGGGGGGTTCTTCGTCTCCCTAAATGTCGCCCGATGCAGTGAGTACAGTGGAAAGAGCATTGTTCAGAAGGTTGTATTTCAACCTCCAGGGGAGGAATCACTTCTTCGTTGGAGTCCCGGACATGGTCAAAGACGGCCTTTATTCGGTCCAAGTGAGTGCTCAACAGAAACAGCTCATTGTCCAACGGCGAAACCTTTTCGCGTTTCCGGGAATTCCTGGGCGGCAGGAAATATTCAAGCGGATTGTACCCCGTATCCCCTGTCCCTGTCTTCACCATTCGCACGGTGGTCTCGGATCGGCTGTGCCAGATCTCCTCAAAGACCTCCCGGTGGGCATCGTAGAAAGGCGACCCCTGTTGATACAGCCAGGATTGAGATTCTCCAAAGAGCCCCTTGGTCCGATACGGCGTGACTACGAGCGAATTCCCATACCGGGACATACTCGCGTACATTATTCGCGTGGTCGCCCTCACTTCCAATCGCGACCCTTCGGGCACCCGGGGCAGCCAGTCTCGCAGGGCATCGAGAGTTTGAATTATGTCCCCTTTCTCAAAGGCGGAGCGGCCGCTGCAATCGTCTGTTGGTAGTCTGCCTTCGCCGTCACACAGAGGAAGAATCGAACGTTCTTTCTCTTCCGTCCTTTCGGAATCCCGCTGGCCGTCATACACCTCGCACATCTGCTGATTTTCGATGCCGGGATCAAGGAGGAGGACTCTCAAATGCATGCCTGTGAGCTCAAATGCGGCAAGAAAAGCCTTGTTGAGTCCCTCTTTGTCATCAACGAATCTGCCATAGAGTGAGTGGCCCATCATGTCCGCTTCAAATGGTTCTTCTCCATTTCGTGCTTGCCATCGCGAGAACTCATTGTTGAATATCCTTTTGAAGAATCCTGGACGGGAACCTAGCGGCAGGCGCTCACCGAAAAGCTTCTCATCCACATGCACACGCCAGGAAACCGCCGTCCAGTCAAATGAATCATTTAGAGCGCTCACCGTCTCTCGGGCTTCATGACCCACGCGGTCCAGAATTCGCGCGCGCTCCATCGGTTCTATCGGCTTGGTCATCCCCGGGACTTGTATCTCACCTCTCCCGACAAGGTGGATGTTTACCACTTTGTTACCGGCGTCTATGCCAGCATTGACTGTGGCGTGTTTTTTGTAATGTTCCTCCTGAGATTCGTGCCATTCCTGGCGGTTTGCGTCACGAGTGAGGCGTTCCGGCCCCAGGTCTAAGAAATCCGCTGCTCGAAGCAAGATGGCGCATCGACAAAGGTAGCCTTTCCCGGTCCCCTTCGAATACTCCCTCAGTTCCGACATTTTGGTGCGTGCCGGTCCCGTCAGCATGTCCCCTGAGTGGGCGGCCGCTATGCTTAGAATGGAATCCGCGTCGTCCTCTGTGAACAGCGCCTGAGACAACCCCGAAACTGCGAGAGGTCTCATTACGCTGATATGCGAATGTAAACTCCTCATTTTCTGCGAACAGGACCCATCCGCCCCCCAGGGTCGCAGGAGCATCATCCCAACGTCGTGAATCATGGCGGCTGCGAATAGCTGTGTCTTCTGGTAGGCCGCGAGACCATCCTTCCCCCCGTAACTCACCAGCAGATCACACAGATTCAGCAATACCTTCTCGATGTGGCGTTCGCCATGGCCAGCCGGATATGGCCCTTCCTGATACACGAAATTATTGCTCTTCAATTGGTGCCATAGCGTCTCAAGTCGAGCGATATTGCCGTCCGATGATTCTCCCAGGTGACGTCTCAAGGAATCCTTCAGGTCCTCTTCCATATCAGGCTCCAGTGCTTGATGCCGTACCAGGAGTTCCGCAGCCCATCCAGACCTTGGAAAAAACAACCATTTCTCGACAAAGTATACTCAACCAGGATATCACATGTCAAGAACGGCTTCGTCGTTGATCTTGGGCACGGGCGGAGTTGTCGGCACGCTTCTCGCTCTCCGTACGGTGATCCCACCTGCTCACAGACGGACTTGGAGCGAGGAGAAATGTGTGATAGAAGCCGCAAGCAGATCCTGTCCCCACACGGAGGTCGGCGTGAGTATCGAGCGAAAAAGAGCCATCCTGGCGCGGCTCTATCGGCGGTTCGACGAGGTCTGTGCAGACTTTGCCTTAGCATGTCGGCAGCAGTGCCGGATCTGCTGCACCCAGAACGTGGTCGCGACCACGGCAGAAGTCGAGTTCATGCTCCATCACGCAGGAGAAACGGATCGGGACATGTTGACGCAAAAGGCCCTGCACAAAGCGGACTACGTCAGGTTCAGACCCCGACTCACCCCCAACGCTCTGGCGGCATTCTGCATCGAGCGGAGAGACCCCCCGCCCGAGGATGAGGTCTTGCCCGGCAGTGCGTGCCCGTTTCGTGACGAGCGGGGTTGTTCGGTGTACGAATCCCGTCCGTTTGCGTGCCGCTCGATGATATCTACGCAGCTCTGCGAGGCCGGAGGAGAAGCATTCGTCCCTCCGGCGGTCGTGAGCATAAGCTCCGCGTTCTGCCAAATCATAGAGGATGTCGATGGGGGAGGTCTGTACGGCAACATGCTCGATATCTTGGCGGTCTTCAGGGACGAATCCGCGTTGACCGCGTACAGAAAGGCTCGACCGTGGGCCGTGGCGGCCTTGCTCCCGCCCACGATGCCGAACCCCGGCCTATTGGTCCCCCCGGAGCATCAGGACCAAGTCATGGCAGCGGTGACGCTTCTCGGCGGAATGTGATTTCCGAGGGAAACCCTTTGTCAGAAAGTCCTCCGGGGGAAACCCTTTTACTAATCACGTTCGATTTCTTGTCTTTTCGGGAAGAATTTGCTGGGTCAAGAGCTTTGGCAGTTCGCAAAGTGCCTTTCTTCCACTGCGCAGAACCACCTCACCCCGCGCTCGGTCTTCATGCGGACCGAGAAAGGGGACGCGAATTTTGGTTCCAGCTCCCAGCCGCTCTGTGGTCGGGCGCGACCCCGGGATGGCTGTACAGAAGCAAGGAAGGATCTCCTGTGAAGACGACACCCATGCAGCGAGCCGGGATATGGTTGCCCTTTCCGGTTGTTGGTTTGTGGGCTTGCCCATGGCTTGGCGTCGCGGAGGAAAGCGGTCTCGTCGGACCCCGGGACCGGCTCAATTCGGGTGAGAACCCGGCTCATGTCGTGGAAGGGTACGAAGGAAGCCTGCCTTGCGAGGCCGTGCTCGAGGCGATTCGGATCGGAACGAACAACGCTCATTTATCGCGGTTCTCGTTAGTTTCCACCGATTGGCGGGCTGGAAAGCCCGCCCCACAAGCCCTGATCTGACACGAATCGGAAGTTACTTTCGAGAACCGGTATAGAATGCAGGTAACACCAGACTTGATTCGCTGCTTTTATTTGTCCGATTCGATGATGTCGGTGAGAGATTGGATGAGTCCCGGCAATTCATTGACCGTCGTACGCCACACAACGTCCAGATCAATTTGGAAGTACGCGTGGACGAGTTTGTTGCGCACGCCCAGAATGGCCGGCCAGGGAATCTCCGGGTACGTTTCGCGCAACTCGGAAGAGAGCTTGGACGCGGCTTCTCCTATGATCTCGATAGCTTTCATGAGGGCCAAGGTGAGCATACGGTCCTCGTCGAGGTCCTTGCGTTGTCTGTGCTCGGCGAACCGCGTGGCCTCCTGAGCAGCCTCGATCATGTGCCGCAATCGTATACGGTCGTCATCGCGCATACTGGACCTCTGCTTCCGCCGCGACCTGGTCACGGAAATACCTGCTCAGGTCCTGCAACGTGCGCAGGTCCACTCTTGTGCCTCCGAGGATTTCGGAGAGCTCGATCTCCATGCCTGCAAATGCAATGAGCCCCGGAATGTGTTCGGGGTCAAACTCCACCAGGAAGTCTATGTCGCTTTCAGGTCCGAAGTCCTCGCGCAGATACGACCCAAAGATGGACAGCTTGCGGATGTGGTGCTTCCGGCAGAATGCTTCGATGAGGCCCTTGGGAATACTCGGGCGCTCCTGGCTCATGAAATCCCTCCTGCCTACCACTCTTGGGCTCCCGGAAACGAGACCTCATGCTTAAGAAATATCCGTTTCCCTGATGAAAGGCAATCAAGGAAGCCTCGGTTCCATCAGTCCCGCGCCCGACCTCTTGACAAACTTCCGGCTTTCCGACTTTGGGAACCACCATGCCGGCTTCGTTGCTTCGATTTGTCCTACCTTGGTGAGCCCTGTAACGGTGTTCCGGCTCGACAGTCATCTCGTCTGTCGTGTCCTGGAGCGAGACCACATCAGTTCCACTTGTACGGGATGTGATGTCGGACCGCAATAGGGAAGTTAGGTATGGTGTCACCTGAATTGCAAGACATAAGAGAAAACGAACCGAAGGGGCTCACAGAGCCACGGATATCCCCCATCTGCTCTATGACCTGGATCTGCGACGGAATGAGGTTATTTCCCTTGACATGGATGACATAGACTTGGAGAATAAGGCCGTAAGGATTCTGGGAAAAGGGCATTCTCGAAAAGAGAGATTCCGAGTCTGCCCGAGCCAACGACAGAATCTCTGGTTTACTGGAGAGGGCGGTGATTTCGAGGGGGCTCTGTTCGTGACTTTTCATCGCTCAGACAAGATTAGGGGCACCACGCTCTCTTCCACGAGTCTCTACCGGATGGTGCGCGTGGGGAAAAAGCCGAATCAGACCGTGCGACCCCACGGATTACGCCATACCTCCATCAGTGAGGCGGTAGCCAAGGCTCAGGCTGCTGGAATGGATGTGACGAAGGTCCTACACTTCTCCAGGCACAAAGACCTGAAGACCCTTCAGGTGTATATCGACCAGGTGGAGAACGCACAGGGTAAGATAGCGGCGTTGGTAGCCGGGTGATAGGATAAGACAACGATCTTTTGAAGAGGTGCACCATGAATTGGCGAGATCATATAACGGTAGATCCGACTATCTGTCACGGAAGAGCTTGTATAAGAGGCACACGGATTATGGTATCCGTCATTTTGGATAATCTCGCTGCAGGCATAACCAGAGAGGAGATTATAGATAGCTATCCACCCATCACTGAGTCAGATATTCAGGCGGTAATCGCCTACGCTGCTGAACTGGCTCGTGAGCGAGTCATCTATATGCCTGGAAGTGCCGGATGAAATTCAAGATTGATCAAAACCTTTTCAGAGAATTCGCTCAGGTACTCATAGCTGCTGGTCATGATGCTGCAACGGTTTATGAAGAAGCGTTGAGCGGAGCTCCAGACGTACAAGTGCTTGCAACCTGTCTTGAGGAGGGTAGGGCAATAGTCACTCTCGATCTGGATTTTACAGATATTCGGTTATACCCGCCGGAGAAATACCCTGGCATCATTGTGTTTCGGGTTCATTCTCAGGACAAGGAATATCTCCTGTGGTGCCTTAATAGATTGCTTCCCTTCCTCGAAACGGAGCCTCTCGATGGAAGGCTGTGGATCGTAGAAGAAGATCGGATACGACTCCGAACCGGCTTGGTCGAGTAGAAGAGACATCACGGATACGTACGCAAACAGGCATTATCGTACGTATACGAGGATTATCACGAATTCCGGGGATACCATACTCATTTCATGACTTGGACCTGCACAAGGCGGCATAAGCCCTCAAACTGCTTCTCGGTGGGAGAGGCATCGTCCCTGTCGTCTCTGAGAGCACATGAGTCCCGACTACAGGGATCTCCTGCCGGGCAGTACCAGGGAAGTTAGGTATGGTGTCCCCGGAACCCGGTAAGCGACACATCAGTCATGCCGATGTCGTCAGCGAAGATTCCCTCTGTCAGGCACATGGCCTTGTGAGTGCTCGATTCGAGCTACGACGTCTGAATTCACTGACTCGTTGGAATGATGAGTCGGGCATGGTCAGTCCAATTTTGCACCCTTTCCGAGGTTGCACAGCTTGCAGAGAGTTCGTAGATTGTCAACCGCGGTCTTACCGCCTTTCGACCAAGGAACAATGTGGTCCACGTGGAGGGCGCACCGAAGCGTGGTTGCCGGAGAAGCCCCACAGAGAACACACCGAAAACGATCGCGTTGGAGTACCGTGAAACGAAGGCCCAAGGGAGGCTGGCGAACATCAGATGGACCCGGCCGGCCTCTGCTTCTTACCGGAGGACCGGTATACTCAACCTGCTGCTCAGCGGATGCAGAAGAGGATATGTTCACATCTGAATTGACCCGCTCGACAAATGCAGCCAGGGCTTTCGTCCACGTGCTCCATCTGCGTACGTATGGCTGCGGGCCTACGATTGATGGATGGTGGGACATTTCTTTGAAGTGCGGTTGTCGACCAAGATGCGTCCACACGCGAAGAAGGTTCTCAAAGCACTCTTCCTCGGTATAGCGACACCCCTGGCGCGATACATATTCCTCTAACCCAGCCAACTCAAGTGCCTTACGCCAACTCCCAAGATGGCGGCAGACCGTGGAAGACGCAACCCTGGCTAACTTGTCAAATGCACTCATGGTAAGTGGTCCATTACCAGCGACGGCAGCAACCCTGCGGATCTCTGCCAGGATTGCGTCAACCGAGTACTCTGCAAGTCGGTCAAGCTCGAAAACCATAATTTCCCCTGTCGCCGCCGACTCTGCGGGGGCGCGAAACAGGTCTCTCCCTACTTCCACTCATGGTAGCCCACGAAAGTCGTCGCAAGTAATTCTGAAGGGACACGGATCCGGACTATGGTCTCTGCAGACACCTCGGTTCCAAGTGCCCCGAATCTTGTGCCGAAGGGCAAGGAAGTTGCATATCGAGAGTCCCCTGAGCGTCACCCCCAGACACGCCTTCCAAGGGCTGCTCGGTCTTTTTGGTTTTGGCCGCCCAGACCTGTCGCTTGGTCAGCCCCTCAACTTCCTCAGAATGTGGCGGGCGAGATGCTCTTTGATCTCGCTGTGGCCGGGAAATCGGCTGACAGGCTCCGGTCCTCGGATTCTGATACCAATCGTGCCTGCCGCAATGGCGGATGAAGACGCACCCGTTCTGCTCAATCTGACGGACAAGTTCGAGCCGTTTCATGCTATCTGAAGTTCAGCCACATGACGAACTCCAGGGATAGCGCCGCCGGAAAGATCACTGTAGATATCCCTCAGGTTCTCCTGAAGCTCCTCCAAAGTTTCCCCCTGCGTCAAGTAATCGGGAAACTCCTCGATGTACCCCAGCCACATATCCCCGTCCTGCCAGTATACGTATCGCACCGTTTTCATGTCTCTCCACGTGGAGTCCGTTGCAGACATACGGTGACGCACGCGTGCAGGATGCCGTAAGCGGTGCGAGCCGCATCGGTCGAGTCAGGACGGCCATCGATGGGGTTCACTGCGTTCACCCCATCCTACGCGGGCTACGCGGGCTGGTGTCCTTTAATCGATGCCCAATACCACGGCGAGTGCTTGGGAGATCTCCTGCATCACCGAGCGGGAAATCTTTCCCAGCCGCCGAACAAAACGTTGCTCTGCGAGGGAGCGCACCTGAAACGCATCTGCTGCCGAAGTCTTCTCTAGTCCGTTCTCGGCGTCCGGCTCCACTTGAACCATCCATGGCGCCACACTGTAGCGGGCTTTCCATTCGGTAACAGGGACAACTATTTTCAGCGGGAGAATGCCGATCGAATCCTCGTTCACAATCACGGCGGGCCGGGTCTTCCTTATCTCGGCTCCAATTGTTGGGTCTAGATTGATGAGCCAGACTTCGCCTCTACGCATGGAAGTCCTCGGCATCGAGCCCGGTGAAAGAGGTCAACTCATTATCCGTGCCATAATCGTCACAGAGAGCTTCGGCTGCGATGGCCAGTCGATGCTTTCGTTCTCTTTCCGGAAGCAGCTGCTTCGTGGGTGCGAGATCTTCACGAAGTCCGCGTAATGCGGCCTCGATGATGCTGAGGACATCTTCCGGGGGGAGTTTCTTGAGCTCATCCAGTATGTCAGTCTTGGTCACGTGGCATCCTCCACCGGTTGGGGGGGGCTGGGTCATGGATTCCTGCTCGCGTTTTATCTCCCGACATGGCCGGCCGAATAACAATAGCCACCCGTTGGAAGATCCGTCAAGTTCCATTTCCGTGTTTACCGAGGACACAACACTATTTCTCACAGTGGACTCTTTCGAGACTTGCCCCCTCGTCGCTTGCTGGTCCCGACCGGCACGCTTCTCAATTGTTGCCAGAAACGCTCGTTTACCCGCGGGCATCCATCGAGCGCAGACCACGCCGCGTCACATGATGCGGATATGCGGGGACTACGGCGCGCGACAGACGAGCTGTGGAGCGATGATGTGAGGGAGTAGAACGTTAGGATGGGGTGAGTCCTCGAACTCCATCGGTCGAGTCAAGACGGCCACCGATGGGACTCACTTTGTTCACCCCATTCCACTCGGGCTCGAATGCCAATATGTCAAGCCTGACCCCGACATACTCTCTACCACAGGAAATTTCGTGATGGGTATCCGGAATTTCAGAGGACCTCTCGTGAGGTAACGAAGGAACCGCTCCAGCATTTCTGCCCTGCGCGGACTTTGTAGCCTCCCCACAGTTACGCAACCCTGTTGCCAGGCGGAAGGACTCGGAGCGGTGGCTTAGCCTACATAAGCTTAGCTAAAAGCTTCGCCATGGGGCACCTCCGACCGCAAGTAGCGGTGAATACTATGTACCACAGGGATGTTTCCGATGTCAAGTTCCTCACCGATTGACAACAGCACAATGACGGGTGAGCACGTTACCTGCTTCAGTGAGGAAGGTTAACTTACGATAAGGGGGCACTGCTAGAAAACCATCGCGATGCGCAGCGGGATTCATCCCGTGATAGCCGACATGGTCGTCGGACACGGGAACCGAAAGAAATATCTGCAGAGCCTTTACGTTTCCGTTAGCAATACCGATCTTTTGGATGTGATAGGCCGCATGAAGCTTGATAAGGGGAAAACGGAAATCACTCTATGTAAGCGAAACGCTGGAGACTAATGGCGCCAGTGGGCTTGAAAACGGAAAGCACTCAACTATTCGTCCGCTTCCGGTTCCTCGTCGTCAGGCAGCGCGTCGATCACTTGGAGTAGCATCTCGTGCTCATCGGCCGAAATGTGGCGGTTCTCCACGTCGTAGTGGTGTTCAGCAAAGCGTCGCAGTCGTTCCCTTAAGCTAAGGCCAGCATAGAACTCGCTCTGGGGCATGGAAATCACCTGGCTTCCTAGATCTTTATGGGATCACGTAAAGGAACTTCCCATAATCACGTCCACTTCCGCAAGGGGCCCTTAGGGGGCCCGAAATCCAAATCTTAAAAGCTACTTTAGGTATGCTACGTTTAGCTTTACGCTTGATTTCAGTTGCGTATGCTGGCAGCCCCAAGGGGTTTCGAACCCCTGTCTCCGCCGTGAGAGGGCGGCCTCCTGGGCGTCCAGAGGATGGGACCGTTGTGTCTTGATGTATCCCACGCGTGTGACGGTTGTCAAGGACAAGGTCAAGCAGTCATATCAATTTCCGGGGAAACCATACACGATTCATGCCTGGACCTGTACAAAGCGGCGTAAGTCCTCGAACTGAGTCTCGGTGGGACAGGCATCCTGCGTGTCGTCTCTGAGAGCACATGAGTCCCAACTATACGGGATCTCCTTCCGGGCAGTACTAGAGAGGTTCAGTATGGTGTCCCCGGAACCGCGAAATACGGTGACGCACGTGTGTAGGATGCGGTAAGCGGAGCGAACCGCATCGGCCGGGATAAACCGGGAATGATGCGGTTCCCGTTGGTCACCGCCTCCTACGGAACTCCGTCGGAATTGACCCCGATCCGCGAACGCATGTGCGAAAAGGAGCACTCAGCCCTTTGCGACTTCCGGGTCGGACACGCCTTCCTCGGCGCTTTCCGGTCTTTCCACTCTTACCGCGCAGACCTTGTATTCCGGGATCTTGCAGATCGGATCGAGCGCGGGGT
Source organism: Thermodesulfobacteriota bacterium (assembly GCA_040755955.1). Classification (GTDB taxonomy): domain Bacteria; phylum Desulfobacterota; class Desulfomonilia; order Desulfomonilales; family Desulfomonilaceae; genus JBFMAA01. Next base: position 29,163 of record JBFMAA010000059.1, read on the forward strand.
TGGTCAGCACGTTGGCATTTGCCTCCATGAAGTGGAAGCTCATGAACACGGTCCCTTTCTTGACCACATCCGTGACACGGACCTTGGTGATCACTTCCCCGCGGCGGGAGATGAGCTTCGCCTCGTCGCCGTCTCTGAGTCCCCATGCGGCCGCGTCTTCGGGGTTGACCTCCACGTGACCTTCGGGCATCTCACGGTGTAATGCAGCCGAGTTCCGGGTCATGGTCCCGGTGTGATAGTGCGGGAAGAACCGTCCGGTCGTGAGCTGCGTCGGGTACTCGTCGTCGATCAACTCCACGGGCGGTCGGAACTCGAGCGCATGGAACAGGCCCTTGCCTCGGCTGAAACGGCCGATGTGCAGAATCGGGGTGCCCGGATGGTCCTCTTCAGGACAAGGCCACGGAATGCCGCCCTTTTCGAGCGCTTCGTACGTGATCCCGCGGTAGCTTGGCGTGACCTGTCTCATCTCGTTGAATATGGCCTCAGGTGACTCGTAGCTCATCGGAAGCCCGAAGCGGGTGGACAGATCCGCAATGATTTGCCAATCAGGCCGTGCGTCGCCCACCGGTTCGACCGCCTTACGGACCCTCAGCACCCGACGCTCCGTGTTGGAGAAGGTGCCGTCCTTCTCCGCAAACGAGACCCCGGGCAGGACCACGTGAGCCAACTTAGCGGTATCGGTAAGGAATATGTCGATGACAGCGAGGAACTCGGCAGATTCGAGGGCATGCTTCACGTGGTTGGCATCCGGGTCGCTCCCTACGGGGTTTTCTCCGAGGACCACCATCCCCTTGACCGAGCCGTCCTCCAACCCGTGCATCATCTCCATGATCGTGTATCCGACCCGCCCGGAAAGTTCCGCCTGCCACGCGTCCTCGAACTTCTTCTTGTTGTTCTCGTCGGTCACCACCTGGTATGCGGGGTACACGTTGGGTAGACCACCCATATCGCATGCGCCCTGCACGTTGTTCTGCCCTCTGAGCGGGTTGACCCCCGCGCCTCGTTTACCCAGGTTGCCGGTGAGCATGGCCAGGTTGGCCAGGCATTTGACATTGTCCACGCCATGAGTGTGCTGAGTGATCCCCATGGTATACAATATCGTCGCGGCGTCGGCTTTGCTGTACATTTCCGCTGCCTTGACGAGGTCGTCCGCGGATATGCCGGTGATCTTGGATACCCTGTCCGGATCGTACTGCTTGACCAGCGCGGCAAACGCGTCGAACTCTTCCGTGCGTTCCTCGACGAACGCCTTGTCGTGCCAATTGTTCTCGATGATCACGTGGGCCATGCCGTTGATCAGGGCCACGTCGGTGCCGAGATTCTGGCTCAGGTGCAGGTCCGCGATCGACGCAATGTGTATCCTGCGTGGGTCCGCGACGATGAGCTTGGCCCCTTTGGCCTTGGCCCGGTATACGCGGTAGGCGATCAGCGGGTGAGCAACGGTGGTGTTGGACCCGATGATGAATACGCAGTTGGAGTCCTCGATCTCGGGGATCGAATTCGTCATCGCGCCACTCCCGAATGCGGCGGCAAGACCTGCCACCGTAGAGGAGTGTCAGAGACGCGCGCAGTGGTCTATGTTATTGGTACCGAAGCCTGCCCTACAGAATTTCTGGAACAGATAGTTCTCCTCGTTGGTGCACTTGGCGGAGGTGAGAAACGCCAAGCTGTCGCCTCCGTGCTGCTCCTTTATTTCGCGAAGCCGGGATGCCGTGAAATCGAGGGCCTCATCCCATGAGACCTCCTCAAGGCTGCCGTTCTTCCTCAGTAGCGGCTTCGTGAGCCGGTTGGGATGCTGGACGAACTCGTGCACGTTCCATCCCTTGATACACAACTTACCCGCGTTCATCGGGTTGCTCTTGGAAGGCAGGGTGCCGATGAGCTTCCCGTCGAGCGCCTCAAGGAGAAACTCGCACCCGCATCCACAATAGGGGCACGTACTTCTTACGTATTTCAAATCCATGGCCTGCTCCTGAAATCGGGGAGACGGAGATCGTTCCGTCAAGGGGGCTTTGGGCTGTCGCGACACAAGACTTCACCGCAGAGACGCAGAGGGCACAGAGAAATTTCCCTCTTCCCGCTTGAATAGGGCGGTCGGGCAGGATTCCGTGCAGGTCGCCCTCAAGGAAGCCAATTCAGAGTTCCCCGGTGTTCTCCGCGTCTCCGTGGTGAATCTTCATCCTTGGCGGCAAACGGCTATTGCCGTCAATCTACCACTTCACCGCAGCCGAATCAAGACCCGAAGGGGCAACCACCCATAGGTCCGGGGCAGAAACCCCCCGACGAATTTTGGTTGCGGGTGTCGGTCGGACTGTGGCATCATGGGCGGTCTTTCTTCGGCACTTAGGGGTCATGCGAGAGGACAATGAATGCCCGAAAGTCGGATTATCCGCGTGGAACGAAGGTCTGATCTCAGGACTTTCGTGAATCTACCTTGGAAAATTCATGCAGGAGACCCAAACTGGGTCCCGCCACTGAAGAAGCACGTGCGAAGACTCCTGGACCCCGGAAAACATCCGTTCTGGGAGTTCTCGGACCGAATCCTGCTGATGGCGATGCGTGGAAAGGAGCCTGTCGGGAGAATCGCGGGTATCGTCGACCGCAACTTCAACTCGCGCCATGACCTGCGCACAGGAATCTGGGGCTTTTTCGAATGTGTGAACGATCCGGAAGTCGCCCGCATGCTCTTTGCCGCTGTGGAACAATGGCTGGCCGGCCAAGGCATGGATTACCTCATGGGTCCTTTTAGCCCTTCCACCAACTACGAAGTCGGCATACTCACCGCAGGATACGAACACCAGGCCACCTTCATGATGCCCTACAATCCGCCCTATTACCCCGACCTGATTGAACGAGCCGGCGGACGAAAAGAAAAAGACTTGCTTTCGTTCGTAGTGGACAAACACTGGCAACAGGAAGCCTGGATGGAAAAACTCGTTCGGCGGCTCAACTCGAGAGGAGATTTCGCCATCCGGCACGTTGACATGCGGCGCTTCCGTGAGGACATGGGCCTGGTGAAACGCATCTACGACGAGTGTTGGTCCGGCAACTGGGGGTTCGTGCCGATGACCGACCGCGAATTCGGAGAGATGGTGGACACTCTCCTCAAGATAGCCGACAAGGACTTCGTCTTCTTCATATGCTACAAGAACGAGCCCGCGGGTATTGCGGTCCTGGTCCCGGATATCAACCCCGTGCTCAAGCGGCTCAACGGCAAGCTGGGGCTTACGGGGATGATCAAGACGTTCCTGTACCGAAAAAGCGTCAGAGGACTGCGCGGGTTGCTCTTCGGGATCAGGGAACAGTATCGGCAGTTCGGCCTGCCGTACCTCGCCCTCGACTATTTGTACAGGACCCTCAAGGAGAGACCGGAATACGAGTACATAGAACTCGGCTGGAACCTTGAAGATAACGAAGAGATCAACCAACTGGAACAAGACTGCGGAGCAAAGCCGTTCAAACGGTACCGCATCTACGGCAAACCCATTTAGCGCTCATGGGAATGCGAATTCTGGGGGAAAGGGCGTTTTGCTATAGTCACGCGCCTTGAAATTCGCGGGACCGTGAAAGTAGACACAAACCCGCTCTCCCTTCCCTCAACCCCCAGACGAGAGGGCTTGCTATTCCCCTCCCTTGATGGGAGGGGTTAGGGGAGGGTGAAGGCTCCCGCAATTCTCAACGCGTGGCACTCTAATAGCGTTCGATTTCTTCTTTT
>JBFMAA010000060.1:0-32844 GCA_040755955.1 Thermodesulfobacteriota bacterium
CCGACATGCTCGCTGCGGCCAGAAGGAGCCATTTCTCTACAAGAATATCCTCGCAGGCCTGCGTTCCATACAGCTTGCAAAAAATCAACCGGACGCGCCATACGCGCGGACTCGACAATACAAGAAGAGCGAAACTATAGTGAGGTAATTGATCAGCAAAATCCATGCCCCCCCTTCCCGTTCCCGTGGAAGAAGTCTCAAACTGATCCACTACCGCAACTTGCGACGCTTTGGCTCTTGACGTACAACGTGCGGCAATTTCAGGCAATCAACGCAGAGTTTGGCTATCGGACGCCAGGGATTCACTCACCCCGAGAGGCTTGCACCCATGGAACAGACGACTGAGATTGAGGCCGTGGAGATGGTTCGGCGCATCAGAGACCAACAGACCGAGCTGCTCGAAGGGAAATCCCACGCTGAAGTCATCGCGTTCTTTGCCGAAGCAGCCGCGGCTCAACGAAAGGCCGTACGGGAGGCTCCCGTCCCCGCATCTGAGCCCCAAGAACGGACCTAGCCTGTCCCAGCAGCCAGGACTTGATGATTCGCGCAACGCCGGGCAATGCCGACCTACTCGCTCTTCTCGTTCTTCTCGTCGTCGTCGTCATCGTCATCATCGGCATCATCCCATGCGTCGGCAGCGGAATCCCACGAGGCCCGGTCCACTTCGACCGCGTCTTCGAGAGCCAAGGCCATGCCGAGCAAGGAGGGGTCAACCGGTCGGGGGAGGGTGCCCGCCAGCCTGAACCGCTCAATCCCCGCAAGGTGAGTCTGCCAGAGCTCATTTGCCGAGCTCTCGTCGGTCTTTCGGCCCTTGACGACGGGGACGATCTGCACGTGCTTTTTCCGCGCGGGCTTGTCCTTCGCATTGGGGAGAGTGGTGGTGGTCAGAGAAGACCCGTCCTCGAACGAGCTCGATAGCTCAGCGTAACACGGGATCGTGGGCGAACCCGATTTCGGAACCAGGACCGCACCCAGAGTCTGCCGGTCTTCCCGGGCACATGCCCGCACCACGACCATGTTGAACTCGTCACAGAAGAGGTCTCCGAGATGGACGAATCCGAGGTTCTTCAGTGAGCCGACAATTTCTTCCGATTCCCGCACCTGGACGGTAGACATCTTGGTCAGATCCAGCCGGAAATAGATCCGATCACCCTTTTCGAGCACGATGTCCTGCACCGCAGGGTGGTCCACCTGGATACCCTCCAGGGGGTTCTCTTCCCACTCGGGCTCTCCCGACCGCGGACTCACGCATGCGCGGAAGAGCATCTCGTCAGTGGCCCGACCCCTGTCCAGCCGGTAGTGGAACTTCCGGCCCCGGCCGAGGTCCCACGCGATTGACGTGCCGTCCGGAACATCTCCAAGGACCCGAATCAGCAACCCAGTGGTGAGGTCTGAATAGGAAAAGGACCGGATGGTGTCAGATCCTTCAGGCAGGCTCTGCCCATAGGTTGCCAAGAGGCCGCTGCAGCCGAGGTCGTCCATGAGCAGGTCTCGGTACCTGTCGTCCGACCCAGGAATGACGATGCTCATCGCCAGGGGTTGTTCTCTGCCCTGAACCCTGCTCCTGTGGCTTCGAATCTCTCGCGGGAAAGGCCCCAAGAGCTCCTTGAAGCTGCCGATGGGTGTCGGTTCCGGCAAGTCCGACAGAAGCCTGGTCACTTCATCGAATTCCGCGGTGCGATCCTGCGCTTCACCGCTATACGCTCCCTCGTGCCATTCTCCGGGTTCGAGAAGATCCGGAAGTCCCAGCGCCGGAAACACACCCCTCGGGTGCAACTGCCGGGCCGCTTGGAACAGCCGCTCATGGTCAGGCTCCGCAAATCCCGCCATGGTCATGTCCACCTTCTCGCCGCCTCGGAACGCGGCCACCCGAAAGCTCCCGTCAGGTTCCCCACGCACGAGCAAGCCGTCGGCCTGCTCCGCTGCATACCAATGCTCAATCACGGGCATCGTGTCCACGGTGAGGAGCCCCGGCAGATCCACGAACGCTTCCGCGGCCCAACCCTGCGCCCTGGCGGATCTGGGGGCTTCCCATTCGCTCTCCATCCCGAAAGCCTTGCGGAACTTCGATTCGAGCATCTCGGGAAAGACCGCAACCGAAAAGCCCGCTCGTTGGGCTGCCTCCGCAAGGCAGTGAAAGGCCTCCACAAAGGCATGACCATTAGCTCCCTCGGCTTCCATTCCCGCAAAGGCGAGGAAGATCGGATCGCGCATGAGCTCCACGGGATAGTGCGCGAGCAGTCGCCCAAGGGATGCGCTTGTGCCGAGTCCCTGCTCGTCGATTCCCACGGTGAGGCGCTCGCAGGAGTCCTCGCAGTCGGTGATGTCCCAGTAGAAGCGTGCCGCGCGGTAACGCGCCTGCCACGCGGGGATCTTCGGTTCTCCGAAGGTCTCGGCCAGCTCGAACGCGGCGCTGTGCACGAGTCTTGCGGTGACTCCGGGCTGGTCGCCGAGTTCCTCCGTCAAGTGGGAGTCATCGTCGGGAATCCGGGCATTGACCCTGCCGATCAGGTCGTCTTCCACGTGATCCCCGGCGAGAAGTGTCAATGCCGCGCGCTCGAAATCCTTCCAGATCTCCCCCGAGTCGCTTGCCAGGTCGTTCGCGCCTTCTATGCCGAACGCGGCGAACCAGCACTTCACGGATATTTCCGGTCTCGAGAATTGCTCTCGGAGTTGCTCCAAGTCGGGTTTGATCACGGCACCGGTGAACCACTTGAGAAATCCCTCGACGAGGTGCGAATTCCTCCCTCCGGGGGGGCATGCAAGACGAACGCTCACCTCTCTCATGGGTCGCTCGGCACGTGAGGCAAGAAAGACCACGTGAACCGCGTGTCCGTACGTCCATGTGGCGAGGTACTCTCCGGGATAGCTTTCGCAAAGCGCCACGAACTTCGCGAGCGAATCGCCCGGGTACTCGCCCAGATGGAAATCGTCGATCTTGCCACGATTGCATGCATACGCGACGCATCCCGGGTCCACGGGGATCTCTCGATAACCGGACTGGTAGTGGATCACATCGCCGAGCTTCTTCTGCCATCGAAGGTACGCGACACGTTGGGTGGGGTCGTACTTGGAGGGGATGGGCTCGTACGGGGCGCACAAGAACGCGGCACTGGACATGGCGGACCTCTGCACCGGACAAGGTGAGTTCGCGGCATCTGAGCGGCCGCGAGGTACCCTCAGATTAGCAGGATCGCAGGGAATACGCACCTGATTTGTCAACGCGAGTGCGCGAGAAGGGATGCGGGACTGACGATTGGACGGGTCGGCCAGGACCATCCCTGAATTGCGTGTACTGCGGAAATAACCCCGAAAGGCGATGAGGAAATCAAGTTTTATACGTGAAACTACAAGTTTTATATTGACAAGGTTGAGGCGCGATGCTATCCATCCCCCACCCACGGGCCGTTCCCAGAGAATCCCACCTGCCCGCGTGGAATGAGCTAACCTTGCGACGCAATACCGCTACCAAATCGTTCGGGACCGGCAAGCGAGAAGGGCACGATGCCTCCACGTTCTATAGCCGAAAGCTCTTCAATCAGAAGCGCACCTCTTCAGGACACGACTCGGCAAGCCCTGTGCCTGCCTCGTGCCTCGACCGCATATTCCCCCATTCTTCCGAACAGATGCAGGAGCTACCTGACAACTCAGTTGCGCTCATGGTCACTTCGCCGCCGTACAACGTGGGCAAGGACTACGACGCGGACCTGAGCCTCGACGAGTACCGCGGCTTCCTCAAGAGAGTGCTCGCGGAAACCTACCGGGTGCTCCTCCCCGGGGGCAGAGTGGCGTTCAATGTAGCGAATCTTGGCCGCAAGCCGTACATTCCCCTCAATGCGTACGTCGCGTCAGTGGCGTCGGAGCTCGGGTTCCTCATGAGGGGCGAGATCATCTGGGTCAAAGGGAAAGGGGCCACCGGGTCTTGCGCGTGGGGTTCGTGGATGTCCGCGGGGAATCCCACCCTGAGAGACCTTCACGAGTATGTGCTGATCTTCTCCAAGGATCGATTCGACCGCCCTGCCCCGGGCAGATCCACCATTTCCCGAGACGAATTCCTCAACGCGACCACCAGCGTATGGCATATCCCTGCGGAGTCCGCGCGACGGGTCGGGCATCCGGCTCCGTTCCCCGTGGCGCTCGTGGAACGCCTGGTCCATCTGTACACGTTCGAGGGAGACACCGTGCTGGACCCGTTCATGGGGAGCGGTTCCACCGCGGTGGCTGCACTGACCGCAGGACGGCATTTCGTGGGGTACGAGATTGATCCTGAGTATATCGCGTTGGCCGAAGATCGGATCGCGCAGGCTCAGAGCGCTGCCTTGACCGCGTGAATCCACAGCGTCTGCATGCCGGCAGAGCGCGGTACACGTTGCGCGAGCGCATGTCCTTCCAAATCGCTTTTCGACGGGTAAGATTGCCGGGGGAAGGAACTGCTTGCAAGAAGTTGCTTCCCCCGGACCCCCATCTTCAAGAACAGTCATGGCATGACGCCACAACGAAATATGAAAGTCACCTCCCGACATCCCGAGAACTAATTGGATGGCCAGAACCCCCGATGTTTCAAAAGTTTTCGGAAAGGGGTCCGGGGGACAACCCTTTTTCAAAAGGGTTTCCCCCGGGAGACTTTCATGGGAACTCTTGGGATAGTGCGGCTCCCGCTGGTCGCCGCAGAGAAAGCCGGCTCGTCGAGACGCCGGTGGGGGAGCATTTGCATGCTTGGTCGTGGCCGCGTGCGGTCATGGTGGTTTTGAAAAAGGGTTGTCCCCCAAGCTCACCGTTCTCCGGTTCACGACCCAACCGGTTGACACACTCGCCCGTAGCCAATACAGTGGGTTGAACGGCTGTCGAGGAGGCACTCTATGCACCCGAACTGGAGACTCTGCATCTTTGTCATGCCCGTGTTGATTGCCGGCTGTTTCTCGATCTCATCTGCGCAGCAAGAAGGCAAGCCCGTCACGGTGGTCGGTTCCTCCACCATGACAAATGTGGTGGATTCCCTGGCCAAACAGTACATGCGGGAGTTTCCCAACAGTTCGGTCGTCGTGACCCCCACCGGCACTACCGAGGGAATCAGATTGCTCATCGAGGGAGAGCAGGATCTGGCCATGGCATCCCGGCCCTTGAAGCCTGAGGAGACCGAATCGGCAGCTCGACGGGGGATTCAACTCGTCTCCGCCCAGTTGGGCAGGGACTGTCTCGTGATCATCGTCCACGAGGGGAATCCGATCAGCGAACTGAGCCTCGGGGACCTCAAAGGACTGTTCAGCGGCGCGGTGACGAATTGGTCTCAACTTGGGGGTCCGGACGCACCCGTGGTGTGTTTCATCCGATCGTTTCCCGAGCGCGGGAGCGCGGTGTTTTTCAAAGAAACCGTGCTGGGAGAATCCACCTACAGTCCTGAATGCAGGGTGGTCCGGAAATTCGCTATCACCCTCTACGAGGTCCCGAAGCTGGCTGGAGCAATAGGCTATATCGGACTCCGCAGCATTCACGGCGCGACCAACAGAGGAGCCAAGGTGATCGGGATAAGGAAATCTCCCGACTCCGCTGCGGTCGTGCCCAGCGAAAGTACGATGTCCGACGGATCGTACCCTCTTGCCAGGCCGTTGCTTCTCATAAGCCGTGCATCGGCCAGCCCGGAGACAAAACGGTTTCTTGAGTTTTGTGCACGCAAGACCGCTCAACGATGACGACCACGGCTTGGACCGAGCAGGAGTTTCCCACGAAGACTCAAAGACACAAACAAGTGAGTGGACGAACGGACTGTCAAAGGTGACGGTTCAGGGGGCATCCGTCCTGCGCCCCGAAAACGACCCATAAAGACACAAAGAAATCAAAGGACAGTCCTCTCGCCGGCAATTTTGGCAGCAAGCTGTGTTGAGGTCTTCGTGTCTTGGCGGTTCACTCCTTCGTCCTCACGGAAGAGATCGACAACACTCAATTTCTCTGTGCGCTCTGCGATCTCTGCGGTGAAGACTTACTCCTGGGGGCCTGCTACCTCGCGATCATGGCACGCATCATGTCCGCCGCGTTCTCGAGGTGATCCGCGATGTCGCCGGTGGTCTGTACCAGGCGAAGCATCAGGACCAGGGTCTTGGTGTCGATCTCCTCTTCTGCGTACAGGCGGATGAAGATGGTCTTCTCGAGGTCATCGGACTCCTTCTCCCGAAAGCGGATCTCCCGCACAATATCCTTCACCGCTTCCCTGTCCTTCTCCATACGGGAGCCGAAGTACGTGTGGCCTCTGAGCACCATTTCGGGGAGCAACCCCAGGTAGTCCCCGACCTCCTTGACCAGCATCACGTAGTCGCGCTCAATGTCCGGGGGGAGCCGCAACTGGAAATAGGACATCCAATACAGGGAGTTCTTCACACAATCCACCACCTTGTCGGCCTCTCGGAGAAAGCTGAAGAACACGTATTTGTCCACAGGCATGAGTATCGACGAAGGAAGATGGGCGCGAATGTTGCGCTTGATCCTATCCGCTTCCGCCTCGATATCGCGGATCTCTTCCTTGAGCAGCTCGAATTTGTCCCGGTCGTGCTTGAAGTAGCAATCGACGGCCTTCACAAAGAGGGGACCGCATTGAGCCACCTTGATTGCGTGCTTGAACGTGTTCTCGAACGGAGAGCGTTTCATCATGTCAAACAGGGGGATGCGCATAGCTCACCTCACTGGAAAATCGCCGCTAATACGAAGAATATGACCGCACATGTGACCGCAGCCACGGGCACCGTAATGACCCAATACAACAGAATACGCCACAAGACCCCCAGATCCAGCAGACCCTGCAACCCTCGAGCAAGTCCCACCCCCACGTACGCCCCCACCGCCGCGTGGGTCGTGGAGACCGGAAGCCCCATCATCGATGCCACCAGAATCATGGTTGCCGCGGAGAACTCGACGGTGAACCCCCGAATACACGTGAGCTCCGTGATCTTGGAACCCATGGTCTCGATGACACGGTATCCCCACGTAGAGATTCCCACGCAGATCATCATCCCCCCGAACGCGAGCATCCACACGGGCACAGGCGCCTTCTCCGCAAGGGAACCGGTCGTCGCCACATAATAGACACCTGCAAGCGGTCCCATCGCGTTGGCCACGTCGTTGGCCCCATTGCCGAACGCGACGTAGCACGAGGTCATCACCTGCAGGTACCGGAATATCTCCTCTGCAACCGCGGGCCTATGTCGCCGAAACAAGGCGCGGAGGATTACCCGCAAAGCCAGGTACACCGTGACCGCCACTCCCAACGACATCAAACAGGCATGGAAAGTGGCCAAACCGAGCTTCTTCCCCAGCGGAGTGTCCAGGAACAGTGACAGGGTCATGATATATATAGTCAAAGCCACCAGCACCGGCGTGGTGCGTTCCGCCCCGGTCACCGTGTCCATTCGCGAGAGGATCATCTTGTCGATCGCTCGGAACATGAGGAAGCCGCACAGCGCACTGAGCAACGGCGAGAGCACCCACGAGGTCACAATAACCGACACCTGACGCCAGTTAACCGCTGAAGGGCCGCCGGCCACTAGGCCGAAACCGATCATCGCGCCCACAATCGAGTGGGTTGTGGAAACCGGCAGGCTCTTGTAGGTCGACAAACACACCCACAACGACGCGGAAATCAACGCGGAAAGGAGGCCCAGAACGACTACGCGATGGTTGCCGATCGTGTCGGAATAGACAATTCCTTTACGAATCGTCTCCGAGACATGGGAGCCCACCAGGGTCGCGCCGGCGAAGGTGAGGATGGTTGCCAGAACAAGTGCCTGCCTCATGGTGATGGCCTTCGACCCCACCGCGGAGGCCATGGAATTGGCCACGTCGTTCGCGCCTATGTTCCAGGCCATGTAGGCCCCGGCCACCACACTGATTATCAGAATGTAGAGATCTGCCTGCATAACGCCTACGAAGTGGTCGTCTTACACGAAGCGGCTGGGAGCCTCAACCAAACGGCTGGGAGCCGCAGCCAATAATCGCGTCCACCTTCCTCGGTCCGCATGGAGACCCGGGGCGGGGCGAGTTGGTGCTACGCAGCCCGGCAAAGGCATCTTGCGCACTCCGGAAGCCGCTGAGTTGAAGATTTCTTCTCGGCAAGAGAAGGAATTGAACGATATTAATACATAGGGTATTCCCCTAGCCTCTTGGACCCCGTCCGATTGCGCGAGATCTCCCGCTCGGACGATGAGCGGCTGCACCCGTCGCCCGCAACTGACTCGCGGCAGACCTTCGCTTGGGCCGGAAAACCGTATGGGAGGCTCCTGTTATCGATCTCCTCGGCGAGGGGCTCTCGGACGTCATTGTTGGGCGCAGGCATCCTAACACAAATCTCACACAAACGCAGCGATTTCTTCGCCACTGGGGGACAGTCGCGACAGTTGGCGAGCGTCGCTTCAGCCGGAAGACTTTCTGATAAACCACCATGACAGCGACCGGTCACACCCAAGCATGAAAGTCACCGCCCGACATCCCGCGAACCCGCGGCATCGTCAGAACCACCCAATGATCCAAAAGTTTTCGGAAAGGGGTCCGGGGGACAACCCTTTTTCAAAAGGGTTTCCCCCGGGAGACTTTCTTATGTAGGGTTTTGCTGGGAACCTTACCTTTCGGGAAGCGATCTGGTATGAGACCGCTGGGGCCCGCGCCTTGCCATGCCCGCCTCAAGATGGTAGTCTTTACGTGATAGGGGGAGTGTAACGGGAGGAGTTGGTTCTGCGCAATTGAAGAAAGGCACGCTGCGCTCGGCCTGAGCTACGGAGCCGGCGATTTCTTCTCGCGAGAAGACGAAGTGCAACCTTATCAGTAAAGAAGTTTCTTCCACCGGAGACGGCATTTCCACAAGAAGGAGCTGGTCATGGGCCTTTTCGATTTCATTCAGGGCGAATTCATTGATGTCATAGGATGGCTGGACCCAACCGAGGACACCATAGTGTGGCGTTTCCCGGACGAAGATCACGCGATCAAGATGGGAGCCAAACTGACGGTCCGAGAGGGGCAGGCCGCAATATTCGTTAACGAGGGGACAATTGCGGACGTGTTCAAACCCGGCCTCTACACCCTCAATACCCAGAACCTTCCGATTCTCACCAAGCTCCGGTCCTGGAAATACGGGTTCGATTCTCCTTTCAAGGCCGAAGTGTATTTCATAAGCACCAGGATCTTTCTCGACCTGAAGTGGGGCACGCAGAATCCGATCATGACTCGTGACTCGGACTTCGGGGTCGTTCGTTTGAGGGCGTTCGGGACTTACGGTATCCGAGTCATCGATCCGGGCATGTTCCTCAAGGAAGTGGTCGGCACTGACGGGGACTACACGCGCGACAAGATCGAAGGACAGCTTCGCAGCATGCTGGTCTCCGCGTTCACGCAGATGTTGACCCAGGCAAAGATCCCGGCTCTGGACCTTGCAGCGAACTACGCGTCGATCGGCGATCAGGCGCGCGCGCAGATGGACCCTGAATTCCAAAGATTCGGCCTCTCGCTCACCCGTTTCCTCATCGAGAACATTTCCGTTCCCCCGGAAGTCGAGAAGATGCTCGACACCCGAGCCAAGATGGGCATCGTCGGAGACATGGGAAAATACATGCAGTTCCAGACCGCGGACGCGATCCCCGAAGCCGCTGCTGCCGGAGGCGCCGCGGGCGCGGCAATGGGAATGGGTGCGGGCGTGGCAATGGGTCAGCAAATGATGGCCGGTATGGCCGCTGGTATGGGCGCCGCGCAGCAAGGTCAGGCACCCGAGAAGGCTGCGCCGGCTCCCCCTGCGCCGACGGCCGCAGGCGGCAAGTTCTGCGCCAAATGCGGCAACAGCCTCAGCCCTGGATCCAAGTTCTGCCCAGAATGCGGAACCGCCCAACAATCGGGCTGCCCGAAGTGTGGGGCTGCCGCCCCTCCGAACGCCAAGTTCTGTCAGGAGTGCGGGACCAAGATCGGCTGATGTGCAGGGACGCAGCAGTCGTCACGCTCCCTGCAATCTGCGGGCTCCTTGAAGCTGCTACCGTGGGTTGAAACCCACGGCTACTGATCGTGCGTCCCTTCAGGACGCAAGCTTCCAAGCCCCGGAGGGGCTTACGGTGAATAGCACGGGGTTTTAACTCCGGGTTTGGCGGAGGAGATCCCTCCCGAGGTCAACAGCATTGGAGGCCAGGGGAGGGTGACGCTGGCCGCACTTCTCACTGCGGGCCGGCACAGCATCATCGACGACCTGCGGGAGCCCCCTGCTCCTTGACGGATGTTCAATGATTTTGTTATACTACAACCGATTGAACGCAGGGGAGCGAACTTATCGCCCTTGCTTGGTATGCAATGTGAGCACTCGCGCTCATGTCTGAGGGCACAAGGGAGGAAGCCGAGGCGTCGCTAGAACCATCGACAATTCGATTACATAGCCGTCTCGTGCGGGTGCGGAGCATGCCTGGAAATCCCGGTGTGGCCACGGCGGCCACCGACGCCGCACCTCGTCTGGCACGAATGAAGGCTGGGCACTTCCCTGCCGCTTGAGGAGCTGGCAGGCAAGGCGATTCCCAGCGCCTATCCCGCTGAACTGTCACCATCACAGATCACCCCCCCCGGGCGGAGGAGGAATCCGACTCCCGCAGTGCAAAGCCCGCCCTTCAAGAGAGATCTTGGCCCACTCCTTCTTCGTTCCTCCTCGTGTCTCCGAACCGGTCGGTATTGGCAATTGATCAAACCGTCTCACATGCTCGCGCTCACACGGAGCCTTCGATGCCTTCCTTGAATCGCTTACCGGACGTGGCGCAGTCAACAGCGCAAGGCACTCGCGACCAGCCCGAAGCCATATCGGACAGAAAGGATGCCGGCGTGCGACGGTCACCCACACGGAGTGCGGCCAGGAGCATAGTCCGGGAGATTCTCAGTTCCGGCAGGCGATTTCTGTCGGTGCTGGTGTTCTGGGATGTGCTTGCCGCTGGAGTGTCAGTGGTGCTCGGTTTCGAACTCTCTCCGCGCCACAACCCCGCGGCGAGCTACGTTGCCGGCATGGGTTCCGTGATGGTGCTTGCCACGGTCTCGTTCGTGGTTTCCGCGTTGGCCTGGGGCATGTATGACCGTGAGCGCTTGGAATCGCCCTTGTCGGTAGCCGTCCGATCCGTCGTTGTGGCCATGTGTTCGGCAGGAGTCCTTTTCGTGGTCAACGCGGTTGTCACCTTCCATGTCCTGGGAAGATGGATCGTCTTCATAAGCGCAGGAGCATTCGGTCTTCACTGCGCACTGAGCAGGACCGTCATGGCCCTGGTCATTGCGGGAGGGAGAGGATCCACCAACGTGCTTCTGGTGGGAGACGAACTCGCCGCACGATCAATCGCCGCGGCCACCAATTTTCAAGGCGCTGCGAGATTCAACGTGGTGGGGCTGCTGCCGGCTCAGTTCGATCCTGCGATGGGCAACCCGGTAAGCTTCTCGACACTTCTCCAGCAGTTGTGTGCGGATCTTCGGGTTCACTGGGTGGTCGTCCAGACCAAGTGCGGCCCGGGAACCCTGGAGCAGATGCTCGGATGTATGAAACAGGGCATCCGGGTGAGCGATTATGTCTCCTTCTATGAGGAGGTGTTTCAGAAGGTCCCGGTGGAGCACGTCGATCTTAACTGGCTGGTGGAAGCCAACGCACATTGCCTGCTCCTCTCTTCCCGGACCCTCAAGCGCGCAACGGACCTGGTCGTGGGCTTGCGAGGTTTGATCAGCACCTTGCCTCTGTGGCCGGTCATCGCGCTGGCAATCAAGGCAACGAGCAGAGGTCCGGTCTTCTACACCCAGAAGCGGGTCGGCATCCACGAAAAGACTTTTGATATCGTGAAGTTCCGGACGATGTATCAGGGAGCTGAGCCCAACGGTGAGCCCCTGTGGGCGAGGTTGGACGACGACCGAGTGACCAAGGTCGGCCGCCTTCTGCGAAGGACCCGCCTCGACGAGATTCCGCAGTTCATCAACGTCCTCAGAGGGGACATGTCGGTAGTGGGGCCTCGGCCGGAGCGTCCCTTGTTCGCTGAAGCCCTGGGGCGGACACTGCCCAATTACCGGCTTCGCCACATCGTCAGACCCGGCATTACGGGCTGGGCCCAGGTCAGCTACCGGTACGGGGCGTCCGAAGAAGACTCCAAAGAGAAGCTCCGTTACGATCTCTACTACATCAAACACGGCGGACTCTTCCTCGATCTGCAAATACTGGTCAGGACCGTGGGAGAGGTCATGAGGGGTGCCCGTTGAAGCAGAGCACAAGGCCTTCGGCAGGTAGACCATGAAGCAGGTCCTGATCCGTCAAGGACGGGCTGTGGTTGAGGAAACTCCCCTTCCCCCGGTGGAACCCGGCACGATCATTGTGGCAGTAGATCACTCGTGCATCTCCGCCGGCACCGAGCTGAGCGGCATCCGATCCAGCGGAAAGCCTCTCTGGAAGCGGGCTGCGGAAAAACCCGAGAAAGTGAAACAGGTCCTGCGCATGGCGATGACGGAGGGACTCGGCAAGACGCGGGAGAGGGTCAGCGGCGTGCTCCAGGCATCGATCCCCGCTGGGTATTCTCTGGCGGGCACGGTTTTCGACGTGGGAGACAGGATACATGACCTCGACCCCGGGACCCGAGTCGCTTGTGCGGGCGCTCAGTGCGCGCATCACGCGGAGTTCGTTCGTGTCCCCCGCAACCTCGCGGTGACGATCCCCGATAATGTCGAGTATGCAGCGGCCGCGTCGGTGGCCCTGGGTGCGATCGCGCTTCAGGGAGTCCGTCGAGCCGACCCGTCTCTCGGGGAGTGTTTCGTGGTCATCGGGCTCGGCGTTCTGGGACAGCTTACCGTCCAGATCCTCAAGGCCAACGGATGCAGAGTCATTGGCACGGATCTTGACCCGGCCCGTATCGAGCTCGCCGAAACCCTCGGGCTGGATGCATGCTTGCGCCCCGACGGCGAACAAGGCCCGGAGCGGGTGTACCGCCTCACGGACGGCTTCGGGGCTGACGGAGTAATCATCACTGCGGCATCCGCTTCCGACACGATCGTGTCAACAGCCTTCCGCATGTGCCGCAAGAAGGGACGGGTGGTGCTGGTCGGAGACGTGGGGCTGAATCTCGACCGCGCGGATTTCTACAGTAAGGAACTGGATTTCTTGATCTCCAGCTCGTACGGTCCGGGCCGCTATGACGGGCGCTACGAGGAAGAAGGGCTCGATTACCCGATCTCACACGTGCGTTGGACCGAAAACCGCAACATGGCCGAGTATCTCAGACTCCTGGCTGAAGGCCGTGTCCGGGTGAAGCCGCTTATTTCCTCGGTCTATCCCGTGGAGGAGGCGTCTCATGCCTACGAATCCCTGAAAGACGGCCGCAGCTTGATGTCTTTGCTCAGGTATCAACCGCAGCCTCAGAGCATGGAGCTGAGAATACCCAATCCATCGGCCGTCAAGCCGAAAAGCGGCGTGCTCTCGGTGGCTGTGGTCGGTGCAGGCGCATTTGCACGGTCGGTGCATCTTCCTCATCTGAAAAAGCTTTCTGATCGTTACTCCATTCAGGCAGTCTGTTCCCGTTCCGGCCACGTCGCGATGGACGCGGCCGGGCAGTTCGGCGCGGGGTATGCGACAGCCGACTACGAGCAGATCCTCAAAGACCCGTACGTGGACGCGGTCCTGATCGCGACTCGACATCACCTTCACGCCGCGATGGTCCTACAAGCGCTCGACGCGGGCAAGCACGTGTTCGTGGAGAAGCCGCTCGCGATGACGCGGTCGAACCTGGAGACCATCACCGGCTTCTACGCGCGGAACCCCGAGGGCCCTCTGTTGCTGACCGGTTTCAACAGGCGCTTTTCTCCCCACATGAAGGTGGTTCGAGAGCTCACGGACAAGCGCACTGCGCCGATGCTCATCAACTACCGGATGAATGCCGGCTATCTGCCTCCGGACCACTGGGTCCACGGGGATGAAGGCGGAGGCCGCAATATCGGCGAAGCCTGCCACATCTATGACCTGTTCACCTACCTTACCGATGCGGAAGTCGTGGAAATCCACTCGGCGGCGATCAATCCTTCAGGGCCGTACGGGACCCGTGACAACTTCGTGGCAACCGTGAAGTTCGCTGAGGGCTCGGTGGCCACTCTCACGTATACCGCCCTCGGGTCCGCGGATTACCCGAAGGAAAGGATGGAAGTCTACGTGGACGGCAAAGTGCTGGTGATGGACGACTACCGAAGCATCACCGTACACGGGTCCAAGTCCCGGGGCCTCAAGACGAGAGGACCCGAGAAGGGGCAGCTCGAAGAGGTCACGGTATTCGCCGACGCGATCCTCACGGGAGGACCGTGGCCAAGCCCCCTTTGGCATCAGGTTCAGGCCACGGAGATCAGCTTCGCGGTCGACGCGCTCATTGCGGGTTCTCCGCGGCAACTTGATGATCGAAGGATCTGAGATGTGCGGAATTGCAGGGGCCCTGGTGTTTGAGGGTTCCAATTTCGAGATAAGCGAATCGTATCTGGTTCGGATGCGCGATGCGATGGTGCATCGAGGTCCCGACGGAGCCGGGGTCTGGGTGGGCGAGCACGGCCGGGTGGGCCTTGCGCACCGGAGGCTGTCGATCATTGACCTGACGGAAGACGCGGCCCAGCCCATGAGCAGCATTGACGGAACGCGGTGGCTGAGCTTCAACGGTGAGATCTACAACCATGCGGAGATCCGTGCCGAGCTCACGGCTCTGGGGCACGATCGGTGGAAGACCGACCACTCGGACACTGAGGTGATCCTCCACTCGTTCGAGGAGTGGGGCATCGACTGCGTGCACCGCTTTCGCGGGATGTTCGCGTTCGCGCTCTGGGACTGCCGCACGCGAGAGCTCTGGCTGGTGCGAGACAGAATCGGGATCAAGCCGCTCTATTATGCCATCCATCACGGGAGAATCACCTTCGCGTCCGAAATCAAGGCCCTGCTCCAGGACCCGGAACAGGAACGGGTCATCAACGAAGAGAGCCTGTTCCATTTTCTCTCGTTCTACAGTACACCGCCGCCTCTGACGCTCTTCGACGGAATCAGGAAGCTGCCGGGCGGCACCTATGTGCGAGTCTCACCGCAAGGCCACATGCGGGAACAACGGTACTGGGAAGTGTGGGATCATGTTGCCCCTCTTGCGGACAAGTCGGACGACGAGCTTGCCGAACGCGTCTTGCACGAGCTGCGTGCTGCCGTCAGATACCGGAAGGTGAGCGACGTACCGGTCGGGGTGTTTCTTTCGGGGGGCATCGATTCGAGCACCAATGCGGCCCTGTTCTCGGAAGACGACCCCAACCCCATCAGCACGTTCTCCGTGGGATTTGCCGGGCATAACCCCTCGTACCCGAACGAAGTGGGATTCGCTCGCGGCATGGCTGAGACCGTAGGCGCCCGCCACCATCAGCGGCTGCTCACCCTCGAAGAATCGATAGCGTTTCTGCCACGCATGGTGCTGTTGCAGGACGAGCCGATAGCTGATCCCGCGTGCGTACCGATCTACTACCTGTCGAAGCTTGCAAGGGACAACGGAGTGGTCGTGTGTCAGGTCGGCGAGGGAGCCGATGAACTGTTTTACGGCTATCCCGCGTGGAAACAGGCCCTTGACCTCCAACGCTGGGGCGATCTCCCCTTGGTCCCGTGGCTCATGCGAGAACTGGGGTCCCCTTTGGCAAGGCTCCTCGGCAAAGGGGACGGCCTGCCGAATCGCTGGATGACTCGTGCCTCCCGTCGTGAGCCCGTATTCTGGGGTGCCGCGGAAGCGTTCTCGGATGCGGAAAAGCTCGCGCTTTTCACCCCCGGGCTCCGGAAGCGCTTTGCTCGATACAGCTCCTGGGAAGCAGTGAAACCGGTCCGCGACCGCTTCGAACAACACGCATGGGACACCTCGCCCCTCCATTGGATGACATATCTTGACCTCAACTTCCGTCTCCCCGAACTGATTCTCATGCGCATTGACAAGATGACCATGGCGGTCGCTTTGGAGGCGCGAGTGCCGTTTCTCGATCACAAGCTGGTCGAGTTGATGCTGAGCATACCGGCTCAGACAAAGATTCGCGGGGGAATGCTCAAGTACCTTCTCAGGAAGGCGGTCCGGGGGCTCGTTCCCGAGGCGGTGCTTTCCCGTCCCAAGCAAGGTTTGGGCGTTCCCTTGCAAGAGTGGATCGCAGGGGGCTTGTCCACGGCCATGCGGAACGCCTTCCGGGACGCGGGTGATGGGGTCTTTGACCGTACGTCGTTGCTGAAACTCCTTGACCACAGAGACCCGCTGCGGCCGTGGATGGTGTTCAACTTCTGTCAATGGTGCACGCAGTACGACATCCGGTCGAGTGCATAACCGGATCGCGACGGCATTCCCGCTGAGGCAAGAAGATCATGAGAAAGCTCATCAAACGCTTGACACCTACCCCGTTGCTGGATTGGTATCGGGAACTCCGAGCGAGGCGTGAAAGAAAACGTCGTGATCGCGTGGCCCGTTCTCTGCCTCCGTACTTCCAAGAAGTCTTCCGGCGTCTTCTGACGGAGGAAATGGGCCTTGTCCGAGGGGATGTGGTGTGCATACACAGCTCGCTGAGCTGGTTCCGGAACCGGCTCACGGTGGAGGAAGTGCTGGAGATCCTCCGAGATGTGGTGGGCCGGGAAGGGACCCTGGTTTTTCCCACGTTCCCCAAGTTGAAATCCTACGAGTTTCTTCTGTCCGGCCAGGTCTGGGACATTCGGCACACCCCCTCCAACATGGGAATCATCACCGAAGTCGCGAGAAAGATGCCGGATGCGGTGCGCAGTCTTCACCCTACCAAGTCGATGTGTGCGATAGGTCCCCTTGCGGAAACGCTGACCAAGGATCACCACAGGTCTCGGTATCCGTACGATGCGTGCAGCCCGTATCACGGGCTCGCCGAACACAAGAGCAAGGTCGTCGGCTTCGGCGTCCGGACTGACAGGCTCTCCTTCGTGCACGCTGTCGACGATGCCCTGAAGGACGATTTTCCCGTGGCCCCCTATCATGACAAGGTGTTTGCCGCGAAATGTATCGACTACCGGAACGAGACGGTTGTCGTGGAAACCCTGGCACACGACTCCGCGAAAATGCTCCACGACGTGCCGGCTTTCATGCGAAACCATGTTGCCGCGTCCATTGCCAGAGATTTCGAGATCTGGGGCATACCGTTCTTTTTCGCTGATGCAGGGCCTCTCTTCGAGACCATGCTCAATCTGGCTCGGGACGGCAGGACGATCTATCCTCGGTCGGTGTACAAGACATAGGGCTTGCCTCGAAATAACCCTGTCATCTCGCGTGCTCCCCTCCCATGGGTTAAAACCCATGGCTATTCACAGTGCGCCCGGCAGGGCGCGGGCCTCTTCTGCCCTGAAGGGGCAGCCCGTGAATAGCCGTAGGTTTCAACCTACGGTAGTGAAGCGAGTGAATACCGTTCTCTAATTCACTGTGGTTGCAATGCTTGTTTTGCCGCGGGCCCATAACACGCGGTTCGCCTTTGCGGTTGCGGCAAGTCTCACCCGCCTCCAGCGCCTTCACATGGGGACCCTGATGAAGATCGGCCTGGTACTGACCAATGATTGGGAGCTCAGAGGCGACGGCTCCGGAGATTACTTCCGCTTGCAGCATCGGCCACTGGAGGCCTTCATGGCCGTGGCCGAGGATCATGGAGCCAGGCTGACGCTCATGGCCGAAGTGGGGCAGCAATGGGCACACATGGAACTCGCCCGTTCGCGTGGGTGGGCCTCGGAGATCGTACACGCCTACGAAGAGATTCTGCGACACGCGGTGAAACGTGGGCACGACGTGCAGCTTCATCTTCATCCGACGTGGCTTGGTGCACATCATGACGGTCGGAAATGGATACTCGACTATCGGAAATGGGCCCTACCGAGCCTTTCCGCTGATGAGATCCGCAGGGTGCTCAAAGACGGAAAGCGCTACCTTGAACGCGTCCTCAGGCCGGTTGATGCGAACTACCGATGTGTCGCGTTCCGTGCCGGAGCATATTGCATCGAGCCATCGCGGGAGGTCGTCTCCGCGTTGGTAGAGGCCGGTTTTCTGTTTGACACGTCGGTGGTTCCCGGTGCCGTCTTCTCCGGTCAATATGATTTCCGAGAGGTGCACTCCAACTGCCTTCCCTGGTTCGTGGACCCGGAGTGCATACGGCGCTCCCACGGGCAGGCTGCGGGGCTACTCGAACTCCCCATATGTACGGCCCGGATGTGGGACAGCGCTCTGCTGCGTCGTGGGATCGGCTTACAATACGGGGCATGGATGTCCCGCCAAGACAGGGGATGGTTCGGCGCGAAGCGAGCGTACTGCGATCAGACTTATCCTGTGAACCACAGGCCTATGTCACGACGGCCCGCATCCCGAACCCTGGGCGGCTGGGCACGGGCAGCGCTGTGGCGCAGGACGGTCCCGCTGGACTACGACAACCTGGCTCCGGAAGCTTTTCTGAGAGTCATCGAAACCGCTCTTCGGCAAGAGCGGCGCGTGCGGTCGGCTCAGGACCGGCCGGCGTTCCCAGTCATCGCTACAGGCCACCTGAAGAGCGTGCAGAACCTCGACAACATCCATCGCATACTCGACCTGGTCCGCGCTCGACTGAAAGAGCACCTGACCTATTGGACCATCCGTGAGGCCGGTCAGCACTGTGCCGGCCAATGGGCCACACCGAGGGGCGCGACAAGGAGCCGGACTCACCCCCATTGACTCCGTGGGCGCAGCCCTTCAGGGGGCATCCGCCCTCCTTGCAAGACCGGCAGCGGAGACGCCAAGACGCAAGCACATCAGGAGCCTCCGTCTCATCAGCGGCACGAAGATTCGCTTTCTTCGTTCCTTCTTTGCCGGTTCAATTGCCCGTTCCTGGGCTGAACGCTTACTCGTCGGCAAGGTGACGGCCGGCCAGGATATATAACCCGTTGGGACTTCTTCGCCAGACTGCGTTCGTGTTGTCGTGGGACATGGCTGCAAAGGCACTCACTGCCCTCACGATGATACTGATCATCCGACTGCTCGATCCTCTGGAATATGCCTCATACACCCTGGCGATTGCGGTCGCTGGGGTTGTGGTCCAGGTACTGTCCAGCGCGGTGACTCGGATATACGTCCTCTCGTATGACCAACTGGGCATTGCGGAGCATCCCGGCGCGCTGCTGTCCATAGAGTTGGCGCTCGGACTGGCAGTTCCCCTGGCAGTCATTCCCGTGTGCGGAGTCGGGCTGCCGCTGGGCTTGGCTGTGTGTGGCCTGGTCGTGTCCCGATTGGCCTCGGAGTTCGTGCGGACCGAGTTTCAGCGACGCCTCGCGTTTGGAGGCTACGCGAACCTGGAGCTGTTCCGAAGTGCCCTTTTCCTGGGGGCCATTGCAATGCTGGCTCCCTTGGGCATCGCAGAACCCGGCGCAGGTCTGGTGACTTCTGCGCAGGCCCTGGCCGTCGCGGTGGTGACCGTACCGTTCGTCGTCCGATTGAGCCTCACCAAGGGGATCACCCGATTCCGCGCAGGGGTATCCACGGGAAAGCAGCTCCTTTCCCCCGAAAACCGGTATCTCTTTGGCTACTTCTGTGTGCTGGCGGTCTTTGTGCAGCTTGACGTCTTCATGCTTAAGGCCCTCAGTGACTCACAGAATGTCGCCTCCTACGGGTCGGCATCCCGCTACTACGGGGTCTTGGGAATGGCTCTCGGTGCCGTACACGCGGTGCTCTTGCCGGCGGTCGCACAGAGCAGAACGAGGCTTGAGATCGAGCAGCTCTTCGCGAAGCAGCGCATCGCGGTCGTGATCTTCGCCATGGGCGTGATCACTCTGGTTCTCGCGGCTCCGAGTCTTATTCCGCTTATCGACAAAGGCCGATATCCCGAATCGATTCCTGTGTTCCAGGTCCTCGCGGTCTCGTCGATCATCTCGTTTGCGTTCAGTCCTCACGCGAACGTGGTTATGCGGATAGATCGTCACAGGTTCCTTTTCTATCTCATTTGCGTGGGCACGGGAATCAACCTCGTGCTCAACTTCGTGCTCATCCCGGCCCACGGCGCATTGGGCGCTGCGTTCACCACACTCGCATCCGCTACGGTGGTGAATGTGTCGACCTACGTGAGGTCCCGACGCCTCCTGGCTTCGTCGGAGCACGTACTTGCAGCGAAATGAAAGTGATGAGAGGCGTCCCGCGCTCGTGTCTCGGTGTGCCACAAAGTTGTCGGCGGGTTGTGCCTTGGGGCGGCGGGGCATGTCTTGGGCTTCCAGAAAGCTTCGCCAATATGTGGATCGCTGGTCGGATCAACGCAGAACCTCCTATTGTGACGACGTTCCCGGCCTTGCCCTCAAATCCCTCTTCCAGAGGATGGCGAGCGTCCCCCCGCCCTCGCGTACCGTTCTCGACCACTGGCTTGACCACAGGTTTGATCTGCTCGGCTCGGGCTGGGTTCGCGTGGTTCACGGAATGAAGTGCGGCGGACTGGAAGGCTACCGATACCACGAGAGCGAGCCTCCGAGCATCGACTCCGACGGTCGTTGGCTGGAAAATCGCATCAACCGGGGCAACCTGCCCGAGACGCAACGGATATGGCGACTTCTGGATCGCGACTATGTACCCATGGACTGGCAGCTTGACTTCAAGTCCGGGTACAGATGGAACGAGCGCACGTGGTACAGGGATTTTCGCATTAGTCACCTCGCCGGAGTGGATATCAAGGTACCGTGGGAGCTCGCGAGGATGCAGCATCTGCCCCGGATGGCCCTGGGATATCTCAATTCCGCGCGACTGGGAGAGCCCCGGAAGGAGCTCGTCCGAGAATTCCGAAATCAGGTGCTGGACTTCGTGGCAACCAACCCCCCGCGCTTCGGCGTCAACTGGGCATGCACCATGGACGTGGCGATCCGGGTGGCGAATTGGCTGCTCGCGTATGATCTGTTTCGGAACGCAGGAGCCGACTTCGATGAACCAGTATCGCCCCGCGCTGTCACAACCAAGCATGAAAGTCACCGCCCGACATCCCGAGAACCCGCGGAATGGTCAGCACCACCCGATGTTTCAAGAGTTTTCGGAAGGGGGTCCGGGCGACAACCCTTTTGCACAGGGACTTCCCCCGGAGAACTTTCTGACAAAGGCTTCGAGCGCGTGTTCCGGCGCAGCGTGTACGAGCACGGTCGGCATATCGTGGGAAATCTCGAATGGTTCCACGGCATCAGAGGGAATCACTATCTTGCGGACATCGCGGGCCTCTTGTTCGTCGCCGCGCACCTTGAGCGCACCAGGGAGACCGATGCGTGGCTCGCGTTCGCGGTCCAGGAACTCATCGAGGAAGTGGGGTACCAGTTCCACCGGGACGGAACCAACTTCGAAGGTTCCACCGCATACCACCGTCTTTCCGCTGAGATGGTCGCATACTGCACCGCTCTGGTGCTGGGGTTGCCACCGGAGAAGCAGGAGGCCCTCCGAACGTACGACCCGCGGGTGGTGCGAGGTCGCCCTCGCCTCAGGCCCGCTCCTCTGCCCTGGTATGACGTGCCCGGGAACGATGCCTCCTGCTGCGTGAAGACCCCCTTCCCCCCGTGGTACTTCGACCGTATCGAACGCATGGGTGAGTTCATCGCAGACATCACCAAACCGGACGGACACATCCCCCAGATCGGAGACAATGACAGCGGCCGATTCTTCAAGCTTGCCCCCGTGTATGAGAGCATGACCGTCAAGGACGCGAGAAAGCGATACCCTTCTCTCTCCGGATACGATGGACTGCCCGACGACGCGGAATACCTGATGGAAGATCATCTCGATTGCCGTCATCTTGTGGCCGCGGTGTGCGGATTGGTTGATCGGCCGGACCTCTTGAGCCGAATCGGAGATCCGCCGGGTCGTGGGGGAGTCCATCCGGACACTGCATGCGTTGAAGCGTTCGCTCAGGGTCTTCGGGCCTCGTCTCATCGAACGGGCACCGCGGCTTGGACGGTCGATCCGGCCGCCTACTCCCACCCTGAGCAGTTTCGCGATGATCGAACGACGCGCGATCCGGGCTGCAACAACGCGACCATGGAGCCTCCGCGAAGACGGTCATGGCCGGCTGACACAACGCGGGGCAAAAATCCCCCCCCGCCACATCAAGAACCCGCTGAATGGTCAGAACTATCCAATACTCTAAGAGTTTTAGGAAGGGGGTCCGGGGGACAACCGTTTTGCAAAAGGGTTTCCCCCGGAAGATCTTCGTCTGAGCGCTCACGGGTCACGCGGTTCGAGGCCGGCCATGGTGATCTGCGGGAGGGGGTCAGGTGCGTTGCGTATCCTGACTTCGGGCTGTATCTGCTCAAGTCCCACAGGTTGTATCTGTCACTTCGGTGTTGGTCGGGAGAGTATCGTGAGCCCGGCGGACACTTCCACAACGACCAGCTCAGCATCGAGCTTACCATAGACGGCAAAGACCTGGTGATGGACCCGGGGACCTATCTCTATACGCCTGTTCCCGAAGCGCGCAACAAGTACCGTTCCGTGGACGCGCATTTCACTCCATGGGCATTCGACCGGGAGCCGGCGAGTCTGCGCGAGCACTTGTTCAAGCTGCCCGACCCACCAAAGGCAGAAATCAGATACTTCGGAAGCCGCGGCATCGTCGCAACTCTCTTGACCCGACCACTGGCTTCGCGTACTTGTCTGGTGACCCGTGAAGGTGTTACGATAGTAGACCGCGTGTTCGGTGCCGAGCCTTGCCGGTGGCGACCAACGCATCCCGAATGTCCGATTTCCCCGGGATACGGCCTGCGTGTAAACCATGCGAATCTTCTCATCTCCCCCGCAGTACGGCCTTGTTCCAGAGGAGATCTGTGAATGGAAGTGCTGTACCGGACATTTCTGCTCGGGCTCGGACTGACCGCTCTTGATTACTATTCCGTGCTCGGCATTCCTCTGCCCTGGCTTGGCAGTTCCCTGATCATATTCGGTCTGTTTGTGGCATGCTTTTTGGTGCGGGTTTCACTGCCTCCACACCTGCCTCTCATCGCAGTACTGATCTGTTGGGCCTTCTTCATCACAGTGCTGAATTTCTCTGAGGATTACGAGCAACTCATGCCTGCCAAGGCTACCACAAGGTACACGATTTTCGTCTCTCTGAGGTTCGTAGAGTTGCTGACATTTGTGTGCACGCTGGTGACCGTGTATACCTTGTGCACAAGAGGATACTACAAGCGTTTCGTCCGATCCATCGCGCTCATGGGGACGGTTCTTGCGATTGCCGCTGTGTACCTGTATCTGGCTCAGCTCTACGGCTTACCCGAACCCCCAAGAACTCGGCTGGGTACCTCGGGAGACATGATCTTCACCCCCGAGTACTCTTACGCGTTCCACCGTGCTTCGGGAACCTTTCGCGAACCGAGCATCTTCTCGGTATGGATGGTTCTCCCGTTCTTTCTCTCGGCAGCCGTCACAAAAAAGGTCTTCAACGTGCATTCCGTCTTGATCCTTTCGGCTCTCATGTTGACCGGAAGCATGAATTTCGTCCTTGCCATAGGCACGGGGTTGCTGGTGGCGCTGCTCGTGCGTGAGCCATGGCGAGCAGAAAACCTCAAGAACATTCTCGCGATCCCCCTACTGCTTGCCGGCGGCTGGGTGGTGTTTCGTCTGGTCGCACAAAGCTATGATCACAGCCAGTTCAGCCTGCTCGACACCATTGTCACTCGTCTGACACCATTGATCGAAGAGGGCCCGGAAGGGACAAACAGGGCATTCGTGTACGAGTTCCTGCGCTCAGATCCGCCTCCCCTGCTCGGTTACGGTTTGGGCAACGCGAACCTCGTTCTCGCCCAAGCCATCGGAGCGACCGCAACGCCGATCTTCGCAAACTTGTTGATATGCGCGGTGTACAGTACAGGCGTGCCGGGCCTTCTGTTGACCATGGCCGTCGTCCTTGCACCCATCAAAGACGCGCTAGCCGGCACAAACCGGTTACTCCGCACACAATTTCGGTGGCTCATCGGGGCGTACGCTGGCTTCTGCGTGACCTTCTTCGGCCACGAGGACTCCTTCGGTATCATGTTTGGGATCACATACGCCCTTGTGGCTTTTTCCCTGTCCGACGTCAAGGCCGCGGGTCGTGCTCCGGTGGCTCGTTCCGCCGGCAATGGATCTCGTGAGGTCGGATCCGCACTTCCCGCAGGACCGGCCGGGTCGGTCAGGTGAGATCAAGTTCTCGTTGCAGTCCGCCGGAAGTCCAATGGAGGTGCCGCAGATGGGGATTCCGATTGTATGCGTGTACACCGTTGATGACACCATCGACCTCGCCAAGCCCTTGAAGACGGGCGCATCAATACCGTTCGGCATCGCTTTTATCGCCACGGTTCTCAAAGAAGCCGGTCACAATGTGCACGTATTGGTCCTCTCAGGAGATACTCCCTCCTATGTGGTCTTGGCGCGGATAATGGCAGAAGTCGATCCCCGCATGTTCTGCCTTACAGCCGTTTCCACCCAATTTGGACCGATCTGCCGGATCGCTGAACACGTCAAGGCGGTTGATCCCTCGATATACGTGGTTCTTGGCGGTCACCATGCGTCGCTCAATCCCGATCACGCGCTGACCTTTCCAGCCATAGATGCCATATGTCTGGGAGAGGGCGAAAAGGCCGTGCTCGAATTGGCCGCACACATCGAAAGGGCCCAGGAACCTTCAAGCATCCCGAATCTCTGGCTCAAACGGTCGGGTACGGGTGTGATCGAAAGAAACGCTCTCGCGCCTTTCAACGAAGATCTTGACAGCCTGCCAACGGTAGACAGAGACCTGTGGCGGCACTGGATCGACGAGCCGGATGACGAACCGTCAATACTTGTGGGCCGTGGTTGTCCAAACAATTGCTCATACTGCTCCAACCACGCACTTCGCAGGCTTGCCGCCGGACGTTACGTAAGATACCGCGGTGCGCAGAACGTCGTCCAGGAAGTAAGACGTATCTGTGAGGCACGCCCGGTGACGTCGATCTACCTGGAGGTGGAAACACTCAGTGCGAATCTGAACTACACCTTCGGGCTTTGTGAGGCGCTTGCCGAGTTCAACGCAAGTCGAGACAATCCCGTTCGTTTCCACGCGAATATGTCGCTCACCCGGCACGTGTGTCGCGACGAACCTACGCGCAACAAATTGTTCGCGACATTTGCGGAGGCAAACCTGACCGTCCTCAACGTGGGACTCGAATCCGGATCCGAGCGAATCAGAGACGAGGTGTTGAGACGCCCCCGTTACCGCAACGCGGATTTTGTGAGGTTTTGTCGTGCAGGGAGGGATTTCGGCATTCGATTCCATGCGTATGTCATGATTGGTTTGCCGGGAGAGACCGTGGACGACTGGAAGGAGACCGTGGACGTACTGAGGGCTTCCCACATCGAATTCAGCAATATCGGAATATACTATCCATATCCGGGGACTGACCTCGGGGACGCGACCCGTGAAGAGGTCGGATTTGAAGATCGATGGGATGGACGCGAGAGAAGAGAAGTGGTCCACGATCGTCCGGAATTTTCGAGAAGCCAAATCCGGAGAGAATTCGTACTCAGTTATTTTAGGGTCTTCCGGGGTAATTGGTCTTTCGCCAAACGATGTGCATGGACTGCAAGGCAGTTCATCGCGATACATCCGCGGATTAATCGCTTGTACGGCAGGCTGAGCAGACGATCGACACTTGGTCGTGCATTGTACCGCGCGTTTCGGTGATGACGAGGAAGTTTCGGCTCAGAAGACGATCCGGGATGAAGAGGCTTCGCCGGCCGCGCGACGGGCAATATTTCGACAAACGGGGCTATCGGTGATGCGGAATTCCGACAGCGAATGGCAGAAACTTGGGGCTGTAGAGCCCTATTGGAGTGTCCTTTCCGACCCGAGATATCGTGCCTCCTCGCTCACGAGGGACGCGCTTGAAGACTTCTTTGAGTCGGGCAAACAGCACGTGGAATTCCTGTTCTCAACCATTGGCCGTCATTTTCAGACTGACTTCAGGCCCAAGCGAGCTCTCGACTTCGGTTGCGGCGTCGGGAGAATCCTCCAGCCTTTGTCCACGAGATGCGACTCCGTGACCGGCGTGGATGTCGCGGAGTCGATGATTGCCCTGGCACAGGAGAGGTGCCGCGCACAGGGCCTCACGAATGTAGAGCTTCTCAGGGCCGATGAGGATCTGCGTAACCTGTCCGGTGAGTTCGATTTTGTGCATTCGTTCATCGTCTTCCAACATATCCCTGCGCAGAAAGGAGAACGCATTCTGAGAAGGCTTCTCTCCCTTCTTTCCGACCACGGTGTTGCAGCGATCCAATTCTCCTGTTCCGACACGCGATCAGCTCTCAGGAGAGCAGTGAATCGGGCACAGAAGTCCTTGCCCCTTGTGCACAACCTCGCGAATCTGGCGAAAGGACGCCCCTGGGGCTTCCCGTACATCGACATGAACGACTACGACTTGAACCGAGTGATCGCTCTGATCCATCGAGAAGGATGTTGCGCTGGGCACATCATCGTCCGGATACTTGAGAGTGAAGGTTCGATCGGGGCATTCCTTTTCTTCAGGAAAGGTCCGCACTCGGGACCAGAGGCACAGCAGTCCTCGTAGCGACAGGCCATGAAGTTGTTGATCGTATCCTATTCGTATTTTCCGTCCACCGCGCCGCGTGCGCTGCGATGGACTGCCGTCGCTGAATACTGGGCCGACAGGGGCCACTCAGTTGACGTGGTGAGCGCGCGAAGACCCGGCTCCCAAAGCTTTGAGGTGCGCAACGGAGTCCGAATTCACCGAATTGCCGACGCACTGGGCCTCACGAAAGCCAGGGTGAGTGCATCCCCGCCCAGCGGCCCGGAACCGAATGCGAGGCCCCGCTATCGATCTCGGCCGCGTGTCTTTGCAGACCTGGCCCGACGAATATACGACCACACGTGGAAGCGGATCTATTGGCCGGATTACGCGTGTCTTTGGATACTGCCCGCGTATCACCTCGCCAGGAAGCTGGTCACCCTCAATGCGTATGATGCGTTGGTGTCGGTCTCGTTTCCTTTCACCTCCCATGTGGTCGGTCTCCTACTGAGACGTGACTTCGCGCAGAGGCCCTGGGTCTGCGACATCGGTGATCCCTTCTCCTACGCGGACCAGACCCCTTCCAACAATAGCGCGCTATATTCCGGGCTCAATAGTAGGATCGAGAAACGGATTCTGAGATCAGCCACGGCCGCGGCAGTAAGCAACGACGAGACAGCGAAGAAATATGTCGAGCTGTTCGGCCTCGATCCCGCTCACTTCACGACCATACCTCCGCTGGCGTCGGCAGAGATCTTGGGCCGGAACGGAGAAAACCGGATTGAAGAGCGAGGTCCATCCCAAGCGATCAGATTGGTATTCCTGGGAATTCTGTACAAGCGCATTCGCGATCCCGAGTTTCTCCTGAAGATCCTGAGTCGGCTGGCAGATCTGCCGGACATGCCTCCCTTTGAGGTCCACTTCTTCGGAGAGGCCGGCGGCTGCGAAGAGCTGTTCCGGGCGTATCGGGACGCGCTTGGCACGCGGTTGTGCGTGCATGATCGAGTCGACAGGGCTAGAGCCGTTGACATCTTGCTCGGGGCCGACGTCCTGGTGAACATCGGCAACAAGACGCCGTACCAACTCCCCAGCAAGGTCATCGAGTACGCGGCCACTGGGAAGCCCATCCTAAACATCGCTGCGATCAGGGCCGACTCCACCCAGAAGGCGTTGCAGGGCTATCCGTCTTCCCTGACGGTGGTCGCTGCCGATCACGTATCCGATGCACTGCTCCGGCAGGTGAAAGAGTTCGTGCAGACTCCCTGTGCTGCCGACAAAGAGCTCCTGCGCGCGTACCTTGAACCGTTCCGAGTCTCCTCGATAGCGGAACAATACCTTGCGCTCGCACGACTGGAAAACCGCCGTGACCCTCGACTCTGAAACACCCAGGCCGATCGTGCTCACCTTTGTCAAGCACTACCTTCCGGGCTGCAAGTACGGCGGCCCCGTGCAGAGCATTGCCAATCTCGTCCAGTCCCTGGGGGATGAGTTCTCCTTCAAGATCGTGACCAGTGACCGGGAGCCCGGAGAATCTGCGCACTATCAAGGTGTGACACCCAATGCATGGAACCGTGTCGACAAAGCCGCCGTATACTACTGCGCCCCCGAGAACAGGTCTCTCAGAGCATTTCGGCGCCTGATGAGCGAAACACCCCACGACGTGCTCTATCTCAATAGCTTCTTTGATCCGATATTCACCATTAGACCCCTTCTCCTCGTTCGGTACGGCCTGGTGCCCCGGCGGACCGTGGTGCTTGCCTCGAGAGGGGAATTCTCCGAAGGCTGCCTCGCGCAAAAGGCATGGAAGAAAATACCTTACGTGAGGGTTGCCAAGACGTTGGGGCTCTATGGGGGCTTAATCTGGCAGGCGGCGAACGACATGGAGGCCACGGAAATACGGAAGATTATGTACGGTGATCGAGCGCGAATCGAAGTTGCTCACAACATTGTGGTCGCTCCGGATGTGAAAGGCCCTGCGGGTCTCGAACAAGGAGACGAAAAGGCGCGGCCTCGAACACCCGGCCCTCTGCGGGTTCTGTTTCTCTCACGCGTGTGTCACACGAAGAACCTCGATGGAGCTCTCGTCGCGCTCGCGAAAGTGCAGGCGCAGGTCGAATTCGACATATACGGGCCGATCGAGAACACGCGCTACTGGCAACGCTGCCTGGAACTGATGAAACGGTTGCCTAGCAACGTCCGTGCCCGGTACTGTGGGAGCGTCGAACGGGAGAGAGTCCCTGAAACAATGGCTCAGCACGATCTGTTCTTTCTTCCGACTCGCAGTGAGAGCTTCGGACACGTGATCATCGAGGCGCTCAGTGCGGGCACCCCGGTCCTTGTCAGTGATCGCACACCGTGGAACGATCTCAGCGAGTCAGGCATCGGATGGAACTGCACCCTCAACGATGCCGAAGGCTTCGCGCGGGTTATTGAATCGGTGTCTCGCATGGATGACGCCACGTATGGGCAGATGCGTGAAAAGGCCCGACAGCAAGCGAACCGCGTGCTCAGCGGCCTCGATGCGGTCCGCAGAAACCGAGATCTCTTCCGAAATGCATATCGGGAATCGGCCGCGCCGCTTCGGACGCTCTTGAGCAACCGGAACTAAGGTACGCGTGCAACCGGCCGCCAACACATCGAGACACCAGGAAGACCCCTCCCAAGAATGGCACCGCGATGACCGTTCTGTGACTTTCTTGCGCCTTGGTGTCTTTGTGGTTTGTCTTCCCTGCGGAAGGAGGACGACTCCTGGCCGGATGCAAGACGGCGTCGTTGAAGGAGATCTCACATGACGGCTCTGAGAAAGGTTCCCATCTTCGTCGCGTCGGCCTTGTTGGCAGCGCACTTTGCCAGGAGCGGAAGCGCGGTCTTGATGGCGATCTCCCTCCTGGTCCCTTTGCTCCTGCTGATAAAGAGACGTTGGAGCCTGGTTGTGGTGCAGGTGTCGGCCCTTGTGGCGTCCGCTGTTTGGTTGGACACAACCGTTCTCCTTGTGCGGGACCGACTGATGTCCGGCAGGCCGTGGGGTGTCGCGGTACTCATTCTGGGTTCCGTTGCGCTTTTCACGATCTGTGCGGGGCTGCTGCTCAGCTCGCGGACCGTAAGAGCCCAATATCAGAGGTCACAGCCCCCTCTGAACACGAGCCGTGATTGAGGAGACGGGTCTCCCTTTCCGGAAGCGTTCAGCCGGACGGAAGAACCACAAATCACAGAGACACCAAGTGAGCCGAAAGCCTGCTCGCAAGAATGGCTCTCTGAGAACTCTTCTTTGATTTCTTCGTGTCTTGGCTTTGCGGTTTGTCTTCACCGAGGAAGACGGATGGCACCTGAATGGCTGCCCTTTCCCTTCGGCACTCAGCCGGAAGGCGGTAATTCGGCCAAATGCGTATATTGATACTCACCCAGTTCTTCCATCCTGAGCCCGGACCGCGAGTCCATGAACTTGCCGCCGAATTGGCCGGCCGCGGGCATCAGGTATCGGTGATCACCGGGTTTCCTACAGTTCCTTTCGCGACCTTCTACGACGGGTACCGCCCGTCCGTGTACCGCCTGGAACGGTACGGCGAAGCCCAAGTGGTTCGCGTACCTCATTTTCCTCACGGAAGGAAGTCTGCATTGCGACGGTTGCTGCACTACGGTTCGTTCGCCGTGTCTGCCGCGTCGCTCGGCAACATGCTCGTGGGCCGCTCTGATTGCATGTACGTGTTCCTTCCACCGCCGTTGTTGGGATTCGCTGCACACGTGATTAGCCGCACGCGCGGCATCCCGTATATGTACGACATTCAGGACATCTGGCCTGAAGCAATCGAAGGATCGGGGATCACGCTTCCCGGTGGTCTGATGCGCGCGCTCAAGCGTCTCGCACACACGGCTCATCGTTTGCCCGATGCGATCAGCGTGCCCTCTCCGGGGTACAAGCGCCACCTTGAAGCGAGCGGCATCGATCCCGGGAAGATCGAGGTCATCCCCAACTGGGCCGACGAATCGTGCTATCGCCCCATCGACTATGATGCGGACTTTGCTAGGGAGTTCGGTCTCGACGGCAAATTCAACGTGGTCTTTGC
The DNA here is from genome assembly GCA_040755955.1 of Thermodesulfobacteriota bacterium. Classification (GTDB taxonomy): domain Bacteria; phylum Desulfobacterota; class Desulfomonilia; order Desulfomonilales; family Desulfomonilaceae; genus JBFMAA01. Next base: position 30,577 of record JBFMAA010000060.1, read on the forward strand.
CGGGAATCTCGGGTGGGCCCAAGCCTTGGAGACAGTGCTCGATTGCGCGCCTCTTGTCGCACACATCCCGGACATCCAGTTCGTCCTCGCGGGAGAGGGGCTCGCCTCGAAGCAGCTTCAAGAGAAGGCCTGCAAGATGGGGCTCCACAATGTGCGGTTCCTTGGCCGTATGAACCAGGACCGGATGCCTTCGCTCTTTTCGGTATCTGACCTCCTGCTGGTGCATCTGCGAAAATCGCCGATCTTCACGATCACGATTCCGGGAAAGACCCAGGCCTACATGGCGTCGGGAAAGCCCATACTCATGGCCGTGGAAGGAGATGGGGCCGAGTTGATAGAGACTGCCGGAGCCGGGCTCACCTGCCCACAGGAAGATCCCGCGGCCTTGGCCCGATGCGTGAAACGCTTCTATGATATGAGCCCCGCAGAGCGCTCGGTCATGGGTCAACACGCACGACGAGCGTACCTGGAGCGCTTCACCCGAAAGACCGTGGTCAGCCAATTCGAATCGCTTCTCCGGCGCGTCGCCCGGATGGACATCGCACATGACGAATAACCGAACCCACACAAAAGTTGCGTTCGTGATTCCGCCTCGTATGCACGACCTCGAGCCCTACGCGCTCAGGGAAGTGGTGAAACACAATGTGGACCGGCCTCCGCTGGGTCTCTTGTACGTCGCGGCCACGTTGCGGGAAAGAGTCGGGATCGAGCCGGTATTCATCGACTGCCCGGTCAACCGATGGGGTCTGCCCGAGCTGGAAAACGAATTGGCTCGCGAACAACCGGACATCGTCGGCTTCAGCGTGCTGACCCACAGCTTGCTCGATTCTCTTGAGGCCGGCCGGGTTGTGCGCCGAGTCCTACCTCCTGCGGTGATCTGCTTCGGCGGCTGGCATCCGACACTCTACCCACGAGAAACCCTGGCTCTGGAGTCGGTAGACATCGTGGCAATAGGCGAAGGAGAGGGCTCCTTTCCGGAACTCGTCTCCTTGTATGCGAAGACTCGGACACCATCGGAAGACGAGCTTGCCCGCATCGCCGGCATAGGCTTCCGCACTGCAGCGGGCAACATGCACTTCACGTCGCGGCGGCCTCCCATCAAGAACCTGGACGATCTCCCTCTCCCGGCCTATGATCTGATCGATCACGCGAAATACTCGAACGTGATGGCCAACACGGCCCATGCGGTCAATATCATGACTTCCCGGGGGTGCCCGCACGGATGCGTCTTCTGCGACATGCGTCGCACCCCGTTCAGGGCCCGGACCCCTGCCAACGTGGCGGATGAGATCCAATACTGGACGAACCGCGGCGTGAGCGAATTCTACCTCCAGGACGACAATTTCACCATCAGTCGCACGCGAACCATGGAGTTCTGCAGGACGATCGTGGCTCGGAGGATGAGAATCAATTACAAGATCAGTTCCCGTGTGGACTGTCTCGACGACGAAGTGTATGCGCAGTTGAAGAAATCCGGGTGTTATCGCATACATTTCGGCGTGGAATCAGGATGTGAAGCAACCCTGAAGTACCTTCAGAAAGGCATCACCGTGGAACAGATACGCCGGGCCTTCGCGCTGGGTCGGACGCACAAGATCGATCGCTTTGCGTACATCATGATCGGTCTCCCCCACGAGCGTGCCGAAGACATCGCACAGACCACAAACCTCATCAAGGAGATCAGCCCGGACTACCTGCACTGTTCCATCTGCACACCGATGCCGCAGACATTCCTTTATCGCAGAATGATCGACGAGGGCCTCATTGAAGACGATTACTGGCTCGAGTTTGCCCGGGACCCGACACCCGCCTTTCAGCCTCGTTACGCGAGTCAGGTGTTCTCGGCCGGGGAGTTGCGCTCCATGCAGGAATCGAGCCACCGCAAGTTTTATCTACGCCCGCGCATCGTGTTTCGAGAAGCGCTCAGGACGCGCAGCCTCAAGCAGATTGCCAGGAAAGCTCGCCTTGCCCTGAAGCTCTTGGCCCCCGGCCGGTAGCAACATGGAGAAGTGTCAATATTGAGTTGAGGAGGACACGAAGACTGAACATGGGCCACGAGCTCACTCATCTGCACTGAGCTCCGCCGCCATAGCTTGTATGCGGCTCTTGAAGGTGGGAAGGTACCTTGTTGCAGTACCCCAGACTTAGTGATCGGTGGCATAAATCCGATCACGAAATCAGGCCCCAACGTTGTTGAGAGGAACTTGTAGCGGCCGGCGTCCCTGCCGGCCGGCACGGAGGCCGGCCGCTACGACAGAAGATCTGCAA
>JBFMAA010000061.1:0-32607 GCA_040755955.1 Thermodesulfobacteriota bacterium
GGAGACCCGAGGCGGGGCGAGTTGGTTCTACGCACGCGAAGAGAGGCACGTTGCCGTCTCCCAGAGCTGCTGAACTGAAGATTTCTTCTCGAAAAGAGAAGGAATCGAACCTTATTAGTAAAACGCCCCTTCCCCCAGCGCATTCCCACAAGGAGGCCGGCCGCATGAAACTTGGCAAGCTGTTCACACCGGTGTCGTCCATGAGCCCTGAAGAGGTCCGGGCGTTCAGGGACGCGCACGAAGAGGGGTCGTACACGCTTCTTGATGTGCGCCAGCCCCACGAGTACGAAGACTCCCACATCCCCGGAGCGATCCTGATACCGCTTCCTGACTTGCTGGATACCCTAGACAACCTTGACCCAGAGAAGCCAACGATCGTCTACTGCGCGATCGGAGGACGCAGTCGTGTGGCAGCGCAACTGCTGTCCGGCAAAGGGTTCACGGAGCCGATCAACCTCAGCGGCGGGATCAAGGCATGGGACGGTCTGAAAGCCGCCGGCCCCGTCGAGCTCAACCTCGACCTGGTGCGGGCAGACTCGTCCCTGGGAGATGTGCTCAAGGTCGCGTACGGGATGGAACACGCGCTCGCAGAATTCTACCGGCTGATGCAGTCCCGGTCTGAACACGGGCCGGTGGCTGATCTTCTGGGCAGGCTCGCATCGGTAGAAGAGAAACACAAGCAGTACCTCCGGGAGGTGTACGAGGCCATAAGCCCTGTCCACGTCGACACGCAGAGCCTGGAAACGGCCGCATCGACCATGGAGGGAGGGTTCAGGATCGAAGACTTCGTACGGGAGAACGAGCAATTCACCAAAGCGTCCTCAACCCTGCTCGACCTGGCGATGATGCTCGAAACCCAGGCGCTGGATCTGTACCTCAGATTTGCCGACAAGATGGAGGCCGAGAAATCACGTCAGGTGCTTTTCACGATTGGGAATGAAGAAAAGGGGCATCTTCGGGCACTCGGCAGACTCCGGGACGAGGTGAGCAGCCATGAACCCCGAGACTGAAGCCACGGTGCGCTGCCGGAGGTTCGACGGAAAGGTCGCTCTCGTCACGGGCGCAGGACAGGGGATCGGTCGTGCCGTCGCGTTGAGGCTCGCGGCAGAAGGGGCGTTCGTGGGAGTCCTGGACAGGAACGCGGACACCGCGTCTGCCACGGTCTCCGCAATCACGCGGGCCCGCGGGCATGCGCGGACCCTCGTTGCGGACGTGACCGATGCCGCGGACGTGGCCCGTTGTGTGGAACGGCTGGCCGGTGAGCTGGGCAGGATTCACGTGCTTGTCAATAATGCCGGTTTCGACCGCCCTGGGGGATTTCTGAAGGTGACCAACGAGGACTTCCTTGCGGTCTGGTCGGTGCACCTGCTTGGCACGGTCAACTGCTGCCGCGCATGCGCAGGGCCGATGATCGAGTACGGGTACGGCGCGATCGTGAATGTGTCGTCAATCTACGGCAAGATCGGGTCCAAGGGTGAGTCTGCGTATTGCAGCGTGAAAGCCGGTCTCGTGGGATTGACCAAGTCCCTTGCGCGTGAATGGGCCGGCAAAGGGGTCCGGGTGAACGCGATTCTTCCCGGACTCACCGACACCCCGACCATCGAGGCTTCCATGAGTCCGAAAATCAAGGAGCAGATCCTCGCGGAGACTCCCATGGGCCGCTCTGCACATCCGTCGGAGATCGCGGCGGCGATTGCCTTTCTGGCATCCGATGACGCGAGCTTCGTCACCGGCACGACCCTGGAAGTCGCCGGCGGCTGGCACATGTAGCCAAAGGTAATGGTTCAGCGAGACCCTCGGTCCAAGCCGGGAACAAACCACAAGGCACCAAGACACAAAGCAATCATCGAACGAATCTCCGACGGCTGGGCTTCGAAGCAGGCATTCTTGGCGCCTTTGCGTCTTGGTGGTTCATTCTCCCTCCAGCCGGCTGGACGCTTTCAGCACACGAAACACCAGGCAGTTCAGGAGTGCGCGTCGCGATGCCCCAGCGCGATGAGCTTGTTCTCAATTGCTTCATCGAGGCGACGTTCCCACCCCTTCCACTGCACGCGGAGACCTTCAAGTTGGGTGCGGAGGTGCTCCCATTCTTCCTTCAGAGCTTGCGGGTCGTAATCGTCCGTCGGGGATTTCAGGGACACGTCGAGCTCCTGGAGCCTTTGGCGAACGGGTTTTGCCTGCGCCTTCACTTCCCGCATGGTCTTGAGTATAGCCTCCTCCTCGAGGGTGAGGATCATCTTCGGCACACACGTCACACAGGCCTCTTCCTCGGCTTCCGGGGTACCGCAAAGAAACAATTCTTTTCCGGTGGTGGATAGCAGCGTGTTCATGTCTTGTTCCTCCGGGTTTGTGTCGTCCAAAGTACAGTAGTCACCCGGGAGCGAGCTGTCAAATTGGGCGATCAGCGTCACAAACACGGCTCCGCATCTCGGGTGCCTCCTGTTGAGGGAGAAGGATTGTCACGTGACGGATAATTACCTGATTGGTTACCCCACCGGACACAGGTGATTTCATGGCGCCTTTGTGTCGCTTCCTGGCAGACTCTTACCTTCTTTGACTTGGCCCCTCAGTGCTTCCATTCGCACATACGGTCGCAGGTCCTTCGCAGTCCGGCAGTGTACACTGAAGATCCCAGAAAAGGATCCCTCGCAGAGGACGCCAAGCACGCAAAGTAAGAGCACACTTCTTTGCGGTCTTGGCGTGCTCTGCGAGAGTCGGTCCCTTCGAGGCCAAATCCGTGGCCGTATTTATCAAAACGACGGCTGGGAGCCGCAACCAAACGGCTGGGAGCTGTAGCCAATAATCGTGTCCACCTTCCTTGGTCCGCATGGAGACCCAGGGCGGGGCGAGTTGGTTCTACGCAAGCGAAGAGAGGCACGTTGCCGTCTCCCAGAGCTGCTGAACTGAAGATTTCTTCTCGAAAAGAGAAGGAATCGAACCTTATTAGTAAAACGCAGCCGGGAGCCGCAACCAAACGGCCGGGAGCCGCAACCAAACTCGCGTCGACCTTCCTCGGCCCGCATGGAGACCCGAGGCGGGGCGAGTTGGTTCTACGCAAGCGAGGAGAGGCACGTTGCCGTCTCCCAGAGCTGCTGAACTGAAGATTTCTTCTCGAAAAGAGAAGGAATCGAAGGTTATTAGTAAAGTGACTAGCTAGTGGTTTGCCTTCAAGCCGGCTTTCGGGGCTGAACTGCCTCCTCCGCGACCGCGGTCCCAAGCCCGGCAAAAGCCCTCAATCCCGCGAGGACCGCGCCCGCGGCTGCCAGGATCGCGGCCAGGACCACCGGCGGATCACTGAGCACATATGTGAGATCGGTCAGCGCGGGGAGCATCCCCAGGAACAGAGCCAGACACGTGAGCCCGAATCCGAGGCCGGGCTTTCCCGGTAGCAGCGCCACGATTGCCGTGAGCGTCACGGCCATGGGCATGTTGAAGAGGAACATCCCCGCAATCGCCACCGGCGGGTAGTGCACCCCGAATGCCACGAGCGGAGCGGACACCACCAGGGCTCCAACCGCGATCCTCGACCATCCGTACCGGTCTGCGAGCCACCCTCCCGCGGCTTTTCCCGCGGCAACGGCAATGGTCAACGCGGCGAGCAGATCCAGGTTGGTCTTCCAGGGGAAGCTCACCGCCATGCCCACCAGCGACCGCAGTGCAACCGCGGTGAAGAGCAGCACGAACGCGAGCACGAACAGACCCGCTGACCCTGGTACTGGCCGCGGCTCATAGTCCGGCTCCGGCAACGCGATGAAGTCCATTGCCGAGCTCAGCAACAACAGAGCAACGAAGGCAATCCACGGGTTGAAGTACCCCGCCTTTCCCAGCAGAATGCCCAAGGTCAGGCCCACGGCTCCGGGAGCGACGAATATTCCTGGAGCCGCGGCTCGGCCCGGAGTCAACGCGAGACATATGGTGCCCGCGCCGACGTGGAACAGCGAGTTCCCGACGCCGGCCATGACTACCCACAGGAACGGCGAATCCCCGCCGGCAAACAGCGCGGCAAACGCCGTCAGGAGGCACCCCAGTTCCGCGATCCGCCTCGGGCGGCCGAGCCAATCGCAGAACCGGCCGCACATCGGCTGAAACCCGAACGCCAGGAAGTTGTACAGGAGCACCAGCGCGTAGAAGTCATCCGGACCCACCCCGTGCACGGTCGGCAAGGAGAAGACGATGCCCGCGCATGTGAAATCGACCGCGGCATGGGTGATGCCGTACGCTGTCAGGTTGGTCCATTGCGTGCGTGCGGTGAGGAGTGAAGGCATCTTGGCTTTCCACTAACACAACCAGTAATACAACCGGCCACATAGCGGCATCAAGACCGGAGCCCCCATCAACGAGGCAGCATTCATGCATAAGGACAGAACGAATAATCTCATCAACCCTTGCCTGAACACGAACAGAAGCAAGAACCATTCGAGAAGAACGGTCAGCATTTCGAGGAACGCCGTTTCCCACACGCCCAGCAGACCGAGGGCTGTGGGCCACGCAGGGTCAGGAGGAAAAGCGAGCCACGAAGACAGGGTCAAGAGGGGGTAGGTGGTGAGGTTCACCAGGACGATAGCTGCCTGCGACACCCTGTTCCTGTAGCCAAAGACAGCGGCAACACCTATCTCCACGGCCACCGTCAACACCAAAAAGAAGAAATACGATTCCACGCGGTCCCCCTCTTGTGCTGGAGCTTCATTGTTGCGCCGTGGCAGGGATCTATCCCCTGGCAACGTCCTCGTCCGCCACTTGCGCTTTCACATGAGCCCTTCGGGCAGCCATCAAGCCTGCAAGGCAGAGACCCTCCAACAGCACCACCGATACGATGATCGGCATCAGGTTTTCAGTCGTCAGCCAGGGCAGATCACCCACTTGCCGCCATGGCAGACTGCCTGCGGCCTTGTTGAGAGAGTCGCGCGGACTCGTCTTGACCGGTCTTGGCTGCATGTCAGCGAACACGACTGCGGCCCCTGCAAACAAGACCATCGCAATGAGAAAGAGAGGCCCCAAGGCAGACAGCAGTCCTTTTGCACCTTGAAAGAACCTGGCTGAGCACCCTTTGCCCCGCATGGCGCACCCTCCTTTCGTTGTGGTCGTTCACCGCACAGGACTCAGTCGTGTGGGCTGCAAGCCGGTCGGCGCACGCGGCATCCACCGCAGCATGGGTGAGGCCGTACACCGTGAGGTTGGTCCACTGCATGCGTGCGGAGGGATACGATGGCATCTTCAAACTCCACCCGGAACCAGGGAGAGTAACCACCGAACTGCGGCACGGAGGAGGGCAAAAGAGGCGTAACACAACGCCAAGGGTATGGGCCCTCCCACCATCGAGGCGGCCGTTCATAGCCAAGGAAACGGCGAACAGTCTCTTGGCTCGCTCACGGAACACGAACAGAAGCACCAACCATTCGAGGACGACAGCCACGGCTTCCAGGAACAGCACGGTCCCAATGTCCAGGAAGTCATAGGACCCTAACCGTCGCCGCCGGGGTGGATACAGAAGGTAAGAGAAAGACGTAAGCAACGGGTACGTCATGAGGTTCGCCAGGACGACGGTGGCTACGGCTATCCTGTCCCGGTAGCCGAGGGCCCAGACTACGGCCGCCTCAACGACGGTAGCGCACGGAAACAATAGCAAATGGAATTCCACTCAACCGTCCCTTCTTGCTGCGGCTCAGCCGCCGGATGTGCTCTGCTCCTCCGGCGAAGTGCCGTCTTGTTCCGCCGTCTGTTTCCGCGCGTACCTCTTTCGAGCCGCTATCAAGCCCAACACGCAGAGGCCTTCGAACCCAGCGAGCGCAACACCGACAAGCACTACGTTTTCAGGTGTCACCCAGGAAAAGCCTCTTCCGACCCTGTTGAAATCCCAGGGACGACCTGTCGGCGGCCTGGGCATCATGTCAGCCCACAGTGGGCCGGCTGAGGCAAGCAACAGTATCCCCACGACAAACAGATGCGCGAGAAGACGCATGCGTTTCTTTGGCGCTTCAAAGGCCCTGTCACGGAGTCTCTCATCTGCCATGGTATTTACTCCCCCGAATTCTCTCACGGAGATCTCGCCGAAATTCGGTCGTTCCCTGACGTGGCAAGCTCCCAGGGACCGGGCATCAATCAGCCGGCCTCACGGCCACAGCAGCACCACTCCCGTCAAAAAAGAGGCCGCGTTCATGGAAAAGGAGAGCGCGAACAGCCTTACAAACCGAGTCTGGAACACAAACGCGAGTAGCCCCCATTCCACCAAGACCACTACACCCTCCAGAAAGAGAATTGTCAACAGGGTCATGGGGAACAGGCCCGTCAGGTCGCCCCACCAGAGCACTGCGTTCAGCAGCGGGTGCGTCATCAGGTTGACCAGGACTACGGTCCGGAGCGCGAGCCGGTCTCTGTACCCGAAGGCCGCGGCGACACCGGCCTCGATGACGAGCGTGAGCACCAGAGTGAGGAGATATTCGCCCACGGAAAGGCCTCCTGGTCATATTGCTTCGCCCCGAGGACTCCCGCAACTCTCACCCTCCCCTTGCCCCTCCCTTCCAGGGAGGGGAAGCGCATGTCCGCTCCTCCGGTGGGCAAGGGCAGGGATGAGGAACCACCGCAGTGGCCAAGATCCCGCGGATTTCAGGGCGGGCGACGATGGCAGAGCGCAGGATGCGGTGACTCACGGGAATCGCATTGCAGGCAGCCCTGTCCGAACCGTCAGGCGGCGAACGTTCCGGGTGGGATGGGCATCTTGCCCGTCATTCTTTGATAAACAGGCGAGACGCCTGTCCCACCGATCCGGCGAAGAATCCGTTACCGAATTTGCGAAAACTGGTGCTCAGCCGCGGTCAGAAGAAGTTGCGGACGGCTCCGCCTCTGCCTTCTTCAGGAACCGTCTTCGGGTCTTCACCAGGCCGACCACGCAGAAGCCCTCGAATGCCGCCAGCACCAGCCCCCCGATAATCAGGTAATCAATGGGGAGCCAGTCTGCCGCGGCTTTCCGCTTGGCAACCTTTTCGGCCGACTCACGAGCGGGCGGGAGGATGTCGCCCCAGGCAGCACCGGTCAACGGACCAATCAGGCATGCCCCGACCAGATACACGCCACACGCGAGCGCGGCCGTCCTTTGCCCCCTGGAAACGCGCTGAGACGCAACAATCTTCTCGTCCATGGTTAGGTCTCCTTGGTTCCGCTATAGTGCCGTCCCGTGAAAACTGCGGGAAGCTTGGGCCCGTAAATGGCCGTATTGGTGAAAGAAAAACCCCCGTTCGGGCTGAGGACGTCTTCGAGAGCCCCCTGGGCGTTTCTACGAGTAGCACCGTGCTTTAGCCGTGTCCGGTGCGCCGGTCACACCGGCCTTAAGGGGCTGGTTGAACAATGCCGCGAATCTCACGGCGCGTTCCTCTTGCGCCGCCCGCCGCCGGTAGTGGGATACTCCTCAAAACTCTCAATGCCTCCCGGCTTTTTGTACTGGCAGGAGGCATCGATCATGGATTCCGTGTAAGTCGTCGGAGCAGTAGGCTCGGGGTATTCTCTCCCCGTGCATTCGCCGACTATGGGGGCGAGTTCTCGGGTCGGCTCGAGGACGCTGACCCTGTAGATCGCCCTTGCATTGCGGAGCCCTTCTTGCGCAGTTCCGTATTTGGCGCATCCCCAGATCTCTTTGCCCTGCATCCTCACGCACACCACACATCTTCGGGTCGTTCCGCTCCACCCGTAGTACGGACCTACAAGATATGTCAGGTGTTCTTCGTTGAAATCAGCAGCCCCGTCACGGCAGTTGCGATCCGCCAGCTCCTCCTGAAGCCGTTCCAGGCAGGCCCCCAGTTTGCTCATGTCCGATTGGGCCGCGCGGTCGCAGCTATGGCGTTTCTTGTCCGCGAGAACGAAGGCGAGTGCGGTCGCGGCCACGATCAGCACGCCCCCGATGAACATGGCTTTTCCGAACCGGGTCTTATACCACCTGGAGGTGCTTTCCGTACCATGAGACATGATCACCTCCCTGCCGAGCCGGCGATCTGCTGCAGGTCAACATCGCGGCGAGTGCAGGGCCGGCCGGTCGCAAGAGTTCCGGGAGTGGGGCGTGGAGAACTCACAGCGAACCGCTGCCCTGTCGTTGTCGCCCTCTGCCGTGGCATCCCGTGTCGAGAATCGCCGTAAGTGCCCGTCCCAAATTAGTATCGCACTCTCCGATCCTGGGACGTAAGAGGTTGCGTCCGTCATTCCGGCGAAAGCCGGAAGCCAGTCTTTCCTGCGGGACCTGGACCCTGGCTTTCGCCGGGGCGACGAGCGGGTCGGATTGGCACAGTTCTTTTTTAATAAGGTTCGATTTCTTCTTCTTTCGAGAAGCAATCTTCGGCCCAGCAGTGCTGGGAGAAAGCAACGTGCCGGTCTTTGTTTGCGTAGAACCAACCGGGCCCGCCCTCGGCCTTCATGCGCACCGAGAAAGGTGGACGCGAATTTGGTTCCGGCTCCCAGCCGCCTTTTGGGACGGACCGTAAGCTTCACCCGGCCCTTGCCCCTCCGGAGGGGAATAGCAGACCCTCTCGCCGAATTTGGGGTCACACAACAGCCTGCTAGGCCGGTGGAGGGCACGACGTGAGCCGTTCGATGAGTTTTCTCAGCTCGTTGAGGGCTCGCTCCGATATCTTCGTGATCTCAAATCCCGCGGAGTATTCTCCTGACGCCTCCAGTTGCACCCAGCGGCATGTCGCATCGAAGGAAAAGGGGTCCAGTTCCACGAATTCATCGGCCACTATCACAAAGGATTTGGTTTCGCCCTCTCTGACGTCAAGCCCCACCACTCCGACGCCTTTCTCCGTGATATCGTTGACGCGGCCCTTGTTCTGAAGGTCTTTCCTTTCGTAGATGCTGACCACGTCCTTGGATTCGTAGATCGGCACGGGATTCGGAAGGTAGTGGCGTTGATGCTCCTGTCTCTGTTCCAAGGTGATGGTGTCGACGTATGGTTGGGACCGGCCCTCGATGTCCTCGAAATTCACGGCATTCCTTTGCAGTAGCTTCTGGAAGACGCTTTGGAGCCCCTTGGCCGACACCTTATACTTCTCCATGAGCTGGGGGTCGCTCAGTCTCCTGAGCCGAATATCTTCTACGATCTCTTTGACACTGACTTTTCTTTCCGGCGGCATGGACGCTCCACGACGTGAATTCTCAAAACGCAGCTAGGAGCCGCGGCCAATATTCGCGCTGACCTTCCTCGGTCCGCATGCAAACCGATGGCGGGGCGAGTTGGTTCTACGCAAGCGAAGAAGGGCACGTTGCTTTCTCCCAGAGCTGCCGAACTGAAGATTTCTTCTCGAAGAAAGAAGACATCAAACGTTGTGTGTAAGAACCTCTGTGCCCGCGAGACCCGCACCACGAAACCTGGAAATGCAATCCCGCTCACTCACGGAGGACGCTGCCGCCGTCAGACGGAGTCGCCCAATCTCCACAAGTTTAGGGGGATGGGGGTCTGGGAGAAGGGGCGTTTTTCAGGACGCTTCTTCCCTCAGTAGTCGCCTTTCCATCGGAATCTTCGCAGATGCGTTCCGTCAGCACCATCACGAGAGTGAACACCATGTCCAGCTCGAACCAGCGGGTAATCGACGCGTCAAACAGCACCGATACTGAGGCCGGGAACTCCTCGTCAGCTCGCCACAGCACGTACGTGACCGGGATCTCCGGGAATGGAAGGAATCTCAGTGATCCGTCTCCGTAGCTGCGGACTTCTCCCCCGAAAGCCCGTCCCAGTTCCAGGAATGCGGTCGGGTCATCTCCGAACCGTTTGGTTATCGGGCTCACGTGGAGCGCATGGGGGCCCTGGAAGAACGTGACTCCGCCGGGGAGGTCTTTCTCGCTGACGTCCCTGCCGTCCGCCGGTCCGCCGTACTCTGCCACGAGGTACCGTATGAGAAGAATCTGGAATGCCTCGCTGAGCGGACGATTCGGTTCGGGGAAGAGCTCTGTGATGGTCTCGCGATGGGGGTCGACAAGGTACGCGGCATCAAGGAATGTGATCTCGAAAGCCTTGCCGAGAGCCGCTTCTTTTACTCCCTTCCGCCGGAGAACCATCTCCGACGGGCGAGTCCTCAGGTCTTCCCAGTGCAATGGGTTCGGAGCTGCACAGCCCATAGTTCCTCCAGGGTGGGGTCGGTTGAGGCATAGTCCCGCAGCATGAGGGAACCCCGATGCCGAGAGATTCAATGATACGTGCAGAATCAGCATAGTCCACTCTGTCGCCGATTTCAAGGCGATCCGTATCCAGCCGTCCCGGGAGCGAGCATCGAGGGATTTTGCTTGCCAACTGAGACTGCATATAATAAAGTCACGGATCTTTGATTGAGGCCCAGGACTCCCCCCACCATCAGGGGCACTCGGCGATCGAGTGGTACGTGTCCGGGAGGGCCTGTACTGCCACTTCCTCGATGGGGGTTTGGAGATGAATCATACGATGGTCAGTGAGAATCACGTTCTTCTCGAACGGATTCTTCGCCCAATCATTAGGGCACTGCGCACGGCATACATTCAAGGCACGTCTGTGGTCAAGCTCATGAAGAGCGACCGGGCAATCAAGCTGTACTACAAGTACAGGTGTCAGAGTTACGATCTGCAGTGGTCCATGGACCCGGGCTACAGGAAGGGATTGGCCCGTCTCGTGCAACTTGCCGTGAATCCTTCCGACAGGGTACTCGATGTGGGCTGTGGTACCGGCTCCGCCACCCTCAGAGCAGCGGGCCTCGCTCGAGAAGTGGTCGGAATAGACCTTTCTCCCCACATGATCAAGCTTGCCCGTGAGAAAACAGCCAAAGACGGGATTACCAACACTGCTTTCGTAGCCGCCAAAGTAGAAGACTACGCCCCGGAGAAGCCTTTTGACAAGGTGATCAGCTCCTTCATGATATGCCACCTTCCCCAGGAGCTCAGACCTTCCATCTACTCATGCATGTTCAATTTCCTTAAGCCGGGCGGAAGAGTGGCGCTGTTCGGGTCGCGGGGCGAGGTCTGCAACGTGTACGAAACCAGAGATCAAGTGGAAACGAACCTCAGAAGAGCCGGTTTCGCGGACATAGAAATAATCGACTTGTATGATATCTACCGAATTGCCACTGCTCGAAGGCCTTCCGACGAATCCGCTCCCCGTTGAGAGAGCACTCGTGGAAATGCAGTTTCCTGGGGAAGGGACGTTTTGAAACACGCCCCTTCTCTCGGTAGCCTCAGTACGCCGTTTCATTAGTTCGGTCGCGGATTCCGCCGGTGTTCGTTTGTAGCGGCCGGCCTCCGTGCCGGCCGGCAGGGAGGCCGGCCGCTACGAATCAGTCACGACCGACCGCGAAGAATGCGACACCGTGGTTGCGAAAAGGTGTACTTAGGGCCTGTCCCACAATAACCGTTTCAATGTGGGGGGCCCGCGGAACCTGCAAAATCCTCCCCCTGCCCCTCCTTCAGAAAAGGAGGGGAGCAGGAAGGTGCCTCTTTTCCCCCCTTTTCTAAAGGGGGGAAGGGGGGATTTTCAGTGCACCGCTTATTTCCGGACAATCCCGCAGCTCTGGGAAATCGACGCGGTGTCAGAAGTCCGGAGTCAGGACGAGCCTCTTGGTGAGCGTTCCGCTGTGGGCCTCCTGGAACGCCTGTGCGATGGTCGAGAGCGGCCTGGTTTCCAAGAGCGGGTCGATCTGGATCATGCCGGACTGGGCCATTTGCAGCACCTTGGGGTAGTACTTCGGTAAACAGCCCCAGGTCCCGATAATCTCGGCGTCAAAGGCCATAAGCCGGGAGATCGAGTACGCATTCTTCTGCATGCCGAACCCTACCACGATCAGCTTGCCGGTGAATCCCAGCAACCCTAGAGCCGTGTCTTGCACGTCGCCGATTCCGGTGCACTCGAAGATCTTCCAGCCCACGTTGTGTTTGCAACCCGCGGCCTTTGCGTGGGACTTGAACTCTTCCTGGATGGCCTTGAAGTCTTTACCCTTGGTATTGATCACGAAGTCTGCGCCGAGCTCGAGCGCTCGCTGGAGTTTCTCGTCGCTGCGGCCCATGCCCACAATCGGTTTTGCTCCAAAGGCCTTGGCCACCTGTCCCATGTACACGCCGACACCGCCGGTTATCCCGGTGATGATCACCGGTTCGCCCGCCTGCAGCCCGGCTCTCGTGGCTGCCTGATATGGAGTCGTTGCCGCGTCCGCGATGACCGCGTAGTTCTCGAGAGGCCGCCCCTTGAGGTCGTCGATCACACAGAGATCCTCTGCCGGCACAGGAATATGGCTCGAAAACCCGCCGAATATCCCCAGTGAATTGCCCGGCATCTTTTGGCCAAGGCAGCGATTGCCCCGCCCTTTGCCGCAGATATCACATTTGTTGCAAGGCATGACCGCGGGGACTATCACGTTCTTGCCGAGCCAGGCATCGGTGCCGGGTCCCCCTGCCACGACCTTCCCGGAGATCTCGTGGCCGAGCGTCAACGGAGGCTTCGTGACCGTGGGAACCGCATCGTAGAAGTAGGACATGTCCGTGTGACACACTCCGCAGCCGGCGACTTGCACCAATACTTCACCGGCCCCCAACTCGGGAACCGGGATCTCGGTCTTCTGCAGTTCGCCTGGCGCGGTGACTTTCTTCGCCTCCTTGTCGAATGTGGGGCCTTTCACCATTTGCCAGGTCATAATCTTGTCGGGAACGCTCACCAGTGTACCTCCTGGAAAAGAATGAGGAGATCTCGGCCTCCTTGTTCAGTATGAAATGAGAAACTCGTCGAAGATGCCCCTGATCGTCTTCGTTGCGGAACCCGGTTTGCCGTCTCCCACGGCACGGTCGTCGATCCTCGTGACAGGCAGCACGTTGCGGGTCGTCGAGACAATGAATGCTTCGGCCATCTGCGGGAGTTGGTCCAGAGTGACGGGGACTTCCTCGACAAGAATGTCTCGGTGTGCGCGCAAGAGTTCGAGAACGATCCGGCGAGTGATACTGTCCAGGATCTTCCCGTCGAGCGGATACGTCAGGACTCTGCCTTGGCCGTTCACGAAAAAGACCGAGAACGTCGACCCTTCCAGGATCGTTCTCCCATCCACCGGGTCCAGAAAGAGCACGTCGTAAGCCGAGTGTCTCGGCACCGCGGTCTGATGCGCGATCACTGCCCCTACGTAGTTGAGAAGCTTGATATCCGCCCATTTCCTCTGAAACGGAAACGTGGCAAGAGCCACCCCTGTTTCGTAGAGCTCGGGTGCAGGGTGGGTGAGCAATCGAACGGCAACGTACAGATGCGCCCCTGTCCCGGACTGTCGCATGGATTCGGCTTCCAGCCCTCCGCTGAACACGATGTCGATGAGGAGGTCCTGTCCTCCGCTGATCTCGAAGTTCTTTCTCACGATTTCGGACATCAGGTCCCGGAGTTCATGTCTGGGCAGGGGGGGTTGCATGTAGATGCCGACCGCGGAGTTGTACAGTCGATCGAGGTGATCCTCCAACCGCAGGATCTTCCCGTTCACCGTGCGACACGCTGTGAACACACGGTATCCTCGGATCGTACCGCCGATGTCGTCCAAGAACGGCAGGGTCAGCTCGGACGTGTCAACATAGTGATTTCGTTGATATGAGAGAATCTTGCTGTCCTCCTGCGCGGTGATATTTCGGAGAACCGAATGATCCCCATGGAGACTTCTATCTCAAAAGGCGCGTAATAGCAATAGATAAGGCGCCGCTGAAAAAGACCCGGGGACGTCCGGTGATCAGCGGGATGAACTAGCCCCGGTAGTGATTTCGCGGTTGACAGGGATGTATTTAGATGCTAAAAACGCTCCATGAACTCGAGCACCGGATCACTGGCCGACCACCTTCGCCGAGTTATCAATCGCCTCATCTTCTTAGAAAAACGCAGCATTTTTCGACAAGGGGTACTGCGGCTTCATCCCTCGGAAATCCACCTGATGCAGGTCATAAAGGAATTGCCGGGCCTCAGCGCCGGTGACATGGCCCAGAAGCTCGGCGTGAGCAACGGCGCGGTGTCCCAGACACTCGCCCGGCTGGAACGCAAGGGTGTCGTAAGGAAGGAGAAGGACCGTTCTCTCAAGAATAGGCTGACCGTGGATTTCACTGAGCCAGGGCGAGACGCCATTGAGCGCTTTGAGGAGGAGCAGGCTTCCGCGATGGCGTCGTTCTCCGAGTACCTGTCCGGACTCACCACAGAAGAGCACAGCGCAATCGGGGATTTTCTATCGCACCTGGAGGAATTCGTCCAACGGCTGGAGTGACGCCCCTTTTCGGCCTGTGGTTATAGTAGCTAAAAACATAGCGGCAACGGTCGCCCCGGCGGGGCTTCTGGCCAAGAGTCTCGGGCAATAGACTTACGGGGTCAGGCACTGCGGTCCGGGCAGCCCGCGAATTCTTCTCAGAAGGCGGCTGAGAGGCTCAACCAAGCGGCTGGGAGCTGCAGCCAAAATTGGCGTCGACCTTTTTCGGTCCGCATGAAGACCCAGGGCGGGGCGAGTTGGTTCTACGCGAGCGACGAAAGCCACGTTGTTTCCTCCCAGAGCCGCTGAACTGAAGATTTCTTGCCGAACAGAGAAGAAATCGAATGTTATCAACAAGAAGAAACCGAACCTCATGACTGGGAAGCACCTGGAATAATGAGAACCAACACGTGTTCCAGGAGTTTTAGGAAAGGGGTCCGGGAGACAACCCTTCTTCAAAACCACTATGACCCCAGGCGGTCGCAAACAAGGATGAAAATGCTACCCCAGGGCGGTTGTCAGGAGCAGGCCTGCTCCGCGGCGACCAGCGGGAGCCGCACTATCCCAAGAGTTCTTGAGGATGGGGGTCCGGGGGAAGGAACTTCTTGCAAGAAGTTCCTTCCCCCGGATGACTTTCTGACAGAAGGAGGATGATCATGGGTAATCGACTAATGATCGGCGTATGGCGCTACTTGGTTGGCGTGCCGGAATTCCTATGGGAGAAACAGATCGAGAAATCCGAGCGGAAAGTCACACGTCATACGAGGTTTATGTCTCCTGAGCACAGGTTGGTGCATCACTTCGCGGTCAGGGAGATGCCTCGGCTGGGCAGCCCCATCCCCCCGGAACAAATAAGCCGGGAATTGGGGCTCACCGCGGAACGCACCGTGCAGATACTCGACGACTTGGAGAAGCGCCTCACGTTCCTGTACAGGAATGGCGAGGGACAGGTCACCTGGGCGTATCCCGTCACCGTGGAGAAGACTCCCCACGCCGTCACGTTCGATTCAGGGGAACGCCTGTACGCCGCGTGAGCGGTGGACGCATTCGCGACGCCCTTCGTGCAAGGGCGACTCAGAGGCGAGAATGTCTCTATCAGCGTGGTCTCCGAATGCGCGGTTTCCAAGCAGCCCATGCATATGGAGATCGACCGCGATATGCAGTGCACGTGTGAGGACCCGGGTTGCGACCCCATAATCTTCGTTCCCGAGGTCGATTTCCGGGCACTCAAGGAACCTCATATCATAGATGCGTTCTGAAAGGAGAGCGTCTTCTTCTGGTCAGAAGAACATGCCAGACAGTACCGCAGGGCAACCCATCGGCTACGAGGGGCCTACTTCACGACGAGTCAAATCGCCTATTTGAACAAGCGCATACAGAGTGCCCTGTTCGGCTGGTGATCCCAAGTCGCTTTCCGACAGGTAAGGTTTCCGGTGGAAACCCTTTATCAGAAAATGCGCTTCCCGGGGGAAGAAACTTCTTGCAAGAACTTCCTTCCCCCGGACCCCCATCCTCAAGAACGGCCATGGCTTTTCGCCAGAATGAAGGATGAAAGTCCCGGCCCGACAGTTCGAGAACCCAGTGGGTGGTCAGAACCATGAGATATTCTAAGAGTTTTCGGAAGGGGGTCCGGGGGACAACCCTTTTGCAAAAGGGTTTCCCCCGGAGGACTTTCATGGGAACTCTTGGGATAGTGCGGCTCCCGCTGGTCGCCGCAGACAAAGCCGGCTCGTCGAGACGCCGGTGGGGGAGCATTTTCATGCTTGGTTGTGGCCGCGTGCGGTCATGGTGGTTTTGAAGAAGGGTTGCCCCAGGGCCCCCCTTCCGAAAGCTTTTAGAATATTTGATGCTTCTGACCGTTTTCGTTGTGGTCACGCGCCTTGACTGTTCTTGGTGGAGGGGTTCGTGGAGGCGTTTCTTTCAAGTAGGGGTCTTCCCAAAATCTTACTCGACGGTACGGAGGTTGGTATGAGTTTCCGGGATCGAGGTTTCCGTTCCCGCAGAGATTTCGTTCCGCAGCGTCTCGGCAACAGGGGGACTCCGTTGACAGGGTATGGGTCGTGTGCTAGAGATTCCGGCAGCCAAGTGACCAGCCGCACAACACACCGGGAACATCGAGACCCCTCTGAACGGCCCGCGTGCACACGGCTTGCAGTTCGTGGGACCCGAACTCCTCGCGGTTACCCTCCTTGAAAATGGAGGACACCCGCGAATCCGCCGGCAAGAACGATCATGGAAACGAAAACCATCGACATGCTGGATACCGAGATCAACGTGCAGCAACTCCTTGCTTTGGTAAAGGAGGGCTCTGAGATCGTTCTCACCGAAGGTTCCACCCCTCTGGCCCGACTGGTACCGATCTCTCCGCCCCGCAACACTCGCGTAGCGGGACTACACGCAGGAGCCATGCGGACCAGCGAGGATTTCGACGAACCATTGCCCGATGAATTCTGGAATGAAACTCCATGAGACTGCTGCTGGACACCCATGCGTTCATCTGGTGGGATAGCGAGCCGGCAAGGTTGCCTCACGCGGCTCGTGCTGCCTGCGAAGATCTCAACAATTGCCTCCTCTTTAGTGTGGCCGGTGTGTGGGAAATGCAGATCAAGCTGCAACTGGGCAAACTCCAACTCATTGTGCCGTTGGGAGAGATCATCGGAACTCAACAGGAATCGAACAACCTGCAGGTTTTGCCGGTCGGGCTTGAGCATGTCCTGGCACTGGAGGACTTACCGTCCTATCACAAGGATCCGTTTGACCGTCTCATAATTGCTCAGGCGAGAGTCGAGGACGCGGTAGTCGTCACCAACGATGCGGTCTTTTCAAGATACCCGGTTCAGGTCCTCTGGTGAACTTGGGCGGGTGCGACATCCCTCCTTCACTTCCCTCAACGAACCGACCCGCTTCTGCACGATCCGTTGCCTGGGGGCGTCTTTTGTCCAAGGCAACCGAGACCTTCCCGAGCTTGGAAGGCCCCTCCGTTGACAGGGTATGGGTCGTGTGCTAGAGGTTCTGCCGGAAAGCCGACCGGCCACATATGATCGTGGGAGCAATGGGAGCCCTCAGACCTGCCGGTAAGTGCCCGATGGAGCGTTCGCGCTCGGACGAGAACTCACAAGGGTGAGGTGTGTCTATTCAAGGAGGGTGCTCTTTCGCAGGGACGGGAGAGTTCCGGCCGGGGAGGTTTTCCGGGTCGGAAATGAGGGTTGCCCCATCACCGAGACATGCCGACCGTTACACGCGACCAGGGGAGACACTATGTTCTCAGCAATTGCCAAAAGACTCTTTGGAACCAAGAATGAACGCGAACTCAAGAAACTCGATCCGCTAGTTGTTGCCATTAACGAACTTGAACCGAGCATCAAGGCCCTGTCCGACGAGCAGATGAGAGCCAAAACCGGCGAACTGAAACAGCGCCTGGAAAACGAGGAGCCACTCGACGATCTGCTGCCGGAAGCCTTTGCGCTCGTGCGGGAAGCCTCTGTCCGGACCCTGGGGATGAGGCACTTCGACGTGCAACTCATAGGCGGCATGGTGCTCCATCAGGGCAAGATCGCAGAAATGAAGACCGGTGAAGGCAAAACCCTCGCGGCCACACTCCCCGTGTATCTCAATGCGCTCACCGGACGGGGCGTACACGTGGTCACGGTCAACGACTATCTCGCACGCCGTGACGCGGAATGGATGGGCAAGATCTACACTTTTCTGGGCATTCGCGTCGGAGTGATAGTCCACGGGCTCGACGACCAAGAGCGTCGCGACTCGTACCACGCGGACGTGACGTACGGCACCAATAACGAATTCGGCTTCGACTACCTCAGAGACAACATGAAGTTCTCCCTCGACGAGTACGTGCAGCGCGACCCTTACTACGCGATAGTCGACGAGGTGGACAGCATCCTGATAGACGAGGCAAGAACCCCGCTGATCATATCAGGGCCCACTGACGAGAATACCGACAAGTACTACAAAATAAACCGGGTCATCCCCGGGCTGCAGAAAGACACCCATTACACCATCGACGAAAAGGCCAGATCCGTCGTGCTCACCGAAGAAGGCGTCGCCCGCGTGGAAAAGGCGCTCGGAGTCTCCAACCTCTACGATCCCAACCAGATCGAGACGCTCCACCACGTCAATCAGGGGCTCAAGGCGCACACGCTGTTCAAGAAGGACGTGGACTACATCGTCAAAGACGGGCAAGTGATCATCGTCGACGAATTCACCGGACGGCTCATGCCGGGCCGACGTTATTCCGACGGACTGCACCAGGCGCTGGAAGCGAAAGAGGGGGTCAGGATAGAAAACGAGAACCAGACCCTCGCGACGGTCACCTTTCAGAATTACTTTCGTATGTACGATAAGCTCGCGGGCATGACCGGAACTGCAGACACCGAAGCCGCGGAATTCAAGAAGATCTACAACCTCGACGTGGTGATCATCCCGACGAACCTCCCCATGGTTCGTGTCGACAACTCGGACCTCATCTACAAGACCGAACCTGAGAAATTCACCGCGGCAATCGAGGAGATACGGGACCTCAACGACAGGGGTCAGCCCGTGCTTGTGGGGACCATCTCGATCGAGAAGTCCGAGTATCTCGCGAGCAAGCTCAAGAAGGTCGGAATCCCTCACAACGTGCTCAATGCCAAGAACCACGCCTTGGAAGCGGAAATCGTGGCACAAGCGGGTCGCTTCGGCGCGGTGACCATCTCCACGAACATGGCCGGCCGCGGGACCGACATCCTGCTGGGCGGCAACCCGGAATTCCTGGCAAGGTCGAAGGCGAAGAAGGGTGAAGACACGGAGGAATTCCACCAACTGCTCGAGGAGTTCAGGCAGAAGTGCGAAGAAGAGAAAAGGAAGGTCATCGAAGCGGGCGGACTGCACATTCTCGGCACCGAGCGCCACGAATCCCGCCGCATCGACAATCAGCTCCGGGGGCGTTCCGGCAGGCAGGGTGACCCGGGATCGAGCCGCTTCTACGTGAGCCTCGAAGACGACCTGATGCGGATCTTCGGCGGAGAGCGCGTCAAGATGATCATGGAGCGGGTGGGCATGGAAGACGGCGAGCCCATCGAACACCGGTACACCAGCAAAGCCATCGAGACTTCTCAGAAGAGGGTCGAGGCGCACAACTTCGAGATCCGCAAGCACCTGCTCGAATTTGACGACGTGCTGAACAAACAGCGGGAGGTGGTCTATTCCCAGCGGCGGTTCATCCTCGGCGCGGATGACCTTTCCGACTCCATCCAGGATATGATCGAGGACGTAGTAGCGGACATCGTGGACCCGTTTTGCGACGAAAAATCCTCGTTCGAGGACTGGGATCTGGCCGCCCTGGCAGAAGCGGTAAAGGCGCAGTTCGGGATGCGGGTTGATCTTGCGGCTTTGCCCGAGCAGGAACAGACTCGGGACGGGATACAGGACCACATCATCGAAAAGGCACGGACACGATACGAAGAGAAGAAGCGAGGCGTTCCGGAAGAGGTGCTCCGCCACTTCGAGCGGACCGTGACGCTGCTCGCCGTAGACAATCAGTGGAAGGACCACCTCCTGAGTATGGACCATCTCAAGGAAGGGATCGGTCTGCGGGGTTACGGCCAGCGCGATCCGCTGAAGGAGTACCAACGGGAGGGGTATGAGCTGTTCCTTGACATGAGCCACCGTATCAAGGAAGAGACGGTCCGGTACCTGTTCCTGGTGCAGATCGCCACCGAGGAGGTTATGGACGAGCTTTCCGAACAACGCGAGCAGCAGATGATCGCGTCCCACGGAGACACCCCGACCGACGGCGGGGCTCCGAAAACCGTGCGCCGCAAAGAGCAGAAGATCGGCCGAAACGCGCCATGTCCGTGCGGTTCCGGCAAGAAATACAAGAAATGCTGCGGTAAGGCCGCGTAACTGCTTATCAGAAAGTCTTCCGGGGGAAACCCTTCCGAAGAAGGGTTGTCCCCCGGACCCCCTTCCAAAAACGTTTGAAACATCGGGTAGTTCTGGCCATGGCGCATGTTTTCGGAATGTGGGGCGCGGACCTTCGCCCTTGGTTGTGACACCGTGCGGTCATGGTGGTCGTGCAGAAAAGCGTTCCCGTATGCCCGACGATGAACTCCGCGACGCGGTCGTATATTCTGGCACCCACGCGTGCCACTCTGCAGCCATGAGTGTAACGCGATACACACGAGCCGGCTGGTCGTCTACACCTTGTTGTACCGAAAACTCTTACGTACCAAGCCGTTGACTGTCGGAAACGACGGGTTCACAATGGTGTCGTACCAAGCAGAGGTGATTGCGCGTATCAACCAATCACGCGAGGAGGCACACCATGCACGGCAACCATGAACACAGCCACGTCCACGGTCACGACCACGGGCATGATCATGCTCATGAGCATGCCCACGAGGGCACCACGCACGCTCATGAACATAGCCACGTCCATGCCCACGAGCACGGCCACGAACACAAACACGACCACGACCACCCGGAAGGTGCGCTGACACACGCACACGACCACGCTGAAGAGCATGGACCGCAC
Source organism: Thermodesulfobacteriota bacterium (assembly GCA_040755955.1). Classification (GTDB taxonomy): domain Bacteria; phylum Desulfobacterota; class Desulfomonilia; order Desulfomonilales; family Desulfomonilaceae; genus JBFMAA01. The sequence continues at coordinate 20,722 of JBFMAA010000061.1, forward strand.
GATCACTCGCACACCGGGCACGAATGCGAAGCCCACGACCACAACCACTGACGGAAGGAGAGCCGCAGCAGGTTCGGGGTCAAACGACGGACCGGAAGCCTGCCAAGTGGTTGCCGGCTTCCGGTCCGTCTGGGGTTCGCGTGGTTATTGGGGGTGACATCCCGCTCATCCCGCTGGGGAGCAGGCTGCCGCCTTGTGCCCGTGGCGGAATGAATCCGCCGAATTGGCCGGTTTGGCAGCGCGAATGTTCCTCCGCGGCTGACCAAGCCGGCAGGTTTGTCACGTGATGAGCCTTTACGGGCGAGACTCCTCCCGGACCTCGCCGCCGGAGGGACTCCACGAGTAGTCGGGCACCGATGCGACCGCAGTGGTAACCGCCCAGGCAATTCCCAGAACCGACGGGGCGAACAGAAGCAGGGTGCATACGACCCCCAGCGCGAGGTTTTGCGTGACCATCGCATAGGCCAGGGCGGACAGGAGGACGAATCCTGCAAGGCCCAAGACGAGACTCAATCCCAAGAACATGAGGGTTCCGAGTCTCGTCGAGGCTCTTCCCATGGTCGATTCACTCGTTTTCATTCTTACGTCTCCTTCTTTTTAGATTTTCAGAATCTCAGGGTCCGCCAAATAGCAGAGTCGATTGGATCACAGAGACGGCTTCGTGCGTCGACTCGACCACAGCATCGCTGTCAGCCGTGGCTACGGCTCGGCGACCCGATTTCACTTGGCTTCGGGACGTTGCAATTGCGATGCCAGGGTGCTCGGTCAGGCTCATAGAGTCGGGGATGTCGAATTGGCAGAGCATTTGCCAATCGAAGATCGCATTCGTTACAGGAGTGACGACCGTACCATTTTGGGAACACTCATCATCCGCGAGACACCCGCTGCGCCACCATTAACTATTCCAATGCGTTACAAGGCACTGGAGTGTTCCGCAATCGGGCGGCATAGTCCATGATGTGTCATGCCGTAGTGTCACTATTCTGATGAGCGTCGTGCCCTTTCATGTACCGGTACAGAGACTGCCGCGATACTCCCAGCACAGCGGCCGCCTCTTTCCTGTTTCCGCCGGTGCGGCGCAGAGCCTCTTTGCACAGCCTTTGGGTCAGGTCGTCGACAGTGGCAGCCAGATTTAGTGAATCACGCAACCTGACCTCGTATGACCACTCACCGGAGCGAGGGGACAGGCGAGGCAATGCCAATGCCACCTTTGGACCACTAGCCAACATGACCGCGCTCTCGAGTACGTTGCGTAGTTCGCGCACATTGCCCTTCCAAGGATAGGACAGAAGCTTGTCAAGATCTTCCGGCTGAAGAGTGGGCACTTGAGTGAGCTGCATCTCATGAGCCAGGCTTAGGAGAATCTCTTCCACGAGCATCGGAATATCTTCGAGTCGGTCGCGCAGCGCTGGTACGTGAACCGTATAGACGTTGAGTCTATAGTACAGGGGCTCGAGGAACCGATTCTCGGCCACCTCCGACTCCAAGTCTCGATGAGTGGCCGCGATAAGCCTGGCATTGACGCGAATATGCTTCTCGCCTCCCACTCGAGTAAAGGAACGGGTGTCGAGAAACGTGAGGAGTTTTGATTGGAGCGGCAGGGGAAGCTCACCGATTTCGTTGAGCAATAAAGTCCCGCCCTCCGCAAGTTCGAGTAGCCCGCGTTTCTTCGTGACCGCGCCGGTGAACGCGCCCCGTTCATGCCCAAACAGTTCCGACTCGGCCAGTTCTCGCGAGATGGCGGCGCAGTTCAGCGAAAAGAACGGGGCGTCCGCACGTTTGGATTTGGAGTGGATCCACCTCGCGACGTAATCCTTCCCGCTCCCGCTCTCTCCCAACAAGAGTACAATTGCTTCCCCCTGCGCGGCGTGCATAGCCTGATGGAGCGTGGCACGCATGGCCTTCGACTTGTAGACTGTTTCAGTGAAATGTCCCGGTTGCCGTACCCCTTTTCGCTCGGTTATGTTACGCGAAAACTTGCACACGCCCACGACAGCGCCGGCACTGTTCCGTAGCGGCGTGCGGATGTCATGAAAGGTGAGGGACATTCCCCGTACGGTTCGAGTGTGTTCGTCTTCGATCGTCTCGCCGGCCAGAACACGCAGATCCCCCTCCCGAATGTGACTGGCCGCCTCAGCTCCGAAAAAATCCTCGGCCCGCTTCCCGATGATTTCGGTTGCAGCGCATCCGAAAAGGGCTTCGGTTGCCGGGTTCACGTGAGTGTAGACCAAGTCCTGGTCTTTTAAGAAGATACAGTCCGGCGCGATCTCAAAGATGGTACGGAAGCGCTCTTCGCTCGCTCGCAGAGCTTCCTGTGCTTCTTTGCGTTGAGTGATATCTCGGCCAAGCGACAGTACCGCCCGCTGCCCTTTGTAGCTGGTCGGAACTGCTATCGATTCCATGTAGCCCACGGATCCGTCCGCACGGAGGAACTGCACTTCAGCGAAGTCCGGCGAGATCCCCCCGCGCTGAGCGTCCGAGATTCGCCGGCCGACCTTGTCCCGAAAGTCGGGGTGGACCGAATCGAGCACGGCCAAGCCAATGAGTGTCTCAGGATCGGTCACTCGGAGGAAGTCGGCAGCAGCTTGGTTTCCGAAGAGTATTCTTCCCTCCCGGTGAACGATCATCGGGTCGGGCGTGATGTCAAAGAGGTGCCGATACCGTCGTTCGCTTTCAAGCAAGGCTTCTTCAGCCATCTTCCTCTCCGTCACGTCCTGCACTATTCCTTCGGTGGAGAGCAGGTCACCAATTTCATTGCGCATCGGGCGAGCATGCAGTGACGCCCACACGGCAGTCCCGTCTTTCCGGCGAAGCTGAACCTCAAAACCGTGAACCACCTTACCGCCTTGCATCACACTGATGAACTCCTCCTGCCGACGGGGATCCACGTAAATGTTGTCCCCCTGTTTCTTGCTGGCATGGAGAAGCTCTGCGGGAGAATCGTAGCCCAGAATGCTGGCCGAAGCAGGATTGGCATTGACCAGGCGACCTCTTGCGTCCGTCTGAAAGATTCCGTCGACGGCGTGCTCAAAAATTCCTCGATACTTTTCTTCACTCAGTCTCAGGGCGTCTTCCGCCCTCTTTCGAGTCGTAATATCTCGGACCATTCCGATGGTGTACCAGACTCCCTTCATGTTCACCACCGACGCGGACAGCTCAACCGGGAATGGAGTCCCGTCAGCCTTGGTTGCGGTGATCTCGGCGGTGTTGGCCGATCTGGTTCCCTCGACGGCATCGGGGAGCGATGCGTTCGGGAGGGCATCGCAAGGAGTGCAAAGTGCTAATGAAGAGCGGAGTTCTTCCCCCTTCCGATAGAGAAAGTCTGCCGCCGCACCACCCATCAGTCCCCGCACGCTTTCACCTTGGGGGCTGTGATCGAGTTCCAGTATATGCAACAGAGCAGCGTTAGACCTGCTGATTCTGCCGTCCGGGTCCATTACCAATAGGCCGTCTGCCAAGCTTTCCATGATGGCCGATACAAAGCCCAGGGTGTCCTGGAGTTCCTGCGTGGCTACCTGGACTGTTTGTTCCAGGGTCCCCATCTTCGTCTCGATCTCGGCCGCCATATTGGCCATGGTTACTGCCAGAACTCCCACCTCATCTTTTGACTGTATGTCGAGCGGCGCCGAAAAATCCCGGCCCGCCACTCGTGCCGCATAATGAGCAAGTTGTATGAGGGGCCGTGAAATCCTGTTGGTGAGGATGAATGCACTGGAGACGGCGACCAGGAAAATGACGAATGTTACCAAATGAAGCTTCACTATTGTCATCCAAATGTACTTTCTGACACCGTCCAGATCCATGCCTATGTGGACATAACCCGCCAGACCCGACAAGATCGGCGCAGATATGTCCAGAAAAACACCGAGCCCTTGCAGGCGCACAGTGGCAGCGATTACCTGGTCCCTCTTTTCCCGGGGCCTTTCAATCTCTCTGGTCAGTTCGTACGGCACATTGGGAGCAAACGTGTGGCAGAGAATCTCACCGTCCTTCTGCACCACCATAACGTAAGCCAGGCCTTGGATCTCGCTGTACTGGTCCACGATGGACTGAATAGTAGATGCGTCCCGATTCAGTATGATTTCCAGGCTGGACGTGGCCATGTTGTTGGCGATTGCGATCGCCTTGCTCTTGTACTCCTCGATGATCCTGTTGTAGAGTATCCAACCGGCATACCCGGAAATAATAGTAGCGGTCGCTCCAAACATCACGATGAACATGATGAGCGTCTTCTTGAATAACTTGGACATCTTTATCGCTCCCCGCGTGCCCGGTGAGGCAAGGCAACGAATTTCCCGTTTTCCACCGTCGTAAGGAAGACCTGATCGAGTCCCTGGTGTCTGTCCGGACCGAAGGTGACGGGAACCCCGATACCCAGGTCAAGGTTACGGATCTGTTCCACAACGTTGCGCAGTTGCTTGCGGTGGAAGCTCGGCCCGTGTCTTCTGAGGATCTCCACGAGCAGTTTCGCGTTGAGAAATCCCTCCAAGCTGACCGGGCTGTACTTGTGCGGCTCATAGTTCTGCGTGACCAACCCCTTGGGAGGTGGGAGCTTGTACTGGGTCAGCAGGTTGCGATACTCTGCTACGGCAGGCAGTTCCATTTCGTCGCAACTCGGTACCACTTGGGAATTAATAAGATTCTGGGTGTAATCCCGCCCTGTTTGCTCCCTGGTCTTGAGAAGGAGCTTGAGCATGTTCTCGCTGTCCACGAACGATACATTGGCTATGGGAATGTTTAGGCCCGCATCACGGGCATCTCGTATGAAGGCTGCACAGGCTTCGTATGCGCCGACGGACACAATTGCGTCGGGACTGGAGCCGCGTATGACCTTGACTTGAGAGGCCATGCTCTTACCGTAGGTCGTGCCTCTCAGATACGTGGCCTCGCCGGTGAGCTTGAGGCCCTTCTTGGACAGACTTCTGTTGACTGCCTCCCAACCGCTGCGCCCATAGGCATCCACTTGATAAAACACGCCGATACGAGTCCTCCCCATAGAGACCAGGTAATCCACGAGGGTTTCTATTTCCTGGCTATAGGACGCTCGCAGGTTGAACACATATTGAGCGTACGGACCCTCTCGTTGGGGCTGCGCGCCCGAAAAAGGGAAGAAAAGCAGGACCTCGCGTTGACTGCCGTAGACTTTCAGAAGGGGCAGCATCCTGGTTACCGTAGGAGTCCCCACGTAATCGAACAAGAGAAGAACGTCATCTTCCTCCACCAGCCGGATCGTATTATGAATGGTGGGCATCGGGTTATATCCGTCGTCATATGCGACGACCTCAATTCTCTTTCCGAAAACACCGCCGGCTTCGTTTATGTGGGACAGATAGGCCATGCTTCCCCGGTACAGCTCGATTCCGAGTCCTCGGGTGGGCCCTGTGAATGCAGCGGACATGCCTATTCGGATTTCCTGAGACAATGAAGGCGCACAAACCGACAACACCATGAACGCCGAAACTGCCGTTTGCAGCAAAGGCAACCAAGATCTGAAAAAGATTCGTGAGGGCATATTGCCTCCAAGCTCCGGCCTGGACCGGGCATATTATCCGTTGCGATTCCAGACCGGAACGCCGCATCCGAGAGGTCGTTCTGAGACGCGTATCGGATCCCCGTGTCGACATCGTCCTTCTTTCAAGTCCAAGTGCGCGAGGAACCCGTCTGAAATGGTCCCCGAACTCAGAAGCGCGGCCGATCACGACAGCAATGCCCGATTCTGCTACGCTTCCTTGACTATACACGGACACGCGTCGCAAATACAGAAGATTCGTTGCTCTCGGTCCAGCCGGATCGGTCGCGAGGACCGTACATGATCCCCTGTTCGCGAGATGCAGCATCCCGCCGATCTGAGCCCGGCTGTTCTGCCTCCCGGGACGAAGCGCACGTTTCGCCGTGTGCGTGCCGGGACGTCTCACCAACTCATCTAACTGATCTGGAATCACGTTTCGGACCTCCAGGGCTCCATCGACGGTCCGGTGCCATGTGGGGACGTCGCTTCCTTTGGTTCAGCACGGCCCCCTGTGGACGGAAGCCATGAAATGTCCGCGTGCCGCAGTGGTAGGCGGAGGTACACATATGTCCAGACAGGAGCTAGTCGATGAACCGATTTTGCCTGGAGACTTGCTTCACCACCGTGCCTCGGGTCCGAGTTCGTGCGGAGCAACCGGGCCGGTAGGAGAGGCCCTCTGAACTTCTGCCTCACAGCGGGCCGTCTCCTCCGAAATCATACCCCTTTGGCGAGATTCCCCCAAGTTCCTCTCCACACAGCCGGCGATCATGCTATACTTCGGCCGGACCGGTGTTGTCTCGATCTTGGCCGTGCGGATGTGCGCATGAACCTCGGGAAAGAACCGGAAAAGAAGACCTGGAACGGGGAGACGGTACATGGAAACAGGAACCGAAACAGTAAAACGTGGGCATGCTCAGATGCTCAAGGGTGGCGTCATCATGGATGTAGTGACGCCGGAACACGCCAGAATCGCCGAAGAAGCCGGCGCGTGCGCGGTGATGGCCTTGGAGAGAGTCCCGGCCGATATCCGAGCCCACGGCGGTGTCGCACGTATGAGTGACCCAGGACTTATCCTCGAAATTATGAAGGCCGTGACCATCCCCGTAATGGCCAAATGCCGCATCGGACACTTCGTGGAAGCCCAAATCCTGGAAGCCATAGGCGTCGATTACATTGACGAAAGCGAAGTCCTCACTCCCGCCGACGAGGCACATCACATTGACAAGCACGGGTTCAAGGTGCCGTTCGTGTGCGGATGTCGAGACCTCGGTGAAGCACTGCGGCGCATCGGCGAAGGCGCAGCCATGATTCGCACAAAAGGAGAGGCGGGTACCGGAGACGTGGTGGAAGCCGTTCGGCACGCCCGGGCAGTAATGGGAGATATTCGGCGGCTCACCACCATGAGGCCCGAAGAAATGATGGCCTACTCGAAACAGATCGGAGCTCCATACGAGCTCGTGAAGGAGACCGCGGAGCTGGGTCGTCTTCCGGTGGTGAACTTCGCAGCCGGAGGCGTGGCGACTCCGGCAGACGCGGCCATGATGATGCAGCTCGGTGTGGATGGAGTATTCGTGGGGTCAGGTATATTCAAGAGCGGCAACCCCGCGGCTCGAGGCAAGGCCATCGTTCAGGCAGTGACTCACTACAACGACCCGAAGATCCTGGCAGAGGTGAGCAAGGGCCTCGGCGAACCCATGGTAGGCATCGGAGTCACCCAGCTCCCTCCGGACGCAAGACTGGCGGCTCGAGGCTGGTGATTTACCATGAAAATCGGAGTGTTGGCCCTTCAGGGGGCTTTTCTGGAGCATCGCGCGGCCCTGGACAGACTGGGGGTCCACTCGGTCGAAGTTCGACTCCCTTCCCAACTGGAAGGCATCGACGGGCTGATCCTTCCGGGCGGTGAGAGCACCACGTTCGCGAAGCTGGCGGTATCGTTCAAGCTGATGGAACCCCTACGCGAGATGGCGCGGTCTGTCCCGATGTTCGGCACGTGTGCGGGGCTGGTCTTCATGGCCAAGGACTGCGGTCGAGACCAGCCGGTGCTCGGTGTCATGGACATAGTGGTGGAACGCAACGCGTTCGGACGGCAGGTGGACAGCTTCGAGGCAGACCTGGAGATCAAAGGCATCGGAGAAGGGCCTTTTCACGGCGTGTTCATAAGGGCTCCGGTGGTGCGCTCCGTCGGCCCTTCCGTGGACGTGCTCGCGGCTCTGGAGGACGGCCGAATCGTCGCTGTGCGGCAGGGGATCATGCTCGCGTCGGCGTTTCATCCCGAGCTCACTTTGGACGACCGCATGCATCGGTTGTTCCTGGAAATAGTCCGAAACCGGTAGCGTTCCCGTGGAAGTCTTCCGGGGGAAACCCTTCATCAGAAAGTCTCCCGGGGGACAACCCTTTGGCAGAAGGGTTTCCCGCGGTAACTCCCCTGTCCGGAAGGGACTCAGTGCAAGGAACGGCACAAGATGGAATCGTCGCTTTTGGGAGATTTTGTAAGCAGATTGGGGAGCAACCGCATGGCCATGGGCGGGTTGTGCGTGGTGGTGGTGCTATTTGCGGTCGCGCTTTTTGCCAAGCCGCTCGCGCCGTACCCCCCGGACGACATTCACACCGACCAGGTCTTGATAGGGCCATGCCGAGCACACCTGCTGGGAACGGACGTGCTGGGGAGAGACGTGCTCTCGCGGATCATCCACGGCTCGCGGGTGTCGTTGAGCGTCGGATTCGTGGCAGTGGGGATATCCACTGCAATCGGGGTGTTGTTGGGCGCGCTCGCAGGATACTACCGCGGCATAGTCGACAAAGTGGTCATGCGCTTTGTGGACATTATGCTCTGTTTTCCCACGTTTTTTCTGATCCTCGCGGTGATCGCGTTCGTCGGGCCCAGCATCTGGAACATCATGGTGGTGATTGGACTCACCTCGTGGATGGGAGTCACGCGGCTCGTACGCGCGGAATTCCTCACCATCCGCGAACGCGACTTCGTCCAGGCCGCGATAAGCCAGGGAGCAGGCGATCTTCGGATCATCTTCCTACACATCCTGCCAAACGCCATGGCGCCGGTGCTGGTGGCCGCGACCCTTGGAGTGGCGAGCGCGGTGCTGGTGGAGTCCAGCCTCTCTTTCCTCGGAATCGGAGTGCAGCCGCCGGACCCGTCCTGGGGCAACATGCTCACGGAAGGAAAGGACAACATCGAGATCGCGTGGTGGTTGTCCGTATTTCCGGGCTGGGCCATTCTGATCACCGTGATGGGGTACAATCTCCTTGGCGAGGGAATACGGGATTCCCTCGACCCCCGTTTGCGCTCGTAGGGCCGCTGGAGACCCCCATTCCCTTAAACTTATGGTGCTGGGCGGCTCCCGCTGGTCGCTGCAGGGTGTTCCATGCATGAGCGGAATTGCATTCCCATGCTTCGCTATGCGCGTCTCGCGGGGATGGCGGTTCTCGCGTGAACTTGTTGGAGCATGCGAATTCCGGTGAACTGCTGACGATGGGGTAAGGCATGGGTGTGTATCATGAAATCGATCGCCGGTTCGCTGTCGAAGCGCGAGGGTCCAACCTGAGGACCGAGCTCATCGGCGGCGCGACAACCTACATGACGCTGGCCTATATCGTCTTTGTGCAACCGGTGGTGCTTTCTGCGGCAGGAATGGATTTCGGTGCGGTTCTGATGGCCACCTGCCTGGGATCCGCGGTTGCGTGCTTCCTGATGGCGTTTCTCGCCAACTATCCGATCGCGCTTGCCCCGGGGATGGGGCAGAATTTCTATTTTGCGTTGACCGTGGTCGTAGGGATGGGAGTCGCGTGGCAAACAGCTCTTGCGGCGGTGTTCGTGGCCGGGGTTCTTTTCGTGGTGCTTTCTTTGGCCGGCATCCGGCGGCAGGTGATCGACTCGCTCCCGTCTTCGCTCATGAATGCCATAGGTTGCGGAATAGGGCTCATGATCTCGCTGGTCGGGCTGGAATGGTCGGGCATCATTGTGGCCAAACCCGGCACATATGTCGGGCTGGGAAGCCTTTCCAGTCCTCCGGTGCTCCTGGCTCTGTTCGGACTTGCGGTGACGTCCGCGCTGCTGGTCAGGAGAGTTCCCGGCGCGATTCTCATGGGGATCCTTGCGACGACGATTGTTGGCCTGCTCGCGGGCCTGATTCACTGCGAAGGGGTGGCTTCCGCGCCGCCGTCCATCGAGCCCACGTTGCTCAAGCTGGATCTGCGGGGGCTGTGGTCACTTGACATGCTCTCGGTGGTAGCGGTCTTCCTGTTCCTGGACGTGTTCGATACGATCGGGACGCTCGTCGGAGTAGCCCCGGAAGCAGGACTGATAAAAGACGGCAAGATAGATATCAGCACGAATGCGCTTCTGGCTGACGCGGGTGGCACTGTCGTGGGCGCGCTGCTCGGTACATCGACGATTACGAGCTACGTGGAAAGCGCTGCCGGGATACAGAGCGGAGCTCGCACCGGCATCGCTGCCGTAGTGACCGGGCTCCTGCTGTTGATTACCCCGTTCTTCTCTCCGCTGGTGACAATGGTGGGAGGAGGAATCGCCGTGTCCGAGACACTGAAGCTCTATCCGGTCACCGCCCCCGCGCTGATCATTGTCGGGGTGATGATGATGAAGCCTTCGGTGAAGATCAACTGGTCGGACCCATCGGAGGCGATCCCCGCGTTCCTCACCATCGTGATGATGCCCCTGACGGTGAGCATCACCGACGGTATCGCGTTCGGACTCATTTCGTACAGCGCCCTCTCGGTTGTCGGTGGGACCGCGGGCAAGGTGCCCTGGCCTCTGCATCTTTGTGCGATCCTGTTGGGGTTGCGGTATGTGTTCGCCGGCTGATTCGTGGTATGAGTTTGCCGCAAGGACACGCAGGTTGAGACAGGGCAAAGTCACGGATCAGAGAGAAGAAAGGGATCGGCTTGTTCCGCGAAGTTCGCAGACCTTGGATGGGACCGAATCCTTGAAGAATATCCGGCCTCACGAAGTGAAGACGGCCTCGAAAGCGGCGCGGGTAAGGGTTCTGTTCAAGGCAGGGTGAGCTCGTTTGCCCGCGAAGCGGTGTCACTCGTCCGGTCCTGAGGCCTGAATGTTCCGGCGTTGCATGATCTTCTCGATGGCGGCCACGTGTCTCCCCCCGTCCACCAGCCGGGCCGCATCGAGCAGTCTCTTCGGGTACCTCCCAGCCGAATCCGCCCGGAAGTCGCTCGCACGCAGCGATCTCAAGGCAGCCAGCAGCATCTTGTCCGCCTTCTCTTGTCCAAGAGCCTTGCGGATGTCCCAGAAAAGACCTCCCCAGACTTGAGCAAGGATATCTCGTTTTTCCGGCCACACGACACGATACGGGAGCTGCTCGTAGGCGAGGTCGTTGTCCAACCGACGAATGAACGCTACGTCCAGCGTGTTCTTGCAGGCAATCCCTCTTGAAACCGGATACCCGTGGAAGCTCGCAAGGAAGTAGTTCACCAGCCCCGAGTGAATGGACGGGAAGAGCGACACGTACACGGATCGAGCTTCGTCGCTCACGGCAGAATGGAGCGCGACATGCACGTACTGACGAAGGATTACCTCAATGTCGACTGCAAGGGAAGTGGCCACCACGATACGATGGCCGGTTCCGGCGTAGTAGGCCGTGTCAATGAGCCGCGGGTTGAAGGAAATCTCGATGGGCCTGGGGTCCGGCTTGACCCCCACACGCGCAAGGTATTCACACACGGATTTGACGTCGGATTCGATGTAGTGCTTCAGGGACGGCGACAAGACCGGAGACGGCATAACCCGCGCCTCGGGGCACAACGCCGCGAATGAGGTCTGCACGGGCCTTCCTTGGTCTCTTCCCTGGTCCCCGAGACCCGCCGCGGGTACGCATACTGCCGTTGCCAAGGATACGGCTATTGGGAAGAACACTCGAGCGGGCGTACCAAACCATTTCACGGAGCCCCCTCCTGTGTGAATGCTCTGTGGGACGCGGCCTTTCACTCGTAACGTTCGATTTCTCCTTCCTTCGAGAAGAAATCTTCCGTTCAGCGGCTCCGGGAGAAAGCAACGTGCCCCTTTTTCCTTGCGTAGAACCAACTCGCCCCGCCCTCGGTCTCCATTCGGACCGAGGAAGGTGGACGCGATTATTGGCTACGGCTCCCAGCCGCCTTTCTCAAAACTACCATGGCCGCACGCGGCCAAAACCAAGCATGAAAGTCAGCGCCTCACCTCACGAGGACCCGCTGGAAGCTCAGCACCACCCAATATTTCAAAAGGTTTCGGAAGCGACTGTGTTGTACGTCAAGCAAAATCTTTCCTGTACGGTGTCTTGGTTCTCATGATGGCGTTGAGCATCACGAGCAGTTTTCGCATACAGGCCGTTATGGCGACCTTGGCCGCCTTG
>JBFMAA010000062.1:0-25275 GCA_040755955.1 Thermodesulfobacteriota bacterium
TTTGTCTTTGGACTCGACGGTGGCTCATGGAAAGAACAACAGGTGTTGTGGGGCTATGATGGCAAGGGGGCTATCGAAGACCAAGTGCAGCGATGGGAACAATTCAGCCGAAGCGTTGCGGTGTCGGTGGACATGATATTTGTGGGGGCTCTGGGGGATCATTACACGTATGATCCCCGGGGGCCGGTGAACGGGTGCGCGCAAAGCACTCAGGCTAACGATTCAACTTTGAGAGCTTCTCTTTTGCCGGCTGATGCCCTTGCTCTGCGACCTTGCGGAACCACTTTTCCGCTTCCGTCTTGTTTTTCGAAACACCCTCTCCGAAGAAATAGCAGAGACCCAGCAAGTACTGGGCGCGCCCCAAGCCCTGATCTGCGGCCTTTCGGTACCACTTCACCGCTTGGGTTTTGTCCTCGGGCACGCCTTCGCCATGGTCGTAACACCAGCCCAGGTTGCACTGGCCCCCAGCATGTCCCTGATCGGCGGCTTTACGGTACCAGTTGACAGCCTCTCTCGTGTCCAGAACAAGCCCTCCGCCCTTGGCGTACCAGACACCAAGGTGGAACTGAGCTGGGGCATATCCCTTATCGGCAGCCTTTCGGTACCATTTTACGGCTTGGGTTTCGTCGTTCGGCACGCCTTCGCCATGGTCGTAACACCACCCCAGGTTGCACTGGCCTGCAGCATTTCCCTGATCCGCGGCTTTGCGGTACCATTTTACCGCCTCGTCCAGGTTCTGGAGCACCCCTTCGCCGTAGTAGTAGCAGGCACCGAGTTCGTACTGAGATCGAGCATGTCCCAGGTTAGCTGCTATGGCGTACCAGCTTGCTGACTGACTGTAGTTCTTTGCAACAACATATCCTTTGCGATAGGCATCGCCCAGTAATGCGGCTACAGAGCCCGTCTCGATCAAATAAATCGTCGACAAAACCAATACGGATGCCGGAACACACCATCTGAGCGGGAGCCAGCTTTTCCAACCGCCCAAAGGGATGGAGCAAGCTAGCTTCTTACAAGTGTACCACATTCGGGTGAAGGGACTCGGCAGAGGAAGGGTCGTCACCGTAGGGTGTTGGCTCCCAGAGTGCCCGTCCTGAGTGGCATTTGGCGACACTCTTGTTCCCAAACCGGTAGTGTGGGATTCGAGGTGCTTTGCCGCCTCGCTGGGCTGCGGGCGCATTTCACGGAGGCAGTTGGGAAGGCCTTGGTCAACCTTGTCCCAGTATATGTGTTCGTCCTTCTCATACTCATATTTGTGGATGGCCTGGAATCGGGACATTCGCGCATACCCGTCCGGGAGGTCGGTGTGTTCCAAATGGATGGCTAAGATTGGCTTCTGGGCCTCAAACGCGATATGGAGCTCATCCTTGACGTTTTCCGATGCGAACGCCCTCGGGGAAACAAACACTAGAAAGAGTTCGCATCGCCTTATGGTTCTTTCGATCGTCGCAGGCCAATCTTTGCCCGGTGGTATCCCCCCATCATACCATATCCTGGACCCAAAATCATGGAGACGCTTGATCTCCGGGTACACCTGTGCCTTGTCCACATGGGCGTAGCTTACGAATACGAAAGGCTCGTCCCGGAGATAGGCAGGAAACGGCGGCTGCAACTCAGCCCCCGTCCTGGTGTGCGGCTGGTTCGTGGTCTGCATGTCATCCTCCCCGACCAAGCGGGTTTCAGCTACCTGAGGGGGCGTCGCATGGCAACATCCAGCCCGTCTGCCGAGACCGGTGCAAATTCCTCCTCAATACGCCTGATCTCTTGTTGGATTTGAAGGTCCGCGGCCATCTCGGAAAGTTGCGTATCGAACGTGTCCCAGTCGGAAAGTTGTTCCCGGATGCGCAGCGCCAGACGTTCAATCAGCTCCAGCTGGTCGGCAAAGGATAGTTGCCGGATGCGGTCTTCTATTTCAGACAAACCCTGTGGGTCCATGATGGTCCGTCCCGAGGGTGGGGACGCACATTGCGACGTACCACGGCACAGCGCCCCCGGTCAACTCCATCCCTGCCTGTGAAGGCACATCCGTCTCCGGTGGGACAGGCTTTCCAGCCTGTCATCCGCCGCAACGAACACTCGGCGCAATAAGCCCGCTCCCCGCGGCTGACTCGGTCGCGCCCACCTGTAACCCAATGGTCACCACTTCAACCGCATCCACTCTTCTGCCCGGTCAGGGAGATACCCCCGCCGCGACAGAGTTTCCTCCGGAAATGCTACTTGTTACCCGTTTTCGCATCCAGAGCCCGGAAGTAGTCATCGAGGATCTTCCCGTGGTCGAATGCCAGGGGGGACGGGAGGTTGTCCCGAGTAAACATGCCTATGTCCGCGGCATCATCGTCGGCCCGGGGCGTTCCCGATGCCCTCGCGGTGAAGACCGCGGAGATGGTGTGCATGCGCGGGTCGCGCTCCGGGTCCGAGTACACGCCGAGCAACGCGAGCTCCTCCACGTCCAGCGACGTCTCTTCTTTGGCTTCTCGCACGGCCGCGTGTTCCGCGGACTCGCCGTAGTCTATGAACCCACCGGGAATCGCCCATCCCAGAGGCTCATTCTTCCTGCGAATCAGGACGATGCCCCCGGGCACCTCGATGATGATGTCCACGGTGGGGACCGGGTTGCGATACTTGGGCTTGGGTGCGCGCCGAGTCTTCCCGGCAGTCGGCTTCTTGCGTGAACGCGCTGGGGGAAGAGGCGTTTTGAAAAACGCCCCTTCCCCCAGACCCCCATCCCCTAAAACTTTTGGGACAGGGCGTCTCCCGCTGGTCGCCGCGATGCCCGGCGAGTTCGACATCTGCTCCATTCCGGCGAGGTCTGATTGTGTAGGGCGAGCGTTCCAGCCTTCCAATCCGTCCGTATAAACGACGCTCGCCGACAGTCCCGTTTCCTTCGTTCGTTGCGTTACCGTTCCGCGGAACAGGGTGGTTTTCATGAAAAACTCCACGCAGTCTGGGTCTCGCTGCCTGAGGATATGCGAAAAAACCGCGGGAGAATAGATTTTTTTTCATGGGGGGATTGACAAATCCCGCGAGTATTGGCACTCACTAGTGGAGAGTGCTAACACTCCAGACCGATCACTTTTTTCGAATTACCTCAGGAGGTACCACACATGAAGTTTCGGCCTCTTCAGGATCGCATCCTCATAGAGAGGGTGGAATCAGAGGAGAAGTCCGTTGGGGGAATTATTCTTCCCGATACCGCAAAAGAAAAACCCCAGCAAGGCAAAGTAGTGGCCGTAGGTCCCGGAAGACGCGACGAAGCCGGCAAGATCATCCCGATGGAGATCAAGGTCGGGGACAAAATCCTGTTCGGAAAATACACCGGAACCGAAATCAAGATCGACGGCATCGAATACATCATTATGAGGGAAGAAGAAGTATTCGGCCTCATCGAAGCCTAACGTACACACCTCGTGAACACTACCCGGAATTCAGAAGGAGCAAATAGATGGCTGCAAAGGTGATCTTGTTTGATCAGAAAGCACGCGACAAGATTCTCAACGGCGTCAACACCATGGCCGACGCGGTGAAGTCCACACTGGGACCGAAAGGTCGAAATGCCATTCTCGAGAAGTCCTGGGGCTCCCCCAACGTGACCAAGGACGGCGTTACCGTTGCCAAAGAGATCGAGCTGGAAGACAAGTTCGAGAACCTGGGCGCGCAAATGCTGAAAGAGGTCGCATCAAAGACCTCCGACGTGGCCGGCGACGGCACCACCACAGCCACGGTGCTGGCCCAGGCCATAGTGCGTGAAGGCCTCAAGATGGTCGCGGCGGGCGGATCCCCTATGGACATCAAGAGAGGGATCGATATCGCGGTGGAAGCGGTTGTCAAGGAGCTGGGCAAACTCTCTACTCCCACAAAGGACAAGCAGGAAATCGCGCAGGTCGGGACGATTTCTGCAAACAACGACAGCACCATCGGCGGAATTATCGCGGAAGCCATGGAGAAGGTCGGCAAAGAGGGTGTCATCACGGTGGAAGAAGCCAAGGCTATGGACACCTCTCTGGAAGTGGTCGAAGGCATGCAGTTCGACCGTGGGTACCTCTCCCCGTACTTCGTCACGGATCCTGAAAGAATGGAGGCCTCCCTCGAGAACCCCTTCATACTGATCCACGAGAAAAAGATCTCCAATATGCGTGAAATGCTGCCGCTGCTCGAGCAGGTAGCCAGAGCCGGTCGACCCCTCGTGATCGTGGCCGAAGACGTGGAAGGCGAAGCGCTGGCCACACTGGTTGTCAACAAGCTGCGGGGAACCCTGTCAGGCGCGGCGGTGAAAGCCCCCGGCTTCGGTGACAGGCGCAAGGCCATGCTCGAAGACATCGCGATCCTGACCGGCGGCCAGGTGATCTCAGAGGACCTGGGCCTGAAGCTCGAAAACGTCACCATGGACGACCTCGGCAGCGCGAAGAGAGTCACCATAGACAAGGACAACAGCACGATCGTCGACGGTGCGGGTTCCAAAGACAAGATCGAAGGACGTGTACGCCAGATCCGCACCCAGATCGAAGAGACGACCTCGGACTACGACAGGGAAAAACTCCAGGAAAGACTGGCCAAACTGGTCGGCGGCGTGGCCGTGATCAACGTGGGCGCGGCAACCGAAACGGAAATGAAAGAAAAGAAAGCCCGGGTCGAAGATGCGCTCAATGCAACCCGCGCGGCAGTCGAAGAAGGAATCGTCCCCGGCGGCGGCGTCGCATACCTGCGATGCATAGACGCGGTCAAGGCGCTCCATCTTGACGGCGATCAGGGGTCAGGGGCGAAGATAGTCCTGCGTGCACTGGAAGAGCCCATCCGGCAGATCGCGGAAAACGCCGGCGTGGAAGGCTCCATCGTAGTCGAAAGAGTGAAGAACGAAAAGGGTGCCTACGGATTCAACGCGGCCACCGAGATTTACGAAGACCTGATCAAGGCTGGTGTCATCGATCCGGCCAAGGTCACCCGTCTCGCGCTCGCGAACGCGGCATCCGTTGCAGGACTCATGCTGACCACTACCGTCATGGTCGCAGAGAAGCCCAAAGAGAAAGACACCCCACCAATGCCAGGCGGCGGTATGCCGGGCGGCGGCATGTACTAGTACCAACCTGTGTGCCGTCAGGTAAGATTTCGGGAAGACCCCTTCTGAAAGAAGGGGCCTCCCCGAACCCCTCCACCAAGAACTTTCGAAATATTAGTAAGTTGCCCGGCGTTGGATTCGCGTTATGTATTTGGATAACCAGCCAATATTTTAGGAGTTTTTGGAAAGGGATCCGGGGGCCAACCTTTTTGCAAGGGAGTCGCCCCCGGCCATCTTACCTTTCGGAAAGCGAGTTGGCCTAAAACAACGTTTCCCACGAGGTCTCGTTTGGGGCCTCCGGGCCTGCATCTCACCCGCATCTTCCGCAGGAATCATCTCAACGCAGACTCAACATCGGAAACCTTACGGGTTGCCTCAAGTTCTTGCGGCGTGTCCCGCATGGGGGAACTATACAAGGACCGTTGCGATTTTTGGTTGCAGCTCGCCACTGCTTTGTACTACTATGGTTCAAGTTCTTCTCCGGCCGCCACGATTTGTCGTCGGAATCCGCCTCAGTCGTGAAGTCTTGGCTCACGCTGCCGGGCAGTCTGCGGTTTGAACGTGCGTGGAACCAACCCGCCCCGCCATCGGACTGCATGCGGCCGAAGAAGGGGGACGCGATCATTGCCTGCGCCACCTGACTGCTTGGTGGCACAGTCACGGTGATCATTGGCGACTTTGTACCCCTGAGGGCCGGCAACGAAACAAACCCGGCATTCGTGGTCGCTCTTCCATGGGTCGAAACCCATGGCTATTCAGAGTGCTCCTCTTCGGGGAGCATCAGCTTGGCGGACTCCTCGCTCTTATCGCTTCAGGACAATGAGACAATGGACGCCATGCATGCAGCTAGCACCGATCGGTGTACCCCGCGCACACGTCTTCAGCGTGCAGCCATGGGACTGTTGCTGATCTCAATGGTGAGTCTCACTCCGGCCCGGTGTCCAGCCCAAGGGTCCGAGACTCCTCAAGTGCTTGTGCTTCATTCATACCACCAAGGCTACCTCTGGACCGACATGATCATGGAAGCGGTTTCCCGCACGATCCGCCACGCCCGCCCTAATGTGGAACTCCACATCGAATACATGAACACCAAGCGTCAACCGCCGGAGAAGATGTTCACCCTTCTTCGGGACCAGTACCGCGTTACGTATCAGAATGTTCGCATTCGGGTCATCATCGCGACGGACAACAACGCGCTCGATTTTCTCCTCCGATATCGAGACAGTCTGTTTCCCGGCGTACCGGTGGTGTTCTGCGGGATCAACAACATCCACAGCTACCGCTTTGCCGATGACAGCGGGTACACTGGGGTCAGCGAAGATGTGGATCTCCGGTCGACCATCGAGGTCGCCCTGAGACTGCACCAGGGTACAGAGAAGGTCGCCGTAGTCACCGATGGTACTGAGACCGGGCAAATCAATCTCAGCCTAGCGCGAGATGTAGCCGCGAGATTCACGGGCATCGAATTCCTTTGGCTTGACAAGTTGACAACCGCCGGACTCAAGGAGGCGCTCGAGAATCTGCCTCATGACGCTATCGTATTGAATCTCGGCCACTTTCGAGACCCCTCGGGCCGCGTCTTCTCCTTCCGGGAGAGCATGGACTTCGTGGTTGACTCTACTCGGCGACCCGTGTACACCGCGTGGGATTTCTACCTCACGCCACAGGTCATGGGCGGCAAACTGCTCAGCGGACGTCTTCAAGGAGAGGCAGCCGCAGAGATCGCACTGAATATTCTTGATGGCGAGAAGCCTTCGGCCATCCCGATCCGAGACAGTCCTACGGCCTATTTTTTCAACTATGCGGCAATGACGAGGTTCGACGTGGACGAGTCACGGCTCCCCCCGGGGAGCATTGTCCTGGGGAGGCCTGACACCTTCTACAGTCAGTACAGGTATTACCTTTGGGGCACCGCAGCTCTCATACTGATCCAGTCGGCAGTTATCGGCTTGCTCATGTGGAACGTAACCAGACGCAGGCAAGAAACGGTCGCGCGGCGGGAAGCCGAAGGGAAATACCGCGCCATCTTCGACAATGCCATCGAGGGGATATTCCAGGCCACGTTCGAGGGTCGTTTGATGAACGTAAGCCCATCTCTGGCCAAGACCCTGGGCTATGAGACGCCCGCCGAAATACTCGATACGATTACGGATACGGCGAGTCAGCTCTACGTGGATCCGGAAAACCGCGCTGAACTTATCAGAAGGCTCGAGGAAGAGGGGCTGGTCACAGGCTTCGAAACGCGCTTCCGCAAAAAGGACGGTTCACCAGTGTGGGTTACCGTCTCCGTCAGGGCCGTCCGTGACGAGAGAACCGCTTCCAAGTACTTGGAGGGGTTCATCATGGACATCACCTCCCAGAAGATAGCCGAGATCGAGCGGGCGAGGCTCGAAGAACAGCTCTTCCAGGCCCAGAAGATGGAGGCGGTGGGTCGCCTGACAGGAGGTATTGCTCACGATTTCAACAACATTCTCACTGCAATCGTCGGGTATGGCAGCCTCCTTCAGTTTCGGCTTCCGCAAGAGGACCCGTTGAGGTCGTACGTAGACTCCATCCTCGCGTCAGGTGAACGCGCGTCCGCGCTCACCCAAAGTCTGCTCACGTTCAGCAGGCGCCAGCCTCTGCATACGCGGCCTCTTTCCCTTACCGCGGTGGTGAGAGGAGTCGAAAACCTGCTCAACAGGCTCATCGGGGAAGATGTCGAGCTCAGAGTCGTCATGAGCCCCGCGGAGCTGACGGTAATGGCAGATAGCGGACAGCTCGAGCAGGTCTTGATGAATCTGGCAACAAACGCTCGCGATGCCATGCCCAACGGCGGCACCTTGACGATAGAAACCCGGCCGGTCATGCTCGAGAAGGGCTTCGTCGAGGACCGTCTTCTCATCAGACCGGGTAGTTATGCCCTCATTTCGATGACCGATACCGGCACAGGCATGGATGAAGCCACGCGGGAAAAGATCTTCGAACCGTTCTTCACCACAAAAGGGGTCGGCAAAGGCACAGGTCTGGGGTTATCGATCGTGTATGCGATCGTGAGCCAGCATGACGGGTATATCAACGTGTACAGCGAGCGCAACCGAGGCACTACCTTCAAGATCTATTTGCCGGTTGCAGGGACTCTTCCGGAACAGATGAGGACGTACGCGCTCGATCCGCCACCCACCGGCGATGAGACGATACTCGTGGCCGAAGACGATGATGAAGTCAGGAAGCTGATCACCGACGTGCTCGAAGGATCGGGCTACCGGGTCCTCGCCGCGTCTGACGGGGAACACGCAGTAAAAGAGTTCCGCGAACACCGGGACAAAGTCCATCTTCTCTTGCTTGATGTCATCATGCCGAGATTTAACGGAAAACAGGCATACGAAGCAATTAAGGCGATGGGGGCCCCGGTCAAGGTCCTGTTCATGAGCGGGTACACCGCCGATGTGATGAGCGAACGAGGCATCCTCGAAGAAGGCTTGGAATTCATGTCAAAACCGATCTCGCCCAACGAGTTGCTGCACCGTATTCGGGCAATTCTGGACGGTGCCTGATGCCGAGCCGGCTGCTCGTTGCGGAGACCGGCATCGTGCCCGTGTGCGAAACGGAACGCCTCATGGAGGCAGCGAAAACCCAGCGAGAAGCGGGAGACATTGACGACATGCTTCTCATCCTGGCGCACCCCAAGACGGTCGCAGCAGGACTCAAAGACAGGAACGCGCTTCATCCCAAAGACCTGCTCGTCCCCCTGGAAAGGCTTGAAGCGGAAGGGATCGACTTCGTCCGCTCCGTCAGAGGAGGGGGGATTACCTACCACTGGCCCGGCCAGGTGGTCTGCTATCCGGTGATGGCTCTTGATGGACGGGATCGCAACATCCCGGAATTCATGCATAAGCTCGAGCAGACGGCGATCGACGTGCTCGCAGAATTCGGGATCTCTGCGGCACGCCGTAGGGACACGCCCTCACACATCGGACTGTGGCACCAAGACCGAAAGATAGTCTCCATGGGAATCCGGATAAGCAAGTGGATCACGAGCTTCGGGTTTGCGGTTAACCACAGCGGAGACTACTCCCCATCGAAGTACGTCAGACCCTGCGGAATCGAGGGACTGCGTCTCATCACGATGGAAGACGTGCTTGGGGAAGCCCCCCCCAGGGCCCAGGTGGCAGATGCGGTAAAGACACACTTCGCGCGAGTATTTGGGCGCGTCTACCGGGCTATGCCATCGGAAGATCTCACCCGCCTCCTCATACCAAGCCGCTTTCCGAAAGATAATACCAAGTCGCTTTCCGAAAAGTAAGGTTACCGGGGGAAGGAACTTCTTGCAAGAAGTTCCTTCCCCTGGACCCCCGAAAACTCTTGAGATTTTGATTGGCGCTAACCACCCAGGGCTTTGTTGAGCCGTCGGGATGGGACTTTCGTCCGTCGTTGTGACAGCAAGCCGCACCCGTTCCTGGGAAAGGGGTTCCGGGAGGCGCCTTCTCTTAGGCAGGAGTCTTCCCGAAATCTTGCTTGACGGTGCGCAGGTCGGTATCGGTGGAGGGCCGCTTGGACTCGTCCTGCTCGGGTTTCAGAGGAGTCTTTGTCCGGTCAGACGATTGATCCGCTTCGAAGCCCACCCGAAAGGGTATCTGGATGATGCGAGACATGGACCCATCCAGAGACTCGGATCGCAACAGGCTCAGCAGATGACGATCCTCGCCAGGCGACTCGGATTCGGAAAGTGCTTCTGCCCACCAGATCTCGATCTCGAATCGCGTCCCGGAACCGGCGTCCTTCACCCACGAGGAAAACTGTTCATCGCCACCTTCCGCGCTTTGCCAGCGGTTCCCCAACCCTGAGCCGGCACTAGCCTGAATTTCAGCAGATTCCGTGTCCTCGATGCCGACCGGCCGCGCACGACAGAAGATCACCGCGGATCGAAAACGCGAGATACCGAAGAACCTGCCGGCCAATTCGGCAAAGCTCAACCCGCACATGACCAGTCCGAAGGCAAAGACTACCGAAAATACGTAATCGAGCAGATGTCGTGAAAGGAATTCGTGGTAAGGCATCTGGATCTCTGGTTTGTCGAATCCGACAATGCTCGAAAAGCCATGCCACACGAGAACCAGAAACAGAGGCACACACACGTACGCCGCGGGTTTGGCAAAGCAGAGGTCAGGAGTCGGAGGGCTTTCCACCAGCGAACTCCGCACGTGCGGGTCCGTGGTGTCTTGAAACCGAGCAGGGAGCCTTGCCGCCGAATCCTTTGGAACCAGCAACCTGCATCCTTCCTCGATCAATGCGAAAAAGAGAAAGGGGTTGCCTCTCCCCTTCACCACAATGCGCCTGCCGGTACTCTGAGTCTGTCTCCTGCCGATGGGCAGCAAACTCAGGGCCGCGAGCGCGTAACCGGCTGCCATTAGCCCCACCAGCAGATACAGCGGACGCATAGCCGGCACGACAAGCACGATATCCTTGTTCAACACTTGCTTGACGGCGTATTGAATGTTCCCCAACAACGTGCCGATCAGCCAGATCACCGCGACCCAGAAAAGAAGCCCCAGCAGAGATCGGACCAGCTCGGCGAAAACCTGATACACGGCCGGGGTCATCTCACGGGCCTTGCCCCATGCCATGCACCCGATCTTCAGAAGAAGCGGTTCCGACGACCAGCCCCTTACCGAGTTGGTCCTGATGGACTCAGCAACCAACTCCCTTTGAGCCAGATCCGCATCAGGGTTCGCTCTTCTGCGTCCCCCCACGGCATCCATGACGCCGGACCCGAACCACAACGTTCCTATCAAGACCGCGCTTACGGAGCTGACAAAGATCACGAAGACCTTCAGGATCAGAGGCAACGAGACCAGGATCATCTGTGGAGCATCATCGGGGATCGTGAACGGACGATATGCCTCCAGTCGATTCCAAAGCCCCCAGAGCCCCGAAACTCCGGCGCGAATGGTCACCAAGCCTGCCACTGCAAAGGCCGATCCCACGAGTACGTGGCCATTGGCAAGAAACGGCACTTTTTCGAGGAGCCTTCTACTACCAGTCATCTCGGTTACATGCCGTTCTGCGGTCGTCCCTGTCAAGATAAAAAAACGTAGGCGTGCAACCGGATGGGCAAGCGAATGAATCACCAATACCAAGTCGCCTTCCGAAAAGTAAGCGTTCAGCCGGGGAGAACGGAGACTTAACCACCAAGCACCCGGAAAACCGAAAGCCTGCGCGCAGGAATCGCCTCCCGCCGCCTTCTCTTCGATTTCTCTGTGTCTTGGTACCTGTGTGGTTTGTCTTCCGGGCCCACAACAGCTTCCCCCTGAACGGTTACTCACCAACAAAGACCGTTCCCAAGAATGGGGGCCCCAGGATGGCGCTTTGATTTATTCGTGCGTGGTGACTTCACGGTGTGCTCTTGGGTCAAGCAGACGATCGGGATGAACCGATGCAAAATGAAGGGGAAGTTCGACTTTCTTGCGATTGTTGCTTGCACCACTGGCGGTTCTGTGATAAAGGATTTTCGTCGTAAACTTCCTACTCTACAACAGACTACCGCGCAGCCTTCAGCCGCTACCTGGCGGCTGGGAGCCGCAGTCGATAATCGCGTCAACCCTGCACGGCCAGCGTGAAGACCGATGGCGGGTTGGGTCGATTCCACGCACGATCAGGCAGCAGCGTGCTTCAGGCGAAGAACTCGAACGCACGTGGTGCAGGCGGCCGAAGGTCGCAACCAATAGTCTCATGTGCTTCACTTGGTCCCCGCGCAGGACGCACGCGGGAAGGCCGGGTTCTGCGTGAAGCGAAGGTCGTGCTCACCGCAGAACGGAACTGCCTCCCCGGTCCCGTGGGAGAATGCGTGTCCATGCAAGAAGTGGGTATTGGAGAGAAGACTCCAGATCCGTGGTCCAGGATGTTCACCTGACTCCGGTAACTTGGATCGTGCCGGAATAAGGAGTCGGCACATGCATATGCATCGGATAATCCTTGTGTGTGTGGGGGCCGTGGTGCTGAGCGTCTTGCTGTCACCGATCTACGCGCAGCACGGTCCGCGCGTCGTCAATGCCACGACCGGCGACTCCCTCGTCGGCCGTTGGGAGATTTTCAAGACCAAAGCCCCAGGAAGACCGTATCTCCCCAAATACAAGGGGCGACCGTTTGTTTCGGTGGGTCCGAACTCCTACACGGTCATCTACGAGTACCACTCCGACGGCACGTTCCAAAGGATCACCAAGATTGACGGTAAGAACACCGTAGAAAACGGGAGGTGGGAATATACCGGCAATGAGCTCCGGCTCAAAATAGAGAAGGGACGGGTGGACGAGGTCCTCTATCTGCGATTCGACGGTCCAGACCAGTTCACCGCGGTCGAGGTGTACGAAGAGACCAGCGATCCGGGGATTTTCGCCCAGTTCAAGAGGATCAAGTAGCCGTTCCGTGACTGTTGGATCAGGTGCCCGCCTGCAGCAGCAAAGTGGTGGCGAGAAGCCCGAAAATCGTGTTCGCCCCCCAAGCGGCCATGATCGGGGGGACAAATCCTCCGTGCCCCATGGCAACGAACGTGGTGTTCACCACCCAGTACCCGAACGCGACCAGAACCGATAATGCAAGCCCGATCGACACGCCTCCCCCGCGAGGGCTTACCTTGATCGCGAACGGGACGCTCAGCCCCGCCATAATGAGACACACCATAGGAAACGCCAGTTTCGTGTGCCAATCCACAAGATGCCTCGTGGGAAGATGCCCCTCTTCTTCCAGCGTTCGGAGGTACTGGGAAAGCTGGGTAAGGTTCATCTCTTTGGCCAGTTGTTCCACCCTCCCGAAGTCAGCCGGCGTTCTCCCTAACGGTCCGACTCGGGAAGGGATCATCTGCACGACGAATCTGCCGGCAGGAACTCGGGCGGTTCTGTTCACACCGTAAAACACCCAATGATTCCCACGCCATACGGCTTTGTCCGCGTAAAGCCTTTCAGTGAAGCGGTACTCCTCGTCCCAGGAGACTATGGTGACATGTTCAAGCGTTTTCGCTCCCTCTCCGCATTTCCCGATATGAGTGATCGACCTGGGCGAGCGTATCCATATCTGATCCTTCCGGATCAGGTCACGAACCCCACGAATTTCGTTGAGCATGAGTTCGCTGGTACGATTCGCCCAAGGAATCATCGTCTCATTGAGCACGAACATCCCCACACTCCCCACCAGGCCGATCAACAGCACTGGTCGGGCTATTGCCAAGGCGTCTACACCGTTGGCCTGCATTGCGATGATTTCCGAGTTTCTCGCCATGGTGAGCAGGGACAGCATTCCCCCCATGAGTATGCCCAGTGGAATCACGAAGAACAGGTACGCGGGCATCTTCACGAGGAAATAGGTGAGCATCACCCAGGAGGAAGGGTTGTACTTCGCGTAGTCCTTTATCCGCTCCGTGGCCTCAACCAGCACGAAGACGAGAAGGAACCCCATCACGCAGATCGCGAAGATTTTGAGGAATTCCCGAATGATGTAGCGGTCAAGCACTCTCACAACATCTTCTCGCGCGTGTGCAGTCGGCCGGCTGGAGAACGAACCACCAAGACGCAAAGAAAGCCGGTTGCCAAGAATGGCAGCCTGAGACGTGTTCTTCCGTATTTTCTTGCCTCGGTGCCTGTGTGGTTTGTTCCTGTGTTGGACAGACGATCCGGCTGAACCATTACATTTTCTCGCGTGTATCGAGGAGCCAAGGGTTCGCCAACAAGTACCGGACAGTTCGGCGAACCCCCTCTTCAATTCCGACCTTGGGAGAAAACCCGACCGCTTTCATCCTGCTTATGTCCAAATGAACCAATGGACTGTCTCCCAGCCAACCCCGAATGCCGCCGGTGAATCGGAATCTTACGTTGGCGAGCCCCATCTCATTGCAGACCACTCGGGCCAGGTCGGTGACGTTCATGAATTCCTCGTGGCCCAGGTTGATGACGTTCTTGGGTGCTTCCATTTTCTCGATTGCGAGGAATATCCCGCGAATACCGTCTTCCACGTGAAGGTAGGATTTCCTTTGATTGCCGTCACCGAGTATTTCGAGTTCAGTGGGGTCCTCCTGGAGCTTCTTGACGAAATCGTAAATGACTCCATGGGAATAGCGTTCCCCGATCCATGACACAAACCGGAATGAATGGCTCCGCATGCCAAAGTACTCGCAGTACGCCTGAATGAGCGCTTCCGCGGCAAGCTTCGAGGCTCCGTATAGCGAAGTCTGAAGGATGGGACCGTAGTATTCAGGTGTCGGGAAGACTTCGGGCTCTCCGTACACGGTCGCGGAACTGGTGAACACGATACGGCGCACCCCCGCGATGCGCATGGCCTCGAGCACCGCATGCGTTCCGAGGATATTCTGGTCCACGTCTACTCGGGTATGGTCCTTGCCACCCCTGACGTCCGCGTTGGCCGCGAGATGGAACACCTGCTCCGCTCCGGCCATTTCCCTGATCAGCGCGTCGTGGTCGAGTACGTCCGCGTGCACGAGTCTGGCGTGACCGGTGGAGACAGAGTCTTCCAGACGGCGTGCAAAACCGGTGGACAGGTTGTCGTAGACCACCACCTCAGCGTTTCGACGTACCAGTTCGTCGACTATATGGCTTCCTATGAAGCCGGCTCCGCCTGTCACAAGGGCTTTCAAGGATATATCCCTCTGATGATGATTGCGTCGTTGATGCGCTGAATCGCCAGCACCAGCGCAGCGTCCCTGCTGTTGAGGTGCCTTTTCTCCGCGCATCCCATCACACTCCGGAATGCTTGAACCATGAGTGTTTCGAGCTTCGCGTTGATCTCTTCCACGGGCCAGAAGAACGACTGGAGGTCCTGGACCCACTCGAGGTAACTAACGGTGACTCCGCCCGCGTTGCAGAGAATGTCCGGGATCAGGAACGCGCCTCGTCCGAGCAGCACATCATCCGCGTCGGGCGTGACGGGTCCGTTCGCTCCTTCCGCGATGACCTGGGCTTGCACCCGTCCGGCATTACGGGATGTGACCTGAGCTTCCGAAGCGGCGAGGATCAGCACGTCACAATCGAGCTCCAGGAGCTCCTCGTTGGAAATGCTCTCAGCCCCCGGGAATCCGATCACAGACCCGGCTTGCGCCGCGTGTTCTTCCAGAGCGGAAATGTCGAGCCCGTCCGAGCGGTACACACCACCTTTTGACCCGCTTGCAGCCAGGACCTTCATCCCCATGGCAGCGGCCAACTTCGCGGACACGGAACCTACGTTTCCGAAGCCTTGTACCGCCACGGTTGCGCCGGTGACGTCCATGTTCAGGAGCATCATTGCTTCTCGGACGGAGATTACCGTACCGCGGCCCGTGGCCTCTGTGCGACCGAGCGAGCCACCGATCTCGACGGGTTTTCCGGTGACCACCGCAGGGACCGAAAAACCCCGATGCATCGAGTACGTGTCCATGATCCAGGCCATTACCTGTGGGTTAGTCCCCATGTCAGGCGCGGGAATGTCGCTTTCCGGGCCCATGAGCACGCTGATCTCCGACGCGTACCGTCGGGTGAGCCGTTCCAACTCCCCGGCTGAAAGTGCCTTCGGATCTACCCGTACTCCGCCTTTCGCCCCGCCGTACGGGAGATTCATGAGCGCGCACTTCCAAGACATGTTCATGGCCAGGGCTCTGGTGTCGTCGAGGGTCACGCTGGCCGCGTACCTGATTCCGCCTTTGGTGGGGCCGAGCGCCATCGAGTGGTGCACTCTGTAGCCCCGGAACATGCGAATGTCTCCGTTGTCCATCTTCACCGGGAAGGTGCACGAGAGCTCGCGTCTCGGGTATCGGAGCATGTCCGCCACCCCGACCTTCAGGTCCATATGCGCGATAGCCCGCTCGAACTGGGCTACCGCGTTGGAATAGGGGTTGTCTTCGGATTGTCTTCCATGCTTGGCAAGGGACGCAGACACGGAATACGGACACTCATCGTCTCCATTCAGCGGATGTGTCGGCATACGCGATTCCTCTCTCAAATCGTGGTGGTCCAGCGGGATCGTCTTTCCTACCCAGGAAACGAACCACAAAGGAAGCCTTCACCCGGACAGAAGAATATTCCCCACAAATAAGCGTTCACCCGGAAGAAGAAGACTCACCGCAGAGGCGCAGAGAGCACAGAGAATACGAAGAGAAATCCGCGAGTCTCTCGTGAAATAGTGTGCCGTTCCGGTTCAACTCTGTAGAAAAGCATAATTCTTTCAACTTCTTTTCTCTTTCTGCTCTGCGTCCTCTGTGTCTCTGTGGTGAATCTTTCTCTTTCTTCCTGGTGACCGTTTACCTCAAATCAGGTCGCGGTATTCCTCTCGCGAAATCGGCTCAAACTTGATCAGATCCCCGGATTCGTAAAGAAACGGGTTTTCACTGTTCGGGTCGAAGAGCCGCAGCGGAGTCCTTCCGATCAGTCGCCATCCTCCCGGGCTCTCCACGGGGTAGATGCCGGTCTGATTGTTGGCGATTCCCACTGACCCGGGGAGGACTCGATCACGAGGCGTCTCCAGCCTCGGGGTATGGAGGATTTCCGGCAACCCTCCCAGGAAAGGAAACCCGGGAGCGAACCCGATCATGTAGATCTGGTAGGCCACGCCTGAATGCACCCGGATCACCTCAGACACGTTTATTCCGCTGTACTGAGCCACAAACTCGATGTCCGGACCAAACTCATCTCCGTAGCAAACCGGTATGATGACCGTTTTGGGCGGAGGGATCACCGACTCGTCCAGGCGGCGCTCCAGATCTTCGACCAGGATGAAGAGCGTGGAGATCTCCAGGACCGCGGGGTCGTAGAGAATCAGCACGGACCTGTACGTCGGGACGACTTCAAGGATACCGGGAAGCCGTTCTTTGTCCAAGAGCACGGTTACGGCTCGGACCTTCCGGTTCACCTCCGGCGCGATGCAGTCACCATACTCGACAAGCAGTCCAGTATCACCGGAAATCCGGAACCGGGGGGTACGAAACAGGCCCTCCATCGGGTCAGGTTCCCATTCCCCGAACCTCGATGGTTTCTTCGCTGAACAGTTTTCGGATACGTTTGACGATCTCCACTGCTCCTGGGGTGTCTCCATGGACGCAGAGAGTCTGCGCTTCCAGGTCGATAACCGTGCCGTCAACTGCGACCACCTTGTGGTCTCGCGCCATCATGACGGCTCGTTGCGCCACCTGATCCGGGCCTGTGATGACAGCTCCGGGAAGGCGTCGCGAAAGCAGAGTTCC
This sequence comes from Thermodesulfobacteriota bacterium, assembly GCA_040755955.1. Lineage (GTDB taxonomy): Bacteria > Desulfobacterota > Desulfomonilia > Desulfomonilales > Desulfomonilaceae > JBFMAA01. The sequence continues at coordinate 17,250 of JBFMAA010000062.1, forward strand.
GTCCGGAGTGTAGGCTCGGTCCGGGAACGCCTCGTACACCACTCTGATGCCTACCTCTTCTCCAATTCGCGTCATCAGCGCGCCTTTGGGTCCGGCCAACGTGACACAGAGGAGTTGGGGATCGACGCTCGCAACAGCCTCGGCCACTCCTCGAGCCGCTGATTCGGCCTCCAGGGCCGTGAGATACAACGCGCCATGGGGCTTCACGTGCTGCATGGGAACCCGGTTGGCCTTGCAGAAGGCCATGAGCGCGCCGATCTGGTAGATCACGTAGTCTCGGATTTCATCTTGAGAGCAGTCCATGTTTCGACGGCCGAAACCCTGAAGGTCCGGATAGCCCGGGTGAGCCCCCACTCCCACACCGTGTTCTGCTGCGAGTCTTACCGTGCCGTGCATAACCCGTGCGTCTCCCGCGTGCCAACCACAGGCGATATTCGCAGACGAAATGTGCTTGATGGCTTCTTCATCCAGCCCGAGCGAATAGCGGCCGAAGCTTTCGCCCATGTCGCAGTTGAGGTCTATGGTCCCCATAGTGTCACAATCTTTCATCCGCGGTGGGATCTTCTTTCGCCTCAAGGACGGGCAGGCCGCCGAATTCCCGGGCGAGCTTGACTCCCAAGCCGAGAGCTTTCTTGTTGAGTTCGTGACTGCCCCTTGGCACCCGGTTGAGCAGGGCCTTCTCGAGCGCTCGCCGGGTGACTATGCCGGTCAGTTCTGAAATGGTTCCCAGGGCCACCACATTCGCAGTCAGGTCCTTCTTGAGTTTGTCCCGCGCCACGGAAGTGAACGGCAAGGCCACGACCCGGCTGCTCGGAGGGTGCGTGACCAGGTCTTTGTCAACGATGATCCACGCGACGGGCTTGAGGTCCCAGCAATAAGCGTCGCAAGCCTCCTGGGTCATGGCGAGCAGCACATCCACCTGCATACAAAGGGGGTAGTCGATCGGATCGTTGCTGATGATCACCTCGGCTTTGCTGGTTCCTCCTCGGGCTTCGGGTCCGTACGACTGGACCATGGCCACTTCCCTTCCGTCATAGATCCCGGCTGCTTCTGCAAGTACCAGTCCCGCGAGAATCAGACCCTGACCACCCGACCCTGCAAGACGGATCTCCATTCGCGGAGCGGGGAGTTCGTCGAGGTTCCTGTTTCTCATGTGATTCTCCGTTGGGCAAGTGGCATCCATTTGACATGCTTCTCTCGATGAACAGCATCCGTTATCACAAGGTTCCGCGGAACCGGCCCACCGAAACACTATCAAATGCTATCTGATTTCACGCGTAATCATGACTGTTCTGAAAAGGTCAATGGCGTCGAGCAAATCTTCCGGTGTGGCACTCATTGAACCTTCAACGAAAAAATGAACAATGATGTACCCAAAATCTTCTTGATCAAGGCCGGCCACAAACGGCTTCAGACTCTCTACAAATTCTGGAATGGTCATTGCGGGCGGTCATCTCCATCAACCATTGTCTGTCACGTTGCGGGAGCAGATACGCTCGGATGTGGCTTGGGGTCATGGATTTCGGGTATCGCCAGACCGTCTTTGTACATGAGTGCAGAAATGCGAGCTCGCATCTTGACGAGCTCGCTCTTGGCCCGCTCAAGGCACGCGAATCTCTTCTGCGCCAGTGTCTCTCGATACAAGCTTCCTATCTCATAGTCAGTAAGCTCGGTGTCCTGCACACCCTGACGATGCTCCTGAATCAACCGGGCAACATCGCGGTCGACCGATTCGTCTATTCTGCCGAGCTCGATCTCAATATTCGTGAGTTCCTTGTCGATTCTTGCGATCAGACTCTCTAGCTGGCCCCGGAACGGAGTAAGTATGCCTGGCATTTCAGAACCTCGCTCCCACTGAGTCATTCATGCAAAGTGCACGCAATATCAGTCATGACTTGCAGAGCACGTTGGAATTCTCGCTCCCGGCTGTCCACAGAGATTGCTTGTTGAGTCGGTTGAGGCATCTCATCGCGTGCTGATGTTTCTCTCTTGGGCGTGCCTCAGAATCATCACTGACGTAAAAGGTGCATCAGCCTATCTCTTCGGTTTTCCGTGCAAATAAGAGTATCCTGCCACCCGACTTCGGTCAAGCGAAATTCCACGATCTTCAAGCCTCGTCCTACAGCTTGCCTTCCTCCCGGAGCTTCTTGGCGGTCTCGCACACGTCCCGGTATGAGTCCAGGTACCGGGGCATCTCACGGTCCACCAGGACTCCCACGGCGAACCGACCTTGACGCTCGGTCTCGTCCATCTTTGCCCAGCGATCCGCAGGCACCGCGGCGCTCCGGTAACTCTTCATCATCTCCAAGTGCGAACCGAGACGATTCTGCCTGCCGTAATTGGTATAGCACGGAGTCAGCACCTCCACCACACTGAAACCGGGCCGTTTCATAGCTTGGAGAATCAGCCCGTCCATCCGGTCCACATGGATCACCGTGGTCCGAGCCACGAACGATGCCCCGGCAGTCGCACACAAGGCACTGATATCAAACGAGGGTTCCACGTGGCCGTACCAAGCGGTGGTCGCCTTTGCTCCGAGAGGAGTGGTGGGACTGAACTGCCCTCCGGTCATGCCGTACGTCTGGTTGTTCGCGATGATCGACACGATGTCCAGGTTCCGGCGAGCCGCGTGGATCAGGTGATTCCCGCCGATCGCGGTGGCATCTCCATCACCCATGACCGTGATGACGGTGAGCTCCGGATTGGCAAGCTTGATCCCTGTGGCAAAGGTCAACGCACGTCCGTGAGTAGTATGCACGCTCCCCACGTCCACGTACACCGGCAGCCTTCCGGAACAACCGATCCCCGAAACCAGAACCACCTGGTCCTTGCTCAGACCGCTCCTCGCGAGGGCTCGCACCAACGACCCCAGGATTATGCCCAGTCCGCAGCCCGGACACCATACATGAGGAAACTTCTTGTCATGTCGCAGCCAATCATGAACTACGTTCCGGGGCACGTGAGCCACTACTTGACCTCCCTGAGCCGTCTCAATATCTCATCGGGTGTGATCATGGTGCCGTCCATCTTGCTCAGGCCAAGCACTCGGGTTCTGCCGTCGTTGACTCGAAGCACTTCCCGTCTGAGTTGCCCCATGTTCAGTTCCGGGACGAGGGCGGCCCTCTTCCCCGTGAGTGCGTCGGATACCGGCATGCGAGGAAACGGCCACAACGACAGAATCTGCAATAGCCCCAGCTTCAGGCCCTGTTCACGTCCCAATCTCACGGCAGCTTTGGCTGATCTTGCCGTGCATCCGTACGCGATGATAAGCAGTTCCGCGTCATCGAGCGCGAATGGTTTTACGAGCTCCAGGTACGAGAACTGCCTGCTGATCTTGCCGAACAAGCGGGCGTAGAACGGCTCGACCTCATCCTGCCGCCGAGTGGGAAAACCCCGTTCATCGTGGGTGAGGCCGGTGACGTGATACCGATAGCCCTGCCCAAGGTCTGCCAGTGTGGGGATGAAACTTCCGTCGGTCTTGTAAGGGATGTACCAGTCAGGCGGGACCGTCGGCCTGCGGCGATTCACGACCTCTATGTCGTCAGCCGCGGGCAGGACGGTCTTTTCCCTGGTGTGAGCGACCATCTCGTCGGCAATCAGAATCACGGGAGTCCGAAACCGTTCTGCGTGGTTGAAGGCTCTTACGGTGAGATCGAAGCACTCAAGCGCGGTCGAAGGGCACAGCACGATCGCCGGGTGATCACCATGGGTGCCCCAGCGGGCTTGCTGCACGTCACCCTGCGCCACGGTCGTGGGCATCCCCGTTGACGGCCCCATGCGCATCACATTGACCACCACGACCGGGACCTCGGCGATGCACGCATACCCGAGGTTCTCCTGTATCAAGGAAAAGCCGGGCCCGCTTGTGGCGGTCATCGACTTGCGACCCGCCAGGCTGGCTCCTATGCACGCTCCCAGGGAAGCGATCTCGTCCTCCATCTGAATGAAGACATCTCCGCGCGCGGGGAGTTCGCGACTCATGAGTTCCATGATTTCACTGGAGGGAGTGATCGGGTATCCCGCGAAGAAGTTGCACCCTGCTGCCAGTGCGCCTTGGACGATGGCCTCGTTCCCCTGGAGCAACAGTCCTCTACCCTTGTGCATTGGTATCGTCCTCGTCTTTGGGGGGTGTGGGAGCGACGCGTTCGGGGCTTCGCCTCGGCGGTAATGCCGCAGGCCTCGTCGCAGCAGCCGACGGCGTCTTCTCTCCGACCGTGATGGCAAAGTCGGGGCAGAGCTTCTCACAGAGCCGGCACAGGGTACATTCTTCTGGTCGCGCGACGTGCGGGTAGCCCCATTCGTCGGATTCCCAGACCCCTTTGGGGCAGAATTCCACACAGTTGCCGCACTTCTTGCACCAACCAGGGAAGAAACTCAGTTTCGAGTCCGGCTTCTCCGCTTCTGGTGGTTCGGGTTTCTTGCGTGCCATGTACGAGCCTTTCCTCGAGAACGCTCATAGCATATGCCCGAATCAGCGTCTTGACAAGAGCGCGGGTATGTAGGCTGCGGACGGAGCCGGGGGTTCCTTCGGGCTCTCCACTTCCCCCACGAGAATGAACGGTGCCCAGAAGAACGGGTGATCGTACCCGGCCTTGCGGATCTCTTCCCGGGCGAGCTTGAGAGCCTGGAGCTTGGGAGTGCCCTCGTTGAGGTGCCGGAAGAAGCTTTCCACCAGCCTGACCGAAGACTCCCGAGCGACAGACCAGAGGCTCATGAGGACGGTGCGAGCTCCGGCGGCTTGGAAAGCCCGACCCATACCCATGATGCCTTCCCCGGAAACGCGTCGGCCGAGGCCGGTTTCGCACGCGGTGAGCGCGACCATGTCCGTGTTGAGGCTCAACCCCATAACTTCGGTCATGCGCAGGAAACCGTCACTGTCTTTGGGCTGATTGACGAGAGCAAAAGCCAGCACGGGTTCCTGAATGCCGGGCAGGTCGATGCCGAAGTACCCGTGGGTAGCAAAGACGACCTGGCCGTAGCCACGCAGGCCCAGCAGCCACAAAGGGCCGTGATGAAAACGGTCTTGCCCATTGCCGCGAATACCTTGCTCATGAGTCCTCCAAGTTCCGGATCAACCGGAAAATCGGTAGACCCGGCTGTTACGGTGAGAAGGCACTTGCTGCGGTCGTGCCTCTCACGTCGATGGTTGTTCGAACCCCACAAGCACTCCAGCCTCCATCCCGTTGAACCTCGGCGGTTCGATGGACCGATTCACCACAAAGTCCGTAGCGGAAGCCGATTCGTTCTGTACTGCAAGGAGAAAGGGCCGAAAAGCGCGGCCAAGAGAAAGGAGAAGTGCACCCCCGGGGTGAAGACGGCTGTTGCAATGCGCCCCAAGCATGCCCGTCACCGACATAAGAAAGGAGAGAACTGAAGAACCGACGTCCAGGAAAAGGGCCCCAACGCCCCCCGGAGGTTACGCGCGACGCCGAATCCTTCGCAGATCCCTTGGACCGCCACAGGCGCCAAGATACGCTCGCGTTTCCCTCCCTCTCATGATATTTCGCGGCTTATGGAAACACAAGCGTATTCTCTTACGACAGCCAGCACGAAGGTTTGAGCAGAGTGAACGCGATGGAGGGCAGGTGGAAGGAAGGCAGGTGACTTAAGTAATCCGTGGCATAAATACGATTCCGAAATACGGCCCCTACGTTGTTGAGAGGAAGTTGTAGCGGCTGGCGTCCCGGCCGGCCATCACGGAGGCCGGCCGCTACAATATGAGAGTCTGAAAAATGTGTGACCGAACTTACGAACCGGAGTCATTAGGTTCCCTTCCGCTCCTTCCGCAGGCTGAAACCTACCGTGTTTCCATAGGAACGGTGACTATTTGGGAACTGCTCCAAGTCCGGCTTCTTTCTTGATTGCGTCAATATCGAGCACCCTGATCCAGGTGGGCAGATTGGTCCAGACCGCATGGAAGCCGAAACCACCTTGGGTCATCTCCCGTATTGCCTCTTCCTTGGTCCAACCTTGCACCGCGATTCGGTACAGGGCACACATGGTGCCGGTTCTGTCCGCACCGTGTTGGCAGTGCACAAGCACCGGAACGCGTTTCGGATTGGTGACAATTTGCAGGAATCGCACCGCCTCCTTTCGTTCCGGATGCCAGGCTTTCATGTAGATGTGCTCGTACCCCAGGCCCGCACGGCCGATCTCATCACGGTCGGAATGGAATGAGCGGAGGTTGACGATCGTTTCGATGCCCATAGCTTTGAGGTTGCGCATGCCGAGAGCTCGTGGTTGAGCACTGCGGTAGAGAACGTCGCTCACCTTGTGAAGATTCGGCACGCCCTCAAGCTTGACGGGCTGGGCCCATGACGCAGGCCGATCGGCCCCCGGTCCCTGCGCGAGCGCGAGGCCGGCAACGGTAAGCACCACGACGATAACAATACCGGGTTTCATCGCTTCTCCAGAGCAGCTTACGCCTGAAACCCTCGCTGCAGGTCATCGATCAGATCTTGTACGTGCTCGATCCCCACGGAGAGCCGCAAGAGCGAATCGCGTATGCCGATTCTTCGGCGTTCTTCAGCGGATATCTTGGCATGTGAGGTTTCGGCCGGGGCGCAGATGAGTGTTTCCACTCCTCCCAGGCTGAGCGCTGGTCGGATGAGCTTCAGCCGCCTCAGAAATCCGGCCGTGTCGATCATCGATGGGTCAAGCTCGAAGGAGAGCATGCCGCCGAATCCCTGCATTTGAGCCTTGGCAACGGAGTGGCCGGGGAATTCGGTCAGGCCGGGATAGTTGATCCTGGTGACACCCTTCTGCTGCGACAGCCATTGGGCGACGCGCATCGCGTTCTGTGACTGCCTTTCCACGCGCACGGCCAACGTCTTCAAGCTTCGTTCCAGAAGGTAGCAGGTGATCGCGTTCAGACTGCCCCCGAGATGTCTGGCCATATCTCGTATGCGCGAGGCATGCGCAGAGTGAGTCAGAGCCGCACCGCAACAAAGATCGCTGTGGCCTCCCAGGTACTTGGTGCCGCTATGCACGACCACGTCAATTCCGAGACGAAGCGGCGTCTGGTTCACCGGAGTTGCAAACGTGTTGTCGATAATCGTGACCGCATGCCGCGCCTTCCCAAACTCGGCCACGCGGCGGATGTCAATGACGCCAAGCAGGGGATTGGTCGGTGACTCGATGACAACCACCTTGGTTGCCGGAGTCATGGCCTCGGACACTGCCTCCGCATCCGTCGCGACAAAAGAGAATCTGATACCGAGCCGCTCGAACGCTTCTGTGGCGAACGCATGCGTGCCGCCGTAGAGCTCGTCCATCATCACCACATGGTCACCGGCTCCGGCGAACGCTAATACAGCCGTGCTGATCGCGGCCATTCCGGAACTGAACAGCACCCCGTCCTCAGCTCCTTCCAGTGCACAGAGCTTTGCGATTACCGCGTCCTGGTTCGGCGTGTTAAAGTACCTGGGGTATGGGCAATCTTGCCGATCCAGGTACTCGAAGGACGAAGACGTGTAGATCGGCGTATTCATACCCCTTGTCGCAGCATCGTGGTGCGTTCCGCTGTGCACGCACAGGGTTTCTTTGTTCGTCGGGTTTCGCGTGTGCTCCATGCTTGTTTCCTCTATCTTGATGGTTCCGTTTCGCGACGGAAGGCCACAAGAGTCAAGATAACGACCTTCGACGTCATCCTGCGTTCGGGCCCTCTTTCCCGATGCGAGGCATCCGGCTGCGTTCTGTAGCTTTTCCCGGAGCTGCCGGGCTGAACAATTCTTCTAACGGTTCAGGTGAATCCGTTTTGGGCCCCGAAGACAAACCACAAGGCACCAAGACCCAAAGAAATCGAACGTTGTGAGTAAGACGCCCCTTCCCGCAGCTTGCATTTCCCTGAGAACCACCATGTCCGCAAGGGGGGCACAACGACCCATGGAAATGCCGAAGTGTTCCACGTCTTACGAGCCTTCGGCGACCAGCGGGAGCCGCATGCTCCAAAAGTTCTTGGGGATGGGGGTCCGGGGGAAGGGACTTCTTTCAAGAAGTCCCTTCCCCCGGAGACGGCATTTACATT
>JBFMAA010000062.1:25285-32499 GCA_040755955.1 Thermodesulfobacteriota bacterium
CCCCCCCCCCCCCCCCCCCCCCCCCCCCCCCCCCCCCCCCCCCCCCCCCCCCCCCCCCCCCCGAGACTGCATTTACATTAGAACGGTTTCATTCCTCAATGGCCCCACCAATTGACCGCAGATGCCGGCGGAACGTGTAGCCGGGAGCGGTACCGCGGCGCGCCAGATACTCATCAAAGCGAAGCTGTACGCGAAGCGTCGTGCCTGTCTTTATCGCTTCTGCTTGCTGCCGTTCCCTTTCCCGGATGGTGCGGGCTGCCGAAAGTATCTGCTCGACTTGCTCGAACGGGACAAAAAGCACCCCGTCCGCATCTGCGAACACCACGTCTCGTTCCGTCACGGTGAAGCTGCCGAGATAGGCGGTCTTCAGCGCATCCGCATCGCGTGGGTCAAGTCGTTGGGGCCCCGCGGGACATCTGCCGTAACTGAAGATGGGGAAGTCGATCTGCGCAAGCTCCGCGGTGTCTCGGTGACAACCCCATACCACTATGCCTCTCAATCCGCAAGCTTGGGCTTCCAGGGCAGTCAAGTCTCCTATGCAACCTTCGTCCATTCTCCCACCGTTGTCAATCACGAGCACGTCTCCCTGCCGGGCGGCCACCATCGCTTCCAGAAAGACATCGACGCTTCCGTAGTGTCGCACCGGCAATGCGCGGCCGGCAATGTGGGTTCCTGCGGTCACCGGGAACACCCCTGACGGAGCAACGCGCAGCGACACCCCCAACCGCACGCACGCGTCTGCGACAAGCGGGGTAGAGAGCTCAGAGAAAAGGTTGTGCAGTTCCTGATTGTTCACTGTATCCTCCATCAAGGCGGGACTTGCGTTCGCCTGAAATCCTGACCTCATGGCAGGGCGGAAGGACTGCCCCCACCATCAGCCCCGACAGGCATCGCGTGTCAGGGTTGGTAAGCGCTATGTATACCAATGGGCTTTACAACAGGCAAGATTTTCGAGGAGGGATATTTGGCTGAACTCAGCCAGGAGCCGTGCCCAGGCAGGCCACTGCGCAGGTTCGGTTCCGGGCTCCCGGACGCCCGTCGTTGCGGCGCCTTGAAGCTGCCGGAGTCCGTGCCGGCGGTCGATGAATGAGCCCCGGTGAGGCCGGTGGCCAAGGCGGAACAGCTCGCGAATACACTACCGTATTCCGTCAGGAAGCATCGAGATAGCATGAGTCATCGTCATCCCGCATGGTGCTCCGAGATGAGGAGGTTGCCATTGGGCTGGGCGTCATGCGCCTCGAGTCTTCGCGAAGGTCTTCCGCCGGAAGTTTTTTCAGGCCGAGAAGTCTCCCAAGGACCGATTCAAGCAACTCTGCAAAACGACCATAACCACACGCGGTCACGACCAAGCACAAAAGTGCACGCCCCGACTTTTCAAAAACGCCTGCAACGGCCACAACCACCCGATGTTTCCAAAGTTTTCGGAAGGCGGTCCGGAGGACAACCCTTTTTCAAAGGGGGTTCCCCCGGAAGACTCTCAGATAAACTGGTGGGTTCAGATTGATTGCGCCGACGCTGCTTCGTGTCACGACGCCACCCTCCTGTCCGGTGCGCGAGGGGGGCTCGGATATGCCGCTCTTCATGCGACGGCCTTGTGTCTGCTCAGAATACCCCCGCCGCGAACGCTGATCACGATCTCCTCCGTGGGGATACTCTTGCCGGCAAGTTCCATGGCTCGTCTCACGATCATCGGCAGTCCCGAACAACAGGGGACCTCCATGACGAGGGTGGTCACACTCTTGATCGGCGTCTGCCGGAAGATCTGCACGAATTTCTGAATGTACAGCTCTACGTCATCGAACTTGGGGCAGCCGATCATCAGCACTTTCCCTGCAAGGAACTCACGATGGAAGTCGGGGTGAGCGTACGCGGTGCAGTCCGCGGCCACCAAGAGATCCGCATTGAGGAGAAACGGCGCGTTCGGCGGTACCAGCTTGATCTGCACCGGCCAATGTGTGAGCGCGGACACGCCCGGAGTGTGCGGGCCTTGCTCGCGGTACGGTGCGGCAAAGGTCTGCAACCGGGTCGAAGGACAGCCGCACGGTAGAGTCGGTTCCACAGCCTTGGCGTTCTTGAGTTCGTCCAGACGATGCTCCACCGCGGCTTCGTCGAAGTCATCCGCGTCACGCTCGATGATCTTGAGCGCTCCGGTAGGGCACTCACCCAGGCACGCGCCCAAGCCGTCGCAGTACCTGTCAGCAACGAGCTTGGCCTTGCCGTCGATGATTTCCAGGGCCCCCTCCGCGCAGGTGATGATGCACTCGCCACACCCGTTGCAGAGGTCTTCGTCTATCTGTATGATTTTGCGTGTGATACCCATCTTCTGTTCCTTTCCAGAAATTATGTGGTTCCGGTCGTAATTCCCCGGAAGCGACCTTGGTAAACCCTTATGCTGCGGCCCCGGCCGCGCCTTCCAGAAGCACGGTGCGGGCCAGCTCCTTGCCCGATTGCGTCAGAAGCCTTGATTCGATCAGTTCCAGGATCTTGACGGGAGACTGGGCCTGTTTCTTCTGGTCTTCCTCCAGATTGGTGATCACGTCCGCGTCGTACACCACCTTGAAGTTGGCGGTCTCGTCAGGCCTCGGGGAGTGGTGATGCCCGACGATGTCGCAGACCTCTTCGATGAGCCGCTCTTCTGCTCCGAGCTCCGTGAGGATTTCTCGCGCGATCGGGGGGCCCTCTTCGTGTTGGTAGTGGAATGCCGTGCTCTGGTATTTTCGCTCGGCCTCCTTGATCCCGATGTCGTGGAGATACGCGGCGGACAGGACCACTGCGGGGTCCGCCTCCTCCTGAAAGACCAGTTTCTCCGCGTACCGGGCCACTCGGCCCGCGTGGCCGATGCGCTTGAAGTCCTGTTTGAAGTAGCGCTTCATGGCGACCGCGACCCTGTCTTTGAAGAGCTCTTCCCGTTGCTGGATCAGTTCGGGCGGCAGATCCTCGCCGAAGCACTGCTTGGCGAACTTGCAGTGGGCTGCGCATCCGAAGTCCATCCTCGGGTTGAGGACCTTTTCACCGCAGTTGTGGCATTTGCGCCGCGTTTCATCTTTGAAGAACTCGACTGCCGCGCCGCAGTGAGGACATTTGGAATCGAAAATCGCATCGAATTTCCAGTATCTTGGGTCTTGACCGGGGCATTTCATGGGAAGTCCTCCTTGGGTGCGAGCGACCAGTGGTCCGGAGCAGAGGGGGTGGGCTTCCCCCTCCGGTTCTTGCTCGGTGACTGCGAATTAGCCCAGAATCGCCTTGAGATCTTCCTCCGGTGTGCTGATCGGTTTGATATCGAAGTTCTGCACCAGCACGTTGAGCACGTTGGGGGTGATGAAGGCCGGCAGGCTGGGTCCGAGTCGGATGCCCTTGATACCCAGGTGCAGCAGAGTCAGGAGTATTGCCACAGCCTTCTGCTCATACCAGGAGCAGATAATCGACAGGGGCAGATCGTTCACCGGCATGTTGAATGCCTCTGACAGCGCTACTGCGATCTTAATGGCAGAATAGGCGTCGTTACATTGACCTATGTCAAGCAGCCGTGGAATTCCGTTGATGGTTCCCAGATCTTTGTCGAAGAAGCGGAACTTTCCGCACGCAAAGGTGAGCACCACGCAGTCCTTGGGGAGCTGTTCCACAAGCTGGGTGTAGTAGTTCCGTCCGGCTTTGGCGCCGTCGCAGCCGGCCACCACAAAGAAGCGCCTAATTGCGCCGCTCTTGACCGCTTCTACGACCTTGTCCGCGACGGATAGCACCGCGTTGCGACCGAATCCGCACATTACGTGCTTACCGTTGCTGTCTTCCAGGAACCCCGGCAGCGAGAGGGCCTTGTCGATGAGCTTGGAGAAGTCGGTCCCTTCCAGGTGCGCCATGCCGGGAAAACCGACCATGCCTGTGGTGAAGATGTTCCCAAGATATGATTCCTGGGGCTTCTGGACGCAGTTTGTGGTCATGAGAATTGCGCCCGGGAACTCAGCGAACTCTTTGCGCTGGTTCTGCCATGCCGTTCCGTAGTGACCGCAGAAGTGGGAGTATTTCTTCAGCTCGGGATAGGCATGGGTCGGGAGCATCTCACCATGCGTGTACACGTAAATCCCCTTCTTGTCAGACTGCTTAAGGATCTCCTCCATGTCCTTGAGGTCGTGGCCTGAGACGAGTATTGCTTTGCCTTTCTTGTGGCCCAGCATGACCTTGGTCGGTTCAGGATGACCGTATATGCCGGTGTTCCCTGCGTCGAGCAGCTCCATGACGCGCAGGTTGATTTCACCGCACTTGAGCACAAGGCCAACCCAGTCATTGACGCCCAGGTCTTTTCTCACCGTTGCCGCGAGTCCCTCGTGCACAAAGGCATAGACCGCATCGTCTTCCTGCCCGAGGATCTGGGCGTGATCCGCATATGCGGCGACTCCCCGAAGTCCCAGAATGAGTATGTGCTGCAACGATCTGATGTCCGGGTCCAGATCGGGATCAGCTTGAAATCCCACGGATTTGCCCGCCTCCATCATTTCCTGAGCACCCGAGGGCGGCATGAACGTGGCCGGTCCCTCTGGGAAGCCTACATTGCCCCCTGCGGACTTGATTCTTGCCTTGAGTCGTTCCCGAAGCGCTACGGTGTTCTGAATCATTGCCGGAAAGCGGTCGATATCGAAATTCACGTTGGTCAGGCATGCGAACATGGCCTTCACTGTGAATCCATTCGTCTCCACGTCGGTCACGCCGACCTTGCGGCCCTCCGCGGCCACCACGCCAAGGCCTTTGAGCGCGTAGGTCAAGAGATCCTGAAGTGACGCGACGTCGGGTGATTTCCCGCACACTCCCATGTTGGTGCAGCCGGTACCGCCTGCGGTCTGTTCGCACTGATAACAGAACATCTTGTTTGGCATGGATCTTCCTTTCCTCCTGTGTATTACATCAGTGGGCTTTCCGAGCCCTTCATCGTCTCTGATGTGGATAACATAATCACCCGGGAGCGGCCGGGCTTTGACTTGAGTCAACGGGGACTATTTTTTTGCGGATGGTGAATATTGCGAGGCAACTGTACTGTGGATGTGTGTCAGGAGCCGTCATCGTAGGGGCAAACCTGCGTGTCCGCTCCCCGCTTCTTGATATTACTTGGCCGGTCGCCACCCGCCCGGGTCGAGGCCATATACCCTCTTGAAGTCCGCAGCGTGTGCGAGCGCGTCGGCCGCCGGAATTCTGTTCCCGCCCAGACTGGCTTTCCAGACCTTCATGTCTATGGTTCCCACCACAACATAAGGGTTGCCGATCACCTCCGGCTTCCTCTCATCGAAGGTGAGGGCAAGTTCCTCCTCCAACTCTTGTTGAGAAACCATGATGAGCTCACACGGCGTGCAGTATCGGCAGGTCAATCCCTGGGCAACGAGTCCTCCTCCTTCGACGTAGATGAACAGCGCGAACTTCCGCTTGTGGGTGGACCGACGGCACGCGGGGCACACGCTCAGCTTGATGTCCACGTACGGGTTGAGCATGAAGGAATAACGGGGAGCGAGCTTTCCCAGTCGCTTCTTCCGGGTTCTTGGCATGTGAGGCTCCTTTCGAGGTGTCTGTGGCCTCCGGCCGCCGCGGACCCCCAATGGCGCTGATTGGCGCGCTCTTATTCGACAGGCCCTTACGGAACCGCAGCCCGGACGCATCACTCCCGGGCCGTGCAGCAGTATGGCGGGGAGCGGTTCTTCCCCTCGGATTAGGCGTCACACAACACCATCCGAGGAGGGTGCCGCTCACTTCGGTACCTTGATGATGTCGCGGTGCACTTCTGCAAGCCCGGGACTGACATCCCAGGCTACTTTCTTACGTCCCCACGGGAGACTTAACGTGGGCCTCCAGAAGCCCGGAGGGGCCGCAGATAGTAGCCCAGTGCGTAAGCGCCGGGCGCCCGCAGTAGTAAAACGGACACAAGCCGTCCGAGGGCTTATTTAGGCCGATGGGTTATCGGAAACCAGCACGCTCGGCACCCCTCTCAGGAAGACCTGCTGTTCGGCTGGGGCGTGCCATACTGCGTGAGAACGATTTGCCAAACCTGGATGTACCGAGCCCGAAATGCCCCCGCACACGAGAGCAGATAGTACTCCCACATGCGTTTGAAGCGCTCGTCGAAGCGTGCTGCAAGTTGTGTCCATGCCTCCTGGAAGTTGCGGTACCACGCCATGAGGGTCTTGTCGTAGTGGGGCCCCAAATTGTGAAGATCTTCCACAAGGAACAACCCTTCGATTGCCTTGGTGATCTGCTTCAAGCTGGGAAGCATGCCGTTGGGAAATATGTACTTCCTGATCCAGGCATCACATTGGGCATGAGTCTCGTTGTTCCCTATCGTGTGCAAGAGAAAGACCCCCCCCGGCTTCAGGCTTTCATGGGCCTTCTCCATGAACGTCCGATAGTTCTTGCTCCCCACATGCTCAAACATCCCGATTGAGACGATCTTGTCGAATGTGCCTCGAATGTCCCGGTAATCGCAATGGCAGATTTCCACGGGAAGGTCCTTGCAGAAGTCCTGGGCAAAGCCGATTTGCTCGCCGGAAATGTTGACGCCCGTTACCTTGCAACCGTAATGTTCGGCCGCGTACCTTGCGAATCCGCCCCAGCCAGACCCGATATCCAGCACGTGGTCCGAGGCTTTCAATTCGATCTTGCGGCAGATAAGCTCCAGCTTGTTGGCCTGAGCCCGGTGCAGATCATCCGTGTTCTTGAAGTACCCACAGCTATACTGGTTGTACGGATCGAGGAAGGACATGAACAGCCTGTTGTCCAAGTTGTAATGCTTCCTGGCAACCACGCTGGACCGAACCCTTGACTGCTGATTCACTAACAGGGCCGGCAACACCGACAGAGCCAGGCGGAACCGGTGTGACACCTTTGCAAGGATGTTCGCTGACAGAATTCGGAAGAAGAACTCGTCAAGCCGCGGGCAGTCCCACCAGTGATCCATGTAGGACTCTCCGAGTCCCAGGTTCTTGCCTCGCAGGGCCCGTGCATAGAACCGATCGTCGTGCACCTGTATGTCCCACGGATCCGGACCGTCTATCCGGATCCCTGACTCTTGGAGCAGTCTCTCTACTACCAGCTTGGTCTTGTCCATGGTACCACCCCCTGGAATCAGGTTCTTCCCCGTGATTTGGCGTTTGGTTCCTTCTCATGGAAATGCGAGCGCGGGGGGGGGGGGGGGTGTTTTTAAAAACCCCCACCCCCCACCCCCCAACACCAACAAAAAA
>JBFMAA010000063.1:0-31619 GCA_040755955.1 Thermodesulfobacteriota bacterium
CCTTTTTCAAAAGGGTTTCCCCCGGAAGACTTTCTGACAAAGGGTTTCCCCCGGGGTTCTTTTCCTTCCTATTTCGCCGACTCTTTGGCTTTGATGGCGCTTTCCACCAGGTCCTTCCCTATTTCGTTGGTCCATTTGTCCCAGACGGGCTTGGTCTTGTCTTTGAAGGCCTTGCGCTGTTCAGGAGTCAGCACGGTCACTTCCATCCCGGATTGCTGCGCCTCTTTGAGCGCGGCCATGTCTCCGGTCAGGCCTGCGCGCGAATCTTCGACCTGCCATTTGCCCGCCTTCTCCGCGGCTTCCTGGATGATCTTGCGATCCGCATCCGAAAACTCCTTCCAGAGTTTCTCGTTGACCGCGAACATGAGAGGGTCGATCGTGTAATGCCACACGGTCATGTACTTATGGAACTGACCTAGCTTGTACGGTAGTATGATCGAGGTGACAGGGTTCTCTTGCCCGTCCACGGTCCCCTGCTGGAAGGCCGTCAGAGCGTCCGTCCAGTTCATGAGCACCGGATTCGCGCCCAATGACTGGAAGATGTCTTTGAAGATCGGGCTCCCCACTGCACGAATCTTGAGGCCGTCCAGGTCTTCGGGTTTGGCCACCGCTCTCGTGCGATTGGTCACTTCTCTGAAGCCGTTTTCTCCCCAGGCGAGGAACATCACTCCGCCCTTCCGGATCTCTTCCAGAATCTTCTTCCCGGGCTCGCCGCTCTTGACCGCGTCAAGCTGTGCGTAGGTGTCGAACATGAACGGAAGGGAAAAGAGATTGAGCTGCCTGACCTGTGGACACCAGTTGATAGTGGAGGCCAGCGCGAAGTCGGCCACGCCCTGCCTGACCAGCATGAACTCATTGGTCTGCTGCCCGGCAAAGAGCTTTCCCGCGAAGTAGACCTTGATCTTGATCTTGTCTTTGGACGCCTCTTTCAC
Source organism: Thermodesulfobacteriota bacterium (assembly GCA_040755955.1). Taxonomy (GTDB): domain Bacteria; phylum Desulfobacterota; class Desulfomonilia; order Desulfomonilales; family Desulfomonilaceae; genus JBFMAA01. The sequence goes on from JBFMAA010000063.1 coordinate 933, forward strand.
GAGGTCCGCGAACATCTGGGCCCCCTTGCCCCAACTCATTGTCGGGCCTACGACCACGGACATCTTGTACTCGGCTTTGTACTCGGCCCCGAATCCCGGCCCTGCCACGAGACAGACTACCAGTACCATCACCGAAAACCAGCCACATCCTCTGAGCAGTGATCCCATTTCCATGTCCTCCCTTGAAATCGGCCCTTGCGGCCACCCCCCAACATTCCCCGGTAAGCGTTCACCGGCCGGACGCAGTTCGCTCGCGAAGCACGCAAAGGGCGCAACGGCGGCTAGGTGCCGCAACCAAAATTCGCGTGCACCTTGGTCGCTCCGCATGGAGACCGATGCCGGCCGAGCCGGTTCCACTCAACAGAAGAAAGGCACTTCGCGGGCTTCCGGAGGTTTGCGAACAGGGATTCGCGCTCCCTTCGGCTACTCAAGCGAAAATAGAGGATTTCTCTGTGTCCCTGTGGTGAACTCTTACATTCCACAGCATGGGGCAAAGTCTATCACCGCGTGGAGAGTCATGCAACCGGAAAGGCTGCCTGCGTCACTCAAATGATGCCTGTCGTCCCGGCCGGGCTATTGACTTTTCGCAAGGCACACGTCATTATCCTGCAACCCACGAGGGGATGGAGTCCCCCGAAAACGCTCACAATGGGCTGATGACTCCTGCCGCAAAGACCTTGCGGCGGGAGTTTGCCCTCAACAGAACCCACCGAAAGGCGGGTTTTTTGTTTTTCCGTCTTCCCTCTGACTGCGTTTGGATGAACGCGCTGCCGGGAGGATTCGTCGTGAATACGTATAGCGCTCGCCCAAGAACGCAGAGGTCACAGGGAAATGCGCTTTTGCCGCAACAGTTCCGCCGGGGAACCGTGAACATCGGGCGAGAATAACCTCCCGCAAAGATGGCGAAGGTAAGAGTTCACCGCGGAGATCGCAGAGGACGCGGAGAAGAAAGAGAGAAGAATATTCACCACAGAGACACGGAGGTCACAGAGAAAACCAAGTATTTTCAATTGTTCTCTTCTTCTTGTCTGCAACCGGCTGAGTCATCTGAGGATAATAGCTCTGTTCTTCTTGTTTTCTTCTCTGTGTTCTCTGTGTCTCTGCGGTGAATCTTTATTTTTCGTCCTGGTGAACGCTTACTGGCGAAGCACGCAAAGCAGAAGCGAGCTCCTTTGCGATCTTGGCGTTCTTTGCGAGAGGAGGTCTTGTTCTGCACAGCAAGCCATTATAGTGAAAGTGAACTCTTCTGGAGTATGTGTATGGATCAGACGTGGTATGTGGCGATGGTCTGGATGGGTTTGGCACTCATTGCGAGCGTCATATCGATGCGGACAGCGATCTCCGTCGCGTTGGTGGAGATTTGCGTTGGTGTCATCGGAGGAAACTTCCTCGGCCTTGACCCCAAGGTCGAATGGATCAGTTTCCTTGCGGGGTTTGGAGCTATCCTGCTCACGTTCCTGGCAGGGGCCGAGATTGAGCCGGAGGTGCTCCGGAAGTATGGCAAGGAGAGCATAGGAATCGGGTTTTTCAGCTTCCTTCTGCCTTTCGTGGGGGCAATGGCCTATGCCTACTACGTTGCCGGCTGGACCCCGGACGCGGCGAAGATCTGCGGCTTGGCCTTGTCCACGACATCCGTTGCCGTCGTGTACGCGGTGATGGTGGAAACCCGTCTGAACAAGACGGAATTGGGAAAGATCATCCTGGCAGCGTGCTTTGTCACCGACCTCGGCACCGTGCTCGTGCTGGGAGTGCTCTTCGCACACTACAACATGTGGCTGACGTTCTTTGCCGCAACGACCGCGCTCGTACTTCTGGTAGCCCCCCGGTTTGTCCGTTGGTTCTTCAGGACGTTCAACGGCCACGTCAGTGAGCCTGAGATCAAGCTGCTATTCGTGATGCTGTTCGGACTGGGATGGCTGGCGACCTACGCGAACAGTGAGGCGGTCCTGCCGGCGTATCTGCTGGGAATAGTCGTTGCCGGGCTTTTCCAGGAGCACCGGGAGATGGTCCGACATCTTCGCACCGCGACCTTCGCACTCCTGACCCCGTTCTATTTTCTCAAAGCAGGGACAATCGTCTCTATCCCGGCTATTTGGACGGGGTTGGGGCTGATTCTCGTGCTTCTTGCGGTGAAGGTCGCCGCGAAGTTCATCGGTGTATATCCGCTCACGTCGGTCTTTCGTTTTTCCCGTAAGGTTGGCATGTATACCACGCTGCTCATGAGCACGGGGTTGACCTTCGGGAGTATCTCCGCGCTGTTCGGATACAGCCGTGGTATCATCACGCAAGAGCAATATACTATTCTCGTGACCGTGGTGATCGGCAGCGCGGTCGTTCCCACCCTGATCGCGCAGTGGTTCTTCCAACCCAAACAGAAGGACCTGAAAGGCGACTGGCAGAAATAGGGTGAGGTTGATGTGGAAAAGGATTCTCCGGGGGACAACCCTTTTGCTAAAGGGTTTCCCCCGGAAGACTTTCATGGAACTCTTGGAGCATGGCGGCTCCCGTTAATCGCCGCTGGGCATTGCTTGACCGAGCGGGTTGCAGTTCCGAGATTCATTGGGCCCTTTCTGCGGGCATGCGAGTTCACCTTGACAACAGGGGATTCAAGAAGTGTTACCCACAATAAAGCGGGAGACCAAGCCGCATTCCTTGCGGCGAGCCGGCAGGTGCCTTTACTGACAGCTTACCCGACGGAGCAAGGGTCCTTTCTTGGTGTTATTGTCCCTTTTTCGCACACCCTTATGATTTGGAGGTAAGGCAGGTGTTCAAGAAGATACTGGTCGCGTTTGACGGTTCCGCAGGGGCCCGGAAAGCCCTAAAACGGGCGGTGAAACTCGCCTACTGCTTTGACGCGGAGATCCACTCAATCTCCGTCGAGGTGGACTTGCCGCAATACGTGGCGACTGTGGGGGAGTTCGACGAGGTCAAGAGACAGAAGGACGCGTATTTCGAGCAACTCAGCAAGGAAGCCGTCGAACAGGCCAGGTCCGAGGGGGTGATGTTGACTCCCCATGTGATGGCAGGCCACGCGGTCGACTGCATCGTTGACTTCATCAGAGAAGAGGGCTTCGACCTGCTCGTGACCGGCTTCACCGGGCACAGCCGGATTTACGAGCGCATTTGGGGCGGCGTGTCACGCAACCTGGCGCGGTTCAGTCCGTGCGCGGTGCTGATCGAGAAGTGACCTGTGCGCGTCTCATCTGCCACCAGATAAGTGGCCTTGGTCGGGGTGGCGAGTCTTTTTGCCGACTTGACGCACAACGCATGTGGGCCCAGGAGTCGATCATGAGGGCAGCCATCGCGGAGATCGTGCCGAGGAATCGGCTGGGCTTCGCGTTCCGGCTCTTCAATACCGCGTACGGAGTAGCATGATTTGGGGGAAGCGTCTTCATGGGAGTCTTGTCTGCCGCGTCGGTCACGGCCCTCGTGCGGTTCTCTGTAGCGGCTCAGTTCATCGCGGCGCAGGTGGTTCTCTGAGCATCAAGAGCGGTTCGTGCCCGGGATGCCTCCTGAGCCGGAATGGAGTTGACGAGCTGAGGCCGAAGTGTAACACTGGGTGAAGAGAAAGAAAGGAGGAAACCCGAGCACAAAAAACGTTCTGATCCCGGCAGGAAACACGCCGAAACATCGAAACCTATCCACATGCAACACTGTTGCTTCGCATTCTCGCGGGAGAAACCATGATTATTCAAGAGGCCGATCTCTTTCAGGACGTGAATCGGGGGACCATGAACGAAATCGCCAAGATCATGGTCGAAGAGTCCTACGACGAAGGTTCGCTGGTATTCAGGGCAGGTGACCCGGCGAACTGCTTCTTCCTCATCGTTGAGGGCACGGTGAGACTCTCCATAGGAACCGCCGGTGCCATCGACTACACGGCCGGCAGACCGGGCGAGGCTTTCGGCTGGACGGGCATGGTGGATCGCCCTGCGTACGTGGCTACGGCTGAATGTGTGACTCCCTGCACGTTGGCCAAGATAGACAAGGAGAAACTCAACACGGTGTTGAGTCATGACCCCGTGAGCAGCGCGGCTTTCTTCAAGCGCCTCGCCGCAGCCGTCGTCCAGAGGCTGATCGACAACTACGGTGTGTTCCTAACCGAAGGCAGTCTCAAGGGTGTCACCTACGGCTCCGGGCAGGTGATGGGAAGCGAGGAATGAGCCGCTCGTGACCTCCTCATGGAAATGCGCTGGGGGAAGGGGCGTTTTACTAGTAACGTTGGATTTCTTTTCTTTTCGAGAAGAAATCTTCAGGTCGGCAGCTCCAGGAGAAAGCAACGTGCCTTTCTTCGGTTGCGTAGAACCAACTCGCCCCGCCATCGGTCTCCATGCGGACCGAGAAAGGCGGACGCGAATGTGGTTGCGGCTCCCAGCGGTCGTTTTGAAAAACGCCCCTTCCCCCAGAACCCCATCCCCCAAGACCACCATGACAGCGACCGGTCACAACCAACCATGACATTGGTACCCCACGGGCGTCTCGATGAGCCGGCTTTCTCCGCGGCGACCAGACCAGCCCGGTGGCGTGACGGTAATCGGTCTATCCCTTCGCTACCTTCTTTCTTGGGGGCGCCTCGATGGCCTCGCCGGTCTTGTGCTTGCAGACCGGGCACTGGAACACCGGCCCCGCCTTGGTAGCGCGTCGTGGTTCCATGACCGTCGAATCGCACTCAGGATTAGGGCATTTCATTTCCACCGGTTTGTTCCACATGGAGAAATCGCATGCGGGGTAGCGAGTGCAGGAGTAGAAGATCCTGCCTCGTTTGGTACGTTTTTGTGTCAGTTCGCCCTCACACCCGGCGCGCGGACATTTCAAGCCGATGGAGACAGGCAGAGCGGTCTTGCACTCAGGGTACCGGGAACAGGAAAGGAATTGCCCGGTTTTGCCCTCCCGGATCAGCATAGGCGCGTCGCATTGGGGGCACTTTCGGTCGGTGGGGATGGGTTCGGCCGAGGTGTTCCCGGATCTGTCGATATTCCTGGTGTACTCGCATTCAGGGTAGTCCGAGCAGCCCAGGAACAAGCCGTAACGACCCGCACGGAGCAGCAGCGGGCTCCCGCATTCGGGGCAGACCTCCTGGGAAGGCAGGCCTTTCCGCCTGATATTCATCATGTGCGTTTTGGCACGTTCGAGGTCTGATTGGAACGGCCCGTAGAAATGCTCGAGAGTCTCGGTCCAGGAGGTGCTCCCTTCCTCGATGCGGTCCAGTGAAGACTCCATCTGCGCGGTGAACCCCGAATCAAGCAGTCTCGGAAAGCTCCCGACCAGGAGTTTGGCGATCACGCGGCCCAGCACCGTGGGCCGGAACTTCTTCTCCGCCAGCTCCACGTACTTGCGCTTCTGAATGGTCGTGACCGTCTCCGCGTACGTCGAAGGGCGACCGATCCCCTTCTCTTCCAATTCCTTGATCAAAGATGCTTCCGTATATGCGGGGGGAGGCTGGGTGAAATGCTGGCGCGGAGACATGCGTTTCAAACTGAGTTCCTGACCGGCCGTCAAGCGGGGGAGTTGTGTTTCTCCTCCTTCCTGATCCCCCTCTGAGCTCTCCGGTGACTCGTCGGCTTCTTGCCGGTAGATCTTGAGAAAGCCATCGAACTTCATTACTGAACCGCTTACCCGAAAACTCAAGGTCCCCGCGTCGATATCCGCGGTGGTCTGATCAAACACCGCGGGGGCCATCTGGCTCGCAACGAAGCGGTTCCAGATCAACGTGTACAGCGCCAGTTGATGCTTGTCCAGGAATCGCTTCACCTTCTCCGGAGGCCGATCCGCGGACGTGGGACGAATGGCTTCGTGAGCTTCCTGGGCCGTCTTTCTCCCTTTGTACACGTGGGGCTTGGGAGGAAGATAGTTGGCCCCATACGTCCGGGAAATGTGGGCGCGCACGGCTTCCAGCGCTTCCGGGGCTATTCGGGGGGAATCGGTCCTCATATAGGTGATGAGGCCGGCCGCGCCCTCGTTGCCCAGTTCGATTCCTTCGTAGAGCTGCTGGGCTATCCGCATGGTGCGAGTGCTGGTGAGCTTGAGCTTGCGTGAGGCCTCCTGCTGCATCGTCGAGGTAATAAAGGGCGGCAATGGTCTTCGGGTCCGTTCCTGTTTCTTGACCGTAGCCACACGGAAAGGGGTTTGCTCCGCACGCCGAGTGAGCTCGGAGGCTGTCCCCATTTCCGTGATCCGGATCTTCTTCCCTTCGTGCGCGATGAGTTGCGCTTCGAAGGGCCGTGAGCCCTCCGCGGCCAGGAGCGCGGTGATGCTCCAGTATTCTTCCGGCACAAAGGTGTCGATGGCGATCTGGCGGTCAGCGATCAGGCGAAGGGCTACGGATTGCACTCTCCCCGCGCTCAGACCGGAGTGGACTTTATCCCAGAGCAGGGGGCTCAGCCGGTATCCCACCACCCGATCAAGGATGCGGCGGGCTTGTTGCGCGTGATACTTGTTCCGATCGAGCCTCACCGGAGAAGCCACCGCTGCTTTGATGGCATTTTCGGTGAGTTCGTTGAAAAGGACCCGGAAGATCTTCTCTGCCGGCTTGTTCAGCTCTTCGCTGAGATGCCAGGCGATTGCCTCTCCTTCCCGGTCGGGGTCTGTGGCGAGCAGGATACGTTCCACCTTGGTAGCGGCTTGTCTCAGTTCCTCCAGAATCTTCTCCTTGCCCGGAATGACCTCGTAGTCCGGGGCAAAACCCTTGTCGAGGTTCACTCCGGGAATCGAGTACTTGTCAAATTTCGCGCTCGTCTTGGGGAGGTCTTTCACGTGGCCGACCGAGGCCTTCACTTCGTAATCCGCACCGAGGTACTTCTTTATGGTTTTCGCTTTTGCGGGAGATTCCACCACCACAAGGGCCTTAGACATCAACAATTTTCCTTCCTGTTTCGCGGGTAAGCGCTCCGTCGGGTTGCAAGGGAATGAACCACCAAGAGACACAGACACGAAGAAGGCCTGTTCCCAAGAAGCGGCTGGGAGCCGCTCTGCGTCTTTGTGGTGAGCTCGCATTTTCGCGCTGCCCGGACATTCTGGGTAATTCGTTCCTCACGAGTGCAAGAAGATTCATCGACGTACCAAAAAAGTCAAGGGAGTGTCGAGACCCCTCCGTTCGTGTCCGAGGACCGGGAGAAGAACTTGCCCGGATACTGCCTTACCAGGCCGTTGAGTTCCAGTTCCAGCAGCAGTCCACTCAGTTTTCCCGCTTCCATGCCGAGCGACTCGCAGATCACATCGAAGGGAACGGGCTCAAGATCGAGCACGCCCATGATTAGGGCCTCCGCTTCCGAGAGATCCGCCTGATCCGCGGCTCCGTCGAAGAGGTTGGTCTGTTGCGCCTTTTCCCGGACCGGCTGAGGCGTTCGGCTCACGGTCGGGTACAGGGCCTCGATGATGTCTTCGGCCGATTCGACAAGGCCGGCTCCCTGTTTGAGCAGCCAGTGCGGACCGCTTGAACCGGCGCTCATCACGTTTCCCGGCACTGCGAACACGTCCCGATTCTGGTCCAGGGCATGGCGCGCAGTGATCAGCGAGCCGCTGCGCAAGCCCGACTCCACCACGAGCACTCCCTGGCTCAGTCCGGAGATGATTCTATTGCGTCGATAGAAGTTGGTGGGATGGGGCACCGTTCCAGGTCGGAACTCGGTCACCACCGCTCCGAGGGAGGCCATCTCGTCCATGAGTCGGGCGTTTTCTCTCGGGTACACCACATCGACTCCGCACCCGAGCACCCCGATGGTCCGACCCTCTGCCTTGACTGCGGTCTTGTGGCATGCCGTGTCGATGCCGCGTGCGAGTCCGCTTGCAATCGTGATGTTGGCTGCAACGAGGCCCCGAGTGATTCGTTCGGTCATCTCGATACCGTAACGGGTAGGCGTTCTGGTGCCCACGACCGCGCAGCAGCGCGCGTCTTCCTCGGCGAACTGCCCACGGACGAACAGCAGGGCAGGGGGGTCGTAGATCTCCTTGAGCCGGATCGGATACTCGGCATCCCACCTCGTGATGACTCTCACCCCCATCTTGTCCAGAAGATCCATGTCCTTGCGAATCTCGTCGGAATCGACACGACAGGCGGCGACCGCGTATGCCGTCCTCGACTTGAGTCGTGCGCGCAGGATGATCTCGTCGGCAGAGGCTTCCAAGGCTCTTTGAGGGCTGCCAAAAGCCTCGATGAGACGGGCGATCGTAAGGGGGCCCGCACGAGGAAGCCTTTCCAGGGCCAGCCAGTGAAAACGGTCGTCTCTTCTGTCCGAATGCAACTCCATGGGTCGAAGCCCTCGTGAATGGGCAAGAAAAAGCTTACGGCGGCCCGCGTGGAACACGCGGCACCGGAAGCCCCGGCCTATCGGGTCTGCCCACGCTGGGTCGAGAGAAGATTCTGAGAACCTGCGGACAGCGGAAAATTAAGGCAGTGCTGCAGAGGTGTCAAGGGATTTGATCGCCAGTGGGTGTCAGCGAAGCCCGTACGTGGAGGTGAGGGTTTTCGGGGGAGAGACTTTTTCCCAACAAGGGCCCGCGGCAAAATAAACCTTGCGACCACGCCGAATTAGAGAACAGTATTTAATCGCTTCACTACCGCAGGTCGAAATCTGCGGCTATTCACGGGCTGCCCCTTCAGGGCAGAAGACGCCCGCGCCCTGCTGGGCGCACTGTGAATAGCCATGGGTTTTAACCCATGGAACGGGAGCTTTTTCGAGAAGAAATCTTCAGGCCGGCAGCCCTGGGAGAAGGCAGCGTGCTTCTTCTTCGGAGGCGTGGAACCAACTCGCCCTGCCATCGGTCTTCATGCGGACCGAGGAAGGTGGACGCGAGTTTTCTTGCCAGGGCTTCCAGCCGTTCAGACACCGCAGTCCGCATGCCCGCGCGCGCGGGGAATCAGTCTGAGACGGTCTTGATCAAGTCTCCGGGGACGACTTCCTCGCGGGTCTTGGTAATGAGCACCGTGGAGTTCTTCTCAAAGGCTTTGAGCACCATCCCTTCTCCGATGTACCTGTCAGGGAGCGGCAGGTGACGGTATGTGTACGGATCAGGATCGAGCCCACCCGCCCTGTACAAATTGAGAAGCATACCTTCCTTCATGCCGTCGCAATCGCCTCGATCTATGAAGACGAGGTCGTTCTCCATAGTGGAACTGTCGGTGTACGCACCCTTCTTCCCCGCGGCGAGAACGATGGTTCCCGTCAGCATGCGATGAGTTTTCGAGGGGACGATCTCCTTCTGTCTGGGTACGAACAGGGTGATTTTGTCTCCCTTGACTATCTCCTCATAGCTTTCGAGTATGATCGCGGTGATGAGGTTGTGTCCAGTGCTGACGACCTCGACCTCCCCGACGACCTCCGCCATGTATCCGATTTCTCTGTCCATGTTGAGGGGATGCCGCAGGGGGCCTTCTTCCCGGTAGATGCCGAAGCGGTCTCCGACGAGCACGCATTGCCGCTTAGAAGGCCTGATGTTCAAATACACGAGGTCCTTCTCGAGATAGTGGTACCTGGTGGGATCAGGCGCGCTGGCAATATACCCCCACATCTGGGTCCGCCGAGGGGTGAGCTTGTAGCGAAAGTACTTCTTGTCGTACGGAATGCCTTGATACGGTATTTTCTGAATAAGGAACCGTGCTTCCTCCGGGATTCCCGTGGGGGGGAGGTAGTTCTGGTTCAGTATGGGAAAAGTCCATTGACTGTGGTACAGGTCTATTTTGCTCCCTTCCTTGAGGCTCTGGTACTGTGGTTCGCTTGAGCCTGCGGGCAGCTTGACGTGGGGATTCTGGTTCCACAGAAAAGGCCAAAGCGCGGGATTTGCGTAGTACAGGCCGGCGATTCCGAAGAGGGTGTCGCCCCTCCGCACGGTGTACTGACCTTCAGGTCTCGGGAACAACTCGAACGCGCGCAGCGGTTCGTGGAGGCATAAGGAGAGGGCCAAGACTGCGGCCGCTCCGATGATGTGTCGTGTTTTACCTGTCATTAGGCGCCTCCGCAACCTGTAGGTTATAGAGTCCATGAAGTCTTTGCCATAATATCTTAGATTGATATAGCTTTTTTGGCGAAAAAAGTCAAGGCATATTCGTGGCCCTTCACCTCACGCCAATGCCGCTCTCCGCAGAACGCAAGCGACCGAAGAGCGTGACTCTCCGGCCGACTTGGGAGGAAGGAAAAGGATGAAGTAGGATCAGAAATCGTCGTAGTCCGTGGTCACATCATAATCGGCGAAATCGTCGTCGAGGTCGAGGGTAGACAACATGTCGACCGATCTGCCCTCAAGGGGATCTTCGAAATCGGCCAGGGCTTCGGCCAAGGATTCGTCGTCCATGCGTCCGAGGTAGTAATTGATGTTTTGCGAATGAGGCATACGAACTCCTCCCGAATTCAAGTGACCGCTGTGTTGCGGTGACGCAAATTACTAAAACATAACGGTCTACTAAAGTCAATACTTAAAGTGCTACATGAATAAATTATGCCTCTCCACTCCCTTGACCAGCTCCCCGAATGCCACTCCGTACTCGTGATACTTCCGGATATTCTCCCGATGGACTCTCCGCTCCTCATCTCTTGCCTCGCGTCCGGGGTGCGCGGGCGTTCCCATGGCCACACGGCCGGCAGGGATTCGCGCTCCGGGCGCTACCACCGCGCCCGCGGCGACGATCGCCCCCTCCTCCACCACCGCGCCGTCGAGCACGAGGGCCCCGATACCGATCAGCACTCCGGAACCGATTGCGCACCCGTGGAGCACCGCCCTGTGCCCCACCACGACTTCGTCCTCGATGGTCAGAGGGAAACGTCCGCCGGTGACGTGGAGCATACAGTGGTCTTGAATGTTGACCATCTTCCCTATCCTTATCGTATGAACATCGCCTCGGGCCACGGTGTAGAACCAGAGATTGCTCCCGTCGCCGATCTCCACATCGCCAAGGACCACAGCCCCCGGAGCAATGAAGACATCGGTTCCCAGCCTTGGTCTGACCCCTCGATATTCGTAGATCATGCGTGCTTCCTCTTGCGATCTCCCCGGATCATGCATTCCCGAGGACGATCAGATCGTTCAGGCGACACACGGCCTCAAAGATGTGATAGAACATCCTTTGAAACATGAGCGCCTCATTTCGGCTGTGCCGGCCGAAACAGTTTATGGTATGGGAGAAAGACGGCAATTACAACCTCGGACGCGCGGCTCTGCCAGGGTGTTCGGCGCTGCTGAGCCAACGGCCGGTGAGATCGTCACCCGGAAAGGGATACATGCACAAGTTCAGACCACCGTACATGATAGTAGGCGCGAAGGGCATGCTCGGCACGGACCTGGTTGCTCGGTTGCGAGAGCTCGGCTTCGAGACCGTTGCGTTGGATATGGAGGAGATCGACATCACTCGGCTCGATTCGGTCAGGGATGCGATCTGTCGGTTCAGACCCGGTCTGGTCGTCAACGCGGCAGCGCTCACCGATGTGGATCGATGCGAGAGCACGCCTGATACCGCGTTCAGCGTCAATGGGCTGGGTCCAGGCAATCTGGCTGAGGCATGCCGTGACACACGCGCGTTTCTTGTGCACCTGAGCACGGACTACGTATTCAACGGCACGAAATCAGAGCCGTACAGGGAAGACGACCCCATGGACCCGCTGGGGGTGTACGGAAAATCTAAGGCGCAAGGAGAAGTGCTCATCCGGAAGGCGCTCCCCGGGGACCACTTGATAGTCCGGACCCAGTGGCTCTACGGGGAGCACGGCAAGAATTTCGTCGAGACCATTCTTCGTCTGGCGCGGCAGAGAGACACCCTCTCGGTGGTGAACGATCAGTGGGGGTCGCCCACGCACACGGTGGACCTGTGCGAAGGCCTCATCGGACTGATACACGCGGGTGCGGGGGGGACATTTCACCTCACCAATTCCGGCGTGACCTCATGGCATGGGTTTGCGCGCACGATCATCGAATCGGCTGGGATCAGGGGCGTGACGGTCGCGGCCGTGTCGACCGAGGAGTTCGGGAGACCCGCACCAAGACCGGCATACTCTGCGCTTGACAACTCCCGTTTCGTGGAGACCGTGGGCACTCCCCTGCCGCCTTGGGAAGAGGCCCTTGCTCTATACCTCAACAAACGTTCCGCCCGGGAGGCACGGGAATGAAGCGCGAGGTCACAAAGACACGGAGAAAGGGAATCGCTCATCCCCCTGGTGAGGCGGATCGCTCGGTAGACGTTCAGCCGGCTCGCAGAAGAATGAACCACCAAGCCACAAAGACACGGAGAAAGCCTGTTCCCAAGAATGTCGGCCTGTGAATTGTTCCTTGATTTCCTTGTGTCTTGGTGCCTTTGCGGTGCGTGCTCGCTGCGCAAGACGGTTAATCGTTGATGGTTACGCGCCTGAAAAGGCGCCACTCGCTGTACTATGGTTCACATGCTTTGCCGGCCGCGAGGATTTGTTGTCGGAATCCGCTTCAGCAACAGGCTCATGGCTCTGGTTCCCCTGTGGCAGTGCACGGTGTGCGCGTGCGTCGAACCAACTTCCCCCACCATCGGACTGCATGCGGGCCGAGGAAGGTTGACGCGATGATTGGTTGCGGCTCCCAGCCGCCCTGTGCACACTTCTCCAAGGGAGAAGAGCCGGCAAGCCTATAGAATCCCAATGGAGGGAGCCTCGAACAGATGGGTCTTACCATAACGGAAAAGATATTGGCCGCACATGCGGGTCTTGAGAGCGTCAGACCCGGACAGCTCATTCAGGCCCGCGTGGACGTAGCCCTTGCCAATGACATCACGCTGCCTCTGGCATTGAAGCCCTTTCGGGATTCCGGAGCCGCAGAGGTGTTCGACAGGGAGCGCGTTGTATTGGTCATGGACCACTTCAATCCTGCCAAGGACATCGCGTCTGCCCAAATGATTAAGCGATGTCGAGACTTTGCACGGGAGCAGGGGATCGTCCACTTCTACGACGTGGGGAGAATGGGAATCGAGCATGTGCTGCTTCCCGAGGAAGGCCTCGTGGTTCCGGGCGATCTTGTGGTCGGCGCGGACAGCCATACGTGCACCTATGGGGCCCTGGCGGCGTTTTCCACGGGTGTGGGGAGCACGGACTTCGCCTCTGCCATGGCCGATGGGCAGTGCTGGTTCAAGGTTCCCCAAACGACGCGCTTCGAGCTGCAGGGGCGGCCCGGCCCGTGGGTATCAGGTAAGGATGTGATCCTCTATATTATAGGACTCATCGGAGTGGACGGCGCTTTGTATCGCGCCATGGAGTTCGCGGGAGAGGGCATTCCCCACCTGAGCATGGCGGATCGGTTCACCATGGCCAACATGGCGATCGAGGCAGGGGCAAAGAACGGGATCTTCGCCTTTGACGAGGCCACCAGGGCTTACGCGCAATCCCACGGCCGAAGGGCCTTCCGGGTATTCGAGTCGGACCCGGATGCGGAATTCGCGGATACGCGGGTCGTGGACCTGGCTTCTCTGGAACCGGTCGTGGCGCTCCCGTTCTTGCCGGAGAACGTGCGTCCCGTCTCTGAGGTGAAGGAGATGCGGGTGGACCAGGTGGTGATCGGATCGTGCACCAACGGCAGGATAGAGGATCTGCGCGTGGCTGCGTCCCTATTGAGGGGGAGGAAGGTAGCCCCGGGGGTCCGGCTGATCGTGATTCCGGCGACGCCCCGGATCATGGCTCAGGCAGCATCGGAGGGGCTTATCGAGGACTTCATCGAAGCGGGGGGTGCGGTTTCCACGCCCACCTGCGGGCCCTGTCTCGGGGGACACATGGGGATACTGGCTGCCGGCGAACGCGCTGTGTCCACCACGAACCGGAACTTCGTGGGAAGAATGGGGCACCCATCGAGCGAAGTGGTGCTCGCTTCGCCCGCGGTGGCCGCGGCCAGTGCGCTTGCGGGAATCGTTGCGGACCCCAGGGAAGTGATGCGAGAGGAATGAGGAACCCTTTCGATTTTCTGAGGAATTCATCTCGAAGAACGAAGAAAGTGCCCGCCAATGATAAAAAGAGTTGAAACTCGATTCGCCTTTCTGGTATGCTCGCCCCCTAGGTTGTCGCGGAATTCAGGCTGGGAACGGCAAAAAAACCTTGACTTGCCGGCACAGTTCTGATATTCAAAATGGCAAACGGGCGAAATGTGTCTATAATTCCAACTTCGGTTCCTCGGATTTCTCTGATGGAGCCTAGGAAAAGGAGGATTTGGGTATGGTTAAAAGGATGATTGTTGTCTTCAGCGCCTTGGCCCTGATGATAACCATGGTGGGCGTAGCGAGCGCTCAATTTGCACCTCCAGGCTTCGCGGCCACGGGGGATACGATCATGATCCCCATGAAGGTAAAAACCACCTTCTCCAGGACCACTGGTGCGGGCGGGTTCAGCTCGTTTTTCATGGACGGCTGTGACCAGTATACCAATGGCTTCCATCCTTGGGGACCCTGGAAGGCGACCACAGTCGCGATGAAGACTCAGGTGATTCCGCCCACGTGCGTAATGCCTGCCGCCACGTCACTGACCGCGATGGCAGGTCCTGTTCCCGTTGCCCCCGGCTCCTGCCTGATCAGCAACGTAGAGAAGTGGGCCATCAAGTCCCCGGGCTGCAATCCCTGTGTAGCGGGCGAGTACAAGTACGAGATGGTAAAGAAGCAGGGCGTGAAGTAAGAGCACTGTATCTATACAGACCTGCGTGATTCACCGAAACCGGGGCTTCTCACCCCGGTTTTTTCGTGCCTAATGCTTCGGAGCCACCCACGACCTTTCGGAACCGGCCACACGCAAAGCGCTCGCGGAACTACCACCACCAACCCAATGAAAAGGGGGCAGACGGACCTTGCCACGACAATCCTATGTGTTGATCCTGGACTTTGGCTCGCAGTACACTCAACTGATCGCTCGCCGCGTGCGCGAGTTGGGAATCTACTCGGAGATCCATCCCTACCACTGGGATCTGAGCAACCTGCACCATCGTGAACCGCTCGCAATAGTGCTTTCCGGCGGCCCTGCGAGCGTCTATGACGAAGATTCCCCTGTGCTAGACCCCCGACTGCTCGAACAGGGCATACCGATTCTGGGCATATGCTATGGATTCCAAGCAATCGCCCGCGCACTCGGGGGAACGGTCGAGCCCTCTCAGGAACGAGGCTACGGGCGCTCACACCTGACGTGGGTGAGCGACGATTCAGTCCTCCTCCGAGGCGTCCGAGCGGGGGCCCAAGTCTGGACCAGCCACGGGGACATCGTCACCAGCCTGCCCCGGGACCTTACCCCCAGCGCGGGAACCGAAGACGCGAAGATCGCCTGCTTCGAGGACGTGCGCCGCAAAATCGTGGGAGTCCAGTTCCATCCGGAGGTCGCTCACACCCCCGACGGTGCTACGATCCTTCACAACTTCCTTTGTCACATCGCAGGCATATCCCCGGACTGGACCGTCGCTTCTCTCGTGGAATCAGCCATAGCGCACGTCAGGGACCAGGTTGGGGATTCAGATGTCGTGGCCGCCCTCTCGGGGGGGGTGGATTCGTCGGTAATGGTCGCGTTGCTTCGGAGGGCACTAGGAAACAGGCTTCACCCGATTTTCGTGAACAACGGCCTGCTGCGGAAGAACGAAGCTGAAGAGATCCTGGCCACGTTCGCCGACCTGGGGATCGAGCTCCATTATGTGGACGCGTCGGAAAGATTCCTGGAACGACTCGCCGGGGTCACCGACCCCGAACAAAAGCGCAAGATCATTG
Source organism: Thermodesulfobacteriota bacterium (assembly GCA_040755955.1). GTDB lineage: Bacteria > Desulfobacterota > Desulfomonilia > Desulfomonilales > Desulfomonilaceae > JBFMAA01. The sequence goes on from JBFMAA010000063.1 coordinate 16,603, forward strand.
GGGAAGAGTTCATCCGCGTGTTCGAGGAAGAAGCCCTGAAAATTCCCGGGGTCGAGTACCTGGCGCAGGGAACTCTGTACCCGGATGTGATCGAAAGTGTGAGCTTCAAGGGGGGACCATCAGCCACGATCAAGAGTCACCATAACGTGGGGGGACTGCCGGAACGCATGCACCTTGCGCTCGTTGAACCCTTGCGCGAACTGTTCAAGGATGAAGTCAGGGAACTCGGGAAGACACTCGGCCTGCCCGAACACATCATCTGGCGACACCCGTTTCCGGGACCCGGACTTGCCGTGAGAATCCTCGGGGAGGTGACCCGCGACAGAATCCGGATACTTCGAGAAGCCGACGCGATCGCGATAGAAGAGATCCGTCGTGCCCAGCTCTACCCGAGTATCTGGCAAGCGTTTGTCGTGCTTCTCCCGGTTCGATCTGTCGGGGTAATGGGCGACGGCCGAACCTACGAACACGTAGCCGCACTTCGAGCCGTTGACGCCACCGACGGCATGACCGCAGATTGGAGCCGTATCCCCGCAGATGTCCTTGCCTTGATCTCGAACAGAATTATCAACGAAGTGCGTGGGATAAACCGCGTGGTCTACGACATCTCATCCAAACCCCCCGCCACGATCGAGTGGGAGTAGGGGGGCTGAACCCCCCCGATACCATCGCGCGTTCCAAGAAGTGACTTCAGGCTCCGGTGGGACGGGCATCTTGCCTGTCGTCCTGTGGGCCACACCTCACCGGCTTGCAGTCGCATTGGTATGAGACGGGGCAGGATCAGTGGGTGTACCGGCTGCCGAATTCGGAACCGCACTCGCCCGGAAGCCACTGGTTGATATAGGTCCTGAGTCTTTCCATCTTGTCGGGGGGAAGTGCCTCGATGAGCCGCTTGATCTCCTCGTACCGGGGGTGATCCCGAAGGCTCAAGTATGGCTGGTAAGGTCCCTCGCCTCCCGGACCTTGAGCAATCCGCATCTGGTGTGTCTCCTCTGGGTCCCTGGTTGATCCGCGCGCCTATAACAGCCCTAATAATCCAATCCATTGTGGTTGTCAACTGGAAAAAGGTTCATGTAAATCGCGTCCGTATGTCCAACTAAACGCAGTAACTGAGCAATTTTTTTGGCTGGTAAATCACTAGTGTTTTCGCGGATCAGCGTTAAGGCCCCGTAAGCTCGACTCTTCCCGGTCAGGAATTACTTTGTGTCGGCACAATGCCCGAATTCTCCTGCTTTGTGACGTGGCTAACCACAGGTGCATTGCCGAATAGGACTCATCCTTCAAGGAGTCAACCCAGAAACCTATGCAACCGTGGCATAAGAGCGCGACGCCTCGGACGTAACCGCGCAGGCGCAATCAGTCTTCCGCTGGGCACACACACCGCAAAGGCACCAAGACACAAGGAAGGCCACGGGCGAGCCTCATTAGGACGGCAGTAATAGCTTCCTCCGCGTCTTTGGGTCTTGGCGGGTGACCGTTCAGCGAGTGCATGTCAGGCAGGCGTTCAACAGGACGGGACGAGAATGAACCACCAAGAAAGCCTGTTGACGAGAACAGCAGCCCGAGAATTGCCCTTTGATTTCTTTGTGGCTTTGTGCCTTCGCGGTGAACTCTTACTTTGGCGGTTCGTTCCCTTGTCCCCCAGGCTGACCGCGTACCCTCCGCCTACAGTTCCAGCTCGGGAAGGCTCCTTCGCACCTTGTCGGCCAATTCGGGACCGTGCCGCGTTAATCCGACCACCGCGGCAAGACCGGCTCTCCGTTCGGGCTCTCTGATTGACCTCGCGGCAACGCACAGCACCGGGAGAAGTGAGTCTGCAGACGCGGGGTTCATCTCGATATGCGCGGCAATCCGCCGTAGTGCGGCAGGCTTTCCCCGCCCTCCGCGATGAACGCCGAGCAGTATCGAGCTCCACACCGCGGTCAGTTCCGCTGTGACGGTCTTTGGAACCGTTTTCGTTCTGTCGGACAGGTACGTGACCAGGCTGAGGCGCACGTCGTCAAACGGAGTCTCGGTGAGCCGGCACCAGAGAAGAGGATCATCCAGTCCGGGTGACGAAGCGGTCAGCCACGTCCAGGCGCTTTGGCGAGTCTCGGGCAGAAGGCTGTCCAGAAACTCGCTCACCGCGTCGCGGTCGTAGGTCTCGGGGGTCCCTAAGAAAGACAGGGCAAACTCGGTGATCTCCCCGGCCTTGGCATGGCATTTGGCCTGTGCGAGCCTCGCCAGACCCGCCCGTTCTTCCGCGGTGCAGATAGGCCGATGCCTGAGGAATTGGAGCGCCATCTCAGCCACGGGAGTCGACGCGGAACACGCCAGGCCCAGAAGCTCATCCAGCGTGATCGTCTCGGGTGCGACTCGGGTTCTCATCAGGTCACAGACCACGGTGAGGACATCGGGGTTGGCGTTATCGAGCAGTCGCATCCAGAGTTCCACAGGAGCCGCATCGAGCGTCCGGCAAGCTTGCAGGATCTCGACCCCGAATCCGCGCACCTCCGGGTCCTGGTGGTTCAAGAACCCCAGCAGTCTCGTGAGGTCGATGCCTCTCAGCCTCTCCCAGTGTTCCCCGCGAATAAGGTCCATGGCCCAGACCCGCACCAGCCTCGAACTCGCCTCTGTGACCAGCGACAGCAGAACCTCCGCTGAACCGGGTGCACTCCACGCGTGCGGGAACTTCGGCGCGGCGGTCAGCTCGGACAGGCTCCGCCCTTTGGCCACACCGATCGCGGACGCGCGAAAGGTCAGAGCCCCATGGTTTCTGAAGCACGCATGCATGAGCCCCCAATTGTCCAGCATGTGCTCGGGCTTGGCGAAGTCCTCGTCCCGGTACCTCCCGAGCGCTCGCGCTACCGTCTGCACATAGACCCCCGGCTCCTGAAACCCCAGCCGACGAAAATAGCGCCATGCCCGTCGACGCATGTACTGACGCGTATGATGCGAAAACAGTCGATAATCCGGCCTGATACGCCTCACAAACGTCATCCGTTCCCCGGTACCGGGCAGCTTTCGTATAACCTCCAGCCGGGCAGGGATCGAGTCCCGAGGCATGGCAAGGAACTGGGTCTCCGTCAACTCCCGGGTCTCCGAATCAAAATTGAACCTGGTTCGGCGAACCCTTCTCAGGGAGCGATCGAATGCGATCATGAAGGATGCCATGAGCTCATGGTCGCGAGTCTCCTCCGCGTGCTTGAAAAGGCGCTTGACGAGCGAATGGTGCCCCGGACTGTTCAGCGGCAGCTCAAGGTAGTCGAATATCTGTTGTCGGGCCCAAGGTCGGGGGTCGGTTTTCCAGCGGTCGGCAAGGCCCGCGAGCTTCAGGAGGGAAGTGACCCTCCGCAGTTCATCGAGGAAGCCGGGGTCTTCGGACGCGAAATACTCATCCAAGAGCACCGTGGAACCTGTAGCGGAAAAATCGTAAGGCATGGCGCGACTCCTCGTTCCTTCCGGCAAGGCCAAGATTCAAGTGGAAACCGTGAAGATCAGATAATACCAAGTCGCTTTCCGAAAGGTAAGATTCCGGGGGACAACCCTTCCGAAAACTCTTAGAATATTAGATGGTGCTGACCATGAGACGGCTTCTGTGAACTCGTGGGCGCACTTTCGCGCTTTGTTGCGGCGGCAAAGCATGGCTGTCCTTGGTCGAGCGGTTCGGGGGCGCCATTCCTTGTCAGAAGGGGCTTCCCGAAATCTTACTTGACGTCGGCAGGTTGGTACAAGACGTTCTCTCGCACAGCACGCAGAGATCGCAAAGAGTTCTTCCTGATCTTCTCTGTGTTCTCTGTGTCTCTGCGGCGCGCCTTCTTCTTCCCTGGGCTCGGTCACGATTTCGTAAGCACATTTTCGCGTGTAGCCCTTGGTGGCACAGAGTGTACCCGCCACGCAGGCCGACGTCAACCCGACTATTGACGGACAGAGGCGCGTCTGCTAATTATTGAGGCACTGGGCGGATAAGGGATAGGTTTCCGCAAATTCCATGTCAAGCCCCGCCTTATCCGGGAATCTCGGTCCGTGGTGCGCTCACCCGACCAATTCGTAAGGAAACAGGAGATCTCATGCCAACGGTACCTCGCAATCGACCATCGGCAAAGGTATACGACGAAGACAAACTGGGATTCGGGACCATCTTCACCGACAATATGCTCATCATGCAGTACTCGGAAGCGGATGGCGGATGGGGTCCGCCGGAGATTACACCTCTGAGAGATCTCTCGTTGCACCCGGCCACCATGGTGCTCCACTACGGACAGCAGGTCTTTGAAGGGCTGAAAGCTTTCTCAGGGCCGGACGAGGAAGACATCCTCCTGTTCAGGCCGGACATGAACATCGCACGGTTCAACAAGTCCTGCGCGCGCCTCTGTATCCCGGCCGTGGACCCGGGTCTTTTTATGGCACAGATGTCCGAGCTTATTCGAAAAGACAGGGACTGGATACCGAGGTCCCCTGGGATGTCCCTGTACGTGAGGCCCACTATCATCGCCGGTGACCCGTTTGTGGGCGTGAGGCCCTCCAAGACGTACCTGTTCTATATCATCCTATCGCCGGTAGGGGCCTACTACCCCGAAGGGTTCGCTCCGGTCAAGATCATGGTCATCGAGGACTACGTGCGTGCCTGCAGAGGCGGCCTCGGAGAAGCCAAAACCGCGGCGAACTATGCCGCGTCCCTGCTGGCAGCCGAGATTGCCCACAAGGAAGGCTTCACTCAGGTGCTCTGGCTCAACGCGGTGGACAAGACCTCCATCGAAGAAGTCGGCACCATGAACATATTCTTCCGCATCAACGACGAAGTGATCACCCCGGAACTGGAAGGGACCATACTCCCCGGCGTTACCCGGGACTCGGTGATCAAGGTAGCGAGCGACTGGGGCTACAAGGTGACCGAGCGCAGCATCTCCATCGATGAAGTGACCAGGGCAGCTCAAGACGGGAGTCTCAAGGAAGTCTTCGGCTCCGGAACCGCCGCGGTGATATCGCCTGTGAGTCTGCTCCGGCACAAGGGCAAAGACTACACCGTCGCAGACGGCAAGACCGGGGAACTCGCAGGAAAGCTGTTTGACGAGATCATGGGTATCCAGACCGCAGCCCGACCGGACAAGTACGGATGGGTGAAGAACATCGGGAAATAGCCACCGGACGCTGTGTTCCGGAGAGGCCGACGATGCCGGCCCATGAACGAAAGGTACGGTACCCGGTCGCCCCGAATGAATGCCTGAAGAATGCGCGATAGACACGGCATTCGTGACAGTAATTCAGCAGCTCAGCCGGCGTACGCGTGGACGGGAACATGTGCCGCCGGTGGAAGTCGTATATTATCAGGGCGATGACGAAACCGTCCCGATGAAGGAGTGGATCGAGACTCTTCAGTCACAACCTAAGCACCGCGCCAAGTGCATTGAGTGGATAGGGCTGCTGCGGGATCACGGACATGATGACCTTCGCAGACCGATCTCAGACTATCTGAGGGATCGAATCCACGAGCTGAGACCGAGATTTGAGAAGATTCAGTACCGGATGCTATATTTCTTCCATGGCAGAGGACGGGCGGTAATCACCCACGGGATTACCAAACAGGCTGACAGGATACCTCCCAAGGAGATTGACCGTGCTGTCGAGATGATGAGGAGATACGCGGAAGACGCGGATTACCACAGCCATTGGGAGATAGATCATGAGTAGCAAGAAGATAGTCACGGATGCGTACCAGTGGTCCCATGATCGGTACATCAGAGATCATCCGGAACTGGTGGAGTTCGCATGTGTGATGGGGGTCAGGGCCGGGATAGCACAACAAATCTACGACATCCGCAAGAAACTCCACATGGCGAGAGAGGATTTGGCTGAATTCTCAGGGCTCACTCCAGAAATCGTCGAAGACATCGAGGAATCCGATTACGACGGTGACTGGGATGAGGCCATGGCTCATATTAACAGGGCTTTCCACCGCTGGTTCACGGACGTGATCCTTCCTGTGGCCCAGATGAAGCCCGATGACTACTCTGTGAAGGCTGTAAGTGCGTCATAGGCGCGCAGCGTTCCTAAAATCCCCAGTCCCCTCTCGAGTCCTCCGATCAGCCCTTCGTGTCAACAAGGGTTCCCGGGTGCCGAACAAGAAGATGCCGGAATCCCCCCTCTGCGCGCTGATCCTACTGGAATGCGAAGATCTTCTCCTCGCCTCCGGGGGGAGTAATATAAAGCTGCAGCGCGTTCGGACCGGTGGTCGCAAAAAAGTCGAGGAAGAAGGTGTGCTTTCCCTTGTTGAGCACCACTGTCCCGGATTCTTCCCGGACCTCGTCGGACACGCGGTCCATGTTGATCAGTCGCTTGTCGTCCACAATGAACCGCGCACCTGACTTGGCCACCATCCGGAACTTGTAGTTCCCCTTCTCCGCATCGGATAAGGTAATGGCGATGGGGAACCTTACGGCGAACCAGGAATCCCTCTTGGGAATGCCGGGAAATTCGCTCCCCTCGGGCCTGTCAATAGGGTAGTCTATTGCGGAAGTCTGGAACATACCCGCGGCCTTCATCTCATTGAGGTTCGGAAACGTCTTGGTGCCGGGTCTGACAAAGTATACGTAACCTCGTAAGTTGCCGCCGCTTTCTTGCTCCCAGTTGTAGCCGGCAAGAGCCCGCCCGGGGGAAAACAGGGTCTCGGGTTTTTCCGGCTGAGCCACGTAAAGTTCCAGACGGGGCGTGCCGGAAGGATGGAAGTAGTCGATTACGATGGGATACCCCTTTCCCTGTCCCCCCTGCTCGAGCCATGCCCATCCGACGGCCCCGTTGCTGTCCTTCCCTGTAGTCTCGACGATGGTGTACTTGCCGATGCTCAGTTTTGCGTAATGATCCGCGGCCAGCCGAAAAGAGAAGATTCCCGCACCTTCCACATTGAAGAAGCCGTCATACCGAATCCCCACCATGTCCTTCTTCCCGGGAAGCCCCGGGATGTCAGCCCCTCCACCGATGTTGAGTTCCGGAGCGATGACCCGTCCTATGGGATTGAGCTTGGAGAATTCCGGGCCTTTCGGGTAATCGCCCTTTGGCACGAAATAGACCTGCCCCCAAAGCACGTCGAACAGCTTCCTCGGTTCCTTCCAGCCCGCAACCCCGGTCACGGGCGAAAACACCTGCTCGGGGCCGACCGGCGGCGTCACGAAAAGCTGCAAGACAGGCGACCCCTTCACGTTGAAACTGTCCACAATGATCGTGTGCGCTCCTTCCGCCAGGTGCACGAAACCCGTCTTCGACGACGGGCCGTGGATACCGTCGTTCTCGATGAGGGTCTTATCGTCAATGTGCATGCGCGCACCGTCTTTGGAATGGAGTCGCCATTTGAAAATGCCCTCACCGCTCACGTAGAACATACCCTGAAATCGTAATCCCAAGCCCTCGTCGTCTTGCGGCAAGTCAGCGGGTTCGTTGCTTCCGGTGGCGGGGTTGAGGTCTATCCGTGGAGCCGTGATCATCTGAACGGGTCTCATGGTAGCGAAATCCGGCAGCGTCTTGACGTTCTTTGGCAGCTTATACACATTCACCACGAACCGGCCATCCATCTTGGCAACAGAAGGGGGCTCGACCGCCTTGATTTCCGCTTTCGTGGGGGGCTCGGGCTTCCTCGTCGCAGGGGGCTCCAGGGACGGACCGGGAAGCGGAGGAGGCTGTCGTGGCCCGACTCTCGGCATGCCAAGCGGCGGCCTTTCCGAGGGCTGCTCAGGAGCCCTCTCGGGAGGTCGGGCAGGCACGACCGCAGGTTCCTTTCCGGCGGGGGGGGCTTCAACCTTGGGCCCGGCCTCCATCCGGAAAGACTCTATCTGCTCAGGATCATGCTGCAAAGGTATGCGCTGAATCGTCCCGTCCCTGTTCCTGATGATCAGGTAGTTTTGTGCCCAGCCGACGAGCGGCAGGAGCAGCACGCTGAGCAGCACCAGAGCCGTCACTTGGAGCCGGCGTCTCATGTGGTCACCTCGTCCCGGTTGCGGTAGCAGAGTTGGATCACAACCCACTGAGTGTCCTGTAGCCAAACCTGTTGCATTCCTTTTGAGCCCCTGAGCCGTCGACTTGTGTTTCGCCACGGCCATTTTCGCACGGATTATAGACAACCTTATCCCTCGTTTTCAATGGGGCTCAAAGTGTGTCGGAAGTAGCCGGCATTTCGTCGGGCACTCGTTCGGTCGGCACGGAAGGGATCTGGTCCATACCGTCCGTGCACTGGGGCCCCCCAGAGACCTCGTCCTCCGTCGGCTGCCACGAAGAGGGGTACCTCTCCCTGAAGGCCACCTGGAAGGGAAGGTACTTGAGCCTTGCCACGTCTTTGGCCAGTTGTCCCGAGGTTTCGAGTCCTATGATCTCCCGAATGCCGCCGGGTTTGATCGACTCAGAAATCGCCTCCGCAGAGAAATACCTCACGTTGAACGCGCAACTGCTCAGGGGGTCGAACAGACGCTCCGGTGCGACGATCCCGTTGAGCTGAGGAAGCACCTTCTTCTCAAAATCTCCCTTGGCCTCGAGATAGACGAGGCTCGACCTGAACCGATACACTGACATGAGATCACGAGCCTGGTCCAGAAATCCCTTGCCGAGCACGATGATCATCACGTTGAGCACGATGTCCAGCAAAAGGCCGACGAGGTAGAGCCGAAAGAAATCCTCATAACCTACCGAAAAAGTCGGGTATTGCATCAGGATGATCTGCAGGAACCCCAACAACACCATGCACGCGCCGAAGCACACACAGATCAACGCGGCAGGTCTGCACGTAGTCCTCACGTACTGGGGAAAGCTCTCGACAAGCGTCCCTATGACCGTCTCTCCGTCATCGCACCTCATGGACCTGGATCGGGAGATGCGATTCGGTGTTCCCTGGTACGCGAAGATCTTGGCCCCCTCCTCTATGAGGGAGAAGAACACGGACGGGTGTCCTCGGCCCTCCACGATCATGGAGTCCATTTCCCTGCCTGCTTCGGGCCTCTTCAAGGGAATGAGACTCAGCGCGAGCACCAGCTTCAGACCGCATGCGATCGCCAGAAGATTGTAGAACGAAACCGGTGAGGGTATGACGAGTCCCTCACCGAAGCCCATCCCTTCGAGCCGGCTGGGAAGCAGCTCCAGCGCGCGAAACAGAAAATGCACCCCAACCCCGAGAAAGGCCGCCTTCCATATGAATCGGAGATTGCATCGCACCACTTCCCCAGGGATTTGAGAGATGTACCTCGCATTGGCCCATATCCTTCCTATCAAGAAGAACAAAAGGGAAGGAGATTCGTCATAGGAACGGATCTTGCCTTCTTTCAGAGCCAGGGAAACCCACTGGGGTTGGTAGTAGTCTCCTATTCTCTCCAGGGGAATCCGCAACGTGCCCAACTCCCGGATTCCACCGAGAAACCAGTTGATTCCCACCATGAGCCCGGCAAAGGCCGCCACCGTGGTGAGGAACGTCCCCAATATGAAAGGGACATAACTGAGGATGTATTCGTGAATCCGCTCGGGGAGTCGCAACGGAAAGAATTCCACCAGCTCGTACAAACGGGTGAACGACCCCATGGCGATCAGCGCGCCCAGAGTGGCCAAGATTATTCCGTAGAGTAGGGTGTGGTTTGGGACTCTGATGGTCTGCGAACGGTGTGTGGTGAATCCGGGCAACATGGGCAACCCCGACGCGAAGTTTTTCAGTGCAATAGCAGATTCTGTTTTGCTTGTCAAATGAAAGTGTTATACTAAAAAGCTAAAGTGACTCCCCGGGGTTAATATCAGGTGAAGTCAGGAACCCGACCAGAGGGCAAGACTTGCCGCATTGATCGGCCCGTGGCACTATATTAGTGTGACTCACAGACACCACACACGGACACAACGAATTGGACACGCTCTCCCTTCTCGGCACGGCATTTGGTCTTGGGATGGACGCCTTCGCGGTCGGGGCTGCGATCTCCGCGGGACAAGGCGCGCTGTCGAACAGGCAAACGTTCAGGCTGATCTGGCATTTCGGGCTGTTCCAGGCACTGATGCCGATCATCGGCTGGCTCGGAGGCGAAGGCCTCGCCAACTGCACAGGAGGCCTCAACCACTGGATATCCTTCGGGCTGCTGCTGGCCATCGGGGGGAATATGGTGCGCGAGTCACGACACCCCGAAGAAGGCACGAAAGGATTTGATCCCACCCGGGGCTGGAGTCTGGTAGCCCTCTCGGTAGCCACAAGCATCGACGCGCTTGCTGTGGGGGTTTCGTTGGGATTGCTCGGGGTCTCCGTCTGGAATCCCGCGGTGATCATCGGGCTCACCGCGCTCGTGATGACCTTCGTCGGAATCAGGCTTGGCCGAACCGTGGGCGTACGAATGGGGCAGTGCGCGGAACTGGCCGGCGGGACGGTGCTCATCGCAATTGGCATACGGATCCTCGCGGACCACCTTCTGGGCAGATGAACACGCACCGATACTCGGTTTCGTCTCATGCGGTTCGCAGGGAAGAGTTCGCCACTGTCACTGAGTATACCGGTTCTCGAAAGTAACTTCCGATTCGTGTCAGATCAGGGCTTGTGGGGCGGGCTTTCCAGCCCGCCAATCGGTGGAAACTAACGAGAACCGCTATAAAGAGCGACACCGAGACATCTTCATCCTTCCGGTCGAATAGCTCGGCGGCATGGAAGCCTGCGCGGGTTACGCGCAAAGACCTTGACAGATCATACGCGGCGTGTTAGACAGCTCTAATAAACGTAGGTCGTTCGTACTCTGAGTCCCGATTACCATGCACAGTCAGAAAGACGCCCGGCAACATTTCAGCCGGTCTGAACCCCCCGTTTCGGTTCGGCGTCGGTCGCGTCGCGGGTAGGTGGGGGACTCGTAATGCAAGGAGCACATCCGATGTCGGAAAGGACTGTCACCGTCGCGCTGGCCGGTAACCCCAATTCCGGAAAGACCACACTCTTCAACGCGCTCACAGGGGCCCGTCAGCACGTGGGGAACTGGCCCGGAGTCACCGTCGAGAAGAAAGAGGGCCGCCTGGTTCACGACGGGCAGGAGATACTCGTGGTGGATCTTCCGGGAACGTATTCGCTGACCGCGTACTCCCTCGAGGAGATCATCGCTCGAAACTTCATCGTCGACGGCAAGCCGGACGTGGTGATTGACGTGGTGGACGCATCGAGTCTGGAGCGGCACCTCTATCTTGCCATACAGCTTGTGGAGATGGGTGTACGGGTCGTGCTCGCCCTGAACATGATAGACGTGGCTGATGGTCGCAGGATCTCGATTGATCAGCGCAAATTGTCGGCCTTCCTGGGCATTCCGGTTGTGGCCACGGTGGGAAAACGGAACCAGGGGATCAGTGAGCTGCTCAGCGCGGCACTTGAGTCCGCCGGGGCGGCGCCGACAACCCCCAGGGCGAAACTTGTCAACTACGGCACGGAACTTGAGGAGGAGATCGACACCATCGAGGCGATGCTCCGGCAGGCCCTTCCCCACGACGATCACGCGTACCGTTGGCTCGCGGTGAAGCTGCTTGAGGGCGATCAGGAAGTGGCAAAGAGACTCCGGGCATTCCTTGGGGACGACGGAGTGCTTCGCCAGGTGGAGAGAAGTCGGGCCCACCTTACTGCGGTGTTCGATGACACCCCGGACATCATCACCGCAGATGCCAGATACGGCCTGGTCTCGGGGATCATGAAACAGACCGTCCGAACCGACACCCAGGAGCGCTATCACCTGAGCGACAAGATAGATACTGTGCTCACGAACCGGCTTGTGGGGCCGGTGATTCTGATGGCGGTGCTCTATTTCGTGTACATGTTCACGTTTCAAGGGAGCGAGCCTCTTTGCGCGTACCTGGAGAGCTTGTTCAAGTGGCTCGGAGGAATCGCGACGGACAAGATCCCGGAAGGCTTGCTCCGGTCTCTGGTGGTAAGCGGCCTGATCAACGGAGTGGGAGGCATATTGCGATTCACGCCGCTGATTGCGTTCATGTTCTTGGCCATAGCCATCCTTGAGGACACCGGGTACCTGGCGCGTATCGCGTTCATGCTGGACAGGTTGTTGCGTGGGTTTGGGTTGCACGGTTCCGCAATGCTGGCACTGATGGTTGCGGGCGGCCTTGCCGGCGGCTGTGCGGTGCCGGGGGTTATGGCTACCCGCACCATGCGGGAACCCAAGGAGCGTCTCACCACGATACTCGTCATTCCGCTGATGAACTGCGGCGCGAAACTACCCGTGTACGGCCTATTGATCGGCGCGTTCTTCCCCGGAAACAAGGCGCTGATGATGTTTGTGCTGACTTTGTTCTCCTGGTGCATGGTGCTCCTGGCCGCCCGGGTGATTCGAGCCACGGTGCTGTCGGGTCCTTCTGCGCCGTTTGTGCTGGAGCTGCCTCCTTACCGGGTTCCCACCTTGCGCGGCCTGCTGATCCATGCCTGGGAGCGCACCTGGATGTACGTGAGGAAGGCAGGAACCACCATACTGATCATCTCGTTGACGCTGTGGGCCTTGATGACTTTCCCTTCCCTTCCCGACGAGCAGGCGCGGAGTTTTGATCAGGGCATCGAGCGGGCCCGTGCCGAGTTTCTGGCAAATCCCGCGGTCAAGGACGTGTTCAAGTCCGAGGAGGACTGGGCTCGCTTTGAAAAGTTCCGTGATCGGCTCAAGACAGGTGATGCCAATGCGCTTAAGGCCGAGAATCCTGCGTTTTTCGGTCTGGCCAAGGCGCTCGATTCCCCGGACGATAGATCCGAGACAGGTGTGGGATCTGACCTGGTGTCGGCCGCGGCCGCCTACATCGAGCGAAAACAGGGCCTTGAGCAGGAGAAGCAAGCGGAGACCCTCAGGAACACGGTCGCAGGGCGAGCTGGGCAGGCGCTGGTATGGTTTTCGTGGCCTCTTGGTTTCGACTGGCGGACCAATGTCTCCCTTGTGGGCGGATTCGCGGCCAAAGAGGTAGTAGTTGCCACCATGGGAACCGCGTACAGTCTCGGTGACGTAGACCCGAAGGAATCCCTACCCCTGTCGGAGAAACTCAGGGTGGAGCCCGGATGGGGGCCTTTGAAGGCTTTTTGCCTGATTATCTTCGTGATGTTGTACGCACCGTGCCTCGTCACTCTGGTGGTGATCCGCAAGGAGACCGGAACGTGGCGATGGCCGCTCTTTGCCGTCGCCTACACGCTGGTGCTGGCCTACTCCGTGACCCTGCTGATCCGGACCGCAGGAACGGCTCTTGGCTGGAGCTGAGAGTTGTCGGATGCAGAAAGCGATTTCGGGGGAGAGACTTCTGAGAAGAGCCGCTTCCCTTCGGAGCCCATCAGGCGCGAAAATGGGGGAAGCGTGCGCGGGTACCCGTTGTTGAGAAGAACGCAAAGTCAAGCTTTCTCAGTCCTGACCGGAGGGAGGGATGATGACTTCAGTGGACACGACCAGGGAGCAGGTGATTCGGAAAGTTCTTGCCGGAGAGAAGTGGGGGGTCTCGAGAGACGCCCTTTCGCCCGAGCAGGCAGCGGAACAGGGGAAAGTACTTCTCGGCAAGCAATGGGTCGACGAACAGGAATTCCTCGTGCTTCCCGAGGTCCTGCGCGTGAGGCGATCGATTCGCGTGCGATTCGGATTTGGCGTTGTGGCGTCAGTATTGTTCTTGTCCTTCGTCCTAATTCCGTACTTGGCGTCCTGCAGGAGCGGGGTGGAGCCTGTGGTGTTTTCCGTCATCCTGGGTCTGGTGTCGTTCGCTGCGATTCTGAGTGCAATCCTGTGGGAAGGCTTGTACCGGTCCCAATCGTGGGCCCGTAGTGGGATGATCTGCTTCTGCCTGATCTTGTCGTCGGTCATGGTTGTCCTGACGTTGGCGGCTTTCTGGGCCGTGGGAAGCAGAGACCTTCACGCCGTGGCGTACTTCGCCCTGTTCTTCGTGCTGCCGTGTGTGTTGATCCTTGCCTGGATAATTCGCCCACTGTTCAATCCCACCGCAAAGGAGATGTTTCGGGTGCAGGGACTGCTTTCCGGGGAAGATCGCGGGAAGAAGCGGGACGTTCTTCGATGGATAAGGCCTGCGGCTGTTGTGGTGATAGTTTTGTCGAACGTCCACCTTGGCAGGTCGTATCAACAGTGGTGGGCGACAAGACCCATTCACGGGTGTGACCGAATGGCCCTTGCGGACGTTTCGAAATTGGCAGCGAGTCTCGAAAGACTCGGTGTCGAGCTGGAGGACGCGCAATGCGAATCCAAGTCCGATCCCTTCGCGAAAGGCTTGAAGCTCGACTGGCTGGTTGGGCCGTACTACGGATGGGCCGGCCCGGGTGCGAAGTGCGGGGTGCTGATCAGGCTTGAGGGAGACGAGGTGTGGGCATGCGCGTTACGCGGATCCCGACCTGCGGGGATCGAATCGCGATACATCCACAGGATCAAGGTTTCCGGCGGCGCGGACCTTCCCGCCACCCATGGTCCTTGCTTCGGGCAGGCGTACGGTGGCAAGGAGGGCAAGTGCTACACCTCGACCGCGATCTGCGACAAGTGCCGCATGTGCGAACCGCAAGAGTGGATCAAGTGCCGGGATGTGACGAACTGAGTGCCCGCTGCAAAACAAGCCTTGCAACCACGGTGAATTAGAGAACAGCATTGACTCGCTTCACCACCGTAGGTTGAAACCTACGGCTATTCACGGGCTGCCCTTTCAGGGCAGAAGAGGCCGCGCCCTGCTGGGCGCACTGTGAATAGCCATGGGTTTCAACCCATGGAAGGGGAGCACGTGAGATGACAGGGTTATTTCGCTGCAAACCCAAAGTAGTGCAGTTCCGAATTACGGCAACGCACTTGGAGCTGAAAAGACTGACTCTCGCCAAGCACGCCAAGGGGTTGTCTCTTCCTTTGCGTGCTTTGCGAGAGAACATCTTGTCGGATCTTCAGGGCTCCCCGGTAGAACTGGGAATGCGCGACCGTATTATAGTGCCACGCGTTGAGAATTGCGGGAACTTTCACCCTCCCCTAACCCCTCCCATCAAGGGAGGGGAATAGCAAGCCCTCTCGCCTGGTGGTTGAGGGACGGCAGAGTGGGTTTGTGTCTAC
>JBFMAA010000064.1:0-31535 GCA_040755955.1 Thermodesulfobacteriota bacterium
TCACATTTCTTGACATTACATGGCTACCCCTGAGCCCGTTTTCGGCAGTCTTGTGTTGGTATAATCACGGAAATATGGTGGGTTGTAAAGGTTGCCGCAACCAGTTTCGAGAAGAACTTCCGGCTAGTGCTCCAAGTAGAGCCGCGTTGCTTTGCGACTCAGAACGGCAATGTGAAGACCCTCCACCGCGAGCCGGGTCGTGAATGCCGGCCGCTGGGCGTCTTACCATGCGAGAGCAATTGCACCCGCGCCATTAGTTGGAGGGGCGTCTTGGCAGGTCCGGGTAGAGTTTCTTGACACATTCAGGACAGAGCCCATGGCTGAACTCGGCTTGGGAGTGGTCTCTGATATATGCTTCGAGCTGAGTCCAGTTGCCCTCATCATCACGGATCTTCTTGCACGACGCACAAATCCGGAGAAATCCTCTCAGTATCTTGATTTCTTCCAAAGCCTTCTCACGATCCCTGACGGCTTTCTGACGATTTTCCTCGAGAGTCTTTCGTTGCAGCCCGAGGAACGCGGTCAGCCAAATGGCAGATATGGCCAGGAAACGATTACACAGGACTTTCCAGAGTTCTCCGGCCGGGGGCTTCAGTACGAAAGCCGCAACGGTGAGCAATGAGCACACCACGGCCACGAGAAGAATAAGCCTTGTCCGGCTAGACCAAAGGGCCAGCCACACCGCAGCAATGTAGCAAACACCGACGGCAACGCCCAACGGAATGGCCATGTCAGCCAGGAAAATGCCGACCATGAGCACACCGCACACAAGGTACGGACCTATGGGATCAGGTCGCGTCCCTTTCGGTTCACATGTCTGAGGGATGTCTGCCACAGGAGAGACTCCAGTTCTCTGCTCTACTGAGGTTGGAATTCTTCGCGGGCCGCGAAGATTCGTTGTCAAAATCAGCTTCAGCGTCGGGGTCTGTAGCGGTTCTTCCCCGACGAAAGTCTGCGGTTTCCATGTGCGTAGAACCGACCCGCCCCGCCATGGGACTGCATGCGGGCCGAGGAAGGGGGACGCGTTTATTGGCGGCTCCAAGCCGCTTGGGTGCGGTTCCCGGCCGCGCTGGGGTTCCACGATCTCTGCGGCGAAAGCTCACCGTATCCGGATTGCCTTGTGGCCCGGCTGATTGGGCAGGAGCACATCCTGTTCTCGGGAGCCGATCCTGACCTCGTCATAATATACGCTGTTGACTGTAGTGAAACCAAAGTCTCGATAGAGGCCGAGTTTCAACAATGGCGGCACGTTGTTGTACATGTTGGCGCCATGGCACTTCCAGTCTCGCCCGTTGAACGGAGTCCACGGTTCTCCGTTGATCCAGGCCGAAACGTAGCCTTGATCCGTCTTTGACCAGCGCACGGCGAGCTTGATGTCATACCATTTCCCCTTCTCGATAAAGCAGACCGCGATTCTGCGGCGAGCCTTTTCCAACCCGTAGAAGAGGCCGAAGCCTTGCCCTGTTCTGTCGCGACCGTACTGTACGGATATCATCGGAGGGTATGGAGGAAAATTTCCCCACTTCTCGCCCTCGAGTGAATCCGGTCGGGCGTGGAACTGCCCCATGATCTGGAATCCCCTTTGGCCGGGGTAGTCCTCGTAGTCCTTCGGAATCAGCATGCTCCAGCCGTACCAGTTTTCCCGTTCCAGCGGGCATTGAGGAAGGATGACGATCTCCGCACGATTCCGTTTGGCCGCCACATCGCCGGGGTGTACCGTAAGCTTCACCGCTCCGGGCCCGATTCGGACAGGGTGTTTCACGATTTGGATGCGGGACGGATCCTTCATCTCGCCGCGCCATTCGGGGCGCAGGGGCCAAGTGTTGAAGTGCTCGGCGAAAAGCGCGCAAGTTTCCGCCCTTGCCCATCCCACGGAGGCCAAGAGCAAGATCGAAATGATAAAGGACAACGTTCGCATCCGATCAGTGAGACTTTGGACGGGGATGCCGGGGACATCGGTTGATCACTGATATCACATGCTTGTCCCCGCCTTGACCGCTCGATTGTGAGCCCACCGCTCCATACGCTTGATCTCCTCTTTCATGGTGGTCGAGAGCGGCACAATGCTCTCCAGGCAGATGTACAGGTCTGTTTGGGTCACCTCCCGCTTCTCCGCAAAGGCTCGGAACACGGCTCCCAGAACCCCTTGTTCGATCTCGGCTCCGTTGAAGCCTTCGGTGCACTTCACCAGAGTGCTGAAATCGAAACGATTCGGCGGAATCTTGCGCCTGTTGAGGTGTATCCGTATGATGTCTTCCCGTTCCCGGTCGCTGGGGAGCTCCACATAGAACAGCTCGTCAAATCGGCCCTTGCGAAGGATTTCCGGGGGGAGCAGGTCGATGTTGTTGGCAGTGGCCCCAATGAAGACGGCCGCGGTCTTCTCCTGCATCCAGGTGAGGAACGAAGCGAGAATGCGGGACGCTGCTCCGCCAAGGCTTTTTGCCCCCGCGTTAGCTATTCCGGCTTCGATTTCGTCGATCCAGAGCACGCATGGTGCCGAAGCCTCGGCGGCCTTGATCACTTTGCGAAAGCATTCCTCGGGGGTGCCTTCCACACCGTCGTACATACGTCCCATATCGAGTCTCAGCAGCGGCAAATTCCAATACGCGGATATGGCCTTCACGCACAAGCTCTTTCCGCACCCGCTGATCCCCATCACCAACACACCCTTGGGGAAGGTGAGTCCGTGCTCTCTGGCTTCCTTGGAAAAGATGTCGCCTCTCATCTTGAGCCATTTCTTGAGGTTGCCGAACCCTCCCAATTGGTTGATGTCCATTTCCTGGATGACCAGCTCCAGCAGACCGCTCTTCTTGACGACCTGGCGTTTCTCCTCCATGATCAGGTCCACTTCATTGGGAGTGATGGTCTGCTTTCCGGTGAGCGCCTTCCGGAACGCCTGCACCACTTGCTGACTCGACAGGCCTGACCCGGCCTTGACCATTTCGTCTCTCATCTCTTCATAGGACTGCATCAGTGAATCACGGTATTTCTCGCGAGAGATCACCTGGAGAAGCAACTTCTCGATCTCCTCCACGCTTGGGAACGGGACGTCAATCACAGTGATTTCGCTTTCCAGTTCCCGCGGGATCTCCAGCACCGGACATATCATGAACACCGTTTTATACGTGTTATCAATCCGTCGTATGGTGTCTTTGAGTTTCCTGACAACCGGTGGGTTTTCTTTGAGAAACACATGCATGTCATTGAGTACGAGGAATGCCGTCTCTTTCGTATTCATAAACCAATCCAGCGCGTCGAGGAGCGCGGGATTTTCGATCACGACCTCATCATCAAGGGTGACTCCGCTTGTGCACGACCAGACGTAGGTTCTCAAAGGGGGTTTGAACGCGGAGGCGAGCTTCTTGATTTCGTCCTCAACGCGCCGGTCCTCGTCGGTGAGAAGGTAGACCAGAGAGGTCTTGGCAACAACCAGTTCTCGAAGGGTTCCGCGTATTCCCTGCCCGTTCTTGTCTGCCATGTGAACACCTCGAAGGCAGGCCCAAGGGGACTCAGCACGACCCGACCCGTTTCCGGGTGCACACGGATGGGTTTTGCTCGCTGAATCAGGCCCCGCTGTAGTTCAAGACTCCGAAAGGCCGCGCCATGTTCCCGGATCGACAATTCAGTCATCAGCATAGCCCGATTACCACAAAATATCAATGACGCCGACGTCCTGGGTGTTGCGAGGGGTGCCCCCCAAATTCGTGGTGTCCTGGGAGACGGTTTCGCAGTTGCGGTCGCGCTCTTCGGGATCGGGGTGGAACACGCAACACGATGGCAAGAGTTCACGCGGAAGGCACAAAGAAAGCACACCTGTCCGATAGCCTAACCCAATCAGGCAATGGCTTTTTCGCCTCAGGCGCAATGAATTCAACTTCTTCTTCCTCCTGGTTCTCCGTGCCCGTGGAGAATCTCCCGTTTTCCGATCAACAGTTACGCAAGAACGCTCTCAGCATAATCGGTTGCATCTGCGGATGAGGCTTGCTCAGACGATGTGCGACCGAATTGGGGAAGAGCAGCGCATCGGGCCTGCGCGGTTTGTGTTCGCGGCCCGTGACGAGTCTATTTCCCGTTGCGGATCGCCTTCTCCAGAGTGGAGACAACCTGGTGGGTCCGGTCCTTGTGGTGGATTCCGGGGTCGTTGCCGTTCGGGGTCATGATGGCAGGCATATGCTTCCAGGACGTGATTTCGATGAGATCCGAAACGCGGTCCACCCCACCGTCAATCACCGCCGCGTCGTAGGTGAGCGAAAGCAGGCTCTGGACGGCGATCTCGTAGTTTGATGCCACGTCCACATTGGCCCCTTGGCCCGACAAATGTCGGCCGAGCTCGTGCATCGCACTCAAATCCGGCCCTACCAGGAGGACCCATTTTCCGTTCAGAACGCTCTTGTTGGGTGAGTGTGACAGGCGGGTCATGATTCCCCCTCCTTGATTCTCGATTGGTCGTTGTTCTTATTGGTGGGAGAGCATTCCGAAACCTGACGCGGACAACGGTTCATGGGGCGCAGTCGTTGGGGAATCCGAGACGAATCCTGTGCAACCAAGCAATGAGGAACGCAACTGATGCCGGAGCAGAGACGGCTTCATCTCTGCCCGATCCGTGACATGGACACGAAGTTCTCGCGGGCTGTCAACGGCTTCCGACATGAACCCGCCGAACGGTCACGTTCCGGAAGCGTCAATCCGGCGGCGATGGCGGAACGAGCTATTGTGTTCGGGTCTGTTCCTGCACGCGTTCGAGTAGCTCCAGTTCGCGTTTGTACCTGTTTCCCAATTCAAGGATCGTCCCCACCCATTCGCGGATGAGTTTCCCTTCGGATGTGACGTACGGGATCCGAGTGTCCATCATTCTGGTCAACGTGCCGAGTATGTCCATGAGCACATCCAGCTTGTGGTAGTCTTCTTGGGTCTGAATTACCGGCGTGTGCATGTCCGGTGACCCGTACGTGGCCCAATTCATCTCATCCATGAGTGTGTTCACCGTCATGCAGATCACCTGCACCGCCTTGAAATCCATGGCGACATTCAGCCTTTCTTCAGTTCGGATGCGGCTCCGAGGTCAACTCCTTCCAGGTCCAGCAGCGTGCGCTTGAGACCAAGCCCGGAACTGTAGCCCCCGAGCGATCCGTGCCGCCCGATGACCCGGTGACAAGGGATCAATATGGGGATCCGGTTCACACTGTTGGCCTGTCCAATTGCCCGGGCCGCTTTCGGATTTCCGATCTCCGCTGCGATCTGCCCATACGAACGGGTTTGGCCGTACGGTATTGCGATGAGCGCGTCCCACACCCGGCGCTGGAAGGTCGTCCCGAAAGCCGGGTCGAGAGGTGTCGAAAACACGATCGGAGTGCCGCGGAAATAGGCGTCCAGCTCAGAGATCAGGCTCTCCATAATGGAGTGACGAGGAGGCTGAAGAGCACGCGTCTCTTGTCCAGTGAACGTGATGGACCTCACCCCGCGATCTGTGACCGCAAGTGCAAGACCGCCTACCAAGCCGCTTTGATAAGCGTAACAGACTATTGCGTCGTCCATGTGCCGTGTCCTCCTGTCGGTTCCCCGTAGATTCAGCGTGTACTGTGGCCCGCGTTGATGGTTGCGGGAAGGTTCATCCCCAAGCCCTCACATGAGCGCCTGTACCCTTCGCGAGAGTAAGGAAGAGAGAGGAGGGCTGTGATCCACTTTGACAGTCGAGCCGATTTCAAGGCGCGTGACTATAGCGCGAATGGGACCTTCTGGGAAGTCCTTGGCCTCTTGACTTGCGCGACCATTCCGGTAAGCTCAGCCGTCATGTTGTCTGAATGGAGGAGGAACAGAATGCGTGCCGTACGTTGGTTGGTGGTCTTCGGTATTCTGTTGTGCGCGGCCGGACAAGCCTGCGCAGACGCGGCCGATCCGCAAACCGAAAAGGAGATAAAGGAGATTGGCGAGTCATTCGTGAAGGCCTACGAGAAGAAGGACCTCGCACAGCTCATGAGCCTCTTTGCCCAGGATAAGGACGTTGTGGTCCTTGACAACTCTCCCAACGGGCGTCATGTGGGCACTACGGAAATCAAGGCCGCGTTCGAAAAGGAATTCGCCGATACCCCGAAGGTTACGATTAAGACCGAATGGATGTCCGTGGGCGGGAAGGGAGATGTGGCTTGGTTTGCAGGCGAGCTCACCGCGAAAATGGAAAGCCCTGAGGAGAAGCTCACTATCCCGGTCCGGTGGAGCGGACAGCTCACCAAACGACAAGGCAAGTGGTTGTTTCTCTTGGCGCATTTCTCGTTCTCCGGCCCGGAACCCGAGGTGCCGAAAACCAAGTAGTGCGTCGCGTTTCAGCGCGCTGCTGCGCACCACGGAGAAGAAGACTCACCGCAGAGAGCACAGAGCGGCTGGGAGCCGCAACCAATAATCGCGTCGACCTTCCTCGGCTCGCACGCGTTCCGATGGCGGGGATGGTTGGTTCCACGCACGTTCAAACCGCTCACGGGCACAGGGGAAGCACAGCCATTTACCCCTTTGCTGAAGCGGATTCCGACAAGAAATCTTCGCGGCCGGCCAAGAATTTGAACGTAACCGTTCACCCGGACAGAAGAATATTCACCACAGAGGCACAGAGGTCACAGAGAAAACCAAGAATTCTCATCCACAGATTACGCGGATTTCGCAGATAAGACCAACAAATTTCAATTGTTCTTCGCTTCTTTTTGTCTGTGGCACATGAGTCGTCCGTCGGCAATAACTCTTCTTTATCGTCTCTTGACTCGGTGTTCTCTGTGTCTGCCGTCAATATTTCTTTTCTTCCACGTGAACGCTTACATTTGAACGATAGTAGTACAGAGAATAGGAAGAGAAGTCAGCGACTCAAGCGCGCAAGAATCAATTCACCAGGTGCGCACCGGTAGAGAAGCATAATTCCTTCATGTTCTTCTCTCTTTCTTCTCTGCGTCCTCTGTGTCTCCGCGGTGAACTCTTACAAGAAAGTAGCACGGGACGTCAGTCCCGGGTTGCAGAAATGCGCCGGTACATCATTAAGGTACCGAAGTGCGCGGCACCCGTCGTACAAGAAGCCTTCTACCAACAAGGTTCGATTTCTTTTCTTTTCGAGAAGAAATATTCAGTTGAGCAGCTCCGGGAGGACGCAACGTGCCTGTCTTCGCTTGCGTAGGACCAACCCGCCCCGCCATCGGTCCGCACGCGGACCGAGAAAGGTGGACGCGAACTTTGGTTGCGGCTCCCAGCCGCCTATTGGCCTTTGCCCCGGCCTTTCTGCAATACCAACTGGGGCGCGGACCTGTCCCGGTGCTTGCCGGGTACAAGATCACTCACCGGTGCAACTTGAAGTGCCTCCACTGCCCGTACTGGAGCAGAACCGGCCCGGAATCAAGCTTCCGCGAGGTATCGGCGGTGCTCGCCACCCTTCGCACGATGGGAGTCCGGATTCTCATCCTCGAGGGTGGCGAACCTCTGCTCTGGCGCGATGGGGACCGAACCTTGCCAGACGTGGTCCTTGAGGCAAGGAAGATCTTCCCGTGCGTGTGCATGACCACCAACGGCACTTTGCCATGGGATGACATGCCGTTCAACCGCGTCTGGGTGAGCTTGGACGGGCCTCCTCAAGTCAATGACGCGATTCGGGGTGATGGCCATTTTGAGAGAGTGCTGGAACGCATCGCTGCCGATGGCCGAGGCCGCGCATTTGTCAGCACCACGATCAACACCGTGAACTTGGCCTCCATACCGGAGATGCTGGGCACATTGCGGGGAAAGACGCCAGGGGTGACCATTCAGTTTCATTACCCTTATCGGGGATTGCCCGACCCGCTCTTTGTGCAGCCGACCGACAGGGTGTCACTACTCAGGGAGCTTGTCCGCCTTAAGCGAGCCGGATACCCTGTGGCCAATTCGGTCGCGAGCCTCACGGACATGCAAAGGGACAAATGGACCTGCGAAGACAGGCTACTGGCCAACGCGGAACCTGACGGCACAATTCTGCAGGGATGTTACCTGAGAAATCGGGCCAAGGCGAACTGCCTCCACTGTGGGTTTTCAGCCCACAACGAGATGTCTCTCGCATTCAGGGGCGGTCTGCAGTCGATCCTCACCGGCATGCGGATCTTCTTCGACACCGCGCAATGACGACGATGCTGCCTATTTCGATGGTCATTGCCATCGTAGCCGAACAATGCTGTGCTCGCATTCCGGCCGCTCCCTCATTCGCCACGCAGAAAGATCAGCCCTATTTCATTCGATGGTACGCGCTTGGCCACTGCACGCGCATCTTCTCAGGAGTTCCCGCAGAATTTCACAAGGATCGCGTAATCTCTCAATGATGACGGCATGTTGGGGCTTGTCTCCCAGGATCAACGCGTGCGCCCGGAAAATGTGTGCTTGTCTTTTTGCGAGGAATTTGGCAACTCTTGAGCGCTGCGGCTCTTCGGAGCGGCTCGGTCCTGATTGCACAATACCGAGGAGGATGACCCATGACACCCAAAGTCGGCGACACGGCCTCGACATCGAGGACCATCACCCAGGAAGACATCGAGAGATTTGCGGAACTCACGGGAGATCACAACCCTGTACACCTTGACGAGGAGTTTGCGAAAAAGACCCGATTCGGACGGAGGATCGCTCACGGCATGTGGGGGGCATCGTTGATCTCCGCGCTGTTGGGCACCAGGCTTCCGGGTCCGGGAACCGTCTACCTGAGCCAGTCGATCAAGTTCCAGGCTCCGGTGTATGCAGGCGACACGATCACCGCAACGGTGACGGTGACGAAAATCCGGGAGGACAAGCCGATCCTGACCCTGGACACCACCTGCACCAACCAAGACGGTAAGATGATCCTTACGGGCGAAGCCGCGGCGTTGTTCGAAGAGGTGGGCTAGGGAAGGTCACCAATAGATGGTCTTTTCGGGGGAGAGGTAATTCTTGAGAGACCTTACCCCGGGAACCGCATTCCAATGAAACGCTTTCGGGGCCTGCGCGGAATGAGGGCTTGACAACTTGTCCTGGCGGTGGTGGAATGCCCTGTGGTTTTTTCATGAGGGTATGGAGATTGAATGACGATTGCCGAAGTGCTCGAGATTCTTGAGGGGCAGATTCTGGTTTCGGGCCATGAAGCGGACTCGCAGGTCACCCGCGGGGGCGCCGCGGATCTCATGAGCGACGTGCTCGCGTTCAGTACCGAGGACATGGTGCTCATGACCGGCCTAACCAACCCGCAGGTCGTCAGAACCGCAGAAATGGCGGGGATAGACGTGGTGGTATTCGTGCGCGGAAAAACCCCCCCGAGAGAAACCCTCGAATTGGCCGAACATCTCGGCATGACTCTCATGACCACCGGATACACCATGTTCGAAGCCTGCGGTCGGCTCTACGGCGCGGGGCTGAAGGGTCGCGGTCCGGTGAAGATCGAGAACGACTCCTGGTAACATGGCAGCCGAAGAGATCACCAAGTTACAAGAACTGATCTACACCACCAGAGTCGAATCGGTGATGTCGACCGAAGTGATCGTGGTGGAACCGGCTCTCACTCTGGCCGAGGTGAACCGGCTTTTCCGGGAAAAGAAGATTATGGCCGCTCCCGTGCTGGACAAGGGCGAGCTGGTGGGCATGGTCAGCGTCACGGATATCATCGACGCGCTGGAGCACGGAAGCTTGGACGTGCTGGTGGCGGACGTGATGACCCGTGAGGCGCAGACGGTCCTCAAGGACGCGTCCGTGGTAGAGGTGGTCAACAAACTGGGGATCAAGGGGCACAGCCGGCTGCCGGTGGTGGACAGGGACGGTAAGCTCGCGGGGATAGTGACGTCCGGTACCATAGTGAGGGCCCTGCTCCGTCAGATGGACGTGAGCTTCAAGAAGAAGGAAACCGAGAAACTCCAGCGCTACCGAGCCAGCCACATCTTCGAGGACATCGTCTCGGACGACACGAGCCTGCTGCTGAGGTACGTAGTCAACGAAAAGGACTTCGATCACGCGGGTTACGCGTCGAGCATGATCAAAAGATCGTTGCAGAGACTGGGACTGGACCCCCAGATCGTACGCCGGGTCGCGGTCGCGGTCTACGAAGCGGAAATGAACCTGGTGATACACACGGACGTGGGTGGAGAGATTGTCGCGGACATACGCCGGGAACGGCTGCTTATTTCCGCAGTTGACCACGGTCCGGGCATAGACGACGTGAAGAAGGTCCTGGAACCCGGGTATTCCACCGCCCCTGCCTGGATTCGGGACATGGGGTTCGGCGCGGGGATGGGCCTGGCAAACATAAGGCGGTGCTCGGACATGATGAAACTCATCTCTGAGCCAGGCGGAGGAACGCGCCTGGACATCATTTTCAGACTCGCCCCGTGACCAAGCCCGTGGGATCGTCGGGGAAAAAAGTCTTGACAGGTACGGGTTCAGGGCCTTATAGTAATCGCACTTCTAGGTCTGACCGTACGACTTCCCATCGGACCAGACACCCTGGATAAGCATTGTGAGTATCCGTCCGTCGCAGGTGGGCTCCTTGAGATAGCCCAAAAGGGACCCGCCCGGAGGAGTAACATGCTTGGTGGTTACCTTCCTGTTCTGCTGATGATCGCGGTAGCGGCCTTGATAGGCGCTCTGATCATTGTTCTTTCCACCATTCTATGCAAGAAGAATCCCTCGCAAATCAAACTGATGCCGTACGAGTGCGGCATGGACCCGATCGGTAGCGCGAGACGACGATTCTCGGTACGGTTCTTCGTCATCGGCATGCTGTTCATCGTGTTCGACATCGAGTTGATCTTTCTCTTTCCGTGGGTGACCGTCTTCGACAAACTGCGCGTCTTTGGATTCATCGAGATGCTGGTGTTCGTAGTCGTGCTCTTCATCGGTCTGGCCTATGTGTGGAAGAAGGGAGCCCTTGAATGGGAATAAGCAACCACCTCGACAACACTGTCCATGTGACGAGTCTGGAATGGTTTGTGAACTGGTGTCGCAAGGGGTCCATGTGGCCACTGGGGTTTGGCTTGGCCTGCTGTGCCCTCGAGATGATCGCGACGTTCGTAAGCCGGTACGATCTCTCCCGATTCGGCATGGAAGTGGCGAGGCCCTCTCCAAGACACGCGGATCTGATGATCGTGTCCGGAACCGCATCGAAAAAGATGCTCCCCGCGGTGCTCAGGATCTATGAGCAGATGGCTGAACCCAAATGGGTCATCGCGATGGGTGCGTGCGCGTGTACCGGTGGCATATACAAGAATTACTCGGTAGTGCAGGGAATTGACCGCCATCTCCCCGTCGACGTGTATATTCCCGGCTGTCCCCCCCGGCCGGAAGCCTTGCTGGACGGAATTCTCCAGCTTCACGCTCGAGTTCTCAAGGAACGATCCATATTCGATCCCCGCGTATCACGGATCAAGAGCATGTCGAAATGAACCAGGAAACCATTCGAGAAAGGGTCGAACAGAAGTTCGGGGTTGAGGTAGTGGAGAATGCCGCGCTTTTTCGGGACCAGATGACCCTCACGGTGTCCAAAGATAAGGTCCACGAGGTGCTGGCATTCCTCAAGAACGATCCGGATCTGAGCTTTGATTTTCTCTCGTTTGTGGGCGGAGTCGACCGGCTGCCGGACGCCCCTCGCTTCGAGGTGGTGTATCAGCTCTACTCTATGACCCACAATCACCGGTTCCGGGTCAGCGCGCGTGTGCCCGAAGAAGAAGACGGACTCGGTTCCATCAGGTCTGCCGTGGATCTGTGGCCCACCGCGGACTGGCACGAACGGGAAACCGCGGAGATGTACGGGATCGTCTTTGAGCACCATCCTGACCCGAGGAAACTGCTCCTGCCGGAACACTGGACCGTCTACCCCCTCCGGAAGGACTTCCCGCTGGAAGGGACGGAGGAACACACCCCAGACCTGAAGCCTTCTCAGCACGAGGAGCGTGAAGGAACACACTGATGCGCGATCAGGCCAGAGCCGTAGCAGACCCATCGAGTGAACTACTCGAACTCAACCTAGGACCGCACCACCCCAGTACCCACGGCGTGTTCCGCGCGATCGTGGAACTGGACGGCGAAATCGTGGTGAAGGTGCAGCCGCATCTTGGATACCTCCACCGCGGATACGAGAAGACCTGCGAACACAAGACCTACCACCAGGTGATCCCCCTTGCAGAGCGGTGTGACTATATGGGCGCGTCGAGCAACTCCTTCGTGTACTGCATGACCGTCGAGAAGCTGCTGGACGTGGAAGCCCCGGAGAGAGCCCAGGTCATCAGAGTGATCATGGCTGAGCTTTCCCGAATATTCAGCCACCTTTTCTGGCTCGGAACCCATGGCCACGACGTAGGTGCCATGACTCCCCTGTTCTATATGCTCCGAGAACGGGAAGAGATCATGAACCTCTTCGAGCTTACCGCGGGCGGGCGGCTCATGCCGAATTACATCCGGATCGGCGGGGTGCAACGTGATCTCGAAGAAGGTTTTGTCGAGAAACTCCAGGCTCTGACGGGCCATTTCGACAGACGAGTAGACGAATACGAGACCCTGCTCACGAAGAACCCGATCTATATCGACCGCACAAAAGGGATCGGGTACCTCTCGAAAGAGGATGCCATCGCACTCGGAGCCAGCGGTCCCATGATTAGGGGATCCGGGGTTGCCTGGGACATTCGCAAATCGGAACCGTATTCAGGCTACGAACAGTACGATTTTGACATCGCGGTCGCGGACGGATGCGATATCTATTCTCGATACCTTGTGCGCGTCCGCGAAATGCGGGAAAGTAACCGCATCCTCAAACAGGCGCTCAACAAACTCACCGACGGTCCCGTGCTGGCAAGGAAAGCAGGATTCATCTTTCCGCCCCAAGAAGAGATCTACACCAGAATGGAGTCCTTGATCCACCACTTCATGCTGATCGTAGAAGGAGTCAAACCTCCCAAGGGCGCGGTGTACCAATGCATTGAATCGCCCCGTGGCGAGCTTGGGTGCTATCTCGCCAGCGACGGAGGTCCGAAGCCCTTCCGGCTGAAATGGCGAGCACCGGCGTTCGTGAATCTCGAGTGCCTCGGCGTCATGACCCAAGGAAACTACTTCGCTGACCTGATCGCCATACTCTCCAGCGTGGACATCGTGCTGGCGGAAGTGGACAGGTGAGGAGAGGCGGGAAACCGAGAATGACCCTAGGAGAGATCGTCAAGTCCCTCGGCCTTATCGTGCGGTGCGGAGACGACGAACAAATGGAACGGACCGTCGAAGGCGGGTACGTGAGTGACCTGCTGAGCGACGTGATCGCCGGCTCCAGGGAAGGGGATCTCTGGATCACTCTCCAGATTCACCAGAACATCGTTGCGGTGGCAGTCCTGAATAACCTCGCGGGTATCCTCATAGTCGGGGGAAGAGACCCCGATACTGAGACGATGAAAAAGGCCCAGGAACAGGGCGTGCCAATTATGGTCACGAAAACGACCGCCTATGAAGTTGCCGGCCGTCTCTACGAGATGGGGCTTCGCAGGGCGTAGCGCGGTCACGCGGAAGAGTGCACGGAACGGGCTTGCCGGCGAGACTCAGGGCCTGGCGCGATAGGGCGGTTCATGCTCGTGCTCTCTGTGCATGGGCTGAACCCCCTGGCTATGCACAGTGCGCCCGGGAGGGCGCGTGGCCTTCTTGCCCTGAAACGGCAGACGGTGAATAGCCGTAGGCTTCAACCCGCGGGACGCGAGGCGAGCCAATACGGTTCCCTTAACGATCGTTGCTGCAAGGTCTATTTTGCCGCGGTCTCTCCGAGTGTACAGGCTCGACTTGCATATACATACGGTCCTCTCTCCCTGCACGGAGATAGACGAGATGACCCCGAGGGCCATCGTCCGAACTGCACTGGAGAGAGGCGTGGAGATGATCGCGGTGTGTGATCACAACTCCGCGAGGAATACCGCCGTCACGCGGAGGCTCGGTCAAGCCTGCGGACTTGCGGTCATCCCAGGGATAGAGGTCACCACGGCAGAAGAAGTGCATATTCTCGGACTGTTCGCATCAGACGAAGCCGCGGCACGGATGCAAGAAGAAGTGTACGCGCATCTGTATGGACAAAATGACGAAAAAACCTTTGGATATCAAGTGGTAATCGACGAAGAAGATATGGTGGAAGATCTGGACGAACGGCTTCTCATCGGTGCGACCACGCTGGGGATCGGCCGGGTGGTGGATGCGATCCACGAACTGAGTGGGTTGGCGATCGCGTCCCATGTGGACCGGTCGGGCTTCGGAGTGTTCAGTCAGTTGGGATTTATTCCGCCAGGTTTGAAGCTCGACGCGCTCGAGATCTCGCGACACACCGACGAGGAGACCGCGAGAAAACGCTACCCGCAGTGCAACGAGTACCCCCTGGTGCGTTCGTCGGATGCCCACTACCTCAAGGATATAGGGGCGGTAGTAACCCACGCAAAGTTGGCGGCTCCTCGATTCGAGGAATTGAAGATGGCTCTTTCCGAGACCGGAGGGAGAGCCGTCATCGAGTCGCCGGAAGGGCTCGGGAGGTCGACCCCGGACCCGGCGTGAATGGAGGACATCTCTCTTCATATACTCGATGTCGCGGAGAATGGCATCACGGCCGGCGCTTCCCTAATAAAGATCGCCATTGAAGAAGACACGAGAGAAGACCTCCTGAAGATAAGGGTAGAAGACAACGGCAAGGGAATGGACGAAGAGTTCCTGGCTAAAGTGCTCGATCCCTTCGTCACGACCCGCACCACGCGCAAAGTGGGTCTTGGGTTGTCGCTGTTCCGGCAGAGCGCTCAGGAAGCCGAGGGAGACCTCTATGTCGAATCACGGACCGGAAAGGGAACAACCGTATCGGTGATCATGAGTCACTCGCACATAGACCGCAAGCCGATGGGCAACATGGCAGAGACACTCGTCACGCTCATCGAAGGAAATCCGGACGTTGATTTCGCATACTCCCACGTGAGAGATGGACGGCAATACGACCTCGATACGCGAACCATACGCGCGGAACTCGAAGAAATCCCCCTGAATGATCCGCAGGTAATTGGACTTATTCGGGATGACATCGTGACCGGAATCGCAGAACTGGACGCGCAAGCCTAGTCTGCTGAGTTGCGGCACGCAAGACGGAGAAAGAAAGCCGTGAAAGAAAGAGACGAAATCCTTCAGAAACCGCCGGCCCCACAGGTCGATGTGATTCCGCCCGAGGAACTGGACAGGCTCGACGAAATCATCGACCGGTACGAAGGTCGCTCAGGATACCTCATTCCGGCTCTGAAAGACGCACAGGAGATGTTCGGCTATCTTCCGATGGAGGTGCAGCACCGGGTAGCCGACGGGATGAACGTGACCGCATCGAGCGTCTACGGAGTGGTCACCTTTTACTCTTTTTTCACTATTAACCCCCGAGGAAGACACACCATTCGCCTCTGCCTGGGGACCGCGTGCTACGTCAAAGGCGCGAAAGACATGCTGGAGAAAATCGTCAACGATGTCGGGATAAACGTGGGAGAGACCTCCGAAGACGGCAGATTCACACTGGAAGCGGTGCGTTGTCTCGGAGCCTGTGGTTTGGCGCCGGCCATGCTTATCGGAGGAGATACCTACGGAAACATCGACCCCAAGGATACCCTGAAGATCCTGGAAGGCTACAAGTAGTCCGTTTCTGTCGCAGGAGGAGATCGTGGCCAAGATATCCATTGAAGATCTCAAGAAGATCAAGGACCGACAGCGCTCCAAGATGGTGCTTCGCGAAGGGGACTATCGAGCCAAGGTCACGGTGCACATGGGCACCTGCGGCATCGCGGCCGGTGCGCGCGACGTGATGACCGTGTTCCGGGATCAGATAGCCAAGAGAGGCATCACAGACGTCATTCTTACGAACTCCGGCTGCGCGGGGCTCTGCGCGAAAGAGCCGATGATCACCGTGGAAGTCGTCAACCAGGCGCCTGTGAAATACGTGAACCTGGACAAGGAAAAGGCCCTACAGATTTTCGAGGAACATGTAATGGGGGAGAAAATAGTCGCTGACTATGCCCTCGCCATCGGAAGCGAAACCGCGGCAACATAGGACGCGTCTTCGTATCCGTCTGCCGGACCCGTGGCTCGGCTCTTATAGTACCCCCGGGAGTGAAGCTCGAACGACCGGACTGTCGTCGGAGAACAGTATGAGTAATAACCAATTCCACAGAATGCAGTTCATGATCTGCGCGGGAACAGGATGCCTGGCCAGTGGTTCGCTGGACGTCAGGGACGCACTCGATCGGGAATTGAAGAAACGCAATCTGAGAGACGAAGTCGATATCGTGATGACCGGCTGCAACGGGTTCTGCGCCATGGGGCCCCTCATGGTGGTGTATCCCGACGGCATATTCTACAACCAGGTGAAGGCCGAACATGCCCCCCTGATCGTAGAAGAACACGTGCTGAAAGGCAGGATCGTCAAGGAGCTTCTGTTTAAGGACGTCACAGTCAAGACCGACGTGCCCCTGATGCGAGATATCGGGTTCTTCGGCAGCCAGAGACTCATCGTGCTGAGAAACCGGGGCCTTATTGATGCGGAAAACATCGACGATTACATCGCCAGGGACGGGTACGCGGGTCTTGCCAAAGCCCTCACGGAGATGACACCTGAAGAAGTGATCGAAGAGGTGAAGAAATCGGGCTTGAGAGGACGAGGCGGCGGTGGATTCCCCACGGGCCTGAAATGGGAAGAATGCCGCAAGTACACGAATTTCCCCAAGTACACCATCTGCAACGGTGATGAAGGAGACCCTGGCGCATTCATGGACCGCTCGGTGATGGAAGGCGATCCGCATTCGGTGCTCGAAGGTATGGCCATTTCCGGATACGCAATCGGAGCGACCAAAGGCTACATATACGTGAGGGCCGAGTATCCCCTGGCCATCGCGCGGCTGCAGAAGGCGATCAATGATGCCCGGGATTATGGGCTCCTCGGCAAGAGCATCCTCGATAAAGGGTTTGACTTCGACATAGAGATCTACCCCGGCGCGGGGGCCTTTGTCTGCGGAGAATCGACTGCGTTGATGTACTCGATCGAGGGGAAAAGAGGCATGCCTCGCATCAAACCCCCGAGGAGCGCGGAGGCGGGACTCCATAACCAGCCCACCAACCTCAACAACGTGGAGACCTTCGCAAACCTCAACCCGATCATGCTCAACGGAGGGGACTGGTTCGCCTCGATAGGGACCGAGGGAAGCAAAGGCACAAAAGTCTTTGCCCTCACAGGAGCGGTCAACAACGTGGGTCTGGTGGAAGTACCCATGGGCACCACCTTGAAGACTCTGATCTTTGACATCGGGGGCGGCATTCCCAAGAAACGCAAGTACAAAGCAGCCCAGATCGGCGGTCCGTCGGGCGGCTGCATCCCTTCGGACCGGATAGATGTCGAGATAGACTACGAGTCCCTGCAGGAAATAGGCGCGATGATGGGCTCAGGCGGCGTTGTGGTCATGGATGACATGACCTGCATGGTAGATACTGCGAAATTCTTCACGAATTTCTCGGTGGACGAATCGTGCGGGAAATGCGTGCCCTGTCGCGAGGGTCTGAAGGTGATGTTCGACAAGCTCAACGACATCTGCGAAGGGAGAGGCGAAGAAGGGGATGTGGAGTTCCTCATCGAACTCGGGAAACACGTAAACGGCACCTCCCATTGCGGACTCGGGAAGTCAGCGGCAAACCCGGTGCTCTCGACCATCAAATACTTCCGCAACGAGTACGACGCACACATTCGCGACAAACACTGCGACGCTCTCGTCTGCCCGACGCTGATTGACTTCGTCGTGATGGAAGAAAAATGCACCAAGTGCGGCCTGTGTTTCCGGAAATGCCCATCGAATGCGATCGTCTGGGAAAAGAAGCAGGTAGCGAGTATAGACTTAAGCAAGTGCACCAAGTGCAGGACATGCATCCAGACCTGCAGGTTTGGTGCGATCAGATAGCGGCTGGGAGCCGCGGCCAATAATCGCCTCCGCCTTGCTCGGCCCGCACATGTTCCGATGGCGGAGCAGGTTGGTTCCACGCGGCGGCAAGGCAACGTATGGTCAATTCCTGTGGCTTGTGAGGTCAACGACTCCCGTCTGCAAGGCAAGCAATCGTACCTGAGTAGTACAGAGCTTTGGCAACATGACGGCACAATACCTGAGCCGCGGACGCAAGCAACGACCGGGCTCGGAAATCCTTCTGCGAGTAAGTTTCTATGGTTACCCTGACCATTGACAATGTTGAAGTTACTGTCGAGCGTGGAACAAGCATCCTGAAAGCCGCCCAGAAGGCGGGGATCCGCATACCCACGCTGTGTAATGACAAGCGACTGATACCGTACGGAGCCTGTCGACTCTGCATGGTGGAAGTGACGGCCAGGGGCCGAACCAGAAAGATGCCCGCGTGCTTCAATCCTGTGCGCGACGGCATGGAAGTAGCGACGCATACTCCCCGGCTCATCGCGGAACGACGGATACAGCTTATGCTCTTGCTCAGAACGCACCCTCTTCAGTGCCCCCAGTGCGACGCGGCCGGAGACTGCGACCTTCAGAACCTCGTCCACGAATATCAGATCGATGAATTGGCGTTCGCACGAGAATCCCGCTACTTCCATGTGGACAACAAGTCTCACTTCATTCGATTCAACATGAACCTGTGCATCAAATGCGGGATGTGCGTGCGCATCTGCGACGAGGTTCAGGGACAACACGAACTCAGCTTCGTCAACCGCGGTATGCATTCGGAGATCAGCACCGACTTCGGCAGACCCCTGGATTGTGAATTCTGCGGCCAGTGCGCATCAGTCTGTCCGGTCGGAGCCATCTCCTCGAAGTGGCTGGTGGGTACCGGGCGAGAATTCGAACTGACCAAAACCGATACAATCTGCGCATATTGCAGCCTCGGATGCACCCTCACGATGGGGAAAAAGGGGGACAAGGTAGTCTACGTCACCTCACCTGCATCCAGCCCCAATGAGGGAAGCCTCTGTGTCAAAGGACGTTACGGCTGGCCTTACATCTACTCCGGAGAGAGACTTCAGAAGCCGCTCATCCGGAAAGACGGCACCCTTCAGCAAGTGGAATGGAACGAGGCCCTCGATTTCACCGCCCGGGAACTCGCCAAGATCAAACAGCAAAGCGGCGGAGCGAGCATCGCAGCATTGGGGTCCGCTCGGCTCACCAATGAAGAAGCGTATGTGTTCAACAGATTTTCGCGAACTGTCCTCGGGACTCCCCACTTGGATCACGGCGGAGGGTACGCGTATCGGGGTCTGGTGGACGGGTTGGCCCCGAGCCTCGGCTACCCCGCGTCCACGAACTCCATTCGGGAAATCAGGAAGGCGGACGTGGTGTTGCTGCTCGCCGCGGATCTCACGGAAACGCACCCGATCGCCAAGAATGAGGTAGTCATCGCCACAGGCCCATACACGAAGAGCGAGGCTATTGTCGTC
The DNA here is from genome assembly GCA_040755955.1 of Thermodesulfobacteriota bacterium. GTDB lineage: Bacteria > Desulfobacterota > Desulfomonilia > Desulfomonilales > Desulfomonilaceae > JBFMAA01. Next base: position 19,421 of record JBFMAA010000064.1, read on the forward strand.
GATTCGGTCCAGACAAAGCTGTGTGACCGCAGAGGCATGAAGCTCTTCACCAAACCCGGCATGGAACATGTCGTGGCGTATGGCATGCTGAAGCACATCATCGACGCCGGGCTGTTCGACCGGAAGGCAGTCGATCTGCGTTGTGACGGGTTCGATGCGCTCGCCGCGTCACTGGAAGCCTACACCCCCGAAGCGGTAGCCGCAGCGACCGGTGTGGACGTGGAAGTGCTCCGGTCGGCGGCGGCGAAATACGCACAGGCCCCAAGCGCCGCGATAGTGATCAGCGAAGGAACGAGCCGGCCCGGCTACACGGCGGAACTCGCCAAAGCAGCAGCGAACCTCGCCCTGATCACAGGACACATCGGCAAGGTCGCAAGCGGCGTATACGTGCTCGGCGAAAAGGCCAATTCCCAGGGAGCCATAGACATGGGGCTTCTCCCGGGCGGTCTGCCGGGATTCCGGACTGTCGGGGACGAAGATGCGGTCAAGCAGGTCGAAAGTGCATGGGGTAGTCCCATTGCCCGAGAAGAGGGGCTAGGTACCCCGGGAATTTTTGCGGCAGCGGAAGGGAAAACGATCCGAGGGCTTTACGTGGTAGGGGAAAACCCGGTAGATACCTTCCCGAATCGGGCCCTGGCCGAGAAGGCCCTGGGAAGTCTTGATTTTCTGGTCGTTCAGGACCTTTTCCTGACCTCGACGGCGAAGATGGCCCATGTGGTCCTGCCGGTCGCGACGTTTGCCGAAAAGGCGGGGACATTCACCAGCGCGGACAGAAGAGTGCAAAAACTCCGTCCCGTGCTGAAACGAGGAGCCGCAAAAACCGACCTGGAAGTGTTCCTCGCGTTAGCCGCGCTCATGGGAGCTCCTTCGATGACCTACAGCGGCCTTGAACAGATACTCGACGAGATAGCAGGCTTGGTGCCGGTGTACAAAGGGGTCTCCTCGGAGCGCCTGGGAGGCGGCGGAGTCCCATGGCCCTGCCAGGATGAAGAAGACCCCGGCAACGAGATACTCTATGCAGGGGATCACCCACACGGAAAAGCCATGCTGGTCGCGGCGCCTCCGCTTCCGCGAGAGACGCAGGCCGACGGATTCCCTCTGTTTCTGATACCGAGCGCTCTGAAATTCCACTCCGGTTCCATGTCCGCGTGGAGTGCATCCCTCATGGACGTTTGTCCGGAAGGGGTCGCAGAGATGAATCGGAAAGACATGCGAGCCATGGGGCTCAGCGACGGAGACTCGATCAGGTTGACCAACCCGACAGGGGCGTCCGTCCAGGCGAAGGTGAAGAGATCCCGGCGTCCGCTGCCCGGATCTGTCATAGTGCCGTATCATTTCCCCGCAATCGGGCTGAATCGCCTGATGAGCTTGGAACAGCCCGCGATAAAGGTCAAGGTGGAAAAGGTCTAGGAAGGACCGTATCCATACTGGATAAGAGGCTTGCCTCACACCCGGACGTCGGTTCGGAAGAGGGTTTTGTAATGGCATATGCGATTCCTGCTCTCCTTGTGCTTGTAAAGATTGTGATCGTCGTAGGTGCGGCACTAACACTAGTGGCCTATCTGACCCTTATGGAGAGGAAGGTTCTCGGGTGGATACAGGTCCGGGTTGGGCCCAATCGAGTGGGACCCTGGGGACTGCTGCAACCCCTCGCGGACGGGCTGAAGCTCCTGACGAAAGAAGAAATCACGGTCACCGCGGCGAATCGGGTGATCTACCTGCTTGCTCCGTGGATAGTGGTCACATGCGCGCTGGTGCCGTTCGCAGTGATTCCGTTTGCATCGGGCCTGGGTCTGGAGAAGCTCCTGGGGCCTGACGCCGCGAAGTACGGATACGCGCTCAACACGGGCGTCATATCCGACATAAACGTGGGGATCCTGTTGATATTCGCGATCTCCTCTCTCGGGACCTACGGAGTGGTGCTCGGCGGATGGGCCTCGAACAACAAGTACTCGCTCCTCGGCGGAATTCGAGCCGGCGCGCAGATGATCAGTTACGAGCTGGGCCTGAGCGTTGCGGTCCTTGGGGTGCTGCTTTGGGCGAACACGCTGAGCTTGGTAGAGATCGTCAACTTCCAGAAGTCTGTGGTTTGTGAGAACTGGATGGTGTTTCGGCAGCCGCTCGGGTTCATTCTCTTCTTGATCGCAGGGAGCGCGGAAATCGGGCGGACTCCGTTCGATCTCCTGGAATGCGAGAATGAGCTTGTAGCAGGGTACCAGACCGAGTACAGCTCGATGAAATTCGGTCTGTTTTACTTGGGTGAATACGCGCACTTGCTGTTCCTGAGCACGCTGATCAGCACCCTCTATTTCGGGGGCTGGCAGGGGCCTGTCTTGCCGCCGGTGGTATGGTTCCTTCTGAAAACCATATTCTTCGTGTTCGTGTTCATCTGGATACGAGGGACTTACCCCCGCCTGCGCTACGATAGGGTCATGAGTCTGGGATGGAAGTTTCTGATGCCTGTGGGTCTGCTCAACGTGATGGTGACGGCTGCCGTGTACCTGCTGGTCCGACAGGCGTGATTCTGCACGCGGCACGAGTGGAACCAAGGCGGCAAAGCGGAGCGATGCGCGCTTCCAAGCATTGTGAAGGGGTCTGAAGATGATCAAGCCTCTCCTTGAAGGGCTATGGCTTACACTGCGATATTTCTTCTCCAAGCCCATTACCCTCCGATACCCGGAGCAGAAATGGCCGGTTGCCAGAAGATGGCGAGGCCGACACGTGCTCACGGTTCATCCGTCAGGTAAGATCCGGTGTGTTGCGTGCATGTTGTGCGCGACGGTCTGCCCCGCGCAATGCATTAGCATCACGGCAGCCGCTGAGCCTGACAACAGGAAATACCCCGAAGAGTACACGATTGACTTGGGACGCTGCATATTCTGCGGCTACTGCGTGGAGGCCTGCCCGAAAGAGGCCATTGAGATGACGACCGCGTACGAAATCTCGCAATATTCACGGGAAGCGCTCATCCTCGACAAGGAAGCTCTCCTTCAGCCGCCTGAGCCACGGTACGAAACCAAGAGGAAGGCGAGCTGAACCTGGCCGAAGCCGGAGGTACAAGAACGCAGATGGAAACGATTCTCTTCTACATACTGGCAGTCATCACACTGGGCTCGGCCTTCTTTGTCATATTCCTGAGGAGACCCATCCATAACGTCCTGTTCATGATTCTCACGATGATAGGACTGGCCGGGCTGTTCGTGGTGTTGCAAGCCGAATTCATTGCGATGGTGCAGCTCATTGTGTATGCGGGCGCGGTGATGGTGCTGTTTCTGTTTGTGATTATGCTCCTGAATCTGGAAGCAGTGAACCTTCCTACCGATTCCCGGTCCTATCGGTGGCTGGGCGGGCTCCTCATAATGGTGTTGGCCGTGGAGCTCATGATACCGATCTTCAGGTCGTTTTCGGGGCCAGAGCTCACCGCGGCCCAAGCGGCCGAGAAGCTGTCTTCGCCCAACAACACGACGCTGATAGCCGGCGAGTTGTTCACCACGTACCTGTTGCCGTTCGAGATCGCGTCGGTGCTGCTTCTTGCCGCGATGATCGGTGCAGTCATACTGTCCCGAACAAAACCTTGAGGAAGTCCTTAAGACGAATCCTGTGCGTTTCGAGAAGGCAAATGGTTACACTCCAACACTATTTGATACTATCTGCGGCACTCTTCGGCCTCGGAGTGGCCGGAGTGATGATGCGACGAAACCTCATCATCGTCCTGATGTCCTTGGAACTGATGCTCAATGCGGTGAATCTCACGTTTGTCGCGTTTTCCCGGTACCTGGGCGGATTGGAAGGGCAGGTGTTCGTCCTGTTCATCATGGTAGTGGCTGCCGCGGAAGTTGCCGTTGGCTTGGGAATAGCGGTTGCCCTCTTCAGGCAAAAGGGCACGGTGAACATAAACGAAATCAACCTCATGAAGTGGTAGAAGGCTGCCGGCATGGGGAATGGTGAAGAAGCGCGGTTGATTTCAACCTCTTTACAGGGAGCCTGGGATGATTGATCTGGTCTGGCTGATTCCCGTGTTGCCGCTGATCGGCTTCTTGATTAACGGACTGTTGGCGAGGCGTCTCAACGAACAGACCATAGGCTGGATCGGGTCTCTGTCTGTAGGTGGCTCGTTTGTTGTCGCGTTGCTGATCTTCCGTGAGCTCTTGGGCATGGACCCCGCGACCAGAGTGCGCGAGGTCGTGGTGTACAACTGGATGACCGCCGGGGATTTCTCGGTGAACTTCGCGTTGCTGGTGGACCCGCTGAGCATGGTTATGATGCTCGTGGTGACCGGTGTGGGGTTTTTGATCCACGTGTACTCCATCGGGTACATGCATGGGGAATTGGGCTTCCGGAGGTTTTTCACCTACCTGAACCTCTTCGTCTTCAACATGCTGCTCCTGGTATGTGCGAACAACTTTCTGCTGATGTTCGTCGGCTGGGAGGGCGTGGGTCTGTGCTCGTATCTCCTTATCGGCTACTATTACGAGAAGCAGTCGGCCTCCGATGCGGGCAAGAAGGCGTTCGTGGTCAACAGGGTAGGGGACTTCGGCTTCCTGGTCGGGATCTTTCTCATATTTGTGACATTTCATACCCTGGATTTCAATGCGGTGTTCAAAGCCGCGCCGACCATCGAGAATCCCGAAGCGTTGATGACGCTTATTACGTTGTGCCTGTTCGTAGGGGCAACAGGGAAGTCAGCCCAGATTCCGCTTTACACGTGGCTTCCTGATGCGATGGAAGGCCCGACCCCGGTCAGCGCGCTGATCCATGCGGCCACGATGGTCACCGCAGGGGTGTACATGGTGGCACGGTGCAGCGTCCTGTATGCTCTGGCGCCCACATCCCTGCTCGTGGTGGCTATCATTGGCGGACTGACGGCACTGTATGCCGCTACCATCGGCATTACCCAGTTCGACATCAAGAGGGTCTTGGCCTACTCCACCATCAGCCAGCTCGGATACATGTTCATGGCCTGCGGAGTCGGGGCTTTTGCCACAGGGATCTTTCACCTTATGACCCACGCGTTCTTCAAGGCGCTGCTCTTCCTCGCGGCAGGAAGTGTGATGCACGCCATGTCCGGCGAACTCGACATGCGAAAAATGGGTGCCTTGCGGCATAAGATCCCGTACACCTACTGGACGTATCTGTTCGGCACGCTCGCCATCGCCGGGTTTTTCCCGTTTGCCGGGTTCTTCAGCAAGGACGAAATCCTCATGTACGCGCTGATGCGCCACCCGGCATTCTGGGTCATGGGCGCGCTTGCTGCGGTGATGACAGCCTTTTACATGTTCCGTTCGGTATTCATGACCTTCTGCGGTGAATCGAGGGTCGAACCGCACGCGGCTCATCATCTGCACGAATCCCCGCCGATCATCATCGTGCCCCTTATGATCCTTGCGTGCCTCTCCCTTGTGGGAGGTTTCATCGGATTTCCGATCGTGCCGGGCTGGAACCACTTCGGAGAGTGGCTGACGCCGGTGTTCGCACCTGCGAAGGCCATTATCGAACACGGACATCATGGGGCCCACCTGAGCGTCAATGTGGAACTGCTCCTCATGGCCGTATCGGTGGGGATCGCGGTTGTCGGGCTCCTGGGTGCGTACTGGGCGTACATTGCGGACACAAGCATCCCAGACAAAGTCATACAGGGTCTGCCCGAGCCTCACAGGCTGGTGTACAACAAGTATTGGATGGACGAGGTCTACGACTTCTTCTTCGTAAACTCCATCGTGGGCTTTTCCCGCCTACTCTGGAAGCGTTTCGACGATTTGATCGTGGACGGCATCGTCAATGGTGCGGCCTGGCTGACCCGAGGGTTCGGTCAGGTGTTGAGCTGGTTCCAGACAGGACTCGTGAAGGACTATGCGCTGTCCATCCTGGTGGGACTTGTGGCAGTAATCGGGTATCTTGTCCTGAAAATGGGATAGGTAGGAGTGCCTTTGATGGAGAGTTTGCCCTTCCCTATTCTCACGTTTATCACGTTTGTTCCGGTCGTGGCGGTGCTGATACTTCTTTTCGTGAATAGGAAGTCCCACGACCTGCTCAGATCGATAGCGCTTATCGCCATGCTCGCGGACTTCGTGGGGAGCCTCTTCGTGTACGCGTGGTTCGACTCGTCGAGTGCAGCCATGCAGCTCGTGGAGAGCCATCCTTGGATTCCCACATGGGGCATTTCGTACAAAATGGGGATCGACGGAATCAGCCTGTTCCTGGTGCTGCTCACGACTCTATTGGGGCCGATAGTGATCCTCGCGTCCTGGGAAGATATCAGAGTGAAGGTCAAGGAATTCCTGATCTCCCTACTGGTATTGCAAACGGGCATGGTAGGAGTGTTCCTCGCGCTGGACCTGTTCCTGTTCTACGTATTCTGGGAGATCGTCCTCATCCCGATGTACGTCTTGATCGGCATATGGGGCAATCCCGCGAGGCGCTTGTATGCTGCGATCAAGTTCGTGTTGTACACCGTCGTAGGCAGCTTGCTGATGCTTGTTGCCATTTTGGTGCTCTACCTGACGGCCGGCAAGGAACTCGGGGAATACACCTTCGACCTGTTGAAGCTGTACCAGGCGCATGTCCCGCTTCAGGCGCAGTTCTGGATGTTTATGGCATTTTTCCTGGCGTTCGCGATCAAAGTGCCGATGTTCCCGTTTCACACGTGGCTCCCCGACGCCCACACCGAGGCACCCACCGTAGGCAGTGTGGTGCTGGCCGCGGTACTGCTGAAGATGGGGACCTACGGATTCGTGCGCTTCGCGATTCCCTTGTTTCCCAACGCAGCGCTGGACGCGACATGGTGGATTTGCTGGCTGGCACTCATCGGGATCGTGTACGGCGCCTGGGTGGCAATGGTCCAGTCGGATGTGAAGAGACTCGTGGCCTTTTCCAGTGTCAGCCATCTCGGCTTCGTGATGCTGGGGATGTTTGCCTTCACCGCACAGGGTTTGGAAGGAAGCATCCTGCAGATGATCAACCACGGCTTGAGCACGGGTGCGCTCTTTCTCATCGTGGGAATGATCTACGAGAGAAGACACACTCGACTGATCGAGGAGTTCGGGGGCCTGTCCAAGGTCATGCCGGTCTTTGCCGTGCTGTTCATGGTGTTCACTCTCTCGTCGATCGGGCTTCCAGGGCTCAACGGGTTCATCGGAGAGTTTCTGATCCTGGTGGGCACGTTCAAGGTGTTCCCCTGGTATGCGGTGATCGGTGCGACAGGTGTGATCTTTGCCGCGGTGTACATGCTTTGGATGTTCCAGAGAGTGATGTTCGGGGAAGTGACAAATCCGAAGAACCTCGTGCTCAAGGATTTGAGCGCGAGAGAAGTGGTCGTGCTGTTACCTATTCTGGTCTTTGTCGTCTGGATAGGCGTGTACCCGAATACCTTTCTTAAACCCATGGAACCGTCGGTGAAGAAGCTGATCGAACAGGTAGAAACCAAACGCAAAGCCGTGGCCGAACGGGAAGGATCAGCAGACCGGGTGGTCAACAGAGAGGCCGGGACGACCGTCGCCGCCTCCCTTGACGGAACACGATTGCACGGCAAGACCGCGCATGAGGAGCGATCGGAATGGTCCAAATAAAGTTACCCGAGATCATTCTCACGGGGATTTGTCCGGCACTGTTGCTCTGTGGTGCCGGGATCATTGCGCTGATGGTCGGCTTATTCCTTCGCAAAGGAACCATAGGCGTGTCTGCGGTCATATCCCTCGTGGGAGTGGCACTGGGTTTCCTCGCCAATATGCCGCTGAGAACCATGAAACAGATCGCGTTCAACGGCATGCTCACCGTGGATGCATACTCGTGGTTCTTCAATATGCTCATTCTGATCGCGGCGGGCCTGACAATCCTCATTTCCACCCGATATCTCTTCGACCAGGGGCTGGAATCGTACGAGTACTTCGTACTGCTCCTGTTCTGTAGTGCGGGCATGATGTTCATGGTCGCGGGGAACCATCTGCTGACGATCTTTATAGGTCTGGAAACCCTGTCGATCTCGGTGTACGTGCTGACGGGAATCATGCCTGCCAGCGCGAAGGCCCGTGAATCGGCCTTGAAGTATCTGATCCTGGGGGCCTTCTCGAGTGCGGTCTTCCTGTATGGTGCAGCCCTGTTGTACGGTTCCGGGGCTTCGCTGAGCCTTGACGGACTCGCCAAATACTTCAAGGGCGGCCAGGTGAGCCTGATGGCGTCCGCAGGCATGGTCATGCTTATAGTCGGGTTCGGGTTCAAGGTGGCTGCGGTGCCGTTCCACATGTGGACACCGGACGTGTACGAAGGGGCCCCTGCCCCTATCACGGGGTTCATGTCGGTGGGCGTGAAGGCCGCGGCGTTTGCGGCGTTTGCACGTGTGCTGTTTGAGGCGTCCGGCGAACTTCCTGCGATATGGACCAACATCCTGTGGTGCCTGGCCGCGTTGACTATGATTCTGGGCAACCTGGCCGCGCTGGTACAAGAGAACATCAAGCGTATGCTCGCGTATTCGAGTATTGCGCACGCAGGGTACTTGCTGATCGGCATGGTGGCAGGCACGCCGGAGGGGACTTCGAGCATGCTGTACTACCTGCTGGCCTATACCTTCACGAACCTCGGCGCATTCGGAATCGTGGCGCTGGTGGGAAGGCAGGGCGAGGCCAACGTCATGCTCGACGATTACAGGGGGCTTTCCAGGACGCACCCCATGCTCGCGCTGACCATGTCGTTGTTTCTCTTTTCCCTGGCCGGAATTCCGCCGTTGGCAGGCTTTGTGGCGAAGTTCGCGATCTTCAAGTCCGCGTTGACACAAGGATACATCTGGCTCGTCATCATCGGCGTGCTCACCAGCGCTGCATCGGTCTTCTACTACTTCCGGGTGGTTATGAAGATGTACATGGAGGCCCCTGAGGAAGAGCTCGCTGCTGTGGAATTTAGTCCGGGAATGGTGCTGGCTTTGGCAGTGGCCGCGGTCGTGATCATCTACATTGGGGTGTTTCCGACCACGTACCTGGGCCTGGCCGCAGAATCCGTGAAACCCTTATTCTGACAGGATAGGAGACACACTGTTACGGGAACACCTTGATGAATCTTAGCGCCCTCGTGCTTACAGGCCATGGGATCAACTGTGAGCTCGAAACAAGACGCGCCCTTGATCTGGCCGGATTCGACACCGTTGATCTGGTGCACCTCAACATCCTTTCGACCGGGGTGGTAACCCCCGCGGGCTATCACTTGATCGTCCTACCTGGGGGATTCCTCGACGGGGACGATCTGGGTAGCGCGCAAGCATGTGCAAACCGAATAAAGCACTCCCGAATCCAAGGGGAGACGCTCTTTGACCGCTTCATCGAGTTCGTGCACAAGGGGGGGCTGATCCTCGGGATCTGTAACGGGTTCCAGCTTCTCGCCAAGCTGGGCATGCTTCCCGCCATGGACGGCGACTACAGCCGTCGAGACCTTTCGCTTGCAGGCAACGACAGGGGACGTTTCGAGGACAGGTGGGTTCACCTGGTGGTGGACACGGAGTCGCCATGCGTGTTCACCCGGGGGATCGAGCGACTCTATCTGCCCGTCCGACACGGTGAAGGGAAGGTGATCGGACGAAGCCCCGTGCTGAGCGCCGCTCTGGTCAAAGGCCACCAGGCCCCGGTGCGGTATGCCGAGCCCGTCGGCATGAATCCCACGATGGACTACCCCCTCAACCCCAACGGGTCGGAAATGGCTATTGCCGGGGTCTGTGATCCGAGCGGACGTGTGTTCGGATTGATGCCCCACCCTGAGGCCTTTCTGCACCGGACCAACCACCCCGGCTGGACGCGGCTCACGCTGCCGGAAGAAGGAATGGGTCTGGCGCTGTTCACAAACGCGGCTTCGTACCTCAGAACGGCCTGAGATGGCATGATCAGGAGAAGGTCGGAGGTAATCGTTGACCGCGAGGAATGGAAATCCCACGAAATTCACCACAAAGAGACTAAGGCACCAAGAATGATGAAGCTGGAAACAGATGGCAATTTGCCACATGGCCGTGAAAAACGCGGAGCAAGACAGAGATCTTACCGGATTTCTCTGTGTCCTCTGTGTCTCTGTGGTGAACTCTTACGGCCGTAGCAGGTGCTCAAGAGCGAACACCACGCGACTGATAACACTAGGCCGTCGAGCGCACAAGAAACTCCAAGGAGGCATTGATGGTTCTGGATCCTACCAAGATGGCCGATTGGCAGATTGCTGAAGAGGCCGAGAAGACAATGAAGACCGTGTATCAACAGGGTGAGGAACTCGGCCTGACCAAGGAAGAACTCCTGCCCCATGGCCACTACGTAGCAAAAGTCGATTTTGCGAAAGTGCTCAATAGACTCAAGGACAGACCTGACGGCAAGTACATCGACGTGACCGCAATCACCCCGACGCCTCTAGGTGAAGGGAAGTCCACCTCGAGTATGGGTCTCGTGGAAGGCCTGGGCAAGCGCAAGAAGAACGTGGTCGCGGCAATCCGGCAACCCTCGGGCGGCCCCACCATGAATATCAAGGGATCCGCGGCCGGCGGCGGTCTGGCGCAGTGCATCCCGCTGACTCCGTTCTCTTTGGGCCTCACCGGCGACATCAACGCGATCATGAACGCACACAACCTCGCGATGGTCGCGCTCACCGCCAGAATTCAGCACGAGTTCAACTACGACGACAGCGAATGGGCAAAGCGCGGTATGCCCAGACTGAACATCGACCCCAACAACGTAGAAATGGGCTGGATCATTGACTTCTGCGCCCAGGCCCTCCGAAACATCACCATCGGTATCGGCGGGAAGATGGACGGCTTCATGATGAACTCCAAGTTCGGGATCGCCGTCTCATCGGAAATCATGGCTATCCTTGCCATGGCCACGGATCTGAAGGATATGCGGGAACGCATGGGCAAGATCGTGGTGGCGTACAGCAAGAACGGGAAGCCCGTAACCACCGCGGACCTCGAAGTCGACGGCGCAATGACCGCCTGGATGGTCGAGGCGCTCAACCCGAACCTCCTGCAAAGTGTCGAGGGTCAGCCCGTCTTCGTCCACGCAGGTCCGTTCGCCAACATCGCAATAGGCCAGTCTTCGATCATCGCCGACCGCGTGGGCCTCAAGCTCGGCGACTACCATGTAACCGAATCAGGATTCGGCGCTGACATCGGATTCGAGAAGTTCTGGAACCTGAAGTGCCGTTTCTCGGGACTCAAACCCCACACCGCGGTCATCGTCGCCACGATCAGAGCGCTCAAGTGCCACGGCGGAGCGCCGGTTCCCCGACCGGGCCTCCCCATGCCCGAGGAATACAAGAGCGAGAACGTGGGATGGGTCGAGAAGGGCTGCGAAAACCTTATCCATCACGTGAAAACCGTCAAGTCGGCGGGCATCAACCCGGTTGTGTGCATCAACTCCTTCTATACCGACACCAAGGACGAAATCGCAGCGGTCAAGAGGCTTGCGGAAGGGGCCGGAGCAAGGGCCCCCGTATCCGAGCACTGGCTCAAGGGCGGCGACGGTGCCCTTGAATTCGCAGACGCGGTGGTCGATGCCTGCGAAGAGAAGAACGAATTCCGACTCCTCTACGAATTGGAGCTGCCGCTGCGCCAGAGGATCGAGAAGATCGCCAAAGAGGTTTACGGTGCGGACGGCGTATCGTACACCCCCGAAGCCGAAGCCAAGGCCAAGAGAATGGAAGCTGATCCCGCGCTTTCCAAGCTCGGAACCTGCATGGTCAAGACCCACCTGAGCCTCTCCCACGACCCCAACATCAAGGGCAAACCCAAGGGCTGGATACTCCCCATTCGGGACATCCTCACCTACAATGGAGCAGGCTTTGTGGTGCCCGTGGCCGGGGCCATTTCCCTCATGCCCGGAACCGGGTCCAACCCCGCATTCCGGCGAGTCGACGTGGACGTCGAGACCGGAAAGGTCAAGGGCGTCTTCTAATACCGACCGTACCTCTATCCCCAACCCCGTCGCGGCACCCCCTCGACGGGGTTTTTTTTCAGAAAGTCTTCCGGGGGAAACCCTTTTAGACGGAAGTTCTTCTCGAAACTGGTTGCGGCAACCTTTACAACCCACCATATTTCCGTGATTATACCAACACAAGACTGCCGAAAACGGGCTCAGGGGTAGCCATGTAATGTCAAGAAATG